>AP017605.1:2400000-3000000 GCA_002356515.1 Mesorhizobium loti | reverse complement strand
ACCATCAGGGGCTAAAGGATCGGCAGCACAAAGGCCGATCCATGCTGCGCAAGCTTCTCATCCTCAGCGTCTTTGCCGGTACATCGGCATCGATCCCGGTCGTCTACCAGTCGAATCCGCAGATATTTGAAAACCTGCTGAAATCGACGGTGACGGCCAAGCCCGAGGTCGAGGGACAACCGCAGGTCAGCCTGGCGTCGGTTCCCGACAAGCCGGCGGCGCCGCTGCCGACCGGGCGCAAGGTCGTCGTCGCGGCGGACGGGCGCGGACACTTCTCGTCGACCTTCAAACTCAACGGCCGTCAGGTGGACGGCATGATCGACACCGGCGCCACGCTGGTCGCGGTCAACACGTCGACGGCGCGCCGGATCGGGCTGTCGCTCAATCCGTCCGATTTCAGCCATGAGGTCAACACCGCCAACGGCTCGATCAAGGCGGCGGTGGTGATGATCGACCGGCTGCAGATCGGCAGCATCAGCGTCGATGGCGTGCAGGCCATCGTGCTCGACGACAAGGCGTTGCGCACCAACCTGATCGGCATGAGCTTCCTCAACCGGCTCGGCAAATACCAGGCCGAAAACGGCACGTTGCTGCTCGTCCAATAGGCTCCCGGCTCGGTCAGCCGCGCGGCAGGATCCGCCGGATGACGGTTTTGTCGGCCGGCGGTTTCGAGGCGCCGATGGCATAGGCCGAAACCACGGTGGCGGCTGCGGCCTCGGCATCGGAGGGTGAGCGGGCGTGGATCAGCGCCAGAGCATCTCCGGCGTGCACTTCCGCCCCTATGGGCAGCAGCCTGGTGATGCCGACGCTGGGGTCGATCTTGTCGTCAGGCCTTGTGCGCCCGCCGCCCAGGCCAACCACAGCAAGGCCGATGTCGCGGGTGGCGATGCCGGTGACGAACCCGTTTGCCGTTGCCTTGACCGCGAATTCCGTTGCCGCGTCGGGCAGGTATTTTTCCGGATTCTCGATGAAATCCGCGGGGCCGCCAAGCACCGCCACCATGCGCGCGAAGGTGGCGGCGGCACGGCCGCTGGTGAGCGCCTCGGTGGCGCGCCGCAGGCCATCCTGGTTGGACGACACCAATCCGGCCGACTGCAGCATTTCGGCGGCCAGCGCCAGTGTCACGTCCTCCAGGCGCCGGTCACGCAAACGGCCGGTGAGGAAATCGACGGCGTTGCGCACCTCGACGGCGTTGCCGGCGGCCGAGGCCAGCGGCTCGTTCATGCCGGTGATCAGCGCCGAGACCTTCAGCCCGGCGCCGCTGGCGACTTCGACCAGGCTGTTGGCGAGCGCGGTCGCGTCTCGCGATTTCTCCATGAAGGCACCATTGCCGACCTTGACGTCGAGCACCAGCGAACCCAGGCCGGCGGCCAGCTTCTTCGACAGGATCGAGGCCGTGATCAGCGGCACCGATTCCACCGTGCCGGTGACGTCGCGGATGGCATAGAGCCGGCGATCGGCCGGCGCCAGATCGGCGGTCTGGCCGATGATGGCGCAGCCCGTTTCCAGAACCGCCCGGCGAAACAACGCAATATCGGGCTGGCTGGTGTAGCCGGGGATCGCATCCATCTTGTCCAGCGTGCCGCCGGTATGGCCGAGGCCACGGCCTGAGATCATCGGCACATAGGCGCCGCAGGCAGCGACGAGCGGCGCCAGCATCAGCGAGACATTGTCGCCGACGCCGCCGGTCGAATGCTTGTCGGTGACCGGGCCGGGCAGGTCCGACCAGTCGAGCACATCGCCGGAATCGCGCATGGCCAGCGTCAACGCTACGGCCTCGTCGCGGTTCATGCCGTTGAAGAACACCGCCATGGCAAAAGCCGCGGCCTGGCCATCGGTGACGGCGCCCGAGGTGACGCCATTGATGAAGGCCGCGATTTCACCGGCCGAGAGCCTGTGGCCGTCCCGCTTGTGACGGATGATTTCCTGCGGAAGCATCAGCTCTCCAGCAGTCCGTCGCGGAACACTCTGTGCAGGACCGTTGCCAGCCGCGACCCGCCGACCGGCGCCATGTCCTTGGTCTCCTGGTGCGAAAGTTCGGCTCCGGTCATGCCGGCCGCCAGATTGGTGATAACCGAGCAGGCGGCGACGCGCAGGCCAAGGAAGCGGGCAAGAATGACCTCCGGCACGGTCGACATGCCCACCGCGTTGGCGCCCATGATGCGCGCCATACGGATTTCGGCCGGTGTTTCGAAACAGGGGCCGGAAAACCACATATAGACGCCCTGGTGCAGCGTGGTGCCGGTCGCCTTCGCCGCGCGCTCGATCGCCTTGCGGATGCCGGCGTCATAGGCTTCGGTCAGGCCGACGAAGCGGCGGTCGCTCGGCTCGCCGATCAGCGGATTGCTGCCCGAGAAATTGATGTGGTCGGTGAGCAGCATCACCGAGCCCGGCGGCATATCCGGATCGACAGAGCCGGCGGCATTGGTCAGGATCAGTTTGGTGATGCCAATGCCGGCGAGCACCTCCAGCACCGGCCGCATCGCCGCCGCATCGCCATGCTCATAGTAATGGGCGCGGCCCGACAGCATCAGCACCGGCACGCCGGCAAACAGCCCCGCCACGACTTCGCCGGCATGGCCGCTGACGCCGCTTCTGGGAAAACCCGGCAGGTCGGCATAGGGGACGCGGATCGGGTGCTCGATCCGGTCGACAAGCACGCCGAGGCCCGAACCCAGCACCAGCGCTGTCGACGGGGCCAGGCCGTCCAGCCTTTCGATCAGATGGTCCACCGTTTTTTCGGTCATTGCAGCCCGCTCTTCATTTGAGCCAATTCTTCATTTGAGCCAATTCTTCATTTGAGAATGTCGCCGCGAAAACCGTAGGGCAGCATGTCGCCCATGGTCACGGTCTCGGCGACGCCGGTGTTGTCGCAGAGGTAGAGTTTTGTCTCCGGGCGGCAGAACTCGGCGAGCCGCTGGCGGCAGCCGCCGCAGGGCGAGCATTTGGCCATGCGTTCGGCAATAACCGCGATCTCGACGATTTTGCCGCCGCCGCCCATGATGTAGTGGCCGAGCGCGGTGGTCTCGGCGCACCAGCCCTCCGGATAGGAGGCGACCTCGACGTTGGCGCCGGTGAAGACGCGCCCGTCCTCGGTGCGCAAGGCGGCGCCCACCGGAAATTTCGAATAGGGCGCATAGGCCTTGGCCATGGCGGTCCTGGCCGCTTCGAACAGATCATGCGACATTCAGTTCTTCTCTCCGATGATCGTGTCCAAAACCCGGCGCGTGCCTCGCGCCGAGCCTAGCGTTCCTTGACGTAGGGCACGCCGCCGGCGCGCGGCGGGATGGCCTTGCCGATGAAGCCGGCGAGCAGGATGACGGTGAGGATATAGGGCAGGGCCTGCATGAACTGCACCGGCACCTTGCCGATGATCGGCAGCGGCGAGCCCTGCAGGCGGATTGCCGCCGCATCGAGGAAGCCGAACAGCAGGCAGGCGAACATGGCGTTGACCGGCTTCCATTTGGCGAAGATCAGCGCGGCTAGCGCGATGTAACCCTTGCCGGCGGTCATGTCCTTCACGAAGCCGCCATTCTGCACCATCGACAGATAGGCACCGGCGACGCCGGTGAGGATGCCGGTGCAGATCAGCGCGCGGTAGCGCAGCCAGGCGACCGAGATGCCGGCAGTGTCGACAGCGGCCGGGTTCTCGCCGACAGCGCGCAGGCGCAGGCCAAAGCGGGTGCGGAACAGCACCCACCAGGTGAACGGCACCATCAGGAAAGCGAGGTAGACCAGCAGCGAATGGCCGGAGATCAGTTCCGCATAGATCGGACCGATGATCGGCACGTCCCGGACCGCCTCGGCGCCGGGCCAGACAATCGCGTCGAACCGCTCGCCCGGTTGCAGCGCCGGCGTGCGCCCGCCCTGCTGGAACCAGGCTTGACCGAGGATGATGGTCGAGCCGGCGGCGATGAAATTGATGGCCACGCCGGACACGATCTGGTTGCCGCGGTGCGTGATCGAGGCGAAGCCGTGCACCATGGCAAAGGCGACCGAAATCAGGATCGCCATGCCGAGGCCGAGAAAGGCCGAATGGAACACGGAAGCCGCGGCGGCACCGGCGAAAGCGCCGACCAGCATCTTGCCTTCCAGCCCGATGTCGAAGATGCCCGAACGCTCGGAAAAGAGGCCGGCGAGGCAGGCGAGCAGCAAGGGCACCGACAGGCGGATGGTTGAGTCCAATATCTGCACGATGGCGATAAAGACATCCATCTCAGGCGCCCTTTCCCTTGACCGCTTCCATGCCGACCGACCTCGGGCTAAACGAGGCGAACAGTGCCTGGATGTAAGGCCTGAACATGTGTTCCAGCGCGCCGGCGAACAGGATCACCAGACCCTGGATGATGACGATCATGTCGCGGCTGATCGCCGGCATCTCGAAGGCGAGTTCGGCGCCGCCCTGGTAGAGCATGCCGAACAGGACTGCCGCCAGCACGATGCCGACCGGATGCAGGCGCCCCATCAGCGCCACGGCGATGCCGACGAAACCGGCGCCGGAGACGAAGTCGATCGCGACATTGTGCTGGTCGCCCATCACCGGATTGAGCGCCATCATGCCGGCGAGCGCGCCCGAGATCATCATGGCAGTGATGATGATGCGGGTTTCCGAAATGCCGGCATAGCGCGCTGCCTTGGGGCTGTGGCCATAGGTGCGCATCTCATAGCCGAGCTTGGTGCGCCAGATCAGCAGCCAGACCAGGAAGGCCATGAGCAGTGCCAGCAGGAAGGTGACGTTCAGCGGCGCCGAGCGGATCTTGGCGCCGAACAGCTCGATGATCCAGTTGAGCTTCGGCAGTTCGGCGCCCGCGAAGAAGTTGCGCGTTTGCGGCGCTTGCGACCCTGCCGGCTTCAACGGCCCGACCAGCAGATAGACCATGATCGAGGCGGCGATGAAGTTGAACATGATGGTGGTGATGACGATGTGCGAGCCGCGCTTGGCCTGCAGATAGGCGGGGATCAGCGCCCACAACGCGCCGACAGCCGCCGAAGCGACGATGGCCAGCGGAAATGTCAGCCACCAGGGCAGCGTGCTGTCGAAGGACAGGCAGACGATGGCGATGCCAAGGCCGGCGATATAGGCCTGCCCCTCGGTGCCGATGTTGAACAGGCCGCAATGCGCCGCCACCGCCACCGAAAGCCCGGTGAAAATGAAGGTGGTGGCATAGAACAGGGTGAAGGCGATGCCGGTTCCCTTGCCGAAGGCGCCCTCGACGAGGATGACCGCGGCGCGGAACGGATTTTCGCCGACCAGCAGCACGACGAAGCCGGCGACGATGAAGGCCACCGAAAGGTTGATCACCGGGATCAGCCCATAGTCGGCCCAGGCCGGCAATTTAGCGTAAGGCGTGCTCATGCGGCGGCCTCTTGCTCGACGCCCGCCATCAGCAGGCCAAGCTCGCCCTCGGTCGCCTCCGGGCCGCGCTCGCCGACGATACGGCCGGCAAACATCACCAGGATGCGGTCCGACAGCGAACGAATCTCATCGAGCTCAACCGACACCACCAGCACGGCCTTGCCCTGATCGCGCATGGCGATCAGGCGCTTGTGGATGAATTCGATGGCGCCGACATCGACGCCGCGCGTCGGCTGGCCGACGATCAACACACCCGGGTCTTGTTCCATTTCCCGCGCGAGCACGATCTTCTGCTGGTTGCCGCCGGAGAAGTTGGCGGTCTTCAGCCGCGGATTGCCGGGACGGATGTCGTATTTCTCGATCTTGTCCTTGGCGTCGGCCATGATGGCATCGACGTTGAGGAATGGCCCTTTGAGATAGCGGGGGTCGTCGTGATAGCCGAGGATGGAATTTTCGTTCTCCTCGAAGGCCAGCACCAGCCCGACATGGTGGCGATCCTCCGGCACATGGGCGAGCCCGCGGTCGCGCAATTCGCCGGGGTCGGCCTTGCCGGTGAGATCGATCGGCTTGCCGTCCAGCATGACGGAGCCGGAAACGGCGTGCCTGATGCCGGAAATCGCCTCGAGCAGTTCGGATTGTCCGTTGCCGGCGACGCCGGCGATGCCGACGATCTCGCCGGCGCGCAGGTCGAAGGAGATGTCGTCGACCATAGTGACGCCACGCGAATCCTTGACCGTCAGGTTCTTGACCGCAAGCTTGACGGCCCCGGCTTCGGCTTCACCCTTCTCGACCCGCAGCAGCACGCGGCGTCCGACCATCAGTTCGGCCAGTTCCTCGACGGTGGTCTTTTTCGTTTCCCTCGTTGCCACCATCGTGCCCTGGCGCATGACCGACACGGTGTCGGTGATGGCCATGATCTCGCGCAGCTTGTGGGTGATCAGCACCACCGTCTTTCCCTGTTCCTTCAGCTGCTTGAGGATGCGGAAGAGGTGATCGGCCTCGGCCGGTGTCAAAACGCCCGTCGGCTCATCGAGAATGAGAATCTCGGCGCCGCGATAGAGCGCCTTGAGGATTTCCACGCGCTGCTGCAGGCCGACCGGCAGTTCCTCGATGATCGCGTCCGGATCGACTTCGAGCCCATATTCACGTTCGAGGCGTTCGAGTTCGGAGCGTGCCTTGGTGATGCTGCGCTTCAACAGCGCATCGCTTTCGGCTCCGAGGATGATGTTTTCCAGCACCGTGAAATTGTCGACCAGCATGAAATGCTGGTGCACCATGCCGATGCCGAGCGCGATCGCGTCGTTGGGCGTCTTGATCGACGCCGGCTGGCCGCCGACGCGGATTTCGCCGCTGTCGGCCTGGTAGAAGCCATAGAGGATCGACATCAGCGTCGACTTGCCGGCGCCGTTCTCGCCGACGATGCCATGGATGGTGCCGCGCGCGATCTCCAGATTGATGTCGCGGTTGGCGCGCACGGCGCCAAAACTCTTGTTGATGCCGATCAGTTCGATTGCGGCTTGCGCCATGCAGCCAGTCCCACTCTTATTTTTTTATCGCTTGGTCAAAATGCCTAGCATGACGCTCCGCCCATGCCAATCGGCCGGAGCAGCATCCACTCTCGGCAAATCCCGGTGTGCTTGTCAATTTCCAACGTGTCCGCCAGCTTCATATTCGCTAATATGACGGCATCGAAATTCGCATCACGATGCAAGGCATTGTGGAGCAACATCAGGGACTGCAAATGATCATGCCCGCCGACCGGCTGACGACGCTGGAAATCCGCGCCGCCGAGCAGGAGAAGACCATCGAGGAGCTGTCGGGCCAGATCGCCGAGCAGTGGACGGTGATCGAGCGCATGCAGCGCAAGCTCGACGCGCTCACCGACCGTTTCCTGGCGCTGGAGGAGCAGTCGGCGCCCGATGTGCCGGTGACCAAGCCGCCGCACTGGTGAGGAAAAGGGGAGGGCGCACATCATGAGCGACCGCATCGCAAGGGCCGGTGACTATGTGCTTGGCCTGATGAACGACGCGGAGCGCGAACGGGCCGAACGCGATCTGGAAATCGACCCCGCCTTCCGCGATGCCGTGCTGCAGCTTGCCGAACGCATGCATATGTTCGACCGTGCCGAAAAACCGGGTGGCCTGCCAGCCAATCATTGGGAACTGGTCACCCAGCGTATCGCCGAATTGCCGCAGATGCGCGGCGTTGGTCTGGACGGGTCGAAACCAACGCCGGTGATCCGCAGCCTAGAGCGCCGGCCCTACGGCGTCGGTGTGCATTCGCTTGGCGACCGGCGCGGTGCCGTCATCGCTATCGTGCTGATCGCGGTCTTCGCGCTCGGCTATCTGGCAGGAAAACTATAGGCCGACGCGAAACCGCCGGGCTTGCGCCCGGCGGTTGCAGATTCTTGGCTGTATGGCGCTGCCGATCAATAGGGGCAGGCGTTGTCAGCCGTGTAGTCGTGCACCTGGATCTTGCCGGCGATGATGTCGGCCTTGGCCTTCTCGACCGCCGCCTTCATCTCGTCCGTCACCAGCGCCTTGTTGTTGTCGTCCATGGCGTAGTCGACGCCGCCTTCCTTGAGGCCGAGATTCTGCACGCCGCCCTTGAAGGTGCCGTTCTTGCCGTCCATGAAGGCATTGTAGACGGCAACGTCGACGCGCTTCATCATCGAGGTCAGCACCTTGCCGGGCTGCAGGCCGTTCTGGTTGGAATCGACGCCGATGCCGAGCTTGCCGGCATCAGCCGCCGCCTGCAGCACGCCGACGCCGGTGCCGCCGGCCGCGGCGTAGACCACGTCGGAACCCTGGTCGATCTGCGTCTTGGCGATCTCGCCGCCCTTGGCCGGGTCGTTCCAGGCAGCCGGCGTGTCGCCGGTCATGTTCTGGATGACGTCCGTCGCACCGGCGGCCTTGGCGCCGCCGACATAGCCGCATTCGAACTTGCGGATCAGCGGGATGTCCATGCCGCCGATGAAGGAGACCTTCTTGGACTTCGAGGCCATCCCTGCCAGGATGCCGACCAGATAGGAGCCTTCATTCTCCTTGAACACCAGCGAGCGGACATTGGGCATGTCGACGGCGTCGTCGATGATGGCGAAGTTCAGGTCGGGATAATCCTTTGCGACCGCCTTGAGGGCATCTTCCCAGGCAAAACCGGCCATGACGATCGGGTTGCGGCCATCCTCGGCGAAGCGGCGCAGGGCCTGCTCGCGCTGCGAAGCGTTGGACACTTCGAACTCGACATAGGCGACGCCGGTCTCGGTCTTGAATTTTTCGGCGCCGTGGAAGGCCGCCTCGTTGAAGGATTTGTCGAACTTGCCGCCCAGATCATAAAGGATGGCCGGCTGCACATCCGCGGCGAAAGCCGGAAGAACCATTGCGGTTGCGGCCAGGAGGCCGAGAACGATACGTTTCATGTGATCCACACCCTGTCGGTTATTTTTTCCGTTACGCCTGCCTGCCTGCCCGGTTCTGCGGCAGGCATGCGACGTCAGCCAGGAGTGTATTCCCCTCCCGCTCGGCGGCAATCTGGCACGGCCCGAAACAAAATTCACGCGGAATTTTGACCTTTTGGAAAAGCGTGCCGCGGGCGGACCGTGCCGCAAAGCGATCCTTGCGCGTTAGAGCGGTTCATCGTTTCGCGGAAACGCCGAACCGCTCTAACATTTTGTTTTGACGCAATTCCTGTGGGAAAGCGCTCTGCGCTTTCCCCGGGAAAACCGTTTCACACTTTTCCTGGAATTGCTCCAGCCCTCAGGCGGTAGCGGCCGGCATGGCGCAGGCAATGCCGGTGCCCTTGAGGTTGCAATAACCGTAAGGGTTCTTCGCCAGATATTGCTGGTGATCGGCCTCGGCGAAGTAGAAAGCCGGCGCCGGCGCGATCTCGGTGGTGATCCTGCCGTGGCCGGCACCGCGCAGCGCGGCCTGATAGGCATCGCGCGAGGCGTTCGCCGCCTGGAATTGCGCATCGCCTGATGTGTAGATGGCCGAGCGATAGGTGGTGCCGACATCATTGCCCTGGCGCATGCCTTGCGTCGGGTCATGGCTTTCCCAGAACAGCTGCAGGAGGTCGGCATAGGAGACGATCTTGGGGTCGAAGACGACCAGCACCACTTCGGCATGGCCGGTCAGCCCGGTGCAAGTTTCCTGATAGGTCGGATTGGGCGTGATGCCGCCGGCATAGCCGACAGCGGTGACCCAGACGCCCTCGGTCTGCCAGAACAGACGCTCGGCGCCCCAGAAGCAGCCGAGCCCGAACATCGCCGTCTCCAGCCCATCGGGGTAGGGGCCCTTGAGCGGCCTTTTCAGGACATGGTGCTTGGAAATTGTCGGGATCGCCTTGGCACGGCCCGGCAAAGCCTCGGACGGCTTCGGCATATTGAGCTTTTTGTTCAGCATGTCGCTGAGAAAGAACATGCGCGGCCTTCCTTCCCTGGGCGGGATCGCAAGAAATGGATCAGTTGGCGGCGAATTGGCCCGTGCGCCGCTGGCGCCTGTAGCCGACGGCGTAAAGCAGGAAGGCAAGCACGGCGAACACGGCAAAGCCCGGCTGGTTGAGCACCCAGGCGATGGCGCCATCCCACAAAAGCGGGCTGGCCTTGGCGCGGACGAAGGTCTCGAAGGCCGCCCGCGTGTCCGGCGAGACGGCCAGCCAGCTGGCGTTGAGCGGGGTCAGCACAAGCGCCGAAGCCGCCACCGTGCGGGTCGTGTCGAGCACCGCCATGATCACAGAAACCGATAATGCGACCATGGCGGCCAGACGAAAAATGAAGCGAAACATCAAGCTCTCCCCCGGCCGATCCTGGATGCTTTCCCAAATATCTCCGGCACGTATCCCCTGCGAGAAATAGAGTGCGCATGGCCTGCCCGCAACCGCGATACGCGAATTTGAAGGCTCGTGCTTGCTCTCCCTATGCCAACGGCTTGCGCCTGCGCCGGTGGGCAAGCCAGACGGCGAGAATGCCGCCGCCAATGGCACCGACCACCAGCCCGCCCAGGCCGAAGAAGGCTGCGAAATAGCCGCAGCCACCCTCGAAGCAACTCACCTCGGCGACATCGGCGATCACCGAACCGGCAAGGAAGCCGCCCACGGCACCGATGGCGGCGCCGAGAATGATGCCGAGCAAGGCGGCGGCAATGGAAACGCCGACCGAGGGCGCTTCGGTTTGCGGTCTGGCGTAGACGGTCTCGGCACCGGAGCCACCGCGCAGCAGGTAGATGCACAGCAGGCCGATGCCGATCTCGATTGCCGTGATGCCGAGGCTCCTGGCGGAGAAGACGAAATCCGGCACGACAAGCACATAGGCCTGCCTTGCCAGCACCCAGACGATGAGGGCGATCTGCCAGACAGTGAAATGACGGGGGAAACGCCCCGAGCGGCCAAAGGCGAGGCCGAGCAGGTAAAGCCCCCACAGGATGATGATGACATTGGCGACGAGGCCGCCGAGCAGGAAATTGAAGATTTTGTCCGGCAGGCCGGAATTCCCGACCAGCCACCAGGCCGACGCCAGGCCATAGACCGACCACGCCATGACGAAGATGAGCCAGCCCACCGGGACATAAAAAAGATCACCGCCCGGGCGGCTGGCTGGCGCCTGCCCACTGCCCGGTTGTTCGCTGCTTGATGTCATGTCCGGACAATGCCCCCGCATGGCCTCTGCTTCACTCGACGCGCGACCAGCAGGGAAGTCAAGCGCGGCCGGCCTTGCTGCCTTGCCTGTGCACATCATTCGGGGCCGACACCCCGGAAACGGGTGCGGCGGCGGCCTTGCGAAACACCATATGGCCGGCAAAGCGAATAGACTGCGCTTATGGCTTGGCATTCGGCGCGGGATCGACTAGATGAGCCCCGCGCCTGTTGCTTCGACAGCTCAGGTGCCGGGGAAGGATGTCCGCCGGTTGGGCGGCATCATGGTTCGGAAAATCCGCACCGCAGCCCCAAAGGAGATGCATCTCCCCAACCCGCGCGGCGAAACCGGCCGGCGCGAAGGCAAGGACGGAGAGGTGGCCGAGTGGTTGAAGGCGCACGCCTGGAAAGTGTGTTTACGGGAGACCGTAACGCGGGTTCGAATCCCGCTCTCTCCGCCAGTTGCTTGATAAAAATAATAAAAATCAATTCGATAAGAATCTGTGTCGAAGAGACCCGCCTTAAGGCCCCCCAATAGGCAGGTTGCTATCAAGTGGGCAGTTTGAGGCGGTCGAGCGCCGGCCTTATGGCCACTTTCTGGTGTCAAAAAACGTATCGCGTAGACCGGTGAAGTCGCTGGCGATCTTGCCCGTTCGTCGCGGGCAATCCAGCGCCCTTCGCCATCGGTAGTGTCAAACTGAGTTGGCCCGAATGCGTCACGGAGCGACTGACGAACGAATGCGATGGAAGTTTCGCTATCTGCTTGAACCGCCTGACGAGGATGAGGGATGCCGCGGGCTTAATTGCACGTCGGCGGTCGAGTGTGTCCAACGTAACGCGAAACGATCGGCAATTTCCAACGTCAGCTGGTGCAGACCCTCGAATACGCGCAGGGTAGCTTTGCGCCTGACATCGGCCGCTTCAATAAGAATCACGATCTCCCGAAAGCTGACGGTCGGCTGGCCTAATAGTTCGGCGCCGCCATCGGATATTCGTCCAGCAGGTCCGGATTAGGCGCGTGGCGCAGTTCCGTTGGTCGCAATAGGGTGCCGGCGCCTAGTGGCCGTTGCTGAAGGCCGAGTGCCTTCTCCAAGTTCCTGGGCTTTTGCCCTCACGCCTTGAAAAGACACGTGTAAAATGACTCTGGTCTACGAAGCCGCATACCAAGGCGATTTCTGCCAATGACAGACCGTTGGCAATCATCAACATTTCCTTGGCTTTCTGAACCCGCTGTTTGATCAACCACTCATGGGGTGCCATCCCGACGGTACGGCGAAAGGCACGCGCAAAATGGCTATCTGAAATCCCGCATTCGCTCGCGAGCTCCGAAATTGACGGATTCATAGGATGTTTGTCGATGAACTCGTAAATCCTGCGCAACTGCCACGGACTTAGTCCGCCTTTGACGATAAGCCGATCGCTTGTCGCTCCTCCGTATGTCTTTGCGACATGCGCGTGAAATGCAAGCGCAAGGTAATCCGTCAACAGAGTTGGTGCGTATTGTCCGCGAGCGATTACCGACGCCATTGTCTGAGCCAGTTGATACAAGATGGGGTCGTGCCCTGAAAGTGAGGATAACGACAATCCTTGGACCAGCGGCAATTCCTTTTCATAGGCTGACTCTGTCAACCGCTGTGTAGAAATGTACAAGCGAATGATATTGAACGGCGTATTTATCGCATTTTTGGAACTCTTGGAGAGGTCCAAAAGGTAGACATCTCCAGGCGCAGCACTCACGTCGACGATGACACGCTGTCCACCAGTCTTGGAGCTTGTCGCCAGGACGTCAAGAGGTACCAAGAAGACAAAGGCGGATTCCGGAACAACCGCGACTTCGCTACGGGGCGACGCCCCCAGCAAGTGGCACATGGAAATCGGCGATCCTGACTTGATGTCAGCCAATATCGTTGGCGGCGCGTCTACGCCCCACCGCTCACTGATTATCGATTGGTTGAATGCTTTCATCGCGCAGTCTCCAGTCGCAGCTATCGCGTGCCCACCTTGGCACTTTGCGCAAGACGCCATCGGACCATGGGCCATGTAGACGACGAATAGAAGCCTCTCTGCCTTCGCTATTTCGCTGCGCCTGGCACTCTGGAACCTATTAGGCGGATTTATCCCATCTGCGCTGGCTTTGTTAAAGCGCATGACGGCGAACCTAGCTCTACTGCTTGCCGAGACGACAAAAGCCGTTGTCGAGCACATCAGTCGGAAGGTTTCCCAATGAGCGACCTGTTGAACTTCGCATTAGAGGCGCACGGCGGGCTGAAGCGCTGGAATGAATTCCAAACCCTTCGCGCTGAGCTGTCAATCGGCGGAGCCATTTGGGAGGTGAAGCATTGCCAAGGGCTGTTGACCGACAAGACCATCGACCTGCAGACGCACTATCAACAGCTCTCGATCACGCCTTACCTCAAACCGGGTTTGCGGACAGTGTTTGTCCCGGACCGCCAGACACTCGAGACGCTGACGGGCGAAGTTGCGGAGGTCCGGGAGCACCCAGAAACGGCTTTCGAGAACCATGTGCGCTCGACCCCCTGGGATAAGTTTCACGCGGCTTTCTTTGCTAGTGAAGCCCTATGGACCTATCTTACTTCGCCCTTCCTTTACACCTATCCAGGTTTTGAAAGCGAAGAGATCGACCCCTGGTATGAGAATGGTGAGCGCTGGCGCCGTCTGCGTGTGACATTTCCTGACCACATCGTCAGCCACACAAGGACACAAATCACTCATTTTGGACCCGATGGCCTCATGCGACGGCATGACTACACGGTCGACATCCTGGGCGGCGCCACGGGTGCGAACTACACGACGAACTACCAGGATTTCCAGGGTCTGATGATGCCGATGACTCGGCGCATCTATGCCTATGACGAGAAACTGCAAAAGGTGCCGGAGCCCTTGCTGGTTTCCATCGACTTTCGCCACGTAACGTTCGTTTCCTAGCCCAGCGCAATCAGGTGGAACCTCAACGCCGGTCATCATGAAGATGACGGCACCAACACGTCGCCGATCACACCATTTCAACCAAAGGAGACTACAATGATCAAGACCTCGCGCGGGCTCACCGCAATCGCGCTCATTCTGATGTCGAGCGCTTTCCCCTCGATCGCCGCACCCGCCGGCGCTACCAAGAATATCGTGCTCGTTCATGGCGCATTTGCCGATGGCTCGGGTTGGGCCGCAGTGAGTGCTATCCTTGAAAAGGACGGCTACAAGACGTTCATCGTCCAGCCGCCGGAGACCTCGCTGGAAGACGACGTTGCCGCTACCAACCGCGTCCTGGATTCTTTGGACGGTCCGGCCGTTTTGGTGGGACATAGTTATGGTGGTGCTATCATCACGGAGGCAGGCAACAACACGCATGTGAAAAACCTTGTCTATATCGCGGCATTCCAGCCGGATACCGGCGAGAGCCTGGGTTCGCTAGGTGCAAAGATGCCGCCCGCTTCCAAGGCAATCAAACAGACGTCGGACGGTTTCCTGTATCTGGATCAAACGCTGTTTCATGCCGATTTCGCCGCAGACCTTCCGGCCGCCCAGGCTGATCTCATGGGCAAGTCGCAGGTGTTTTTAGCAGGCAAGGCGGCCGGCACCCCGGTGACGTCGCCAGCTTGGAAGTCCAAGCCCAGCTTCGCAATGGTCGCGACACAGGACCGTTCGATCAATCCCGAACTTGAGCGCTTCATGTACAAGCGGTCGAAGGCGCAAGTGGTCGAGGTGGCATCAAGCCATGTTGTATATATCTCGCACCCGAAGGCTGTGGCCGCGCTGATCGAAACCGCTGCCCGCTAAACCCCTTCCGAACAACCCGACGGCGGGCGCCTCCGCGCCTCCGTCGCTTTTTCATTCCCTGTATTCAGCAATGAAGGATCCCGCTATGTCGAAACTCGTCCTTGGCGCCGCGGCGCTGCTCTTTGCCTCAACGGCTGGGGCTTCGGCCGCCGCCGAATCGCTAACGCTGCAGCAGGCCCGGGCGATCGTAGCGCCGCTTTACGACGCGCTGAATGAGCCCCTTAAGAAAGACATCCCCGGATTGTTGGCGCGGGCTGCCAACGCTGATTATAAATCCTGCTCGACAAACCAGGATTGCCTTGGGCGAGATGAGTTAGCCGGCCAGTTCAAGGTGTTCGGCACCATCATCCCCGACCTGCACTGGACCGTCAAAGATATCTGGACATCGGGCGACCAGATCGTGGTACGGGGCGAAGCCTCTGGCACGCCGGTCCAACCGCTCTTCGGTGTGAAGCCTACCGGAAAGAGCTTCCGCACAATCTCCATCGACATGTTCACTGTCCGCGACGGCAAGCTGGCCAGTGCCTACCATGTGGAGAACTGGGCCGCGGCCATGCAGCAGATCAGCCAATAGCCGCCGCGATTCACATCCGCGACCGTAACTCCTCCTTTAACACAGAGGCCCGCCATGACAGATCCACAGGCAACTGAGCGCGCACGCGCCTTGGTCAAAACCTTTTACGACGGCGGCGCCCGTGGCGAGATCACGAGCTTCGCAGGCAGCCTGTCTGAGGACTTCGAACTGTTCGTCCCGCCACAGCTTCCTTGGGGCGGCACTTTCAACAGGCAGCAGTATATCGATCTGCTTCCGCAGGTCGCGGATGCCCTCGATTTCGCCAACATGACATATCTCAGCCTCACGGCTGAAGGCGACCATGTCGTAGCCCTTATCGAGATCGGCGTGAGCGGTACGGATAACGCCATCATCATTTCCGAGCATTGGGACGTGCGGGATGACAAAGCCGTGCGTTTGCGCGTGGCCTATTTCGATCCGACTCCCCTGTTGCGCCGAGCCGGCGCCTAAACCTCATCACATCCTGCAAGGAGACTATCCATGTCGACTGACTATTCTGATCGGGACAAAGCGGTACGCCACAATGTTTATGCCTCGGTTCGCCGCCGGGATGGCCTGCCGGCCGCGCTTTTCACCAACTACTGGCGCGACGTCCATTCGACACTTTGCTCACGGCTTCCTGGCCTTGGCTTCTATGTTCAGCAGCATTTCGACCGCAACCACACCGCCAATCTTTGGCCCATGGCCGATGGTGTTCACCGGATTGAGGCCGTCTTGGATGGCTCTGCAGAGTTGGGTTTTGCCAACCTGGAAGATCAAGCTGCCTTTGGGCAGGCCGGGACAATCCTCTATGGCGACGAATTCAACCTGTTCAGCGAGTCCGTGGCCTACAACCTGCCCAATGGATCGGCCACTTTCGTCGACCGGGAAGAGGATGGCCTGCGCAATGGACCGGAACGATTGCATCGTGTGCATGTCTATATGAACCGCAAGCCGGGACCAGACGCCGATGCCTGGCTGACGGACATCAGCGCCGAGTTGGTTGGAGATAATGTGGTCCGCAAATGGAAGCTGCATCTGCCGACAACATATGACAACGCCCGGCCTTCGCCGCCGGCGCCCAATGTCGGGCATTTCGTCGGCGCCGACCGGCTCAATCTGGCCGTTATCGAAGCGGCTTTCGACAGCGCGCGATCGGCGCGAGATTTCTTCGCTACCAAGCCATTCCGCAAAATGCTGGGCGCCCAGGAAAAATACATCGACGCGCTTGGCGCTTACCTGGTCACAGGCTTTTATACCTTCGTGCGGGATGGCAAGCCGACCATTGCCGGCATCAGAGGCAGTCGGTCAGCAGAATTGATCGAACAGGTCGGTGCCGCCAACCAGACCGCCACCGAAATCAGCGAGCGGTTCTTCGCAAAAGGCGAAACCGCTCTTCCTCACACCCCTAGCTCCGTTCACGTAGCGGCCTAGGGAGGCCTCGAACGCAAGCCCATGCAGCCATCTTCTTTCTGGTCGTCCATTTCGGCGGCCGGTAAACCAAAGGATAATCTGATGAGCAAGATCTCAAACATCGTTCTGGTCCATGGTGCGTGGGCTGATGCCTCAAGCTGGTCGAAAGTCATTCCTCTGCTTGTGGGCGAGGGGTTAAACGTGACTGCCGTGCAGTTGCCTCTCAATTCCTATGAGGCTGACGTGAACACAGTGAGCAGAGCCATCGAACTGGAAGATGGTCCGGTTGTCCTGGTCGGCCACAGCTACGGCGGTTCGGTCGTGACACAAGCCGGCAACCACGCAAAGGTCGCCGCGCTTGTTTACGTCGATGGGTTCGCGCCGGATGCAGGGGAGTCGGCTGGCTCACTGTTTGCGCAATTTGAATCGGCGCCGTTGAACCCCGAGATCCGGCCTGATGCTGAAGGTTTTCTCAAACTGTCCAAGGCAGGAATATTCGATGTTTTCGCACAGGATCTGACGGCGGCGGAAAAATCACTGCTGTTGGTAACCCAAGGTCCAATAAGCGGCGCTGCGCTCGGCGGGACTGTGGCCGAGGCGGCTTGGAGGACGAAGTCGTCCTGGTATCTCATTGGCGACCAAGACAGGGCCATCCCCCGCGGTGAGCAAGAAAAGATGGCGACGCGGATGAAGGCTAACGTCGCACACGCCGACGCCAGTCACGTGGCTATGCTAGCCCAACCCAACGCAGTCGCCGATCTAATTTGCAAAGCCGCAGGCTAATCACGCGCGCGAACATCATTTCAACAGGATCAAAGACATGACCCCTGAGCAAAACAAGAAGATAGTTTTGGAAGCATTCAATGCCCTCTTCAACCGTAAAGACTTCGAAGGCGCCAGCCGCTTCTGGGCCAACGATTACATCCAGCACAATCCCCTGATCCCGAATGGGCGGGAAGCCCTTTTCAGCTACGTTGCCTCCTTACCCGCGTCGACACGCTTCGAACATCAGCTTGCTGTTGCCGAAGGCGATTTCGTCATGGTGCATGGCAAATATTCGGACAATGGCTTTCCTATTCCTTGGATCGTGGTCGATATTCTCCGCATGAAAAATGGCGTGATGGTTGAGCACTGGGATGTCATTCAGGACGAGGCAAAGGGCTCGGCGAGTGGCCATTCAATGTTTAGCGGGCAGGTATAGAATTAGGGCAATGGAAGTTTGGGCAGCGCTGGAAAACGGCTGCCTCATCTCCAGGATATCGCAATTTCGACCCGGTGCTAACGTGCGTCGATTGCCGTTTTGTCAACTGTCCCACGTTGTCCACAAGCAAACGCAAGTCGGGCTGAGGCGCGACCGAGAAAGTCTGAAAGCTAGTAAGAACCCCGGTCGAAGTGGCGTGGCTCGATGCGATAGCCGCGGATAGAACCCCGACCGGTCAATTGATCAAAGGAGAGTTCAATGACAGCGAGCGCGGAGTCCTACCGATCGAAACCTCCAGGCACATTGTCATGCTTTGTGACCACCGTAACATGCGTCGCCGCCGCGATTACTTTTTCAGCTAGCGGGGCCGCCCCGACCCCGTTGTATCATGACTACCAGGAACACTTCGGCCTAACGCCGTTCATGATCACGATCATATTTGCGGCGTACGTTGTGAGCCTTCTTGTTGCGCTGCTCACCGTCGGCTCCGTGTCAGACTATGTGGGACGCCGCCCTGTGATCCTGACTGCCCTCATGATTAATTGCCTGGCCATGGTTGTCTTCATGACAGCCGGTTCGGCAATTCAGCTTATCCTCGCACGATGCATACAGGGATTTGCAAACGGCTTTGCAATCACCACGTTGGCGGCCACAATCCTTGACACTGACAGGGCGCACGCCCCGCTGCTCAACAGCTTTACGGCATTTGCTGGCCTCTCGGCTGGCGCTTTAGGTGCCGGTGCGCTGGTTACGTTTGCACCAGCGCCGGAACAGCTTGTCTATGTTGTCTTGCTGCTCCTCAGTTTCATGGAGGCAGTGACCCTCTGGTTCATGCCCGAGACAGGAACGCCGAAGCCTGGCGCGCTCGCATCGCTATTTCCTCACGTCCGTGTGCCGCCTGCTGCCCGCGCGACATTCGCTGCCGCAACGCCCGTCAACATCGCGTCATGGTCGTTAGGCGGGTTCTACTTTTCGTTGATGCCTTCTGTGGTTAGGGTCGCGACAGGAGCCACCCTCCCTATCATCGGCGGGTTGGTCGTTGCCACGTTGACCGTGTCAGGCGCTTCGGCCGTAGTGGCATTGCGCAATCTTCCCCCGACCAGGATGCTTGCTGTTGGCATCGTGATGCTGACTCTCGGCGTACCGGTAACGTTGGCCGGTATCCTGTACCAGAATGTTGCTGTCATGCTCGCTGGCACGGTTATCGGAGGCATCGGCTTTGGGACTGTGTTCTCGGGGACCCTCGGCACCATACTGCCTTTTGCCAAACCGGATGAGCGCGCCGCGTTGTTATCAGCCTACTTCGTCGTGGGCTATCTTTCCTTCACCCTTCCTGCGATAGCGGCCGGCTTTCTCGCCCCTGTTGTTGGCCTCACCCGGATCGCAAATTTCTATGGCGCGGGCGTTATTCTGTTGGCAGTCACTTCACTAATCATCAATTTTACGCGGCATGCGAACGACCATGGTGAGACCGCCTGATACATGTGGTCTGGAAGAAGTTCGTGACGCTCTCACGATGACGGGACGTCTAGGTCCGCTTTCGTATCCAGTCGTCCCGCAAACTGACAGTCCGGTTGCGGCCCCCAATCTGCCGGTCAGAAATGCGCCTCATGGCAGTCATTCCTGCGGTCCCGTCCATTCACCGAAAGCGGACATAGCTATTGCAGAAGCCGCAGGCAACTTTGCGCGCAAGGAGCGGCCGTTGGCGAGTGTGAGAGTCACGCCGCTCCTTTGGTTCAAACCAACTGACAGCACGTCTTATAGAGGCAGCTCCTTGCCTGCCTGCTCCGCCGCCATGTGCTCCGCGTACCAGTCCGGCCAATTCTCATCACGCTGGCCGCCTGTCCGCTTCTCGTGCTCGCCATGGGCCACAGACGCACGCCGGAGCGCGGCCGCGAGCTCGGCCGACGAGCCAAAGGTGGTTTCGCCAGTGTCGACGCGGCCGGGCGCTCGCGCAGTGACCTCCTGCAACATCCAGATATTTCCGGCCGGATCGCTGAAGGATGCCCACGACAAGTAGCTGCGCCGTTGGGGGTCCGGACCGCTGACACGGCCTTCACTGCCGGCATAGTGGAACACTTCGCTCACGTCGACGCCGCGATCGGCAAGTTCGGCGCGCGCTATCTCGACATCCGACACGACCAGCTCGCCAGCGCTTTTGAGGACATCGAGTTCGAGCCGGGCATAGGGTTCCGTTGTGGTCCCTGAGCCGAAGACTATCGAACACGGGGAGCCCGGAGGCGTAAACTGGATGACACGAAATCCGTCGCCTGTGAGGTCGGCGTCCAGTCGCCAACCCAAGCCGCTATAGAAGTGCTTGGCACGTTCGACGTCCGAAACGGGAATGACCGCGACTTCGAGCCTTATGTCTACTCCCCGCGCTGCGGGTGTCGCGATTGCGGCTTCGCCGCGCTGCTGAATAGCGTTCATGTCAATTTCCTCCGATTTTGGTGGCTGGTGAGTTCATATGCGGCGGACCGGGGCGTGTGCCCGGTCCGCCTTGGAAGGAGAGCGGAGCGGCGGGCGCCCCGTTCATCTCATATCGATTGCCGAAGCGACCGGAACGCGGTGCGAAGCTCTTCGGTAAAGAGCTTCGGCTGTTCCCAGGCAGCAAAATGACCGCCCTTGTCGAGCTGGTTGTAGTGAATGAGTTTGGGGTACGCTCGCTCCGCCCAATTCTTGGGCGTATGGTAAAGCTCGTCAGGAAAGACGCTCACCGCGACGGGCACTGAGACGCCCTTTGGGGTGAAAAACGGGAACTTGTTTTCCCAGTACAGCCGAGCTGACGAAACCCCCGTGTTGGTCAGCCAAAACAGCGTGATGTTTTCGAGGATGTCGTCTGGTGTGAGGCCCTCAGTCTGCCCATCGAACGATCGTGCAATGAGCTCGAGACTGCGCGCGTCGTGGTCCAACAGGAAGGTTGCGAGACCGATAGGAGAGTCCGCAAACGCGGCCGATGATTGCGGGCGGGTTCCCTGCCAGAACGCGTAGTAAGCGTGCTGATAAAAGAACACCAGTTGGTCGTACGACTTTCTCTCCTCGGCCGAGAGGCCAGATGGTGCCGGCGCGCCAGCGAACGAAGCCTGGTTGATGTCCACAGGAATTGCGCCCGGCATATTGACGTGGATTCCCAGGAGTTCCGGCGGCGCTCGCACGCCAATCAGATCTGTGACGAGCGAACCCCAGTCACCACCCTGGGCGACAAAGTGCTTGTAACCGAGGCGCCGCATCAGCGTGATCCAGGCGCTGGCGATGTGGTGAGGACCCCAGCCGGTTGTGGTTGGCTTGCCGGAGAACCCGTAGCCCGGCATAGACGGGATCACCAGATCGAAGGCGTCGGCCGCGGTGCCGCCGTGCGCGGTAGGATCTGTCAGCGGTCCGATGATCTTGAGCTGCTCGACCACCGAACCCGGCCAGCCATGTGTGACGATCAGCGGCAGGGCATTCTCATGCTTCGACCGGACGTGGATGAAGTGGATATCCAGTCCGTCGATTTCAGTTATGAAGTTAGGCACGGCATTGATCCTGGCTTCAACTCTTCGCCAGTCGAATTCGGTCTGCCAGTAACGCAGAAGCTGCTGAACCGTCTTGAGCGGTACGCCCTGCGAATAATCGGTAACGGTTTCCTTGTCGGGTAATCGGGCCCGTGCCAGGCGTTGGCGCAGGTCGGCCAGATCTTCCTCTGAGGCACTGAACGTGAAGGGGCGAATCGAGTCGGCCCCGGTTGCCGCGTGTAGCGCAGAGGGAAGCGCGCTGATGGCCCCGGCTGCAACTGCGGTGGCAAGAAGTTCGCGCCGCGTGGGCGACATTGATGCTGATGACATGACATCCTCCTCTATTTTTCTATTTGTTCGGATGCGGTCACGCAGATCGAATGGCCGCGGAGGAATGTTCGCTCGAACGGGAGGGAATTGCTCGTTATGCGTTGTTAAGAGTCGTTAACGGGAGCGTCAGCGCGATGCATTTGCGGATGTGCCGTTCAATTCGGCTAGCAGATCGCTCGCTGTCCTAACATCCGCCGTTCCCACTCCCTCGCCGAACCGCTGAAGGAGCCGACCGAGCAAGTCCCGGGCACGATCTGCCTGACCTTCTTGTTGCCAAATTCTGGCCAGCGGAATGGCTGCCCTCAACTCCCATGCCGTTGCAGCCTGTTTACCTGCCCAATAGACCGCTTGAAGCAACGAGTCCTCAGCCGCACTCACATCGGGCGGAGAATATGCCAGGCGAATTTCGGCCCACACACGCAGTAGATCCGGACGATCGTACGTCTCGCCGGCTTGGTCTGCCAAGGCAATAGCCCGGTCGATTGTGGTTGTAGCCTCATCAAGCTGGCCGCTTCGGATCATGCCTTCGGCAAGCGCTCGCAAGAATGCCGTCGCAAGGATATTGAACCGTTCAGCGCTCAGCGTTGCAACAGCGCTCCGGAGCAATTGCGCGCCCTCGGCCGGCTCGCCTTGCAAGATCATGAGTTCGCCCTTCAAAGCAAGTCCCATGGCGTGATAAGGGGCCAGGGAATACTTCGCTGCATAAGCCAGAACACGTTCGATCCATTGCGCCGCGCGGTCAAAGTCGCCGCTCCAGAGATAGACCGGCACAGTGTAAACAAGCGACATGCAGACCGCGACCGGATGCTCGCGTTTGATTGCCTCTTCGACGGCCTGGTCCGCAGTTTTGAGCGCTCTTTCCGGCATACCTCGCAACCACAAGGCTCGCGCCAGCGCTATCAGCGCGCGTATCCTGTGGTCGTAGCCGAAGAAATCGACCTGGACGCTGCCAGCGTCTGCTTCCAGCTCCAGTCCACGGTCGCTGTGTCGCTGTGACGCTGCCTGGTTTCCGACCAGGTGATGCGATACGCCGAGCATCCACTCGGCCATGATGACCCCTGACTGCTCCCCAAGCTCTGCCGCAACGAGCACGCTCCGCTCGGCGCAGGCGAGGGCCCCGCGAAAGTCCCCGATGCGAGTAAGAAAGATGTTCAGCCCGGCCAGCAGATGCAACTTGTATTGGCCGTCCCGCAGCGCCTCCGCCAGTCCGATGCCTCGTTCGATGGCTTTTCTGACGGCATCGCTGTTACCGCGTGTGAACATCGATGAGATCGCCAGCGCAGCTTGAAGCGCCAATTCGCGCTCCGTTCCGCGATCTGTCTCCCCTAGAGCGGACAGGCCCCGCTCACACCACCGTTCGCACTCGCCCAGAAGCGAGAACCCCAAGAACAGAGGCGCCGCTCCGGCTGCAAGTTGGACACCGTTCTGGGCCTCGCCGCCGTCCGAAAAGCTCCACTCGAGTGCTGCTCGGATATTGCCCATGTGCGGCTCGTAAGCGGAGACGTCGCGGTTCCCGAACGCAGTCGCTCTTGTCGAGTCTGGTTTGAAGCGATCGGCATAGTGATGCGCATGTCGCCTCGACAGCGCTGCGCCTTCGCCGGTTTCGGCAAGCTTGGCTGCCGCATACACTCGACTGGTATCGAGGAGCCGGTGGTAAGTCGATCCCGCCAACTCGGACGTCCTGATAAGCGACTTATTGACTAGGCTCTCGACGGCGTCTGCCACCGCTGATGCATCGGCTTCACCGTCCGACGCGATTGCTATGGCATCCTTGAGGGTGAAGGGGCCGACGAATACAGACAACCGGCGCAAGATCGTCTGTTCGTATGGGGAGAGCAGGTTGTAGCTCCAGTCGAACATTGCCTGGAGCGTTTGATGACGCGGAATTGCGCTTCGCCGGCCGTGCCATAGAAGCTTGAAGCGATCATCAAGCAGTTCGGCGGTTCCGCGAATTCCGTAGGTGCCCACGCGGCCGGCGGCGAGTTCGATTGCCAGTGCTATGCCGTCAAGCCGGCGGCATATTGCCGCCAGGATCGGCGCGTCCGCATCGCTGAGTTCGGCACAAAGGCCTCCCGCAACGGCGCGTTCCATGAAGAGCTGCACAGCGGGCGCGGCAAGTGCCTGCGCAG
The DNA here is from genome assembly GCA_002356515.1 of Mesorhizobium loti. NCBI lineage: Bacteria > Pseudomonadati > Pseudomonadota > Alphaproteobacteria > Hyphomicrobiales > Phyllobacteriaceae > Mesorhizobium > Mesorhizobium loti. The sequence goes on along the minus strand of AP017605.1, from coordinate 2,976,101 downwards.
CGGTTAACCCACTGTCTTCGGGCGGCCCTTCAAGGGGCATCAGCAGATGCACATTCTCGCCCTCGACACGCAGGGCCTCGCGGCTGGTTGTAAGCAGGTGCATAAGAGGGATCTCGGCAAACAGACGCTCTGCCAGCACGGCGACGGCATCGATCACATGCTCGCAACTGTCCAGGACGAGAAGAGTCGGCTTGTCGACCAGAAAGGCAACCAGAGCAGAAACCGGGTCCTGTGTCGCCTGACTGCTCAAACCCAACGTTGACGTCACAGCGCCGGGGACGAGGGATGCATCTCCCAGCGCGCCGAGATCGAGAAAATAGATCTGATCGGAAAACGCGCCGCGCAAGGAGTGGGCTATCGCAACCGCGACGGTCGTCTTACCCATGCCTCCCGGTCCGACCACGTTGACGAACCGCCGCTCCGAAAGGAGAGAGGACAAGGCGGCAACTGTTTCTTCGCGCCCTATCATCCTTTCAAGTCGCGGCGGCAGCCTTTTGGGCCGACCGGCTCCCCCGCTGGGTGGTGCCGGGATCATGCGAGCGGAGTACTGCACCGGTGCTAGGAAACTGTATCCCCGTCCGGCCACATTGGCGATGTATCGGTTGCCATCTTTCCCGTCACCCAAAGCCTTGCGAAGATTGGAGAGGTGTACCCGGAGACTTCCCTCCTCGACAATCACGTCGGGCCAGACACGCTTGAGCAGCTCTTTGCTGCTGAGGACTTCCCCGGCGTGCTCCACCAGTACGATGAGGATATCCAACGCCCGGCCGCCAATCCCGACAGGTTCCCCGCCTCTTGCGAGCAATCTCTCAGAGACGCTCAGGCGAAATGGGCCGAAAGACGCAATCACGTCATGAGAAACGTCCTGATCGAGCATGGTGGACTCCGGTAGCTCGTGACTACCTTCATGGTCGCGCTCAATGCGGAGAGAACATCCGCCTGCGAGACGGGCGTCGACCGTTCACGGGTTTATGCCGCATTCGAACTTATACGACATGCGCATTCCAGTGCAATCCGGCGAATTTCAACCAAGACCAGCCACGTGGGCTGTCACTGCATCTGATGCTCGTTTCGGGTCAGCTCACGTCGCCGGACCTTTGGAGATTGAACGGTCCGCTGTCGTCTTCTCTGCACCTCAAGCGGACCTACTGCTCCTGGCCCGAACACGTCATTCAGAGAACGGCTCAGTGACGGCGGCTCTTGGCGGGAAGGAGGCATAGGGTAGCTGATGCTGCATAGAAGGCATGGGCGTCACATGCCAGATGCCAACAGGGTCGTTGGAGAATCGCGTGTTCCAGCTACATGAGCGGCGGAACCATGCGGGACGATGCGGAACAATTCTTGATTTGTGCCCACGAAAAAGATAACAAAATCAACGATTTGAAGGCGCCCTCCGGGCCCACCAAAACAACCGCTTAAGTGGCTGATTTTTATGAAATTTTCGGAAGGGGGCCCACGACGTGGTTTGTTGAGGGCGTTGACGAACGTGTGCGATTGCAGGTTTTGCGACGCTAGAAATCCGAACACAGGTTCCAAAAAAACCGCCTTCGCATCTCATTTTGTCGGCAAGGCGATCGGCACCGCCGCGCCGCGCGGCACGACCAGCACGCCGAGCGGGCGCGCGCGGCCGCGGATGTCGATCTCGCGCGCCTCCGCGCCGGGTAGGTCCATGCCCGAAAGCCGCACCGCCGCTTCGGAGACGACGATCTCGGCCTCGAATTCCTTCGCCGCGGCCTCCAGCCGGCTGCCGACGTTGATAGTGTCGCCGATCGCGGTCACGTTCATGACCGCGCCGTAGCCCATCGAGCCGACGATCGCCTGGCCGACATGGATGCCGATCGCGACCCTGATAGTGGCGCGCAGTTCCTCGGCAAGGTCGTCGCTGAGGGCGCGAACCCCTTCGACGATGGCGCTGGCGGCGGAGAGCGCGTTGCGGCATGCCTCGCCGGGCGTGGTCTCCAAACCGAACAGCGCCATGGCGCCGTCGCCGACGAACTTGTCGAGGCGGCCGCCGGAGCTTTCGACGGCGCGGCCGACCACGCCGAAATAGCGGTTGAGCAGGAAGACCACGTCGAACGGCAGGCGCTGGTCGGTCATCGCGGTGAAGCCGCGCATGTCGCAGAACATCACCACCACGACCTTCTCGTGGCCGGGATCGTTGGCGGTTGCGGCGAGCTGGCCCTCCGCCGTGACTGGCGGCGACAGCAGCGGCGCGACGCGAAGATCGCCGCGCGGCCTGAGTTGGCAGGCGAGCCGCACGTCGCCGTCGGCCGCGATGCGGCGCAGGGTCGCCGCTTCGATCGAACCGGGCTCCGGCTGCTCGGCCAGGCCGTCGACCACGCGGATGCGGCAGGTCGAGCAGCGTCCGCGCCCGCCGCAGACGGCGTAATGCGCGATGCCGCCCAGCCGGCTGGCGTCGAGCACGCTGTAGCCGCGGGGAACGCGCACCTTGCGCCCGCCGGCATAGCGCACCTCGATCAGGTTGCGCCGCTCGATGCGGTCGCGAACGATGCGCGCAGCCAGCACCAGTATGATCAGTCCCGCAAAACCGGCATAGATGCTGCTGTCGATGCGCTCCTTGGTCGCCAACGCCCGGTCGAAAAGGGCTGGCTCGATGGACTGCGACTGCGGCGGTCCTATCGCGGAGACCTCCTTTCCGGCGCTGGCGAACCCGAGCAACGCCAGCACCGGAACCAGCACCGCCAAGACAAGCAGAGCCGAGGCGACGCGCGGATACCACTGACGATGGCGCAGCCAGAAGTAGAGGCCGAGGCAGCCATGCGCCCAGATGACGACCACCGCGATCGCCTGCCGCACCCCGACCTGCGGGGCAAGGATCCATAGCGAGCGCACCACAAACTCGTAAGTGTCGTTGGCTTCATAGAGGGCGTGCATGGCACGCGTGCCGACCACGTGCTCGGCAATCAGAAGCGGGATGGCGAGGCCGAGCAGTATCTGCGCCCACTCCCGCACCGGCATAGCCAGCGTGCGGCGCTGGTAGAGCGCCAGCAGCGAAAGGACGAGATGCGTGGCGACCGCGCCGTAGAGGAGCAGCGTGCCGGCCGGGTTGCGCCAGATCAGCAGGAACACCGCGCGCCCCTTCTCCGCTGCTGCAAGCGAGATCAGGAGCAATGCATGGTTCAGGAAATGCAGCGTCACGAACGCCATAAGCACAAGGCCCGACACCAGCCGTGCGTTGCGCAGCCACGCGTCCGGCAACCATCCGGGCGGCGCCGCTAAGACCTGCGATTGGCTCATTTCCAGTGCCTCGAACGATTCGCTGACCAAGACACGCCGACAATAGGGCCTTCCGGTCAATATTTGCCGGCGGCGACAATCAGTCAATCAAGCCTTGCCGCCTGCCATTCCACGACGTGGTGGCAGTTCGACACGGCGAAATCGCCTGCTGGAGGCGCCGGGGCTCGGTCTCGATAATCGCCGCCGAAGGGGCCAGGAAGTATCTCAGCGAAGAGGATGCGGGCTTCTTCGCCTGAACCATCCTCCACGCTGCATGATGATCGAATATGCCCGCAGTGGAATCCGGGTGAACGCCGTGTCGCCGGGCGTCATCAGGACGCCGATGCATGCGCCGGAGACGTACGACGGGCTGGCCGCCTTGCATCCGCTGGGCCGCCTCGGTGAGATTTCCGACATCGTCGGCGCGGTCCTCTTGAGGATGCCTTTTTCGTGACGAGGGAACGCTTCATGTCGACTGCGGCCAGAGCGCTGGCCACTGACCCACCGCCACTGACCCACCAGTCAAGGGAGACCCTTCATGCCTATTGTTACCGTCCAACTCACACCCGAGGGCACCGAGCCCGGTGTGGACCATGTTACAGCGGAGCAGAAAGCAGCCATCTACAAGGGCGTGAGTGAGGTCCTACTCGACGTCCTCGGGAAGCCGCTGGACTGGACCTGGGTGGTGTTTGAGGAAGGAGAGATGGAGAATTGGGGTTGGGCGGGATGCCCGTCGGCGAATACCGCAAGCTGGCGGCTGCAAAGGGGTTGACCTCTAACAGCATGACATGACCGCGTTCGAGCAGTTCCCCGCCGCGATACCACTATAAGGACCCGGCTGCTGTTCGTCCTGAGCATGCGTTCCCGCGCTAGCTCAGAGACGGATCGGTATCGTGGCCAACCCAAAACCTGTTCCAGCGAAGCCATACTAAAATCTGTCGACGTGCGTCATGGCGGCGCGCTAAGGACGCATCGTCCGCAACGATGCGCTGAACCCGCCAACGCATATTCCACGATGACCTCGTTGCGCCCTATCAATCCGAAATACTCCTTTGCCGAGCATGTTTGACGGCTCGCCTTCCGCGGTCGTAGCGGACTGTTGTGCAGGGTCCCAAAAGCTGACGAATCCCCTGGGCCGAGAGCCAATGCATACTTTGTTTTCCGCCAATCGGCATCCAACTAAGGCATCACCCACAAAAGCTGTCGAAATTGATGGGTTTGGAGAACCCGACATTCACGTGTCCATGAAGACCATCTTCTTGGACCCCTTAATGTCTGGCTCTCCTAAGCGAATTTCTGCGTGAACGCCTCGTCACGCTTGCGACATTACCTGCGGCAATTTTCGTTGTCCGATGGAATAAGCGCGCTTCCCGGATGTCCACATCGGTGGAAATCACTCCACGCATGGAAGGACATATCGATGAAACATGCTTCCGTTTTCCTCGCATTCGCCGGCCTCGGTTTCTTTCTTGCAGCCGGCCCGGCGTTCGCGCATGCCCATCTCAAGAGCGTCACGCCCGCCGACAAGGCGATCATATCGACCTCGCCGATGGCGGTGACGCTCGACTTTACAGAGGGACTGAACCTAGCTTTTTCCGGTGCCAATCTGCAGGACGCTTCGGGTTCGCAGGTTTCGTCGGGCAAGGCGCAGCTGTCGAACGAAGACGAAACCCTCACCATTCCTCTGCAATCGGCGCTCAGGCCTGGCGACTATACGGTCAAATGGCACATTCTTTCCAACGACGGTCACAAGAGCGACGGCAGCTACAGCTTCACGGTCAAGCCTTGATCGATCCGCAAGGGCTTTGGATTTTGGGTCGTGCCGTTATTGACACCACCCTCATGTTGCTCTGGGGGTGTTGGGGGTTGTTTTCGGCCGCTACGCCGCCACCCTTATGCTCCCTCCTGGTGCGGCGCTTTTCAGGGGTCTCCGCAATTTGCACAATGATGATGGCGGGAAGCGTCCTGGTCGTTCTTCCGGCGCAGATCGCTGTCGTGACTGATGATTGGCGCGCGACCGTTGACCCGCAGACGCTCTGGTCGTTTCTCACGCTGACGCCCGGTGGACGGGCATGGGATATGCTCGCCGCAGGTTCGTTACTGCTTGGACTGGCCCGTTGGCTCATGCCACGTCGCCATACTCTTGCGGCGGTTTTGGCCGGCGGTTCCTTGACGAGCCTTTCCCTGACGGGGCATGCAGCAATGAGGACGGGCTTTGAGCGCACTCTTCATACCTGCATCGACATCGTCCATGTTCTTTCCTCCGGAGCATGGTTTGGCGGTCTTGTTGGTTTTGTATTTGTCATGCGGGCGGCACGCGACGTTGCTCATCGGCCTCAAGCATTGGTCGCTTTGTCCCGATTCTCCAGGCTCGGCCACGTTGCCGTCGCACTAGCGATCTTGAGCGGCGTGGCCAATAGTTTGCTCATCCTCGGTTATTTGCCGACGGATTGGCGGTCGCCCTATCAGGCAAGGCTCCTCATCAAGATCGGACTTGTCGCGATCATGGCGCTCGCGGCCATCGTCAATCGTTATATCTTCGTTCCCCTCTTTCGCAGAAAGCGCCGCGAGGCAGAAACCGCGTTGTTGGCCGGCGCTGCCTTCGAACTCCTGCTTGGCGCCGTCGTTATCGCGCTCGTTGCCGCCTTCGGAACCATGGATCCGTTTTGACGGCATCCAAGGCCGCCGATGTCGCTTTTTCATCTCAATATCCTATGCCGCCGCGACCCGGCACGGCATCGCCAAGAAAAATTTCAGTTCGCCCGGAATAATCCGCTGCCTGCGGTGTCTACCCTCCTGAACTCTTCGAGAGAGATCAGGAGATAAAAATGACCGCCTTTTTTCGCAGAACTTCTATTCTGGTAACCACATCGATGCTCGCCGTCGTCTCGATGTGGGCCTTTGCCCAGGATGTGCCAGCCCACCATCATGAAACCGTATCCGGCGTGACGGACGAAGCACCATTCCTGCAGGAAAACGATGCAGCCATGGTGAAAATGATGAACGACATGGCCGTCAAGCCGACAGGCGATGTCAATCGCGATTTCGTCGAGATGATGCTCCCGCATCACCAAGGAGCGATCGACATGGCCGTCGCCTACCTGCGCTACGGCAATAACGAGCAACTCAAGCGGATCGCGCAAGAAATCATTGTCGACCAGCAACAGGAGATCGCGGCTATGCGCATGGCGCTTGGCGATCCGCTTCCCGCCTCCGACGCGGCGCCGACGCAGGTCGATCCCAATGATGCCAAGACAACACAGAGCCCTCACGAAGAGACGTCATCAAAGGCCCCGGCCATGCAGATGATGACGATGAAACCGGCCAACTGAAAAGGACCGAGACATGAGAACCAACCTGAAGATCCTTGCTCTTCTGGCAAGCACCTTAATTGCCCCCGTGGCAGCTTTTGCCGGCCAGCCGCCCGGCCTCGCCTCCGACCCGGACATTCCGATCAGCCACAAAGACCGCGTCTATGCGGCCGAGCAGTTCTCCAACACGGTTTCTGTCTCCGACCCGGTCGACAACAAACTTCTCGGCGTCATCAAGCTTGGCGATCCACAGCCCGGCAATCTGAGCCCCCTCTACAAGGGTCAGGTGCTGGTCCACGGCATGGGTTTCTCCCCGGATCACAAGACGCTCGCGATCGTGTCGATCGGCTCCAATTCGGTCACTTTCATCGATACGGCCACCAATGCCGTGAAGCACACGACCTATGTCGGCCGGTCCCCGCATGAGGCCTTCTTTACGCCCGACGGCAAGGAAGTCTGGGTGACAGTCCGCGGCGAAGACTATATCTCCGTGATCGACGCGAGCACTTTCGAAGAAAAGACCCGCATCAAGGTCGCTCCTGGCCCCGGCATGCAGATATTCTCGCCGAACGGCAAATACGGTTATATCTGCTCTTCCTTTAATCCGGATGTCGCCGTCGTCACCGTCGCAGACCATCAGATCGTCGGCCATGTGAAGCAGGTTAGCCCCTTCTGCCCGAACATTGCCGCCTCCGCCGACGGCAAGCAGGTTTGGTTCACGCTGAAGGATGTCGGTAAGACGCAGGTCTTCAACGCCCAAGCGCCGTTTGACCTCATCAAGACCATCGATACCGGACCGATCACCAACCACGTCAATCTCGTCGTCAACAAAAACGGCAGTTTTGCTTACGTGACGGTGGGTGGCCTGAACCAAGTGAAGGTGTATCGCACGGATAATTTCGAGCAGGTCGCGACCATCCCGGTCGGTAACCTGCCGCACGGTATCTGGCCGTCGGGCGATGGCACGCGAGTGTATGTTGGCCTCGAGAATGCCGACCAGTTCGCCGTCATCGATACGCTGACCAACAAGGTTATCGCCAACATCCCGATCGGCCAGGCACCGCAGGCGGTCGCCTACGTCCCGAACGCGGTTCCCGAAGGCGATGGGATGCAGAACCTCGTGCCGCTTGGCGGGGCGGGAGACGCCGCTCACCTGAAGCTTGCGGCCAAGGGTGACAAGGACAAGCAGCAGTCGACGAGCGTCACGCTCTTCAATCAGGGGCTGACGCAGGTTCTGCAGGCTGCCGTCGCTGGCCTCGTTCCGAAGATGCCTTACGTGCTTGCGCTTTCCGACAAGCCCGATGGCACCGGTCAGCTTCAGGACCTGGCAGCATTCATGACCAATCCCGCCGGTTCGGCTATTGTCAACGCGGTCGGTCCGATCCGACAGATCGTCGAAGCCAAGCACAAGGACGAAAAGCGCTATCTCGTCGTTGCCACCGCCGATGGCAAGCCCGGTAAGATTGTTCAGGTTCAGGCAGAGTAAGTGAAAATGGCCCGCCTCGGTCGAGGCGGGCCAACCACGGGACGCAGTGCGATGGATGATCTTCTTTTCCAGGTCGAACCGATGATCCCGGCATTACGACGCTATGCCCGTGGTTTCGTTCACGACGCGGTCGCTGCTGACGATCTCGTGCAGGACTGCCTTGAACGCGTGATCTCTCATTGGCACCGGCGCCGAAATGATGATGCCCGCACCTGGGTGTTCGCGATCCTGCACAATCTTGCAGTCAGCCGGCTGCGGCAGGCGGCCCGGCGCGGCCAACATGTTGCCATAGAAGAGATCGCAGACGATCTCATGGCGCATCCGCCGACGCAGGAGGACGAGCTTGCAAGAGAGGACGTCGTCTCGGCGATCCAACAACTGCCGGAGGAACCGCGTAGCGTGCTGCTGCTGGTAGCTGTCGAAGACCTTAGCTACGCCCAGGTCGCCGAAGTACTGGCGATCCCAATCGGAACCGTGATGTCGCGACTGTCGCGCGCGCGTGAGCGCCTGCGGCAGATCTTGGAAAGCCCCGCCAGGGGCGTTAGACCGGGCTCACATCTGCGGAGAGTGAAATGACGGATAGGCCAATCACCGAGGACGATCTCCACGCCTATGTCGACGGCCGGCTTGACGCTGCCCGAAACGAGGAAGTCTCCGCGTATCTCGACAAGCACCCGGATGTCGCCAATCGTTTTGCCTCCTATTCCGTCCAGCGCACCCTTTTGCAGGGCGCCTTTGACCCCATCGCTGGCGAGCCAGTGCCATCAAGGCTCAATCTCAACCACATCATTGCCACCAGACGGCAAAGCAGGGTCTCCAGCTGGCGGCTTGCAGCCGCCGCCGCGGTGCTTCTGTTCGCCGGCGGATCCGGCGGCTGGTACATGCGCGATATGATGGTGCCTCCAACCGAAGGTGTGGTCGCCCTCGCTCGCGAAGCCTCTGACAGTTTCACCACCTATGCAGGAGACAGGACCAGGCCGGTGGAGCTCCGGGCCGACAATATGGTAGAACTGGTTGACTGGTCGACTGAACGGATGGGGCGCAAGCCGGTCCTGCCAGACCTGTCGAAGTCCGGCTATCGGCTGATGGGCGGTCGCGTCGTTTCCACACCTCACGGCGCCGGCCTGATGCTGATGTATGACAATGACCAGGGCACGCGCCTTGTCATGTTGACAAGACCGATGGCCGTGGACCAGACGCGGACGATGACGCCCCACTCCCAAGGCAAGGTTGACGGCTGGGCTTGGGCGTCGAACGGTATGGGTTACAGTCTTGTGGGCTCATTGCCCTCTGAAGCGCTGCACCCACTCGCTGACGATATTCGCAAGCAGGTACAAGGCGAGGCCTAATCGTCAACTGCATTGAACCCGCCGGGTTTGCCGGAGGCTTCAATTCCTGAGAAGGCTAGTCGATATGAGTAAGACAAGTACGCCAGCGCGCCGTGCGGCGGGTTCTGGATCACGAGCATGATCAGCCGTCCCAAGAGCCAGCGATCATGTCGATCGCGGCCAATATCGGCTGCACCCGCCTCAGTCTCTCCGAAAGGTGGCGAGGCCCTTTTGGACTGAAGCGCGCGCGCCAATGCGATCGAACCACTGGACGGGGAGGCAGCGCAACGTCGTCGCGTCACGACTGGCTTTGGATGGAGATATTGGTGATCTCCTCGCTTCTGCGCCAAAGCTCTTCGGCGGCTTTCTGGTCGACCGCATAGGCCTGGACCCCGGTGCCGCGATTGGCACGATCTTCAGTCAGAGCGAAAGAACCGCCCTCCGGCAATACGGGGGTGATGTCTGAATCGGCGCAGTACACCCCGCCTTTGCCGTCGAGCTGCGGGCTGACCGCGCACCAGACGTGGGTGGCCGCTCCCTGTGGCACCGATTTTAGGTCACGGCTCAGATCGACGACCGGCCGATCATTCTCGTCGACGAACCCGGTCTTTTTCAGCATTTCTACCCCGACATGCGTACCGAGATTCGTTGCCGCTATTCCGCCGGGATGAAGCGCGAACGCGCGAATGCCTTCTTCCTTGCCTCGCCGGTCGAGGGCGACTGCGAAGAGGATATTGGCCGTCTTCGACTGACCATAGGCCTTGAAAGGGTCATAGGCGCGGCGCTCGAAATTGATGTCGTCGAAAACCACTGGCGAGAAGCGATGTCCCGCGGACGAGACCGACACGACGCGCGCGCCATGAGCGCGCTTCAGCGCCGGCCAGAGCCGAAGGGTCAGCCGGAAATGGCCGAGATGGTTGGTGGCAAACTGCAATTCGTTGCCTTGCACATCGTGCTTCAGTTCGGGCAGCGCCATGATGCCGGCGTTGTTGATGAGCATATGAAGCGGCAGGCCTGTCTCGACGAAGTCGCGCGCGAAGTCATCGATCGAGCGCGGATCGGTGAGGTCCATCGATTGAACCTCCATGCCGCCGCCAGCTTCGGCGATGGCCCTGCGCGCGCGCTCGACGTCACGCGCCGGCACGATAATTCGCGCGCCCGCTGAGGCGAGCGTGCACGCTGTTTCAAGTCCCAGGCCTGAGTAGCCGCCTGTGACGATCGCTACCTTGCCGACGAGATCGACTCCCTTGATGACGTCGACGGTCGTGGAGGCGCGGCTAAATCCTGAACGGATCGGTGCCTGTGTTGTGTTCATTGCTGTGTCTCCGTTTCCATGGAGATGGAATAATCGACCAGGGCGGAACGATGAATGCTTACTGGTTCATAAAATATGAGCGATCGTTCGCCGTCGACAGGCTATGGCAGCGTGCGAGCGTTCTTGCCTGAGAGGCCGGTTGATCGTATCGAAGCTCGGCGCTTGGCATCTCCCTATCACCAATCGGCAATGGGGGCTTTGAATGTTAGCGGTCGATGGGGGGCGCGCACAGAGAGCGCATGAGCGCCTTCCTTGCCCCCGCTGGCTTGCCAGTTTGCCTTTGTGATCCGGCGCGACCGTTTTGCAATAAGCGTGGATCACCGGTCGATGATTGCGATCCGGAGCGCAGCCAATTGCAGCTTGTCACATATGAATCCAGTGGGAGAGTCCGGAGGCTCGTTTAAGCCAGGAACGGTCGCTGCATCTTATTCTTGGCAGAGGTCTGCCGCTCAGCTGCATCCAATTGCGCCATGGCAACGAGCGCCCGATCCGACGTTCCGTGAAGCGTACACATGACACACGGCGCAGCGCGGACGCTGCGCCGTGTGAATGGGTTGATCTCAGTGATCGAGGTGCTGACGAATTCCGTCCGCTGCGAGTTGGATGGCTGCCTGAGTAGAAGGCAGGTCCTTGAGCGCGTTGAGTAGCACGAAGTCATGGATCGTACCGTTGAACCGCACTGCCGAGACCGTATTTCCGGCCGCTTTCAACTTGCGAGCATAGGCTTCGCCCTCGTCCCGAAGCGGATCATTCTCTGCGGTGATCACCAGTGCGGGCGGCAGACCGTGCAGTTCATCGAGGGTGGCGCGGAGCGGGGACACGTAACGATTGTCACGCTGCCCAGCATCTGGAGTGTAGAGATCCCAGCCGTATTTCATGAACGCTCGGCCAAGAAATCGGTCCTGTCCATAGGTCAGATAGGAGGCGCTATCGACGCTGGCGTCGGTCGCGGGAATGAACAGCACCTGATAGCTGATCTTCGGGCCATTGCGGTCCTTGGCCATCAGTGAGAGTGCGGCCGTCATGTCGCCGCCCACCGAATTCCCGGCGACCGCGATGCGGCTGCCGTCGGCGCCGAAGTCCGCAGCATGCGCTTTCACCCATTCCAACGCAGCATAGCTCTCGTCGAGCTGGGTCGGGAACTTCGCCTCGGGAAGAGAGGTGTATTCGACGAACACACCGACCTGGCCCGACTTAACGACGAGATCACGCAGCAGGCGCTGATGGTTGTCGAAGTTGCCGACGATCCACACGCCGCCGTGAATGAACAGCAATACGCCGGGCTTCTTCGCAGCCTTATCGGGCTTCATGATGTAGAGCTTCACCCGCCGGCCCTCGACCAGGATGGTACGCTCCGACGTTGAAACGCCCGACATGTCAACCGGCGTCTGGTTCTGAAGGCCTGTCAAAATTTCTTGGGGGCGAGGTTGCGGCAGTTCCCAAAACGGGGATGGGTCTTTGTTGATCTGCTCAAGAAATGACCGGACCTGCGGGTCGAGGTTCGGGTCGTCGGCGACGGGCGGTGCGGCCTGGGCAAGCGCGGTGCCGGAGGCGGTCAGCGCCATGGCGGCAGCGGCAGCAGCCGTCTTGATCGTGTTCATGACGGATATCCTTTCGAGAACTGGAGTGGAGATTGGGCTGGGTCAGAGGAGGGGAATGCGCAGGGCGAAACCGTTGCGCGTGGCGTGGCTGTGGGGAATGTCTCCGTTTTCATGGAGACATGAATAAGCGACAGGAGTCGAACGATGAATGCTCAATAGTCCAGAAAATATGAGCGATCGTTCGCGATCGGCCGGATACGTCTGATTGCCGCCACCCCGATCCTCATCGGCCATTGGGTTGGAGTTGCCTTTCCAAAGACATTGGCTCATCGCCAGATTGCGGGCATTCAGCTGAGCGCCCCAGCCCGGTCGTTGACGTCAACTCTGCCACTCCTCGAAAGCAGGCATCGGCGAGGTTAAACGAGGGCGCGGCAGGAGGCCGCCGTGGTGCGCAGGTACGCTAAGACCTGCGCCGAATATGCCGCGCGCTCCGCGGCAATGCGGGGCCAAGTCGCTCTTCCAATCGAGAACGACTTCGATACGATCCTTCCGTAGCGCGGCCGCATCCCTATGAGTCACACGATCAGCCTCGGCAGGTACACACAAATTTCGCGGCTTCTCGGGCAGGATTTTCTGGAAACTGACCGAGAAGCCCGGCCCTTGCCGAACATATCGCCAAGGGTCAAAGCGGCACTAGTGAGCGGAAACTTGATCGAACAGTCCAGACATCCGCTTCGTAGCAAGCGGCGGCAGCTTGATCTGTCTCGCCGCATCGAGATTTGACGTATTCTCACCAACTTCAATCAATCCGACCATGCCGAAGCCGAAATGGGGTGCACAGCGGTAGCCGTAAATTCCGGGCTCCTGAAACGTCACGGAAAGCCTCTGTGACAAAGCGCCCTTGAACGGCTGTGCACCGGAGGGAAGCATTCCCGGTATCGTCTCGGCGTCATGTGTCTTGTCGGTCGGAATGAACTTGACCGTGTCACCCGGCTGGATCTTCAGCAGTGCTGGCTCAAACACCATCATCTGGCCATCGCTTCCCTTGTTCAGCATCTTCACTTCGAAGGTTGCGGCCGAGGCGACGCCGCCGATCAACAAAGAACCGGCGATGGTGGCGAGCGCGAGCAAATATTTCATCAGTTCTCCTTCCCCCGGCGAGATGCTTCCGCGAGGTTTGATTAATTATTGAGAGTGGTGCGTAGAGAGCGTTGAATCCGCTGAGGAATGGCAGGCCCGATCACGAGCGGACAAGCGCATGTGCGTGAGGGGCAGTTGCAGACCCCTAATCTGATCCCTTGATCCGCGTGAGGTAGTCGACGATCGCCTTTACATCCTCCTCCGCGACTGGAGCCTTGTAGGCCGTGCGCATTTTTTCGACTTCCGCTTCCCAGACTTTGCGCGGCAGCTTGGGTTGATTCAGGACCATGCCTGCCGAATGGCATGCAAGGCAGTTGTTGTTGATCGCGTCCGCATCGGGACCATCAAACATCCGGTCCCCGAATGGCAGGTCGAGCGACAGCGAATTGAAGTGCATCGAGGCAGGCGCTGCTGCCGTCGAAACACTGAACCCAACCTCGACAATGATGGTGGCGAGGACCAAAGGCGCGAGAAATCTTGACATGGCCCCTTCCTCACGCTGCGCTAAAGCTGATGGATTCAATGACATTCCGCATGAAACCTGATGGGTTCCAATAGGTCTGCATCGGCTGAACTTCGCCATTTGAATTGGTGCAGCGAACTAAGATCTGATGATCACCAGGTGTTGGAGAGATCGATGTCTCCCACCTTCGAAAGCTATACTTACCTTCATCCGATTCAAGTTGGGTAGGAGACCAAGTGGCGCCACCGTCACTCGATAAATCGACTTTGTTGATGCCAGTATCACCGCCGAAAGCAATTCCGCGCAGCGTGAGCGGCGCATTTGCCTTTACCCGAGCGCCGGACTTCAGATTGGTCACGAAAGAGCGGGGCAGCATCCGGTTGATCGGAACGGTTTTGTATCCGGTCTCGCCAGGCTTCACTGCCGCGAAAGGTGTATCCGGGATGACGTAGGCCTTCGCCATCCAGAAATTGTCGTCAGGCCGATCCAGTACTTCGATGTCGTTGAGCATTTTGACCCAATAGGTCGAATACCAGCCAGGAACGATGAGGCGCAGCGGAAATCCGTTGACGAGCGGCAACTGCTCACCATTCATCGCATAGGCGATCATTACCTCTCCATCCCGTGCGTGGTCGACGGAAAGGGATTTCATGAAGTGCGGTGCTTCCTCGATCACCTGCTCGTCGAGACCACTGAAACGCACACTGATCGCTCCGGCCTTGACACCGGCCCGATCCAGAACGTCCTTGAGGCGGACCCCAGTCCAGCGCGCATTGCTCATCGCGCCGTTGCCCCATTGCGCGCCCGGCACGCGCGGAACATATAGGCCTCGCGAATTGCCTGAGCACTGGTTGACCGCGACAATCTCGAAAGTCGGCATCGCTACCAGATCAGCGAGCGACAAGCTGAGTGTCGCGTTCACATGGCCTCGGATATTCAGTCGAAAGCTGCCGGCGTCGACCTGCGCTGGAATATTTGCCCAATGCCAACGCACGAAGAAGCGATCGTTCGGCGTCAATACGCCTTGATCGAACACCTCGAAGGGCGTTTCAAGAAGCGGCGGCCGGGTCCGCTGGAGGATCATCTTGCCTTTTTGCGGGAAGGCCGTGGTCACCGGCCGCTCCCCGCCGCCACCCGGCAGGCCGAGATCTATCATTTCGTCTGCGGCGGCGTGCTTCGGCAGAAACAGCAACCCCGCGGCACCCATCGCCGCAACGAAATTCCGACGACTCAAGTGGAGGGCTGGCGTTTGCCAACCTGGCGCTTGGGCTGTGCTCATTGCTATATCTCCTTTTTGTGGAGACAGAAATACGCAGCCACGTGCGAACGATGAATGCTTGGTCGTCCATATTTGATGAGCGATCGTTCGCATCGGCCGGATAGTCCGTCCGGTGGTCGTGACGATCGCACTCTCAGCGGCGAAAGCGATCACGCAAGCCTGCCGGAGTCCGGCACCGCCGCTGGTATTGTAGAGCGCTCTTCCTAGCTTTCATGACATCATCTTTGAACTCGCTCGAAACACCTCCGATTGCGCGGATTGCCTGGGTCCACGGCAGAAGCCGTGGACCATCATCTAGCGATTAGGCCGCAAGGCGCGATGCTGAGGGCACCGTTCGGCCGTCGATGGTCGTGCCAGGGAAGCCGATCATCGGGGCCAGCATTTCGTTGTTCTCGGCCGGGAAATTTAGTTTTGGCTTGGAGACGTCATCGAGTTTTTTGATCTGCTCGGCAGACAGTGTCACATTGAGGGAATCGAGATTGGCTTTGAGCTGGTCGACGCGCCTGGCGCCGATAAGGGTGGAACTGACGCCTGCGCGTGACCTGACCCAGGCGAGCGCTATCGACGCGGAGCTTGCTCCCAGCTCCGATGCAACGGCTGCGACCGCTTCGATGACGTCGTAGTCGGCTTCGCTTGGGATGCCCACCAACCCGGTGCGCTTCGTGTCGACGTCTCCTTTACTGCCGCGCTTGAACTTGCCGCTTAGGAATCCGCTCTTCAGCGGCGACCAAGGCATGATGCCCATTCCCAAAGCCTGGGCCATGGGAAAAAGCTCGCCTTCGCTGGTCCGCTCGAGCAACGAGTATTCAAGTTGGAGCGCGATGACCGGCGCCCATCCCCGAAAGTGGGCGATCGTCTGCGCTTCGGCCGTCTTCCAGGCAGGGATATCCGAGAAGCCGACGTAACGGATCTTGCCGGCCGCGACGAGATCGTCGAGACCTCGCAGCGTCTCTTCGACGGGTGTCGTCTGATCCCAGTTGTGGAGCCAGTAGATGTCGATGTAATCGGTCTGGAGTCGCTTGAGCGACGCTTCGCACTGCTGCAAGAGCGCCTTGCGCCCAGCACCGCCGCCGTTGGGGTCTCCGGGAAACAGGCTGCAGTAGAACTTCGTGCCGAGTACAATCCCGTCACGGCGAACATCCCGTTGCCGCAGATAGTCGCCGATGATCCTCTCGGAGTGTCCGCCAGTGTAGATGTTGGCTGTGTCGACGAAGTTGCCGCCGTGATCGAGATACGCGGACAGCATCGCATGCGAGTCCTCCTCGCTCGCACCCCAACCGAAGTCTTCGCCGAATGTCATCGTGCCAAGACACAGCGGGCTTACACGCAAGCCTGAGCGGCCAAGCGTGATGAAATGGTCAAGAGGCATGTGGGACTCCTTTTGTTCGCGAGCGCCGTGTCTTGGTAAGTCGCCATTTCTGAATGATGAATGCTTGATCGTGCGATGTTTATGCGAGATGGTACAACTATGCGCACAGACCCGCTCTCTGATGTCCTCGATCTCGCCGATGCGCGCTGCGTTCTCACCGGCACGCTTGTTGCTGGGGGTGACTGGGCGCGAAAGTTCAAGCGCTCGGACGCGGTAAAGTTTCTCGCCGTCGTGAGAGGAACGTGCTGGCTGTCGACCGAAGCCGACTCAGCAGCCTCGGCATTATTCGAGGCGGGTGACGTCGTAATCACGAATAGAGCGCCAGCAGTCATCTTGGCCAGTGCTGTGGAGTGGCTGCCGAACGCATCCTCCACACCGCTTGAGCGAGATACAGAAGGTAACCTGCGCGTCGGGGAAGGCTCCGAATTCACGATGATCGGAGGGTTGCTGGAGGTCGACGAGCAGCGCTGCGGCTTTTTGCGAGAAAGTCTCCCTCCCGTGGTTCACGTCAATGGTCAGAGAGGAGAAGCTGCGAAGCTGCGCTGGCTCCTTACAGAGTTGGCCGAGGAGACGCAGCGCAAGCGCGCCGGTTCCACAACAGCGATCACCCATTTGGCAAAGTTGCTGTTCGTCGAAGCTCTTCGGCTTCACATCGAATCGACCAAGTCGGATCGATCTGGTTGGCTTACCGCGCTTGACGACAGACGCATCTCGATCGCGCTACGAGGAATCCACGCTAAACCATCACATGCGTGGAATCTGGAGGGACTGGCGAAGATGTCGGGAATGTCGCGCACATCGTTCGCGGTACGCTTTCGTGATGTCGTTGGTGTCCCGCCTTTGACCTATGTACTCAATTGGCGGATGCGCCTGGCCGAACGGGAGTTGAGCGAGACGGACCATTCCGTCGCCGATATTGCCTGTTCGCTCGGATATGGGTCCGAAAGTGCTTTCAGTAATGCATTCAGTCGCTCAACCGGAGTGTCACCAGGCCGATACCGGAAGGAGGCGATGCAGACCTATTCCGAGCGTCGCCGCAAGATGGACCGCAACGTAATCGAAGCCGAATAGGAGCCGCTGCCCTCAGCAATCAATTGGTTGCCTTCGGAGCCGCCCCGAACGCGATGACGATTCAGCCCAAAGATTAGGCAAATCGATCGTCTTCCCACATCGACGTCGCTGCGTTTTCTTCCCCTGGTCGCTACGCGTCCATTCCTCGCGGTCCAAGAAGGCTCGCGCCGCCGTCTTTCACTTCGTTTCAGCCCCTTCGGGATGCAGAACGATCGTCTCCGGTCTCACGACCACCATCGAGGCCGCAATGGGCGCGGCCCGAGAAAACAGCAGGAACACCACAATGGCTACGATCGGCACATTCTCCCGCACCGCGAACGGCTCCTCCGGCTCGGTCAAGACCCTCAACCTCAACGTCAAGACGGTCACGTTCTCCCCGGCCGACGGCGAAAATGAAAAGGTCCTGACTTCCGAATCTTCGCCGGCGCCACCGAATTCCGGGCGGCATGGAAGAAGACCTCGCGCGAGGGCCGCGACTACCACTCCGTCAAGCTCGACGATCCCAGCTTCCCCGCTCCGATCTATGCGAGCCTGGTCGAGACCGACGCCGAGGGCGAGTTCTCGCTCATCTGGTCACGCCGCACCGCAGAGTGACTCGACAAAACACGAAGCCCCGCCGCAAGGCGGGCTTCGCCATGTTCAGGTCAGGCTCAGCCTAGGCCTGTGTCAGACACAGCAGGCTAGGCTTTGGCCGGCGACTTGCGCGCCTTCTTCACCGGCGACTTGATGGCAGTCGCAGTCGTTTTCGCTGCCGCCGCTCGTACGACGGGTTTCCGCTTTTCTGCAACGGCGGATGTGGCCGCCGGCGCTTTGCGCCCGAGTCCAATTGATTTCGCCAAGGCTGATCGGGTCGCCGCATAGTTCGGCGCCACCATCGGATAGTCGGCCGGCAGGTTCCACTTCTGCCGATATTGGTCGGGGGTCAGGTTAAAGTGCTGAAGATGCCGCTTGAGCGATTTGAATTTTTTTCCGTCTTCCAGACAGATGATGAAATCCGGCGTCACCGATTTCCTGATCGATACTGCCGGTTCCTGCTTGATCACAGGTTCTATCGCCGGCGTGCCGATGCCTTTCAGAGCGGCATGGATATCGCCGATCAGCTTCGGCAACTCGCCAACCGGCAATGGATTGTTCGACACATAGGCGGCGACGATGTCCGCCGCGATCGACACGGTATCCAGTTGGCCGTCTTGTTCGAGAGCAGTGGTCATATAATTTCCTCTTATTGTATCGGACGAATTGAGCGACGGTTGATTTCCCCGTCCCGCCAACGAGGCAAATAGTACATTTATTTGTAAAATCCACGTCTCTTGCACAACATTATAAGAGTAAGCTTCGCTTTTATCGTTCTCATCGACTGCGGATACCCTTGTCGGTCCGTTGGGAAGCGAGGAACTTCCCCTCACTTCCCCGCCATTGCCGCCTGTGCAGAGCAGGCCGCAGGCTCGCAAAGCGGCCGACTGCAGCACAGTGGCCATCAATTTCCATCCGCTTCGCTCGACCGTGCAGCCCGCTCCGCGCGCCGGCATTGGCCCCATCACTCCCGCGCGCTCACGCGTCCCGGAAGGCATGCCGAAGGACATGCCTTCGGCATTTGACGGAAGAAGGATTGAACACAATGAACATGACCACCATCATCGCCAGCCAGAGCAATAACCAGCAACAGGCGGCTTCCAGCTGCTTTCGTGTGGATATCTCGCTCGGCGAGCGGATCGGACGAGTTTCCTCGGAATGGTTCTCGCGTCCCGATGACGAGCGCTATTTGAGCCTCACCGAGCTTTTTAATGCCGTGAAGCAGAGAGCGCACCACGCTACCGCCCTCAAGAAACTTGGCCTGCCGGCGATCTGTCTTGAGACACAGCATGTGCGCGCCGTTTGTGCCGCGTAGCGCAACAAGAGTCTGACCATGGTTCCAACTGGATATAGTTCTCCTCCTGCGGCCCTTCAGTCACAGCGTCTTCACGTGCGGGCGAACGCCGGACGACCGCTTTCTACCTAGTTCGATTCAAAAGCGGATTGTCGGCAACCGACCCCAAGGCCGCCTGCCAGCAATGCGCCACTGGTGTGCCATTGGCCTCCACCAACGCATAGCGGTAGACTAGGTGATTGGTTACGACGACCGAGACTGTTAGCAACGGGGACGGCATATGTCGGCGACTGCGTTTGCATTGACTGGATTCATCTCGTGGGCACTGGGACTGCTGATCGTGATGGAAGTGATCCGTACATATCTGGTGATCGCCCAATCCTGCATGAGCTGCCGACGCTTTTCAAAAAGATCACCGCGCCGATAGGCAGCCTCAACCTTGTTGCGGATGCTGTGTGCCAGCGCCATCTCAGCTACATCACTTGGATATGCAGTGCGTTCGGCCACCCAATCGCGAAACGTAGACCGGAAGCCGTGCGGAACAGCAGCAACCCCCATCCGCCTCATCACCGCTGACAACGTCATGTCCGAGAGTGAGCCACCGCGCGGCGCCGTGAAAACAAGCTCCGAATGTAAGAACTTTGGAATGTCGTTGAGAACAAGCATCGCTTGCCGTGAGAGAGGGACGCTGTGTTCCCTACCAGCCTTCATTCGATCGGCCGGGACTGTCCAAACGGATTTCTGCATGTCAAATTCGGTCCACCTTGCTTCGCGGACCTCGCCTGATCGAGCGGCTGTCAAAATAGCAAATTCGAGGGCCTTGGCCCCCATCCCCTCGATCCGCTTTAAAGCAACAAGAAACTCTGCAACTCGATCAAATGGCAAGGCTGAATGGTGCGATACCGGCCTCAGCTTTTTCGGCTTTGGAAGGATTGCATCGAGGTTCCCCTTCCACCGGGCAGGATTTTCTCCGGATCGAAAACCCGACACTGTGGCCCAGGATAAGACGTTCTCAATTCGACCGCGAAGCCTGGTAGCTGTCTCAGTCTTGTCGGCCCAGATGGGTTCGAGAACTTGAACAATGTGCGCAAGTGAGATCAACCCCACCGGCAAAGTACCCAATGCCGGAGACGCGTAGGTCAGGATCGTTGTCAGAACTTGCGCAGCGTGTTTTTCGTTCCGGTATTCTCGGCGCTTCGACTTATGCCAACGCCGCGCCGCTTCATCGAAGGTAATTTCACTAGCGACTGCGGATGCCAAGGCACTCCTAGCTGCCCGCCTCTCTTCGGCAGGGTCGATGCCGCGATCAACTGCCGCACGCATCTCCCGCGCTTTCTCACGGGCCTGGGCGAGCGTGACATCCGGATACCCACCAAGTCCAATTTCGCGTCGGCGCTGCCCGATAGAGATTCGCAGTAACCAGGAGCGTGCGCCGGTATCCTTGACCTGCAATGCCAGACATGCCACGCCGCCGATCGCGTGTAATCCCGGCTTCGAAAGTCGCTTGACCTCCAACGGCCCAAGCTCTTTGGCTTTGCGCGGCAATCTGATCTCCCGGACCCATCATTAGGCCCACCAAAAAGCATGCAACACAGTAGGGTTACATGCAGCGGCATAAAACACTGGAGAAGCTTATATTGCTGAATTTAAATGGCATTCCGCATCGATTGGAACGATACGCTATTGCGACAAGGCGGGCGCTCTCTCCGCCAGTTCCATCTAAATTATTGAAATCACTTCGTATTTTCCCACGCGAACCTTGACGAGGCGACGCCAGGAGGCTCTCGGGGTAATCTCAGGCCGGGCCGGTTCATCAGCGACCACGTGAGCGAGCCCGTTTGATGAAGCGAGGAAGAGCAAGCCAGCGACCAAGCCCCGTTGCTGGCGGTGTCGGTTCGACGGCTGTCCTGTCTCCGGCGGCTGAAGCCGGCTTGGTGCAGACAATCAGGTCTGTGTATTCGCCAAGGATACCGTGCGTGCGATCAGCGAAGCGATACACGCGAACGTCAAATGGTGCCCATTCCGCGATGGCCAGATGGAGATCGTAACCGTAATCGACAGTCACGATGGAACCGTCGCTGCTGACCGGATTTCCATGGATTTCCGGCTCTTTCAAATGCTCTCTCGTCCCATCCGCATTCTGAACGAACCTGCGCTCCCATGCGTTGGTTTGAGATTTTCGGACCGGAAAAGTACAGATGTAAATTCCGCCGGGTTTTATCGTTCTGAAAATCTCCGAAATGACCTTGTCCGGATGATATACGTGCTCCATCACGTCGAGCGTCACAGTGATATCAAAGCAGCAATCATCAAAAGTCAGGCTTTCGAGATTTTCGTTGCGAACTCCCTTGTGCATTGACCCGAATGGCTGGTCCGGGAAGTATTGCGAGGCGATGTAGTGTCGCGCCTCCCGCTTCATCACCGGAGATATACCCCTGACTTCGGGCGATGACTCATGGATGTGCAAGTCGCGCCAGTCGGGTCTCAGCTCATTGAGGATCAGCGCCAGTGCCCGCTCCCTGGGGATTGACCCTTTAGGGCACGATGTACAGAGCAGTTCCTCGCGAAGCCAGGCGCCCTTCGCCAGGAACTCTGTGTTCTTCTGGCAAATGGGGCAAAACCCCGAAATTTTCCACGGCTGAAATTCGTTCATCAGTCTCGTCGATAGCTGTTCGTGAGCGTCTTCGCCACTCCAATCCATGAAGACAAATTTCAAGGGATGGCCAAATACGAGGTCGGTGTTCACCACTTCGTGTCCTTTCAGTCAATAAAGGACGCCGAATTCTTGCTATACTGTCTTCTCCTGGGGGAAACCAGTTTCACGCGGGAAAGCCAGCCTTTCTGAAGCCTGACGTGAAAAGCTCGAGGGCGACTTGGTCGGCGAACGGTAGACCTGAAATCAGCCGGACAGTCAGGTCGTGTTTCCTTGTCAGTGCTTCCTCGACTTCAGCGCACGCCTTCTGCGCCTCGCCCAAATGCGCGTACGCCGCTGCGAGGAAGGCATGAATGAAGAAATGGTCGCCGGCCATCTGATACGAACGGACGGCTTCCGAGTACCTCCCAAGCAGGAAGAGGGAGCTGCCCTTCACCTCCCAGAACCATATCGGAGGCAACGGGTCGCGCAGGAGCGCGGTTTCGAGCACGTTCAGCGCCGTCTCGGCCTGTCCGCCGTAGTTGAGCCAGCTTGCGTAATCACCCGCTATGTTCACGTCTAGCGGGTTCAACGAGCGCGCTCGCTCGAAATGCGCTCCCGCATCGCTGTGCTGGCGCATGTGCGTAAGCACTAACCCCATGCTCTGGTGACAGACACCATCGCTCCTGTCGAGAGCGAGTGCCGTTCGTGCCGAGTCCCAGGCCTTCTGTAGCGTCCGCGGATCGTTGTCGTACCAAAATCTGCCGACGAGGGCCTGTGCGAGGAAGGCGTGGCCTTGAGCGAACGTCGAATCGAGCTCGACGCTCCGGACGAATAGCGGCTCGGACTTGTCCAGTTCATACCGGTAGAAGTGTGCGCGCCCCTGCAGGTAGTAGTCGTATGCATCCCAATCGGCCGGAGGCTTGCGTCTGGTGCGGCTCGCCGAATCGGCCTCCGCCTGGCCTTCGACCATCGAGGCGATAAGAGCCGCAACCTCGTCTTGCAATGCGAAGATGTCGTCGAGGGCCCGGTCGTACCGTTGTGCCCACAGGTGGGTGCCGGTGGCGGCGTCAATCAACTGTGTCGTGATGCGAATGCGATCTCCAAGCTTTCGTATGCTGCCTTCGACAAGGTAGCGAACGCCGAGTTTGCGATGGACTTCGGCAATGTCCAATGCCGGATGGCGAAACTGAAAAGATGAATTGCGCGCGATGACGAGGAGGGAGCGGAACCTGGCCAGCTCCGTAATTATGTCCTCGGTTATGCCGTCGCTGAGATACTGCTGGTCCTGATCGCCACTCAAGTTGGCAAAAGGCAGCACCGCAATCGACGGCTTGCCGGCGGGTGGTATCAGTCTGCGGGATGCGCTCGCCACCGGCTCGACAGTCCCGGTGAAGCGGTAGCCGACGCGGGGCACCGTGGCGATCCACTCGCCGCCTTTATCAGCCGGACCGAGTGCCTTTCTTAGTGCCGCGATTTGGACGGTAAGGTTGCCTTCCTCAACGGCAGTGTCCGGCCAGGCAGCGTCCATCAGCTCGGCCTTGGTCAGGATCTCACCGGGCCGGGCCGTAAGCGCAGCAAGCAGCGTCAGCCCACGATGCCCGACAGCGATCGGGATCTGCTCCTTAAGGAGCGTCCCGGTGTCGGGATCGAGTAGGAACGGACCAAAAGCGATGCGGGTGCCCTGCATGTGGGCATACTAGACGTTTCGGAAGTTTTCGGAACAGTTTCGGCACCGCCTCCAGAACTCGAAACCGTTGCGACGGTTATCGAGCCAAGGCCTGACCTGTTTTCTTCAAAGAGAGCCGACACGTCTATCTCTCCATGAAGCATGCGAGGCACGCGTGGCACGGTTCTTGCTTCTACAGCTTCAGGCAATGCCGGGCGCAAAGACGCTGTTTCATATCGACACCGGCGTGTGAGGTTGGGACAATGATGTCGCGTAAGCTTCTGTTCGGGCTTCTGGCAGTGTTCTTGGCCATCGCCCTGGGGGTGGTCGCCCCCATGCCGCCCTCGTGGGGGTTTTTGACTGCGGCTCAAAACAATTCGGTCTTTTGCTCAAGCGCTCCACCAGCCGAGACCTTATCGGCGGCGGCGTCAGTGTCGCGGACCGTGCGATCATGTCCGCCGGCCATCACAAGATCATAGGAACCACCTCGATGGCGACGAGACTATGGATCGGAATTGAACAGCCTCATGCAGCGGCATCTTGCAGAGATTGGGTCACAGGACGTCTGGCTGTAATCAATCGGTTTGCATCAGCCTTTCGCGAATTCGTTGCACCGCGCTACCGACCAGAGCTTCACTATATGCGCGGCCCCGGACCGGCCTCCGCGCGCCGCGTGAACGCGCGTTTCCTTGCCGACCGCTCTCTTACACGGACGAAGCGTCCCCGCCTGTAGGCCATGCATTGATGATCGTGCCAGCAGCAGCCAAGGCTGGCGGACCGGGCATCTGATGTCGTCCCACGAGCCATCGTCGCGGAGGAATAAAAGCGCATCTGGAACCTCCCGCCCTGCCGCGCGTTTCACGGCGTCCCGTCCGTGGACCAGCCCGGATATTTCTCCTGGCGCTGCGATAATCAGGAGCCGTTTCATGTACGACAAGCTGTTTCATTCGCCGGTGGCGCTCACCGTCGGCCTCGGTTTCAAGCGCGAGATTGCCTCGTTGGCCGAAATGCACGATTTCCTGACCAATTGGACGACCTCGCGCCGTGGTCCGCTCCATCGCCATGCCGTCCAGGCGTGTGGCCTTGCGCTGGAAGGTTGCATCACCCGGGATGAGGCGCGCCATGCGCTCGTCGAATTCGCGCAAGCCGCCGGCATCCTCTGGCCCGAGATCGAGCCGGTCATCGTGGCGCGCGCCGTCGCGCGTGGCTATGGCGGCTACGCCGCCTGATTTTTGAGGCCACCTCCCGTCGTGGTGGCCGATTCGACATCAGCCGCCACAGAAAGCCCGGCCTGGCCCTTCCAGCCGGGCCCTTACTTTGCCAAGGGAAGATCGCGCCTATCCACCGATGATGTTTGCCCAGCGCTTTTGGGCAATCACCCTTTCGAAGCTGTGCCCCGGCGTGCAGTCTTGCGCCTCGTCGGATCAGGCTCCTGCGCTGCCTGCGCGGCAAGGCGCAGCTCTCTCAGCCTGGCGGTCTTTGCCTCGCGGGCCGCCCGCTCGGCATCGATCACGATCTGCGATTCACGTTTGGCGCGCTCGTCGCGCTGGGTGTCGACTTTTGCACGGTTCATCTGCTGCTACCTCCATCCCGCAGGGGGCGGCGGTTCGGAACGCCGCCTCTTCCGGCCCCGCATGGTGCAGCGTTGCGGCGGGGGCGGCGATTACAAATGATGGTCGGAGAACTTTTGTCATCGATGCCGGGGAGGGCCGTCAGTCGCACCACCCCGAAGAGACGACGAGCGATGCCTCGAAGATATGGCGTCCGCTCTCGTCGCGCACCTTGACAGTAATGGCCGTGCGGTCGTTCTCGATCATTTCGTCGCGGACGATGTCGGGCAGGATGCGGATCGCTTCGCGCCGCAGGCGTTCGCGGGTTTCGAAGATCTGGCCGTCATCATCGACCGTCAGACCGTCGCCATTGTAGAGGTCAAGATAATATCGAGGCATGATGGGCTGGACCTCAGGCTGTTGAAATGGCGAGATATTCAACCGACAATTCGCGGGCCGGGCAGTTGTTCCACCAACGGTGGCATTTGGAACAAGCGGGCCTAACAAATGTTAATGCTCATCAGTGCCCAAAGGCCTAGTGCATCCGAAGCCGCCTTGCTTCCGACAGAAACACTTGGGCGTCGGCCACCTGAAGCCCTTTCGCCGGAGGTCGCGGTGCTTGAATCCCTTTACCTGAACCTCGGCCAGCACGATGCGCTGTCCGATGCCGAGAAGGCGCTGCTGGCTGGCGCCATGACGTTCGAGCGGCATTTCGCCACCGGCCAGGACATTGTCGCATCGGGATCGCGGCCAACCTACTCGACACTGATCCTCGACGGGCTGGCGGCGCGCTACAAGGTGCTGGAGAATGGCGGCCGGCAATTCACCTCGTTGCAGGTGCCCGGCGACTTCGTCGATCTCCACGCCTTCCTCTTGAAGACAATGGATCACGGCATCGTCGCTTTGTCGCCCTGTCATGTCATGTTCGCCGATCACAGCCGGCTTCGCACCATCACCGAGCAGGCGCCGCATCTGACCCGGCTGTTGTGGCTGGATACGCTGGTCGACGGCGCCATTCACCGCGAATGGATCGTCGCGATGGGACGGCGCTCCAAGACCTCGCATCTGGCCCATCTCGTCTGTGAGCTGTTCGTGCGGTTACAGGTGGTGCAGCGGACCAACGGCATGAGCTTTCATCTGCCGCTGTCGCAAGCGGAGATGGCCGACGTGCTTGGCCTGTCGGTGGTGCATATGAACCGGGTTATCGGCGCCTTGCGCAAGGTCGGCGTCGTCAGCTGGGCGAACCATACGGTGACCATTCTGGACTGGCACCGGCTGCAGGACATCGCCGAGTTCGATCCGACTTATCTGAGCATGATGCGGGAGCCACGCTAAGGTGTATTGATATTCAGGCGAGGCCGGCCTGCAAACGGTGGCTTTCTGTGCTTCCGGTGCTCACGTTCCTAAGTACGTTCCGCTCCGGTTCTCGAAAGCCATCGTTTTCGGCGCGTCCTGACCTGAATCTCAACACACCTTAGGCGCTACCGATCTCTACAGATCACGCCGCTTCGGCCGCAACGTTGACAGCGGACTCGGCGATCGTGGTCAGCGCCTGGTCCGTCGCCTTCTCTTCCTTCAGCGTCGCTTCGAGAAGCGTCACGGCTTCGTTCAGACCGAGTTCGCCGGCCCATGTCCTCAGCGTGCCATAGCGCGAGATCTCGTAGTGTTCGACCGCTTGTGCGGCGGCCAGCAGGCCGGCATCGAGCGCGGGAGATCCCTTGTACTCTTCCATGATCTCGGCACCTTCCTCGGTGATGCCCATGATGGCCGCACAGGTCTTGCCCACCGGCTTCTTGCCGATGACGCCGAAGACCGTCTCCAGTCTTGCGACATGGCCTTCGGTTTCAGTGCGGTGCTTTTCGAAGGCGGCTTTCAGTTCGGCGCTCTGCGCGGCCTTGGCCATTTTCGGCAGCGTCGCCAATATCTTCTTTTCGGCGAAATAGATGTCCTTCAGCGTGTCGTGAAACAGGTCGTCGAGCATTTTCTGTCTTGCCATCGTCATATCCTTTGATGCGTGAACCCTCAGGTCGACAATCTCCCGCGGGATGATTTGTTCCATTCGGGCCGCACAGCGCGGTGAAGCGGTTTACCCCGGCGAATCCTCATCGAGACGCCATCCGCCCGTCGGCGATGGGCTGGCAAAAACCTTTATAAAATTCCTATTTCTTTCCGTCCCGTGCCGTCTCGAACCTTTATGGCGATCGGGTCCATATTCTCCAGGGAACACACAGCTCGGTCGCGATTATCCATCGTGGCGGAGTGGTTCCATTTGGTTTCCGCCTGCCGACTGCAGGCGTACAGCGCAATGCGCAAATAAAACGAAGATAAGGAACACCCACGATGGATATCGTCGTTATCGGGCTGGAGATTTTGTTTTTCGCTCTCTCCATCGCCTACATCAAAGTCTGCGACATTCTTTGAGCCGGAGGATTGCAACATGCTTCTCGACTATATCCTCGGCGGCGGTGTGACCTTGTTCCTGCTCGCCTACCTGACATACGCCCTCGTTCGCCCAGAACGCTTCTGACGGCAACCGAAGCAAGGCACGGAAAGCTACTTCAATGACTCTCAACGGATGGATACAGATCCTCGCCTACTGCGTGGTCGTCGTTCTGCTGGTGAAGCCGCTTGGCGGCTACATGTACCGCGTTTTCAACGGCGATCGGACATTCCTCTCGCCGATCCTCGGGCCTGTCGAACGGGTCCTTTACCGCATTTCGGGAACCAGCGAGCGCGAGGAACAGCACTGGACCGCCTATGCGGCGGGCATCATGTTCTTCAGCCTGGCCAGCTTCCTGGTGCTCTATGCCCTGCAGCGGCTGCAGGGCGTCCTGCCCTACAATCCGGCCGGCATGACAGCGGTCGAGCAGACCCTCGCCTTCAACACCGCCGTCAGCTTCGTGACCAACACCAACTGGCAGAATTACGGCGGCGAAAGCACGATGTCCTACCTCGTGCAGATGGCCGGCCTGACGGTGCAGAACTTCATGTCGGCGGCGGTCGGCATCGCAATCGCCGTCGCGCTGATCCGCGGCTTCGCCCGGCATTCGGTCAAGTCGATCGGCAATTTCTGGGTCGATATGACCCGCTGCACGCTCTATATCCTCCTGCCGGCCTGCATCGTGCTTACCCTTGTCTATGTCTGGCTCGGCATGCCGCAGACGCTCGGCCCCTATGCCGACGCCACTACGCTCGAAGGCGCCAAGCAGACGCTCGCCCTTGGTCCTGTCGCCTCGCAGGTCGCCATCAAGATGCTCGGCACCAATGGCGGCGGCTTCTTCAACGCCAATGCCGCGCATCCTTTCGAAAACCCCGACGCGATCTCCAACTTCATCCAGATGGTGACGATCTTCGCGCTTGGCGCCTCGCTGACCAACGTGTTCGGCCGCATGGTCGGCAACCAGCGCCAGGGCTGGGCGATCCTGGCGACGATGGGTGTGCTGTTCATCGCCGGCGTCACCATCTGCTACTGGGCGGAAGCTGCCGGCAACCCGCTGGTGCATGCACTCGGCATCGACGGCGGCAACATGGAAGGCAAGGAGAGCCGCTTCGGCATCGCTCTGTCGGCTTTGTTCGCCGTCATCACAACGGCCGCCTCCTGCGGCGCGGTCAATGCCATGCATGACTCGTTCACCGCGATCGGTGGCTTCATCCCGATGATCAACATGCAGCTCGGCGAAGTCATCGTCGGCGGCGTCGGCGCCGGTTTCTACGGCATCCTGATGTTCATCGTCATCGCCGTCTTCGTCGCCGGCCTGATGGTCGGCCGCACGCCCGAATATCTCGGCAAGAAGATCGAGGCCAAGGAGGTCAAGATGGCGATGCTCGCCATCCTCGCTCTGCCCCTGGTCATGCTGGTCTTCACGGCCATCGCGGTCGTGCTGCCAAGTGCGGTGGCCTCGATGGCCAATGGCGGTCCGCACGGCTTCTCCGAAGTTCTCTATGCCTACACTTCGGCAGCGGCGAACAACGGCTCGGCCTTTGGCGGCCTCAGCGGCAACACGCCCTGGTACAACATCACGCTCGGCATCACCATGTGGGTGGGTCGCTTCTTCGTCGTCATTCCAGCGCTTGCCATCGCTGGCTCGCTGGTGGCGAAAAAGACGGTGCCGGCCTCCGCCGGTACCTTCCCGACCGATGGCCCGCTGTTCGTCGGCCTGCTGGTCGGCGTCATCCTGATCGTCGTCGGCCTGACCTTCTTCCCGGCGCTGGCGATCGGACCGATCGTCGAACACCTGGCCATGATCCATGGGCAGACATTCTGAGACCGCCCAGCCTTGGATAGAAAGTTATGTCCTGGTTCAAAAACACGCGTCGCAACGTTGATCGTCGGACCGACAAAGAGGGGGAGAGAATCCCCCCTCCTTTTCCGACCGTGTCCACATTCCTCGGCATTGCGGCAGCCATGATCGTGATCTGGCTGCTGGTCTATGGGCCGCCGCGTCTTCCTTCGGCATCCGATCGATCGGTGCCCGCCAACAACATCGATACTGGAGCCAACAAATGAGCCAGTCCAAATCCGCTAGCATCATGGATGCCAGCATCCTGTGGCCCGCCATCGGCGGGGCCTTCAGGAAACTCAACCCGCGCACCTTGATCAAGAACCCGGTGATGTTCGTCGTCGCCGTCGTCTCGGCGCTGACATCGGTGCTGTTCGTCAGGGATCTCATCACCGGCGGCGGTGATTTCAAGTTCACCCTGCAGATCATCATCTGGCTGTGGTTCACCGTGCTGTTCGCCAATTTCGCCGAAGCGGTCGCTGAAGGCCGCGGCAAGGCTCAGGCCGACTCGTTGCGCAAGGCGCGCACCGAGACCCAGGCCAAGCTTCTGGCCGGCGAGGACCGAGCCAAGTTCAAGCTGGTGCCCGGCACCAGCCTGAAGGTCGGTGACATCGTCCTCGTCGAAGCCGGCGACATCATCCCGTCGGACGGCGAGGTGATGGAAGGCGTCGCCTCGGTCAATGAAGCGGCGATCACCGGTGAGTCGGCTCCCGTCATCCGCGAATCCGGCGGCGACCGCTCGGCGGTCACCGGCGGCACGCAGGTGCTGTCCGACTGGATCCGCGTGCGCATTACCGCTGCCTCCGGCCACACCTTCCTCGACCGCATGATCTCGCTGGTCGAAGGCGCCGAACGCCAGAAGACGCCGAACGAGATCGCGCTCAACATCCTGCTCGTCGGCATGACGCTGATCTTCGTGCTGGCCACGGCGACGATCCCGAGCTTCGCCGCCTATTCGGGCGGCTATATCTCGGTGACCGTGCTCGTTGCCTTGTTCGTCACCCTGATCCCGACGACGATCGGCGCGCTGCTGTCGGCGATCGGCATCGCCGGCATGGACCGCCTGGTGCGCTTCAATGTGCTCGCCATGTCGGGCCGTGCCGTCGAGGCCGCTGGCGACGTCGACACGCTGCTGCTCGACAAGACCGGTACGATCACGCTCGGCAATCGCCAGGCGACGGAATTCCGTCCGGTCAAGGGCGTCACCGAACAGGAACTGGCCGACGCGGCCCAGCTCGCCTCGCTTGCCGACGAAACGCCGGAAGGCCGCTCGATCGTCGTCCTGGCCAAGGAGAAATACGGCATCCGCGCCCGCGACATGGCAACGCTGCACGCAACCTTCGTCCCCTTCACCGCGCAGACCCGCATGAGCGGCGTCGACGTCGACGGCTCGTCGGTGCGCAAGGGTGCGGTCGATTCCGTGCTTGCCCATGTCAACCAGTCGACGGTCGCCGCCCATGGCACGCGTCCAAGCAGCGAGTCCGTACGGGATCTCCAGGCGATCGCCGACGAGGTCGCCAAGTCCGGCGGTACGCCGCTGGCGGTCGAGCGTGACGGGCGCCTGCTCGGCGTCGTCCACCTCAAGGACATCGTCAAGGGCGGCATCAGCGAGCGCTTCACGGAGCTGCGCCGCATGGGCATCCGCACGGTGATGATCACCGGCGACAATCCGCTGACGGCGGCCGCCATCGCCGCGGAAGCCGGCGTCGACGACTTCCTCGCCCAGGCGACTCCCGAGGACAAGCTGAAGCTGATCCGCGACGAACAGGCCAAGGGCAAGCTGGTCGCCATGTGCGGCGACGGCACCAACGACGCGCCGGCCCTTGCCCAGGCCGATGTCGGCGTCGCCATGAACACCGGCACGGTCGCCGCGCGCGAAGCCGGCAACATGATCGATCTCGACAGCGATCCGACCAAGCTCATCGAGATCGTCGAGATCGGCAAGGCGCTGTTGATGACGCGCGGCTCGCTGACGACCTTCTCGATCGCCAACGACGTGGCCAAGTACTTTGCCATCATCCCGGCCATGTTCGCCGTCTTCTACATCGCGCCGGGACAGACCACCGGGCCGCTGCAGGCGCTCAACATCATGCATCTGGCGACGCCGCAGAGCGCCATCCTGTCGGCAATCATCTTCAACGCGCTGATCATCATCGCGCTGATCCCGCTGTCGCTGAAAGGCGTCAAGTATCGCGCGATCGGCGCCGGCGCGCTGCTCAGCCGAAACCTTCTGGTCTACGGCCTCGGCGGCATCATCGTGCCGTTCGTCGGCATCAAGATAATCGACATGGCCGTCACGGCCCTTGGCCTCGCATAAGGATCATTCCGATGCTCAAGCAAATCAGACCCGCGATCATCATGATCGTCTTCTTCACCGTGCTGACCGGCCTGGTCTATCCCCTGGGCATGACCGGCATTGCGCAGGCGCTGTTCCCCCGCCAGGCCAATGGCAGCCTGATCGAGAAAGATGGCAAGGTCATCGGCTCCGAGCTGATCGGCCAGGCCTTCGCCAGCGACAAGTATTTCCATGGCCGGCCCTCGGCGGCCGGCAACGGCTACGATGCCACGGCGTCGGGCGGCACCAATCTTGGGCCGACCAACCCGAAGCTGATCGAGCGCATCAAGGGCGATGCCGAGAAGTTGAAGGCGGAGAATTCGAACCAGCCCGTGCCGATGGACCTGGTGACGACGTCCGGCAGCGGCCTCGATCCGCAGATCAGCCCGGAGGCGGCCTATTTCCAGGTTCCGCGCGTCGCCAAGGCCAGGGGCATCGACGAAGCCAAGGTCAAGGCACTTGTCGACGGCCAGGTCGAGGGCAGGGAGCTCGGTTTCATGGGCGAGCCGGTGGTCAACGTGCTGGCGCTCAACCTGGCGCTGGACGCCGCTAAATAGGTGACGGCGAGGGCCGGGGATCGACAGCATCCCCGGACCTCTCCATGATCGATCCTGATGCCGGAAGACAGAAGCAACGAAAACCGACCTTCCCCCGACGCGCTGCTCGAGCATGCCGAGCGGGAGGGGCGCGGTCGTCTGCGGATATTCCTCGGCGCGGCGCCGGGTGTCGGCAAGACCTACGAAATGCTGATGTCGGGCCGCGCCAGGCTGGCCGACGGTATCGATGTGGTGATCGGCGTCGTCGAAACGCATGGCCGTCAGGAAACCCAGGCCCTGGTCGAAGGCTATGAAGTCATTCCCCGCCGCAAGGTCGACTACAAGGGGCGCATGCTGGACGAGATGGACATCGACGCCATCCTTGCCCGGCGTCCGGCACTGGTGCTCGTCGACGAGCTCGCCCACACCAACGCGCCCGGCAGCCGCCACCCCAAGCGCTATCTCGATGTCCAGGAAATCCTGACGCAAGGCATCGACGTCTACACGACGCTCAACGTCCAGCATGTCGAAAGCCTGAACGATGTCGTCGCCCAGATCACCAAGGTCAGGGTGCGCGAGACGGTTCCGGACTCCATCATCGACCAGGCCGACGATGTCGAGATCATCGATCTCACCCCCGACGACCTGATCAAGCGGCTCGAGGAAGGCAAGGTCTACTTCCCCAACACGGCGCAACGCGCCATCGAGAACTATTTCTCGCCCGGCAATCTGACGGCGCTCAGGGAACTGGCGCTGCGCCGCACTGCCCAGCGTGTCGACGAGCAGTTGCTCAATCACATGCAGTCCCATGCCATCCAAGGCCCCTGGGCTGCCGGGGAAAGGGTCCTCGTCTGCCTCGACGCGCGCCTGGGCGGCGCGGCCCGCATCCGCTATGCGCGCCGGCTGGCCGATCGGCTGCGTGCGCCGTGGACGGCACTGCATGTCGACAGCCCTCGCTCGGCCAGCATGCCCGAGGAGGACAAGGACCGGCTCGCGAACAATTTGCGCCTCGCCCAGCAGCTTGGTGCCGAGGTGACGACCATTCCGGGTCAGAATGTCGCGCAGGACATCGTGCGTTACGCGACGGCGAACAATTTCACCCATATCGTTGTCGGCAGGCCGACCCGCTCGCGCTGGCGCGAATTGATCGAGGGCTCGCTGACCTATGATCTCATCCGCAATGCCGGCGACATCAGCGTCCATGTCATCTCGGGAAACGAACGCAACAGCGAGGCGACGTCGAGGAACGTAAGGACCGCGGACGAGCAGACGCAATTCCAGATCTGGCCCTATCTCCTGGCCACGGCCTATGTAGCAGGCTCGCTCGCCTTCGCCGTGCTGCTCGACCAGTTTCTCGATGTTCGCAACCTTGCGATCATCTTCCTCATCGGGGTCCTGGCGTCGGCGGTGACCGGCGGTCTGTGGCCGGCCCTTTACGCCTGTCTCGCCAGCGCCCTTGCCTTCAACTATTTCTTCCTGGAGCCGCGCTACACGCTGACGATCCGGGATCCGGAGAGCATTGTCGCGCTCGGCGTGTTCCTGGTCGTCGCCGTCATTGCCAGCAATCTGACGGTCCGCGTGCAGCGCCAGGCGATCGCCGCGCGCTCGCGGGCGCGGGCCACGGAGGATATCTACCTGTTCTCCAAGAAGCTCGCCGGTGCCGGCACGCTCGACGACGTTCTGTGGGCCACGGCCTTCCAGATCGCCTCGATGCTCAAGTTGCGGGTGGTGCTGCTTCTGCCGGAAGACGGCACCATTACCGTCAAGGCCGGCTATCCGCCCGACGACACGCTGGCCGAGGCCGACATCGCCGCCGCCCGCTGGGCCTGGGAGCACAACCGTGCCGCGGGGCGCGGCGCCGACACGCTGCCTGGCGCCAAGCGCCTCTATCTTCCCTTGCGGACAGGGCGCACCGCGATCGGTGTCGTCGGCCTCGACAATGACAAGCAGGGCCCGCTGCTGACGCCGGAGCAGCAGCGCCTGCTCGACGCGCTGGCCGACCAGGCGGCGGTGGCGATCGAACGCATCCAGCTCGTCGCCGATGTCGACCGGGCCAAGCTCGCCGCCGAGGCGGACAGGCTGCGTTCGGCGCTACTGACCTCGATTTCGCATGATCTGAAGACGCCGCTCGCCGCCATCATGGGCGCGGCCGGCACGCTGCGGGAATTCGCGCCCGCTCTTCCCGAACAGGACCGGGCGGAGCTGTTGACGACCGTGCTCGATGAATCCGAGCGGCTGAACCGCTTCATCGCCAATCTGCTCGACATGACCAAGATCGAGTCCGGTGCAATGGAGCCGAACTTCGCTTTCCACTATGTCGGCGACATCGTCGGCTCGGCCCTGCAGCGGGCCAGGAAAATCATCGGCGAGCACAAGACCGAGATCGACATCCCGGCGGATTTGCCGATGTTGAAGGTCGATCCCGTCCTGTTCGAGCAGGCGCTGTTCAATCTCCTCGACAATGCGGCGAAATACGCGCCGGCAGGCTCGACGGTCCGCGTGCAGGGTTGGACCGACAATGGTTCCGTCATCCTGCAGATCATGGATGAGGGGCTGGGCATTCCTCCAGGCGATCTGGAACGGATTTTCGACACGTTCTACCGGGTGCGCAAGCGCGACCAGGTTCGCGCCGGCACCGGGCTCGGCCTGTCCATTTGCCGCGGCTTCATCGAGGCGATGGGGGGCACGATCACCGCGGCAAACCGAACCGACCGTTCGGGTGCGGTTTTCACCATCAAAATGCCGAAGACGACGAACCCGCCCGATCTCGGCGCCGCCAGCGCGGACGACAATGATGTGGGTGATTTGGGATGTGGGTGATTTGGCATGACGAACACGAATGTCAGGATATTGGTCGTCGATGACGAGCCGCCGATCCGCAAGTTGTTGCGCGTCGGCCTCGGCAGCCAGGGCTATGCGGTCAGCGAGGCGCCGAACGCCAAGGCGGCGATCGAGCTGATGGAACAGGAAAAGCCGGACCTGGTGCTGCTCGATCTCGGCCTGCCCGGCATGAGCGGCCATGAGCTGCTGCGCAAATGGCGTGACGACGGCCTCGACATTCCCGTCGTCATCCTCTCCAGCCGCACCGACGAGGCCGGCATCGTCAATGCGCTCGAACTCGGCGCCGACGATTATGTCACCAAGCCGTTCGGCATGAACGAACTGGTGGCGCGCATCCGCGTGGCGCTGCGGCACAAATTCCAGCAGCAGGGCGAGAAGCCGGTCTTCCAGAGCGGCGACCTCAGCGTCGATCTGGTCAAGCGCATCGTCAAGGTCGAGGGCAAGGAGATAAAACTCTCGCCGAAGGAATACGACATATTGCGCATCCTGGTGCAGCATGCCGGCAAGGTGCTGACCCACCATTTCATCCTGAAGCAGATCTGGGGCGATTCGACCGACGTGCAATATCTCAGGGTCTATGTCAGGCAGCTCCGGCAGAAGATCGAGAAGACCCCCGACCAGCCGCGCTACATCACCACCGAGACCGGTGTCGGCTATCGGCTGCGTGTCGACTGAGACAGCCCATCGATTGAACCTGCGTCAGCCGATGGCTTCCAATGGCCGGTTCGTGGCCGACGCCCGCAAAGCGGCAAGACAGCCGAGGATGCCAAGCGGCACGAAAGCAAGAAACAGCCAGCTCGCGACATTGGCCGCCGCGTCATGGTTCAGCCCTTGCGAAAAGCCGGTGGCATTGGCGACGATGCCGGCAAGGGCGGCGCCCACCGCATAGCCGATGCGCTGCATGGTCGGCACCGCGGCCGAGGCGATGGTCTGTTCGTCGTCCGGGGCGGAAGCGACGATGACACGGGTCAGGAATGGCCAGGCAATGCCGAAGCCGCCGCCCTGCAACAGGGCGCATATCAGGATCAGCGGGATGGAACCCAACGGTATCGTGTAAGCAAAGCCGGCAATGCCGGCCGCGATCATCAGCGCGCCGACGACGATGATCAGCCGCTCGCGCCGCGGCGGCGCGTTGGCGACCAGGATCGACAGGATCGACCAGGCGATCGATTCGGCGGCGATGATGTAGCCGGTGGTCAAGAGCGGAATGTCGTGCAGGCTGGTCAAAAGCAGCGGCCCGTAGACGCCGAAGGAGCAGGTCGCGACGGAAAAGGCCGCGACCATGGTCATGCCGGCGCCGACCGGCGTGCGCCACGAGAACAGGCCCGACGGGAACAGCCGGGAGCGCGGCTTCAGCGCGTCGATATAGAAGAACAGCGCCAGGCCGGCGAGGCCAAGCACGATCAGCAGCGACGAGCGCAGCAAGGCGATGTCGACGCCGGCCGAGGCGATCAGCACCACGGCGACGGCAAGGCAGGCAAGGGCGGCGAACGGGAAGGGTGGCACTTTGCCCGCGCTCGTGATGGGCTTCTTCGCCTCCGGTGTGTTGAGCACGAGGAAGCTTGCCAGCGCCATGGTGGTGCCGCCGAGGGTGAAGACGCCGAAGGCCCAGCGCCAGGACAGGAATTCGGTCATGATCGCGCCGAGCAACGGGCCGCTGAAGGCCGCGACGCCCCAGATCGCCGACATGATGCCGAAAAGCTGCGGCCAGATGGCGCGCGAAAACAGCCGTTCGACCGAGACGAAGGCGAGCGACACCAGCGCGCCGCCGCCCAGCCCCTCGATCAGGCGACCGGCCAGGAACAGTTGCATGGAAGGCGAGGTGGCGCAGATCAGCGCGCCGGCCGCATAGAGAAGGGCTGCGACCACCATGTTGGTGCGCAGCGCCACATAGCTCACCAGCCGTCCGGCCGCGGCACCGGCGACAATGGCGCCAAGTTCGTAGATCGCCAGCGACCAGCCGACGAGCTGCACGCCGGCCAGTTCGCCGACCATGGCCGGCATGACGGTCGCCACCATCGTCTCGTTGGTGGCGTGCAGCAGGATGCCGAGGCTGATGAAGCAGAAGCGCGCCAGGTCACCGCTCGCCCACAATGCGCGCCAGTCGACCCTGTTTGTGCTGATTTCAGTCATGTCCACCCCATGCTTTGCATATCTCGATGCCGGCGCACGGCACCAGAAGCCAGCAAGGCTTTCCGGCAGGACCATGCGCAGCAACAGCGCCGCATCCAGACGCTGCCCAGTTGGGGGAGGTTTGTAAGACCTCAACCATGGTTGAGTTCAAGCGGCTCGTTTCGGTGGACCATCGCAACGTTCGAGATTGGCCGAAGCCGCCTGTGACGTCGACGCGATCAGTTCTCGGTGCTGCGCAGCTGGAACTGGCTGACGCCGATGGCGAGGTTGATGCCGGTCTGCGTCTGCAGGCTGAGCGGCTGGAGGGTGAAAGCCTGTGAGGAGCCGCCGACCAGGAGGTTGGCGCCGGCGCCGACGGCCGCCGTCACTTCGGCGCTGGCGCCGATATAGTCGCCGGCCAGCGCACCGGGCGCGTAGATGTTCTTCAGCGGCGTCAGCACCAGCCAGCGCATCACCGTCTGCTTGGTCGTGCCGATGTCGAGGCCGTATTTGTTGACGGCACCGAAATAGGCTTCCGGCGCGAAGCTCTTGTCGGCCGGGGTGAAGGTGCAGCTCAGATCCTTGTTCGAGCCGAAAATGAAGCCCGTGCCGCCCGATATGGCGCATTCAAGCGTGCCGAGTTCGATGCCTCGGTCCTGCGCCTGCGCCTGCGTCTGTGTCGCGCCGAGCACGAGTGCAATCATGGCAGCGGCGATGGCTGTCTTCGGCATACGCTTCCCCTCAAAAATCAAACGGCGCGGAACCATCCTACCTGGTTCCGCGCCGCGAAATAGGGGTCGTGGAGCGCGTGGCTCCGTGCAATCACTTGAGCGAGTGGATCAGCTGAAGCGAGGTCACGGCCACGGCGAGGTTGACGCCGGTCTGCGCCTGGACGCTGAGCGGCTCGAGCATGAAGGCGCCGTCGAAGCCGCCGACCAGCAGATTGGCGCCGCCACCGGTGACGACGCTCGCCTCGGCATTGACGCCATAGTAACTGCCGGCGAGGTCGCCCGCGTCGCGGTCGCGGGTCGCGGCAAAAACCGCCCAAACGAGCTGGCCCTGATGCGTCTGGCCGAGATCGACACCGATCTTGGAGATGACGCCCGTGTAAATCTCCGACGGTCCGTGGTGGTAGGGACGGAAGACGCAGGACACGCCCTTGTTGGAGGCGACGATGTAGGCGGTGCCGCCATCGATGGTGCAGTCGAGCGTGCCGAGCTGCAGCTTGCCGGCGCTGGCCGGGGCGGCAGCGAACACGGTCGTTGCAAGGGCAGCGGCGCAGACGAGTTTCTTGATCATGGGAGGGTCCTTTCGCAAATCGCCTGGAAATAACGGCTTGAATGGCCAGAGCGTTCCGTCGAAAACTTGGCGTGAACAAGGCAAGGGTCAACGCATTGTCGCAGGGGTTAACGCGCGGTTGCCGGATTGGCGGCGATCTTCAGCGCCGCGTGTCCTTTTGGACACGCAAGCAACCCGTACTGCTTAGCCGGTTAAGCGGAAGCCGATCTCAGCTGGCGCTGCCACCGACGCGCGACAAGCCGTCCTTGGCCGGCTGGTAGCTCGGGTTGAGGCGGACGGCTTCCTTGTAGGACTTCGCCGCCTTCGCCTTGTCGCCGCGCCGCTCGTAGATCAGCGCCTGGTTGGCCCAGGCCTCGGCGTTCTTGCCGTCGAGCTTGATGGCCATGTTGAAATCGGAGAAAGCGTTGTCCTCGTCGCCCGTCGCCAGATAGGAGAGGCCACGGCCGTTGTAGGGCTCGGCGGCATCCGGCGCCAGCGAGATGGCGGTCGAAAAATCCTCGATGGCGAATTTGTGCTGGCCCTGGCTCTGATAGATCAGGCCGCGATTGTGGTAGGCGCGGGCGTCCGTCGTGTCGAGCTGGATCGCCTTCTGGAAATCGTTGAAGGCGTCCTGCGTGCGGCCCGCCTTGCGGTAGAGATTGCCGCGGCCAATATAGGCGGCGTCATAATTGCCGTTGATCTGGATCGACTTGTTGTAGTCGTCGAGCGCGGCCGCCTGATTGCCGAGGAAGCGCTGGATCAGCGCCCGGTTCGAATAGGCCTGGTAGAAATTCGGATTGAGCTGGATGGCCTGGTTGAAGTCCTTGAGCGCCGCCTGATACTGGCCGCCGCGGCCATAGGCCGAGCCGCGCACATTGTAGCCTTCGGGATCCTGGGGATTGCGCTGGATGACCGCCGACAGCGAGGAGATGTTCTCGCTCGACCCTTGCGCCTTGTCGATGTTGTTGAACTCGCCGGTCGGGCCCGATGTCTGGCAGCCGGCAAGCGCCAATCCGGAAAGCAGGGCGGCTGTCAGGGCGAAACCACGCAATGCGGTCCCGCGCTCCACGCTTGTTGCGTTCATATCTGCCCTGTCCTCACTTCAAGCCGCGTCGCTCAGGTCCGGATCCCCCCTCCGGGCCGGGTCACATCAAAAATAAAAAGGTGGCGGCGATTCCGCATCGCGCCACCCCAGTATCCTTCGAAAAGGACGAAATATTGGCGATAGTCAG
This sequence comes from Mesorhizobium loti, assembly GCA_002356515.1. Classification (NCBI taxonomy): domain Bacteria; kingdom Pseudomonadati; phylum Pseudomonadota; class Alphaproteobacteria; order Hyphomicrobiales; family Phyllobacteriaceae; genus Mesorhizobium; species Mesorhizobium loti. Next base: position 2,936,229 of record AP017605.1, on the reverse strand, counting down.
CGCGGCGGACGCGCTGCGCCAGCGGCACCAGCAGCAGCCACCGGACGCGGCGTCATCGGCAGCAAGCCTTCGCGCTGGGCGCGCTTGCGGGCCAGCTTGCGGGCGCGGCGCACGGCCTCGGCCTTTTCACGGGCGCGCTTCTCGGAAGGCTTCTCGTAATGACCGCGCATCTTCATTTCGCGGAAAATGCCTTCGCGCTGCATCTTCTTCTTGAGCGCGCGAAGCGCCTGATCAACGTTATTGTCGCGGACGAGTACCTGCACGGGCAATCCTGTCTTTCGGGTTTGATATCAACAGGCAAGTGGCCATAGCCACTAGCCTCCGCGGCGGTCGACACCACGAATTGTGGCGGCTGATAGCAGAATCAGGCCGTGCTGTCCACAGTCGAAATGAAGGACAACAGCCAAATTGCCACGGTCGCCCCGAGATAGGGCGCCAACTACGCCGTGGCCAGGTGCAGCCGTTCGAAATCCTCGAAGAATTCGCCGTAGTCGCAGGTGATCTCCTCGCCCGCGGCAATGTCGCGGGTCGCGGTCGCGCCGCCATATTGCGAAAAGTCGGTGTTCGGCGTCGCCGAATGGTTCATGAAGCGGCCATTGTCGACTTCATAGACCATGAAACCCGGCCGATCCGGGCTCGGATAGGCGTAGCGATCGAGCAATTCCTTCAGAGGCTGGGGCGCGGCCTCATATTTGTCCATCGGGATCAGCCGGTCGAAATCCGGGTCAAGCCGCCAGATCGAGGCGCCTTGCCGGATCGGCTCGGCGGCGAACATGCCGACGCCCTCGATTGTGCTCGCGGCCACATAGGTTCGGATCAGCATCATGGTTTCGGGACCCGTTTCGACAGGAAACGGAATCGCCAAATCGCGCGGAAAAAGCAAGACCGGCCGCCTGCGGCAAAGCGGCGAACCGGCCTGTTCGCTGCAAAAAACCTTCACGTCCGGTTGATCGAGACGCCGCCATCGGCAAACAGCGCGGTTCCCGTGGTGAAACTCGAGGCGTCCGAGGCAAGGTAAAGCGCCGAGCGGGCGATCTCCTCCGGCTGCGCCATGCGCTTCAAGGCATGGATGCCTTCGACAAAGGCACGGGCCTCGGGCGTTGTCGTTGTCGCGCCCGGCGTGTCGGTGCCGCCCGGCAGCAATGCGTTGACGCGCAGGCCTTGCGGCCCGTATTCGGCGGCCAGAACCTGTGTCAGGCCGATCAGGCCGGCCTTGGCGGCGGCATAGGCGGCCATGCCCGGCATGCCGGCGGTGTAGCCGACAAAGCTCGACGTGAAGATCAGCGAGCCGCCACCGCGCTCCAGCATGGTCGGTATCTGGTATTTCGCGCCGAGAAAGGCACTGGTCAGGTTGATGTCCATCGTCTCGTGCCACGCCGCCGGCAGCATGTCGGGCAAAGGTGCCATCAAGCCGACGGCGCCGGCATTGTTGAAGGCGATGTCGAGGCCGCCGAAGCTTTCGACCGCGAGATCGACAAGGGCCTTTGCATAGGCTTCGTCCCTGACATCACCGGCAAGCGCGATGGCCGTGCCCTGCGCGTCCGATATTTCGGCGACAAGCGTATCGAGCTCGGCCTGCCGGCGGGCGGAGACGACGATCCTGGCACCTTCCTCGGCGAAGAGTTTTGCGGTGGCGCGGCCGATGCCGGAACTGGCGCCGGTGACGATAGCGATCTTGTTGGCGAGTGCGAGCATGTCTTGCATCCCTGTTTTTTCGCGCCGGTCTCACCGGCAATCGGGATGCTTGGTCGCAGATGGAGCAGGGCGGTGCCACCCGATACCTGCGAAGGCGTCGTCGTCCTAAACTATTGCTTCAGCAGCCAACCGAGCCGGTCGAGCGAAAATGCGTAGCTGATGGCGATGAGCAGAGCCATGATGATGCCAGTGGTCGTGTGGCCGGTCAGATAGAAACTGGCTGCGCCGCCGAACAGGATGATCAGTTCCAGCGTCAGCCGTACCGTGCCCGGCACAGGCACCGGTGCGCGGCCCGACCGGCTTGGGTCGTTGGGCACCGCGAAGATGCCCCACAGCACGGCCGCAACAAGCGGCAAGGCCAGAGCGAGGCCCCAGCGCCACCATCCGTCGGAGAGGGTCCAGCCGGCAATGCCGAGACCAAGCAGGGCGGCAAGCTCCAGCAGGAAGCGCAACGTCAGATTCCACCAGGCATTGCCCACGATCGTTCTCCGGAGATTCGCGACAGGCAATGTGGCTGAAGGCCCGCATCGGAGCCAGCCCGCATGGGTCTTTTTCGTCGTGGCGCAAAACGGCAAGCGCCGTCGCAAACAGCGCAAGGATGGAAGCGCTGTTTCGCTAGTGATACACCTCGCGTGCCGGGCCCAACAAAAGCCCGGCCGCAATCCGCGAGATCCGTTGGCGCGAGGCTGGGACGTTGAAAAAATATTCGGTATTCGCCATCGCCCGCGAGGCCATGCGCGGCCACAAGGGCTGGGAGGAACAATGGTCCTCGCCAGAGCCCAAGAAGGAATACGACGTCATCATCGTCGGTGCCGGCGGCCATGGGCTGGCCACGGCCTATTATCTCGCCACGGTGCACGGCATCACCAATGTCGCGGTTCTGGAAAAGGGCTGGCTCGGCGGCGGCAACACTGGCCGCAACACCACCATCATCCGCTCCAACTATCTCTATGACGAGAGCGCCGGCATTTACGACCATGCGCTGAAGCTGTGGGACGGGCTTTCCCAGGAGCTCAATTACAACGTCATGTATTCGGCGCGTGGCGTCATGATGCTCGCGCACAATGTGCACGACATCCAGGTGCTGAAGCGCCATGTCCATGCCAACCGGCTGAACGGCATCGACAATGAATGGCTGTCGCCGGAGCAGGCCAAGGAATTCTGCCCGCCGCTGAATATCTCCAAAGACGCACGCTACCCGGTTGTCGGTGCGGCCTTGCAGCGGCGCGGCGGCACGGCGCGCCATGACGCGGTCGCGTGGGGCTATGCGCGCGGCGCTTCGGCGCGCGGCGTCCACATCATCCAGAATTGCGAGGTCACCGGCGTCAAGCGCGCCCCGAACGGCGCGGTCATGGGCGTCGACACGACGCGCGGCTTCATCGGCGCCAAGAAGGTCGGCGTTGTCGCCGCCGGCCATTCCTCGGTCATCATGAACATGGCCGGCGTGCGCATGCCGCTGGAAAGCTATCCGCTGCAGGCGCTGGTGTCGGAGCCGATCAAGCCGGTGGTGCCTTGCGTGGTGATGTCCAACACCGTGCACGCCTATATCTCGCAGTCCGACAAGGGCGAGCTGGTGATCGGCGCCGGCACCGACCAGTATGTCTCCTATTCGCAGACCGGCGGCCTGCATATATTGCAACATACGCTCGACGCCATCTGCGAGATGTTCCCGATCTTCACGCGCATGAAGATGCTGCGCTCCTGGGGCGGCATCGTCGACGTGACGCCCGACCGCTCGCCGATCCTGGCCAAGACGCCGGTGCCCGGCCTCTATGTCAATTGCGGCTGGGGCACGGGCGGCTTCAAGGCGACGCCCGGTTCGGGCCATGTCTTTGCCCACACCATCGCCAGGGACGATCCGCATCCGATCAACGCGCCTTTCACCATCGAGCGCTTCCGCACCGGCCGGCTCATTGACGAGGCGGCGGCGGCGGCGGTGGCGCACTGATGATGATGGCCGAGATGGCTGTCGCTATGCCGCTGATGCTGGCGGGGGAACAGGGCATGTTCCATATGCCGTCCGCTGAAGAGGTGCGGCTGCAGCCGATCGCGCGCGCCGGCAACGAGGCCGGATGGCCGTTTTCGGTCGATGAGGGAACGCTCACCTGCGTCTGGGGCGGCGGCCAGAAAGTTGTGATGTTCTTCGAAGGCCGGCCGAAGGGCCTGGATGAAGACGAGGATTTCAACCCGCGTGGCGTCATCGTCACGACCGACCCGATGCAGCTGACGCTCGGCAACATCGCCAACCGCGCCTTGTTTCGCGATTCCGCTGATGTCGCGGAGCGGCTGCGGCTCGTCGCGCCGTTCGTGACCATGGGCCAGAAGCTTTGCGACCAACCCCCCGGCGCCCGCGTCGGCCACGGCGAATTGTAGGAACAAACAGAATGCTTCTCATCCGCTGCCCCTATTGCGAGGAAGAGCGCCCGGAACTCGAATTCCGCAACGCCGGCGAGGCGCATATTGCGCGCTCGGCCAACATTGCGGGCGAGAGCGACGACGACTTCGAGAAGTTCTTCTTCATCCGCTCGAACCCCAAGGGCATCATCTATGAGCGCTGGCGGCACATGCATGGCTGCGCGCGCTTCTTCAACGCGGTGCGCGACACCGTCACCGACAAGTTCGTCATGACCTACAAGGCCGGCGAACCCAAACCCGCCAAGCTGCCGGGAGTTGCCAAATGAGCGGCGCGTTCCGCATCCCGAGAGCCGGTCGCCTCAGCCAGGCCAAGACCGCGCGGTTCAGTTTCGACGGCCAGTCCTATACCGGCATCGAGGGCGACACGCTGGCCTCCGCGCTGCTGGCCAATGGCGTGCATCTGGTCGGCCGCTCGTTCAAGTACCACCGTCCGCGCGGCTTCCTGTCGGCCGGCGCGGAAGAGCCCAATGCGCTGGTGCAGATCGTGCGGGACGATGCGCGCAAGACGCCGAATGTGCGCGCCACCGTGCAGGAACTCTATGACGGGCTCGCCGCCAATTCGCAGAACCGCTGGCCGTCGCTGTCCTTCGATGTCGGCGCGGTCAACGATATTGCGTCGCCGATGTTTTCGGCGGGCTTCTACTACAAGACCTTCATGTGGCCTAAGGCGGCCTGGAAGAGCCTGTACGAACCCAAGATCCGCGAAGCCGCTGGCCTTGGCGTTTCGCCTGACAAGCCCGATCCCGACCACTATTCCTCGCGCTACGCGCATTGCGACGTGCTGGTGCTGGGCGGCGGCGCGGCCGGCCTCGCGGCGGCCTTGGCGGCGGCCGAGACCGGCGTGCGCGTCATCCTCGCCGACGAGCAGGCCGAGTTCGGCGGCAGCCTGCGGTTCGAGACGGGGGCAAAGATCGACGGCCAGGACGGTTTCGTCTGGGCCCAAGCGGCGATCGCCAGGTTGAGCGCGATGGGCAATGTCCGGGTGCTCTCGCGCACCACGGCCTTCGGCTACTACGCGCAGAATTTCGTCGGGCTGGTCGAGCGTGTCAGCGATCATTTGAAGGCTCCCGGTCATGATTTGCCGCGCGAGCGGCTGTGGCAGATCAGGGCCAAGCGCGTCGTGCTGGCATCAGGCGCCATAGAGCGCCACATGGTGTTCGCCAACAATGACCGCCCGGGCATCATGCTGGCGGGCGCGGCGCGCACCTTCCTCAACCATTATGGCGTGGCGGTCGGCCGGAATGTCGGCGTCTACACCGCCAATGACTCGGCCTATGCGGCCGCGATCGATCTGAAGAAGGCTGGCGTCAACATCGCGGCGATCGTCGATCTGCGCGACAATCCGACCGGTCCAGTGATCGACGAGGCGCGGGCGCTCGGCATCGAGGTCAATTTCGGCCGCGCGGTGATCCGCGCCGGCGGCAAATTGCGGGTGTCCTCGATGACCGTGCAGCCGAAGAATGGCGGAGGCGAGCGTACCATCGCGGTCGATGCGATCCTGATGTCGGCCGGCTGGACGCCGTCGGTGCACCTGTTCTCGCAGTCGCGCGGCAAGGTCGCCTTCAATGACGAGACCAAGCGCTTCGTGCCGGGCATCTATGCGCAGGACTGCGTCTCGGTCGGCGCCTGCAACGGCACGGACGGCTTGTCGGCCACGGTGGACGAGGCCTATGCGGCTGGCGCCAAGGCGGCCAAGGATGCCGGCGCGAAAACCGCCAAGGGTGTGAAGCCGAAGGTAGACGCCTCGGAAAGCTGGTCGCGCGGCATGCTGGGCGCCGCGCCCGGCGCCGGGCCGGACACGACGGTGAAGGCTTTCGTCGACTTCCAGAACGACGTCACCGCCAAGGACATCCGTCAGGCGGTGCATGAAGGGATGCGCTCGATCGAGCACGTCAAGCGCTTCACCACCAACGGCATGGCGACCGACCAGGGCAAGACGTCCAACATGCACGGTCTGGCGATCGCGGCGGAGACGCTGGGCAAGCCGATCCCCGAGGTTGGCCTGACCACATTCCGCGCGCCCTACACGCCGGTCACCTTCGGCGCGATCGTCAGCCATGCGCGCGGGCCGCTGTTCGATCCGACGCGCAAGACGGCGACGCATCCGTGGGCCGAGGCGCAAGGTGCTGTCTTCGAGGATGTCGGCCAGTGGAAGCGCGCCTGGTACTTTCCGAAAGCCGGCGAGGACATGCATGCGGCGGTCGACCGCGAATGCGTCGCGGTCCGCACGACGGCTGGCCTGTTCGATGCCTCGACGCTCGGCAAGATCGAAGTGGTCGGGCCGGATGCGGCCAAGTTCATGGAACTGCTCTACACCAATCCGTGGGAGAAGCTGGAGCCCGGGCGCTGCCGCTATGGCATCATGCTGCGCGAGGACGGCTTCATCTATGATGACGGCGTCGTCGGCAGGCTGGCGCCGGACCGCTTCCATGTGACGACGACGACCGGCGGCGCGCCGCGTGTCATGAATCACATGGAGGATTACCTCCAGACTGAGTTCCCGCATCTCAATGTCTGGCTGACCTCGATCACCGAGCAGTGGGCGGTCATCGCCGTGCAGGGGCCGAAATCGCGCGACATCATCGCGCCGCTGGTCGAAGGCATCGACATGTCGGATGAGGCGCTGCCGCATATGTCGGTGCGCGAAGGCAAGATCTGTGGCGTGCCGACAAGGCTGTTCCGCATGTCGTTCACCGGCGAGCGCGGCTTCGAAGTCAATGTTCCGGCAGACTATGGACAGGCCGTCTGGGAAGCGCTGTGGGCCGAGGGCCAGAAGCACGGTGCAACCGCCTACGGTACGGAGTCCATGCACGTGCTGCGCGCCGAAAAGGGCTACATCATCGTCGGCCAGGACACGGACGGCACGGTGACGCCGAACGATGCCGGTCTCGACTGGGCGGTCGGCAAGAAGAAGACCGACTTCGTCGGCATCCGCGGCATGGCGCGGCCGGATCTGGTCGCCAAGGGCCGCAAGCAGCTCGTCGGCCTCAAGACCAAGGACCCTAAGGTGGTGCTGGAGGAGGGCGCGCAGATCGTCGCGGACCCCAAGCAGCCAATCCCGATGAAGATGATAGGCCACGTTACGTCCAGCTACTGGTCGCAGAATTGCGGCCGCTCGATTGCACTGGCGCTGGTCGCCGGCGGCCGCGACCGGATGGGCGACACGCTCTACGTGCCGATGCCGAACGGGGTGATCGAAGTGGAGGTTACCGGCATGGTGTTCTTCGACGAGACGGGAGGCCGCCTCAATGGCTAAGGCTGCTGCAAAGAAAACGGCTGCGGCCGCATCGCCTTCGGTCGACCGCCGTCCGGCATTGGCTGGACGCAGTACGACGGCGACCGGCGTGAAGGTTGAAGTGCTGCCGCCGGCCGAGCGCATCTCGCTGCGCGCGCCGGAAGCCTCGGTCGCGGCGCTGTCGAAGGCGCTTGGCCTGACCTTGCCGAAGAAGCCGAAGACTTCCGCGTCGAAAGGTGGGCGCACCGCCCTGTGGCTCGGGCCCGACGAATGGCTTGTCATCGACGAGGCCGGCAACGATCCGCTCGCCGACTGCGCAGGGGTTGCCGCGCTGCATTCGGCGGTTGGCATTTCACACCGCAACATCGCGATCTCGGTCGCTGGTCTGGCGGCCGAAGCCGCGATCAATTCGGGCTGCCCGCAGGACCTGGCGCTCGAAGCCTTCCCGGTGGGCGCGGCTTCGCGCACCATCCTCGGCAAGGCCGAGATCGTGTTGTTGCGCACGGCGGACGACGCCTTCCGGATCGAGTGCTGGCGTTCGTTCTCGGACTATGTCTTTACTTTCCTGTCCGAGGGAGCCCGCGACGCGGCTGGCTGACCCGGAACGTTTTGCCGCCCGCGTTCGTTGTGCGGCAACAGGTCGAGGGAGAAGTGCCGATGCCGTCAAAGTCCGCGCCGAAGTCGCCACTCAAAAAGACATCCGCCGTCCGCTCGCTTGAGCATGAGCAGCACGAAGCTTCGAGCGCGGAAGAGGAACTCGAGGAAGGCCTCGAGGATACGTTCCCGGCCAGCGACCCGGTGTCCATCACCAGTTCGGCGATCCCCGGCGGGCCTGCCAAGCCTGGCAAGGCCAAGACCGTCCCTGGACGGAAACCCCGCAAGCCCTGATTTTCCGCAATTTTGGTCGAAGACATCTTTCCAAGGCATCGGCAGTTGAGATATTCAAAGCGCTTTGGAGAGGAAAAATGCCGATAAAAGCTGTTGTCTGGGGCGAGAATGTCCATGAGCAGACCAATGCCGCCGTGCGCGACCTCTATCCACTGACCATGCATGGCACGATTGCCGCGGCGCTCAACCAGGACAAGGGCATCGAGGCGACCACCGCCACCTTGCAGGAGCCAGAGCACGGCCTGAGCGAGAAGCGCCTGGCCGCCACCGACGTGCTTTTGTGGTGGGGACACGCCGCGCATGGCGAGGTCAAGGACGAGATCGTCGAGCGCGTGCAGAAGCGGGTCTGGGAAGGCATGGGGCTGATCGTGCTGCATTCCGGCCACTACTCGAAGATCTTCAAGCGGCTGATGGGCACGCCCTGTTCGCTGAAATGGCGCGAGGCAGGCGAGCGCGAGCGCGTCTGGGCGATCAACCGCAGCCACCCGATCGCGCAAGGCATCGGCGAATGCCTGGAGATCGGCGAGACGGAGATGTATGGCGAGCCGTTCGCGGTGCCGGAGCCGCTGGAGACGGTGTTCGTCTCCTGGTACGAGGGCGGCGAGGTGTTCCGTTCCGGGCTGACCTACCAGCGCGGCGCGGGCCGCATCTTCTATTTCTCACCCGGCCACGAGACCTATCCGATTTATCACAATGAGGGCGTGCAGCAGGTGCTACGCAACGCCGTGCACTGGGCGCACAATCCGGCACCCGCATGGTCCAGCATCATCAATGCGCCGAACGTGCCGACGGACAAAGCCAAGGAGAAGATCGTGCAGAAGGGCCTGCGCCTGCATGCCGACGGCGACAAGGGTTTGAGTTAATGGGGGACCTGATCTGATGCGTCGCCTGCTCTTGCTCGGCACCGGCTGGATCGCCGGACATCATATCGAAGAGTTCGCAAAGGTTCCTGGCTGCAGCATCGTCGCCTGTGTCGATCAACTGCCTGGCCGCGCGGCGGCGTTTGCCGCTGCCAACAAGATCGCCGCTTCTTTCGAGAGCCTGGAAGCGGCGATCGCCTGGGGTGATTTCGACGCCGCCATCAATGCAACGCCGGACGGCGTGCACAAGGCGACGACGCTGGCGCTGCTTGCCGCGGGAAAACATGTCTTTTGCGAAAAGCCGCTGGCGCCGAACCATGCCGATGCGCTTGCCATGACCGAAGCGGCCGAGGCCGCCGGCCTCGTCAACATGGTCAATCTCACCTACCGCAATTCACCGGCGATCCAGGAAGCACGGCGTCTGGTGTTGGCGGGCGCGATCGGCGAATTGCGCCATGTCGAGGCGAGCTACAAGCAGAGCTGGCTGGTCAGCAAATCGTGGGGCGACTGGCGCGTCGAGGACAAATGGCTGTGGAGACTGTCGAGTCGGCACGGGTCGACCGGCGTGCTGGGCGATGTCGGCATCCATATCCTGGACTTTGCCACCTATGGTGCGGCCCAGGATATCGTCAGCCTGCACGCCGATCTGGTGACGTTTCCGAAGGCCGAGGGCGACCGGATCGGCGACTATGTGCTTGACGCCAATGACAGTGTGGCGATGACGGCGCGGCTTGCATCCGGCGCGCTGGCGACAATCATGGCGAGCCGCTACACAACCGGCCATGGCAATGATTTGTCGCTGACGCTGCATGGCACCAAGGGAGCGCTCAAGGTCGAGACCGACGGCAAGGCGGCGCGGTTGTCGGCGTGCTTGGGAGAGGACGTCGATGTTCAGATTTGGCGAGAGCTGTCCCTGCCGGATGTCAAGCGCAATGCCCGGCGTTTTGTCGACGCCCTGGATGCCGGGCAGAACGGCGATCCGTCCTTCCGGCGCGCCGCCGACATGCAGAAGCTGATCGACGCCGCCTTCGAGAGTTCAGCGGCCAGGCTGCCGGTCCCGATCGGCTGACATACCCGCCTGGCCGGCTAGAAAGGTTCACTGTATCACGGAAACGGTGAAACCTCTCTAACTCTTTGTTTTTACGCAACTCCCTAGGAAAAGCGCCACGCGCTTTTCCGGGAAAGCCGTTTCACACTTTTCCTGGAATTGCTCTGGTGCCGGTCAGAACATTTCCAAGTCGATCTTAGAACGCGCTCGGCACGATCCACGGGTTGATGCTGATGCCGAGGCGCGGGCCCTTGCCTTCAGCTGTGTTTTCCGTGGTGCCCTTCTTCTCGACCGAGCCGGTCGAGGCGCAATCGAGCTTCACATTGGTCTTGGTGTCGACGCAGGTCGCGGCAGGTGCGTGCTTGACCGGGTGAGTGGTGTTGGCGGCGAAAGCCGAGCCCGAAAGTGCCAGCATGGCGGCGAGGGTGAGGAGGGTCTTTTTCATTGTCAGTCTCCGTTTTCGACGGGTGAATTTCTTCCGTACATGTACGGTGTTACGTACAGATACGTCCGCCAATAACGAAGTTCAAGCCGAATTCGTACGCGTACGGTAAATTTTTGTTAACCAAGAAATTCACCCCCAGGTTTGGCTGGGGAAGGTCGCGAGGGGTCTGGAAACGAAAGGAGTTGGCGTTCAGCAGTTGACCGGTGTCTCGGTCAATGGCGGCACGTTCTGCGTGCTGAGTGCGGCCAATTGGAAATCGCACATGCGTTTCACGAAAGCCTGCGGGTCGCCGAAGGGGTAGAACGGAAAGGTGATCAGCAGCGAGATCGTGCCGTGGCCGACAGCCCACAGCATGGTGGCGATGGCTCGCGCATCGCCTTGCAATTTTCCGGCGGCGACGCAGGCCTCGACCCGGCTGATCAGCGCCTTCATCGCCGGATTGGCCTCGTGCATTTCTTGAAAACTCTGGCCTTCCGGTGGCCTGGTCTTCTCGGTCATGAAGACGGTGCGGTATTCATTGGGATTGCCGAGGCCGAAGGCGGCATATTCGGTCATCACCGCCTGCAAGGCCTCGACCGGGTCGTCGGACGGGTGCTCCTCGATGCGGCGGGCAAGTGTCTCGAAAGCGTCTTCGGCCAGGGCGAACAGGATGTCCTGCTTGTCGGCGAAATAAGAATAGACCGACATCGGCGCGTAGCCGACCCGCTTGGCCAGTTTGCGGATCGTCAGGCCTTCATAGCCTTCTTCCTGGACGAGCTTGTGCGCGGCCGCGACCAGCTCGGAGCGCAGCTCGGCCTTCTGTTTTTCGCGGCGTTTCTGGACGCTCGGCGGCAAGTCTGGCGCCTCTCAGTGGTGCCTGGTTGGTTGGTGTCTGGCTAAATTATATACGCTGTACGGAAACGAACAAGAGCACGGGAAGTTCCCAAGCGGCATGGGAGTCGGGTCGTGGGGTCAGATGGCGCCGATGCCGCCGTCGACGGCCAGCGCATGGCCGGTCATGAAGGAGTTGGCCGGATCGGCGGCGAACAGGATGGCGGTGGTGATTTCGTCGACTTCCGCCACGCGCTTCATCGGCACGCCCCGCGTCAGCTCGGCCAATGCTTCGGCCTCCGGCGCGCCGGAGACACGCACGAAGCTGTCGACCATCGCTGTCCTGGTGTGGGCCGGGCAGATGGCGTTGATACGCACACCCTTGGTTGCATATTCGGCGGCCGCCGATTTGGTCAACCCGACGACGCCGTGCTTGGCGGCGGCATAGACCGAGAGTTTCGGCGCGCCCACCAGCCCGGCAACCGAGGCGATGTTGATGATGGCGCCGCCCTTGGCCGTCGCCTTGAACTGCCGCTCCATCTGCGGGATCTGGTGCTTCATGGCATAGAAGACGCCAAGCAGGTCGATCTCCAGCACGCGGCGGGCCTCGTCCGACGGCACCTGCGGCAGGCGCACGAAACTCTGGACGATGCCGGCATTGTTGACGGCGACATCCAGCCGGCCGAATCTTTCGACCGCCAGCCTGACCAGATCCTCGGACAGTTTTTCGTCCGCCACGTCGCCGGCCAGGATCGCGGTTTCGGCCGGCAAGGTCGCGGCAAGATCGGCGAGCGCCTTTTCGTCGATGTCCGACAGCACCAGCCGGGCGCCTTCCGTGGCAAAGCCCTTCGCGGCACCACGGCCGAGGCCGCCGGCGGTACCCGTGATCAGGACCGTTGCTCCGTCAAAGCGGCCCATCATGGCTCCTCATTATGTCTGCTTGTCGATCAGTCTGGCGGCGAGATGCGAAAGCAGCTTCACCGCCTCGCCATAGGTTCTGGCCTTTTCGGGATTGGAGGCATTGCCGTCCAGCGCGCGCCTGTAGACGCCCTGGCAGATCGCCGCCAGACGGAAGAAGGAGAAGGCAAGGAAGAAGGTCCAGTTGCCGATGCCGCCGAGCCCGCGCCGCCGGCAATAGGCGGCGACATAGTCTTCTTCGGAAGGCAGGCCGAGCGCGGCGCGGTCGATACCGCCCAAGCCGCGAAAGCCCGATGCATGCGGCAGACGCCACTGCATGCATTGATAGGCGATGTCGGCAAAGGGGTGGCCAAGCGTAGACAACTCCCAGTCGAGCACCGCGATGACCCTTGGTTGGCCCGGCGCGAAGATCAGATTGTCCAGCCGGTAGTCGCCATGCACCAGCGATATCAGGCCGTCATCAGCTGGCATGTGCGTTTCCAGCCAGGCGATCAGCTCGTCCATGTCGGCAATGGCGCCGGTTTCCGAGGCGCGGTATTGGCTGGTCCAGCGCGCCAGCTGCCGCTCGAAATAATTGCCCGGGCGGCCGAAATCGGAAAGCCCCGCTGCGTCGACGTCAACATCGTGCAGGGCCGCGAGCGTGCCGTTCATGGCGTTGTAGATCGTGGTGCGCTCGTCATTGTCGCGCGCCTCAGGCAATGCCGGATCCCAGAAGATACGGCCGTCCAGAAAATCCATGACATAGAACATGCGGCCGATCGGCGAGTCTTCCTCCGACAGATGCAGCATTGCCGGCACCGGCACGGCGGTGCCGGCAAGCGCCTTCATCACGCGGAATTCGCGGTCGACCTGATGCGCCGATTTCAGCAATTGCCCCGGCGGCTTGGCGCGCAGCACATAGCGACCGCTGGCCGCCGTGATGAGATAGGTCGGGTTGGACTGGCCGGATTTGAACTTTTCGATTGACGCGAACCCGGAAAAACCGGGGATTTCCGCCTCGAGGTAAGGCGCAAGCGCTGCCTGGTCGAGCGCGTTGGCGTCGCTCATGCGGTCTCGGGCTGGCGTTCGATCAGCGTCAGCGTCAGCCAGCGGGCGGTCAGCGCCGGTTTCTTCGAGCCCTCGATCTCGATCGTCACGTCATGCGCCGTCTGCACCCAGCCGGATGGCCTGACCTTGACGTCAGCCAGCACGAAACGGGTGCGGATGCGCGCGCCGGTCTTCACCGGGGCCAGGAAGCGCAGCGAATCGAAGCCGTGGTTGACGCCCATCTTGCTGTTCTCCAGCGGCGGCATTGTCTCGAATGTCATCGCCGACAGCAGCGACAGCGACAGGAAGCCATGCGCGATGGTGCCGCCGAACGGCGTTTCGCGCTTGGCCCGCTCAGGGTCGCAGTGGATGAACTGGTGGTCGTCGGTGGCGTCGGCGAACTGGTCGATCATGCGCTGCGTCACCACCCGCCACGGCGAAACGCCCACTTCCTTGCCGACACTGGCCAGAAGCACGTCGAGACTGATCGGTTCCACGCTCATGTCCTCCAGTTCACCTCCGGCTTCTACGGCCGGAAAATGTCATTCCTTGAACAAGGTCAATCCATGCTGCACCGACTGCCCGCCGTCGATCGGCAGGATGGCGCCGGTGACATAGCTGCCTGCACGGCTGCACAAATAGAGCGTTGCGCCGGCAATGTCATCCGCTGCGCCGATACGGCCGATCGGAACATGGCTGCCGACGTGTCTGGCCTGTTCATCGGTACCGGTGGCAAAGGCCGTCATGCGGCTCTGAAAGGGGCCGGGAGCAAAGGCGTTGACGGTGATGCGCCGGGCGGCGAACTCGAGCGCGAGCGTACGTGTCAGATGATGGACCGCGGCCTTGGACGCCGTGTAGGAATAGGCGTCGTCGGCCAACGGCTGCGTGCCCATCACCGAACCGAGATTGATCACGCGGGCCGGATCCGCATCGCTGGCGGCGGCTTCCAGCAGCGGCAGCAATTCACGCGTCAGATGGAAGACCGCGGTGACGTTGACGCCGAGCACCTTGGCCCATGCCGAATAGGGGAAGCTCTCGATCGGCGCGCCCCAGGAAACGCCGGCATTGTTGATCAGAATGTCGAGTTTGCCGGTTCGCGCCTTGACCTCGGCGACGAGTGCGGCGATGCCAGCCTCGCTGGAGACGTCGCCGGCGAAGCCCTCGGCCCGGCCAGGGGCGCCGAGCCCGTTCAGCGCATTGGCGACCCTGATGCAGTCCTCGCCCTTGCGCGAAGCGATCATGACGCTGGCGCCGCCCTTGACCAGCGCTGTCGCCGCCATGCGGCCGATGCCGGTCGCCGCGCCCGTCACCAGCGCGGTCTTGCCGGCCACCGAAAACAGCTCGTCGAGATAGGCCATTCCAATCCTCCGCGCTTTGCCCTGGGCAAAGAGTTCGCGTTGACAAGGCTATCCGAAGTGCGGTCATCCTTGCCACGGGTAAATTGCCGGGCCTCTATGAAGGGTTAGCGACCGATGACGGAGATGAATCTCGGCATGACCGAGCGGCTGAAGCCGGTCCACGCGCGCGTCGCGGCCATGGTGCGCGACGAGATCATGCCGCTCGACAAGGAATTTTTGGGCGAGGTGGGCAAGGCGGGCGACCGCTGGACCTACAGCGCCCGCCAGAGCGAGATCCTCGAAGGGCTGAAGAAGACCGCAAAAGAGCGCGGCCTGTGGAATTTCTGGCTGACCGGCTCGGAGCGCGGCTACGGCCTTTCCACCGTCGAATATGCCTATCTCGCCGAGGAAATGGGCAAGGCGCATCTCGGCGCGGAGACTTTCAACTGCTCGGCCCCGGACACCGGCAATATGGAGGTGCTGGAGCGCTACGGCTCGGCCGACCATAAGAAAGCGTGGCTTGAACCGCTTCTGGACGGGAAAATCCGCTCGGCCTATCTGATGACCGAGCCCGATGTCGCCTCGTCCGACGCTACCAACATTTCGATGCGCTGCGAGCGGCAGGGCGACGACTATGTCCTCAACGGCGAGAAATGGTGGGCCTCAGGCGCCGGCGATCCACGCTGCGCCATCTATATCGTCATGGTGCGGACCGGCGGCGACGGCGAGCCGCAGCACCGCCGCCATTCGATGATCCTGGTGCCCGCGGACACAAAGGGCGTGACCAAGGTCCGCGCCATGCAGGTCTATGGCGACGATGACGCGCCGCATGGCCACATGCACCTGCGCTTCGACAATGTCAGGGTCCCGGCAACAAACCTGATCCTCGGCGAGGGCAGGGGGTTCGAAATCGCGCAAGGCCGGCTTGGCCCCGGCCGCATCCATCACTGCATGCGCGCCATCGGCCAGGCCGAGATGGCGCTGGAGATGCTGTGCCAGCGCTCCGTGCGCCGCGAGGCCTTCGGCCAGAAGCTGGCGAAACTCGGCGCCAATTTCGACATCATCGCCGAATGCCGCATGGACATCGAGATGGCCCGGCTGCTCTGTCTCAAGGCGGCGTGGATGATCGACCAGGGCGATGCGCGCGCCGCTGCCCCCTGGATCAGCCAGATCAAGGTCATCGCGCCGCGCGTCGCGCTCAAGGTTACCGACGAGGCGGTGCAGATGTTCGGTGCACAAGGCATCAGCCAGGACACGCCGCTGGCGCGCTCGTGGACGCATTTGCGGACATTGCGCCTCGCCGACGGGCCCGACGCCGTGCATCGCCGCCAGGTGGCGAGGACGGAGTTGAAGAGATACACGCAGGAGAAGGTCTGAACAGCAGCTCGGTCCGCTGCGCCATGGTCCTTCCGCCAACAACCAAGGAGTGTCACCGATGACCATTCCCTCCGAAATGAAGGCGCTGCTCCTGGTCGGCGACGGCTACACCAAGACGCCCAGCGGCAGTGCGCTGGAGGCAATGGAGCCTTATCTCGTGCCGGGCAGCATCGCGGTGCCGGCGCCCGGACCGAGCCAGGTGCTGATCAAGGTCAGCCTGGCTTCAATCAATCCGTCCGATGTCGCCTTCATCAAGGGCCAGTACGGCCAGCCGCGCGCCAAGGGCCGGCCGGCCGGCTTCGAGGGCGTCGGCGCCGTGGTCGCCGGCGGCGACGAGCCTTACGCCAAGAGCCTCGTCGGCAAGCGCGTCGCCTTCGCCACCGGCCTCACCAATTGGGGTTCGTGGGCCGAATATGCCGTCGCCGAGGCGGCAGCCTGCATTCCGCTGCTCGACACGGTGCGCGACGATGATGGCGCGGCAATGATCGTCAATCCGCTTACTGCCATCGCCATGTTCGACATCGTCAAACAGGAGGGCGAAAAGGCCTTCATCATGACCGCCGGCGCCAGCCAGCTTTGCAAGCTGATCATCGGCCTGGCTAAGGAGGAAGGGTTTCGGCCTATCGTCACCGTCCGCCGCGACGAGCAGATTGCGCTTCTGAAAGAGATCGGCGCTGCCCATGTGCTGAACGAGAAGGCGCCGGATTTCGAGGCCACGCTGCGCGAGGTGATGAAGGCCGAACAACCGCGCATCTTCCTCGACGCGGTCACCGGGCCGCTGGCCTCAGGCATCTTCCATGCGATGCCGAAACGGGCGCGCTGGATCATCTATGGACGGCTCGACACCGACGCCACCATCATCCGAGAGCCCGGCCAGTTGATCTTCCAGCACAAGCATATCGAAGGCTTCTGGCTGAGCGAATGGATGCGGCAATCCGGGGAGCGGCGCGGTCCGGCGATCCTGGAAGCGCAGAAGCGTTTCTCCGACGGGCGCTGGTCGACCGACGTGACGGCTGTCGTGCCGCTCGCCGAGGCCATGGCGCGGGTGCCGGCGGAACTCGCCAAGCCCAACGGCAAGGTTTTCATCCGGCCTTGATGCCATTCGAAGCGGTGCCGGGGAGCTTTTCGAGGCCTCTTTCCGGTTAGGACGCGCGGGCGTCCACCCATCCGCAGCGGCCTGTCGAGTTCATAAGCGCGTCCTTCAGCCCCTATGCCTCGCCGCTTTGTCCGTGATATGCCGCCGCCATCGAATGCCGGGACAGTGCTGGACCGAACCTGTTCCGGGTGTTGTGGGGTGTCTTGATGACGATGTCCAAGCCGGTTTTCGACCGTTTGGGACTTGGCCTGTGGATCGGAGCGTTCCTGGTCGTTCTTGTCCTCGTTCTGTTGGCGCCTGACACGCGTAGCGTGCTGTCGGCCTACAGATATGGCAGCCAGGAGTTTTTGGCCGGCCGGCCGCTCTATGATCTCCAGTCCGAGATGGGGTATCTCTACGCGCCGGCCTTTGCCGCGCTCTATGTTCCGCTGTTCAAGCTCGGCCCGCATCTGGGCGGCCTAGCGTGGCATATCATAGGTTTCGCGGTGCTGACCTTCGCCGCGATGCGGCAGGTGCGCAAGCTCGGCGACGGGGAGTTGCCATGGTTGCTGTCCTTTGGGCTGTTCCTTGCCCTGCCGATGGCGCTGGGTGCGATCCGCAACGGCCAGGCGACGATCCTCTTGACCGGCGCCTGCTGGCTTCTCACCTTGTCGGCGCTCGAAGGGCGGCGCGCCGAAACCTTCTTCTGGGCTTCGGTCGCGATCATCGCCAAGCCGACCGCGATCATCATGCTGCTGTTGGTGGGCGCCCTGCGCCTGCGGCTGATACCGCTGCTGGTGCTGGCGGTGCTGTTCGTCCTCGCACTGCCCTACGCTTTCGCCCCCGCAAGCTATCTCAACGACCAGTATCGTGTTTTTGGCCAGATGCTGACCTCGATGGCCGTCGACAACACCAGCCATTTCGTCCCCACCGACTTCACGGCGCCGTTTACCCGTGTGGGGCTGCCCATCCCGGAATTCGGCGCCACGATCGTGCGCATCGTCATGGCCCTGTTTACGCTTTCAGCCGTCATCTGGTTCGATCGCAAGCTCGAACGCGGAACGGCTGGTCTCGCCATCTTCCTGACGGCGACGTTCTACATGTGCGTCTTCAACCCGCGCGTCGAGCCCAACACCTATGCCATGATCGCCGTGCCCGCCGGTCTCGCTGTCGCCTTGTTGTGGCGCGAGGAACGCGGCGGTGCACTGGCGTCGGTGCTAGCGGTGACCCTGTTCCTGACGGGGCTGACCGGCATCGAGCGCCATATCCAGGATTTCACGTATCCTTGGTTCCGGCCGATCGCGGTTACCATTGTCGCCGGCTCCCTGATCTGGTGGTTCTGGGCGAACGCAGGAGACAAGGGGGCACGAGACAAGGTGACGCGAGACAAAGTGATGAATGAAAGGCCTGTCGCAAATGGCTGAGTCGCGGCCCGTTCTTGATATCGTGGCGCCGTTCTTCAACGAGGCGCAATCGGCATCGGCGTTTGCCGCATTGCTCGACAAGCTTGAAGCCCAGGTGTCGCAGCGCTTCGGCATCGAAGTCCACAAGATCCTGGTCGACGATGGCAGCCGCGATGATGGCGCCGAGCGGTTCTCGCGGGCGCTGTCGGGCTCCTGGGAGATCGTCCGGCTCAGCCGCAATTTCGGCAAGGAGGTCGCGGTGCTCGCCGGCCTAGACCAGTCGCGCGGCGACATGGCGCTGGTCATGGACGCCGACCTGCAGCATTCGATGGACACCAGCCTGAGGATGATAGCCGAGCTGGTGGAAAACCCGGATATCGATGTCGTCTTCGCGCAGAACGACCGCCGCGAGGCCAGCTGGCGGCGCAGCCAACTGGCGAAGCTGTTCTACAGCCTGATCAACAGCAGCCAGCGTTTCGACATTCCAGAAAATGCCGGTGACTTCCGCGTCATGCGTGGCGCCGTGGTGCGCGCGCTGACGAGCCTGCGCGACAAGCGGCGCTTCAACAAGGGCCTGTTCGCCTGGGCCGGCTTCCGCCAGAAAGCCATACAATATTCGCCGGAAAACCGCGCTGTCGGCACCTCGAAATGGAGCCGGCTCAACCTGATCGCCTTCTCGCTGGAAGGGTTTACGTCGTTTTCCGTTATACCGCTGCGCATCATCAGCCTGAGCGGGATGCTGGCGGCGCTGGCGGGCATCATCTACGGCGCCAAGGTGTTCTTCGAGGTGTTGTTCTACGGTATCGCCGTCCCCGGCTATCCCAGCCTCATGGTCGCCGTCGTCCTGCTCGGCGGCCTCAATCTCACCTTGCTCGGCCTGATCGGCGAATATGTCTGGGTCACGCTCTCGGAAAGTAAGGATCGGCCGGTCTATATCGTACGCGATGTCGTGCGTGGCGACGTTCCGGACAGGCCGCCGGGCGCATGACGCGGCGCATCCGCCTGATCGCCGACGACTATGGCCTGGCACCCGGCGTCTCCGCCGGAATTCTCGACCTGCTCGATCGCGGCCGGCTGACCGGCACCAGTTGCATGACCGGCTTTCCGGAATGGCCGGATGCGGCGGCGCGTATAAAGCTGCTGTGCGGCCGTGCCGCGGTCGGGCTGCACCTGACCCTCACCGACCAGCCGGCCACCACCGGCCAATCGAGCCTGGCGCCGGAAGGCCGGCTGCCGCCGCTGCGTTCCTTGGCACTGCCGGTCCTGCGCGGAAACATTGACGAGCGGGATGTCCATGCCGAGCTCGACGCGCAGTACAGCCGCTTCGTCGAAGCGCTTGGCCGCCAACCTGACTTCATAGACGGGCACCAGCACGTGCATTTCCTGCCTGTCGTGCGCAAATGGCTGCGGGCGCATTTTTCCGAAGCTGGCGGCAGGCCGGCGCTGCGCGGTGCGCCGGCGCTGGGCAATGCCGCCGTGGCGCCGAAAGTCGCGGCAATCGCTGCCGTGGCTGCCGGCTTCAACCGCTCGATGGCCCGCGCCGGGTTCACCCTTTTCGCGCCGCTGACCGGTATCTATGACTGGCGGCAACCCGAACGGTTCGAGCCGGTTCTGCAGGCCGCTGTCGAGGCGCTGCCGGAACGAGGCCTGTTCATGTGCCACCCCGGCCATGTCGACGAGACGCTGCGGGCGCGCGACCCGATGCAAGGCGTGCGCGAGGTGGAATACGCGGCGCTGGCTTCGGACGCGTTCGGTGCGAGCCTCGCCCGCGCCGGCGTCGAGATCATGGACGGCAAGGGATGAGTGGCGCCGACCAGCCCCGCCGTTCGACCGGCAGCAAGATCGTGCGCTTTGCCCTAGTCGGGCTGGTGAACACGGCCATCGACCTTGCCGGCTTTTTCCTGCTGCTCAAGCTGCATGTCCCGCCGCTGCCGGCCAACGTCGTCTCATGGTCGATCGCCGTCGTCTTCTCTTTCGTGGCCAATGGTTTCTGGTCGTTCGAACGCAACCAGGCCATCCGGCTGCATGACGCCTTCCTGCGCTTCGTCTCGCTTGGGGCGCTGATTTCGCTCGGCGTCTCCAGCCTGTCGATCGCGCTGTTCGCCGGCATTGCCGGCGTGTGGCCGGCGAAGGTCGTCGGTGTCATCGTGGCGGCGGTGCTGAATTTCCTTGCCGCGCGCTGGTCGATCGAAGGCCGGTTGCTGAAGTAGCAGCTACTCCGCGGGCTCCACACCGACGTAAGCGGCTTCCTCGAGCTCGCGCTTGAGGCGTGTCTCCTCATGGGTCTTCGGGGTGACGAAGCGGCCAAGCAGGAGATAGGCGACTGGCGTCAGGAACAGTGTCGATATGGTGGCCAGCCCCAGCCCGCCGACGATGACCCAGCCGAGCGCCACGCGTGCCTCGGCACCCGCGCCGGCGGCCAGCACCAGCGGCACGCCGCCAAGGATGGTGCAGATCATCGTCATCATCACCGGCCGTAGGCGGATGATCGAGGCCTGCTCGATCGCCTCGCGCACACCGAGCCCGCGGTCGCGCAACTGGTTGGCGAATTCGACGATCAGGATGCCGTTCTTGGCCATGACGCCGACCAGAAGCACAAGACCGATCTGGCTGTAGGCGTTGAGGCTGGTGCCGGACAGCAGCAGCGCGAAGATGGCGCAGGCCAAACCAAGCGGCACCGTTGCCATGATGATGACGGCGCTGACGAAACTTTCGAACTGGGCGGCCAGCACCAGCAGGATGATGACCAGCGCGAAGCCGAAGATGGTGACCATGGCGCTGTTGGTTTCGCCCAGCGTCGCGGCCTCGGCCAGCGGCAGGATGCGGCTGCCCGGCGGCAGGAACGGCGTGGCGATCTCCTCGGCTTGGCTCAGCGCATCACCAAGCGCGAAATTGCCTGAAAGGTTGGAGGTGATGGCCACCGACGGCTGCTGCTGCTCACGCGACAGCGACGGCGGCACGGCGCGCTCGGTCAGCGTGGCGATGGTCGACATCGGCACGAAGCGGCCATCGGCAGTCTTCAGGAAGACATTTTCCAGATCGGTCGGATCGTTGATCGGATTGGTGGTCGAGACCAGCTTCACGCCATAGCTGCGGTCGGCGATGTAGACGTCGACGACGTCGTTGCCGTCGAGCATGGCCTGCATGGTGTCGGCGAGGCCTGATATGTCGATGCCGAGGTCGGAGGCACGCTCGCGGTCGATGGCGACGGCCAGCTGCGGTTGCGTCGGGTCGATCGACAGGCGCGGCGTCTGGAAGCGCGGATCCTTCTGCATCTCGGCGATGATCTTCACCGCCGCGTCGCCGAGCGCCTTGCGACTGTTGCCGACCAGCGCGAACTGCAAACCGTTGCCGGCGCCGCGGATGCCGAGGCTGTTGGGCTGCACCGGGTAGATGCGTACGCTCGGCACCTGCTTGGTCAGCTGGCTGATCTCGGCCATGATCTCCTGCTGGCTGCGGCTGCGCTCGTTCCAGGGCGCCAGCGTCATCACCATAAAGCCGGAATTGTAGGAACCGTTCTGGCCGGCATTCTCGAAGGTCGAGCGGATCTCGCCGGAATCGCGCATCGGCTGGATCAGCTTCTCGATCCTCTGCATCTGCTGCGTCGTGTAGTCGAGGCTGACGCCTTGTGGGGCATTGATGCGCAGTAGCACGGCCGCGCGGTCCTCGGTGGGCGTCAGTTCCTGGCGGATGGTGCCGAACAGGGTGAAGGCGATGCCGGCAAACAGCACCGCGACCAGAACCACGATCCAGGGCGCATCGAGGCAAGCGTGCAGGGTGCGCTTGTAGGCGGCATTCAAGGCGCCGCCGATACGGGCGCCGATGCCGTGGCCGCCCTCGTGATGGAGCGAGGCGCTGGTCAGCATGCGCGAGGCGAGCATCGGGCATAACGTCAGCGCCACCACGCAGGACAGCAGCACCGACATGGCAAGCACGAAGCCGAATTCGCGGAACAGACCGCCGGTCTGGCCGGGCAGGAAGGAGATCGGCACGAAGACGGCGACCAGCGTCAGCGTCGTGGCGACGACGGCGAAGAACACTTCCTGCGCGCCGAGCACGGCGGCCGCGCGTGGCCCCATGCCCTCATTGCGTCGTCGCACGATGTTTTCCAGAACGACGATGGCGTCGTCGACGACAAGGCCCGTCGCCAGCACCATGGCAAGCAGCGTCAGGATGTTGACCGAGAAGCCGGCGAGATAAATGGCGGCGATGGTGCCGATCATGGCGACCGGCATCGACAGGCCGGGGATCAGCGTGGCACGCCAGTCGAGCAGGAAGATGTAGATGACGATCAGCACCATCGTCACCGACAGGCCGAGCGCGATCTCGACCTCGTGCACCGCGCCCTTGACGAAGACGGCATCGTCGCTGGTGATCTTGATCGCCATGCCCTTGGGCAGGTTTTCCTGCAGCTTGGCGACGGCGGCCTGGACGCCGGTCGAGATGTCCAGCGGGTTCGATTCCGCCTGGCGGATGACGCCGATGCCGATGCCGGTCTTGCCATCCGAGCGCAGCGCGGTCTGGCCGACATCGGGGCCGAGCGTGACGGTGGCGACGTCGCGGATGCGCGTCGTGCCGCCGATGATAATGTTTTCGAACTCCTCGGGCGTGGTTACGTCGGCGGTCGTGCGGACGATCAGGTCCTGGTTGGTGGTGGTGATCGACCCAGCCGGGGAATCGAAAGCGACGGAGGCCAGGGCTGCCCTGAGATCGGCGACCGTGAAGCCGAGGCTGGCGAGCTTGTTCTGGTCGACGTCGATGCGGAAGATCTTGGCGCGGTCGCCATAGACCTGGACGTCGGCGACGCCGGGTACGGCGGCCAGTTCGTCCTCGATCTGGTCCTGGACCACGACGGTCATGTCCTGGATCGACATGTTGTCCGAGGTCACCGCCAGCCGCATCACCGGGTCGGAATTGGCATCGGCCTTGACGATGCGCGGCGGATCGGCGGTGTCCGGCATCAGGTTGGCGACGCGGCCGACGGCATCGCGCACATCGGAGGCGGCGACGTTGAGATCGACGCCGTCGTTGAATTCGATGGTGACGCGGCTCTGGCCGAAGGAGGAAGAGGACGAGATCGACTTGACGCCGGAGACACGGGCCACCGCACCCTCGATCGTATCGGTCAGTTCGCGGTCGACGGTTTCGGCGGCAGCCCCCGCGAAGGTGGTCGAGACGGTGACCACGGCACGATCGACGTCCGGCAGTTCGCGGATCTCGACGCCGTAGAAGGCTGCGAGGCCGGCAACCGCGATGAGGACGTTGAGCACGAAGGCCATGACCGGCCTGCGGATGAAGAGCGCGGTGAAGCCGGTATCGCCGGCGGCGTTGACGGGGCCGGTCATGAGCCTTCGGCGGTGTTGGCGGAATGCTGCTCCTCGCCGGCGATGCGGACCTCGCCACCCTCGCTGACGCTCTGCGTGCCTTCGGTGACCAGCATGTCGCCGCTGTCGATCTCGGCGTCGATCAGCACGGTCTCTGTGTTGCGCTGGATGATACGCACCGGCACGCGTTTGGCCTTGCCGTCCTCGATCTGCCAGACATAGGCGCCGTCCGACCCCCACAGGATCGCCAGCGGGCTGACGGCCGGATAGGTTTCGCCGGGGAATTTCATGGTGATGGAAAACGATATGCCGGCGCGCAGCGAATCGGCGGGATTGGCGATCTTGGCCTTGACCAGCAGCGTGCGGCTTTTCTCGTCGATATGGTTGTCGATGGCCGACACCGTGCCGGTATAGGCGTTGCTCGGATTTGCGATCGGCGTCGCCGTCAGCTGCGCGCCGACCCTGACGGCGGCGGCGAAGCGCTCCGGCACCTGGAAATCGACCAGGATCGAGGAGCGGTCATCGAGCGTGGCGATCGCCGACTGGTTGGTTACATAGTTGCCGGCGGAGATCGGCAGGATGCCGACAGTGCCCGATATCGGCGCCAGAATCGAGCGGCGCTGCAACGCAAGTTCTGCATCCTGCAGCGCCAGCTTCGCGCCTGCCAGCACCACCTCGGCGTCGGCAACGGCGACAGGCGTTGCGGCATTGGAGGCGCGCAGCGACTTGACGCGGTCAAGCTTGGACTGCGCGTCCTGCAAGGCGAGCTTGGCCCGGTCCTGCGCGATGATTTCGGTTTCGGAATCGAGCGTCGCGATGACCTGTCCCTTGTCGACATGGCTGCCGGATTCGACCAGCAATTCGGCAAGGCGGCCGGAACTGTAGGGATTGACGGTCACCGAGGCGTTGGCGCGGCCGGTGCCGATCGCCTGCAAGCGGTCGTTGATGGTCGCGCTGCCGGCCGGCGCGGCGACGATGGTGGCAATCTGGGCGCCATTACGCGCCGCTCGCCGGGAGCCAGCCGCCGCCGTGTCCTTTACTGGAGGTGTCGCGCCATAGGCCCAGTCGATGCCCCAGCGCGCCAGCACTTGCGGAGCACCGGGGTAGAAGCGCGCCCACGCAGCCGCGGCGGCGACCACGATCACGAACGCAAGGACAATCTGCTTCCAACTCGGCATCGATACTCCAGCGGCAGAAATCGTCTGCCGGTTCCAGGTGGAAGCGGATGCAGCGACGATAAGGGCTGGCGGCGCAACCTGGCCACGCCACATCCCGGTATCACCGGTTTATGGCAATTATCACGCAATCGTGCACATTAAATCTCGGTAACGTGAATGCGGGACGCGCGGTTGCCGGATGTAATTGGCCGGGACCTGCTAACGCAGGCCTTCCATTTCGCGGATGCGGCGGGCGCCGTCGGCCTCGAGCTGTCTGGTGACGGCGCCAATCAGCGTTTCGGCGACGACGAAAAGCGCGGCCGAGGAATCCCATGCCGACGGCACCGCGGTTCGTCCGGCGATGACGTGGCGAGCAAACCGGGCGATCGGCGACAGCCACTGGTCGGTGAACAGCACGATCTGGACGCCGCGCTGATGCGCCTTCTCGGCGAAGCGGACGAGACTGTCCTGGTAGCGCCTGATGTCGAAGATCACCAGCACGTCGCGCTTGCCCATGTCGATCAGCCTGTCGCGCCACATGCTCTCCTGGCCGGCCAGGTGAAAGACATCTGGCTGGATGACAGCGAGGTGGGCGGCCATGTAACGCGCCAGCGGATCGGTGAAACGGCCGCCGATCAGGAACGTCTTGCCACGCCGGTCGGCAAGCCGCGCGGCGATGTCCGCAAGCTGCTTGTCGGAGAGGTGGCGGAAGGTTTCGCGCATATTGTCGAGCGTCGCTTCCAGCATCGGCGAGACCGTGCCACCACCGGGCGAGGGCGGGTTGAGCGTGCGTATCGCCGGCGACTGCAGCTGCGCCGCCAGTTCGTCCTGCAGGCTCGACTGGAATTCCGGATAGTTCTGGAAGCCGAGCCGGGCCACGAAACGAAGGATCGTCGGCGAGGAGACGCCGGCCGCGGCCGAGAATTCGGCGACCGTCTTCAGGCCGATCATCGGATAGCTGGCAATCAGCGTCTGCGCAGCGCGCCGTTCGCCGGCCGGCATCGTGCCGATGCGGTCGGCGATCAGTTCGGCAATGCTGGAAATCATCTTTTCCCCCACCTCTTGGCCTGGCCCATGAGATCGTATTTGACAAAGCCGGGTAAAGTGTATGAAATCATCCATAGGGACGCAATGAGGCAAAATACGTAACATACGATACAGCGCTCCCCGGGGACGGCAGACTATGGAGAAAGCACGGCCCGCCAGCCTTGCATCGTCTGATACCGTGAGGGTGACCAACCCAGGCGGGTCAAGCCCATTCGTGCTGACCTGCGACCACGCTTCCAATTTCCTGCCCGCCGAATTCGGAACGTTGGGCCTTGCCGCCGAGGACCTGTCCCGCCACATCGCCTGGGACCCAGGCGCGCTGCCGGTTGCGTTGCGCATGGCCGAGGCGCTCGACGCGACGCTGGTTGAAACCCGCATTTCTCGCCTTGTCATCGACTGCAACCGACCGCTCGACGCGCCAGACCTGGTGCCGCCGGTCAGCGAGACCACGGCGATACCGGGCAATACCGGGCTGTCGGAAAAGCAGCGCGCGGCGCGCGTTGCACTTTCGTGGCAGCCGTTTCATGCAGCCATCGAGCAGATTGTCGACGGCAGGCTGGCGCGCGGGCAGGAGACCCGCCTGGTTTCAGTGCACTCCTTCACCCCGGTCTACAAGGGCCGCAACCGGCCCTGGCATATCGGCATCATCCACGATGACGATCAGCGGCTGGCGTCGCCGCTGATATCGGCGCTGAAGCGGCTTGCCGGCGTCACCGTCGGCGTCAACGAACCCTATTCGCCGGCCGACCGCGTCTATTTCACGCTGGAACGGCATGCGCGCTCGCGCGGGCTGCCCTGCGCGATGATCGAAATCCGCAACGACGAAATCGCCGGCGAAGCCGGGCAGCGGAAATGGGCGGATCTGCTCACGGGCATTTTTTCGGATCTGGAGCCGGAGGAGGCCAAGGGCTCTCGACAACGCGCAATGGGAAAGTCAGTTCAATCGGCCAGCTAAGAACCATAAGGGGAACTCCAGCATGACAACGGATCACACAGAGAAATCGGAGGACGTAAAGATCCTTCACAGTATGGGCTACGCCCAGGAACTGGCCCGCCGCATGAGCGGCTTCTCCAACTTCGCCATATCCTTCTCGATCATTTGCATTCTGGCCGGTGGCATCACCTCATTTCCGCTGGCCATGGGTACCGGCAGCGGTTTCGAGGCGACCGTTGGCTGGGTCATCGGCGGTGTCTTCGCTCTTATCGTCGCGGCCTCGCTCGGCCAGATCGGCTCGGCCTATCCGACCGCCGGCGGCCTCTATCACTGGTCGTCGATTCTCGGTGGACGCGGCTGGGGTTGGGCAACGGCCTGGATCAACCTGCTTGGCCTGATCTTCGTCGTGGCTTCGGTGAATGTCGGCGTCTATCTGCTATTTCAAGGGCTCGTCGCGGGTCCGATCTTCGGTTGGGACACATCGACCTGGGGCTTCTGGCAGCAGACGGCGGCAGTAGTCTTGATTACCGTCACCCAAGGCCTCTTCAATCATCTCGGCATCAAGACGACGACGATGTTGACCGACTTTTCCGGCTATCTCATCCTCGTTGTTGCAGTCGTGCTGACGCTGACTTTCCTGATCTGGGGCGCGCATGGCTTCGATCTTGCGCGGCTGACGACTTTCGTCAACACGACCGGCGATCCCGGTGGTGGCTATGTTCCGACGGCTCGTACGGCGCTCGTGGCCTTCCTGATCGGCCTTCTCTACCCGCTTTACACGATCACCGGCTTCGACGCCTCGGCGCACACCGCCGAGGAAACACACAACGCCCGTGTCGCTGTGCCTAGAGGCATGATCCACGCTGTGCTGTGGTCTCTCGTCTTCGGCTTCGTGATGGCGGTTTCTTTCGTTCTCGCCAGCCCCGATCTGGTCGCGACCGCCAAGGATGGTGGCAACGCCTGGTTCAACCTGTTCAACAACCTGCCGGCGCCAACCTGGCTGAAGGCTCTGCTCGGCATCGCCATCGTGCTGTCGAACTATCTGTGCGCGCTGGCCGGGCTCACTTCGACCTCGCGTATGATCTTCGCCTTTTCGCGTGACGGAGGTCTGCCTGGGTCGTCCTTGTGGAAGCAGGTTTCGCCGACCTGGCGCACGCCGGTGCCTGCCATCTGGCTCGGCGTGGTGCTCTCGATCGCCGCCACGCTCTATTCGCCGGCTTTCGCGGCGCTCGCTGCCGGTTGCGCTCTTTTCCTTTACGTCTCCTATGCCATGCCGATCGCAGCCGGACTTCTTGCGGAAGGCAAGAGTTGGACTGAGTTCGGTCCGTTCCGTCTCGGCGTCTGGTCAAAGCCGTTCGCGGTCATCACCGTGCTCGGTGTCCTGGTGTTGATGTATGCCGGCATCCAGCCTCCCTTCGACATCCTGATCAACTACGCCATCGGACTGATCATTCTGCTCGTGGTTCTATGGTTCGGCATAGAATCGCGCCGCTTCAAGGGTCCGCCGATCGGTGCCGACATTGCTCGTCGCGCGGCGGAGATCGCGGCTGCGGAAAAAGCGGTCGGCCAGACAGCCGGCTAACGGCAAGGCAATATCGCCCGATCGGCTCAGGCCGATCGGGCACCCCGTCGACCATCAGTTTTCAGTTTGAAAGATGTTATCAAGTGGCCGGGAATTTCTTGTCCGATCCGTTGAAGAAAAAGTTTCCGGCGAGGGGATTTACGCCGTGCTGGCCTGCATCGTCTGTATGCAGGACCGGTCCAGCAGAGAACCATAGGGGAATTCCGAGATGACAACACCCGGTTATACAGATTCAGACAAGGCGGAGGACGTAAAACACCTCCACAGCATGGGCTATGCCCAGGAGCTGGAGCGGCGTCTCAGCCGCTTTTCGAATTTCGCGGTTTCCTTCTCCATCATCTGCATCTTGTCGGGCGGCATCAATTCGCTGGCGCAAGGCACGTCGGGAGCCGGCGGCATCGGCATCGGCGTCGGCTGGCTGGTCGGCTGCTTCGTGTCGCTGACCTTCGCGGTGGCCATGTCGCAGATCAGCTCGGCCTATCCGACGGCCGGCGGCCTCTATCACTGGGGTTCGATCCTCGGCAATCGCGGCACCGGCTGGGTCACGGCCTGGCTCAACCTGCTTGGCCTCATCACCGTGCTCGGCGCCATCAATGTCGGCACGTGGACGTTCTTCATCGGCGCCTTCGGACCGGCGCTCGGCATCGAGGGCACGCTGACCAACCAGATGATCTTCCTGGTCATCATCACCGGCGCCCAGGCGCTGATCAACCATCTCGGCATCAAGCTGACGGCCAAGCTGACCGATTTTTCGGGTTACCTGATCTTCTTCGGTTCGATCCTGATCGCGGTGGTTTGCCTGATCTCGGCCGAACATTGGGATTTCAGCCGTCTGTTCACGTTCCACAACTACTCGGGTGACGCCGGCGGCGGTGTCTGGCCGTCGGTGTCGAATGCCTGGGTGTTCGCACTCGGCTTGTTGCTGCCGATCTATACGATCACCGGTTACGACGCTTCCGCGCACACATCGGAAGAAACCATCAAGGCGGCATCTTCCGTGCCGCGCGCCATGGTGATGTCGGTCGTTTGGTCGGCCATCTTCGGCTATCTGTTCCTGGCCGCTTTCGTGCTGATGATCCCGAACATGGACGATGCCGCCAAGCAGGGCTGGAACGTGTTCTTCTGGGCTTTCGACCAGCGCGTCAGCCCCGGCGTCAAGGAGTTCGTCTATCTCGTCGTGTTCGTCTCGCAGCTGCTGTGCGGCCTCGCCACGGTGACGTCCGCCTCGCGCATGATCTTCGCCTTCTCGCGGGACGGCGGCTTGCCGGGTTCCTCGGCGCTCGCCAAGGTCAGCCCGACCTACCGCACGCCGGTGGCGGCGATCTGGACGGCGTCGATCCTGTCGGTGCTGTTCGTCTGGGGCTCGACGCTGGTTTCGGTCGCCGGCACCTCGGCCTACACCATCGTGGTGTCCTGCACCGTCATCTTCCTGTTCCTGTCCTTCACCGTGCCGATCGTGCTCGGCATGCTGGCCTGGGGCACGCCGAAGTGGGACAAGATGGGGCCGTGGAACATGGGGCGCGGCGTGTTCATGCTGTTCGCCTTCCTGTCGATCGTGTCGATGATCCTGATCTTCGTCATCGGCATCCAGCCTCCGAACGACTGGGCGCTCTATATCACCGTCGGCTTCTTCATCCTGACGGCGATTGTCTGGTTCGCCTTCGAGCGCAACCGCTTCCAGGGGCCGCCGCTCGGCGACATCATCGCCGCGCGTCAGGCGGCGATCAAGGCAGCGGAACAGGCGGTCGGCGAGACCGGCCACTGAGCCTCAACCTTCACAGCCATGGCCGACGTCAAGCCGGCCATGGCTTCGTTTCTCCCTTTCAATGACCAAGCGCTGGAGTGCCAAAGGAATGGCCGGAAATTTCTCGTTCGATCAGTTGAAGAAAGCGGTCTCCAGCGGTGAGATCGACACGGTGCTGGCCTGCATCGTCGACATGCAGGGCCGGCTGGCGGGAAAACGGTTCCTGGCTCAGTACTTCGTCGATTCCGCCCATGATGAAACGCATGGCTGCAATTATCTCCTGGCCGCCGACATCGATATGGAGCCGGTGCCCGGCTACAAGGCGGCAAGCTGGTCGAAGGGCTATGGCGACTTCGTCATGAAGCCGGACCTGGCCACGCTGCGGCGCATTCCGTGGCTGGAAAAGACGGCACTTGTGATCTGCGACGTGCTCGACCATCACACCCATGACGACCTGCCGCATTCGCCGCGCGCCATCCTGAAGAAGCAGGTGAAGCGGCTGACGGAGCGTGGCTATATCGGCTATTTCGCATCCGAGCTTGAATTCTATCTGTTCAACGAGACTTATGATTCCGCCCGCAAGAAGCACTGGCAGGGCCTCGACACGGCCTCGCCCTATATTGGCGACTACCAGATCGGCATCACCACCAAGGAAGAAGGCGTCATGCGCCGGCTTCGCAACGAGATGGAAGCCGCCGGCATCCCGATCGAGAACTCCAAGGGCGAGTGGGGCCCGGGCCAGGAAGAGATCAATGTGCGCTATGCCGAGGCGCTCGACATGGCCGACCGCCACGTCATCCTGAAGAACGGCGCCAAGGAGATCGCCGAGTCCGAAGGCAAGGCGATTTCTTTCATGTCCAAGTACAATTACGGGCTCGCCGGGAACTCCAGCCACATCCACAATTCGCTGTGGAGCGCTGACGGCAAGACGGCGCTGTTCTTCGACAAGAAGGCGGACTGGACGCTGTCGACGCTTGGCCAGCAATGGGGGGCGGGCCAGCTGAAATACGCCAAGGAATTCACCTGGTTCCTGGCGCCCTACATCAACTCCTACAAGCGCTTTCAGGCTGGCACCTTCGCGCCGACCAAGATCATGTGGAGCGAGGACAACCGCACCGCCGGCTTCCGCCTGTGCGGCGAGGGCACCAAGGGCATCCGCATGGAATGCCGTATCGGCGGCGCCGACCTCAATCCTTATCTCGCCTTCGCGGCGCTGATCGCCGCCGGCCTTGCCGGCATCGACGAGAAGCTCGAACTGCAGAAGCCCTTCGTCGGCGACGCCTATCAGGCCTCGCGCCTGCCCGAGATCCCGAAGACGTTGCGTGATGCCACCGAAACGCTGGCCAAGTCGAAGATGCTGAAAGAGGCGCTCGGCGAGGACGTGCTCGAACATTATGTCCACACCGCCAAGTGGGAGCAGTTCGAATACGACCGCCGCATTACGGATTGGGAACTGCACAGGGGTTTCGAGCGGTACTAAACTATGTCGGCGTCGCCCTCCCTAGCCATCGTCTGAAATGGCGGGCGACGTCAAAATCAAGATTTCATGAAGTGCGAGGACTGAAGGAATGACCGAAACGGTCAAGTTGATATCCCCCATCGATGGCTCGATCTATGCCGAGCGGCCCGTGGCCACGGACCAGGCGATCAATGCCGCTGTCGAGCGCGCCAAGGCGGCGCAGGAGAAGTGGGCTGAGACGCCGATCGTCGAGCGCGGCAAGTATATTCTGGCGATGCTCGAAGCGCTGGTGGCGATGACCGACGAGATCGTGCCGGAGATCGCCTGGCAGATGGGGCGTCCGGTGCGCTATGGCGGCGAGTTCGGCGGCGTCAAGGAGCGCACCAATTACATGGTCGAGATCGCTGAAGCTGCGCTTAGATCCGTGCCAGCCTCCAACCCGAAGGATGGGTTCCGCCGCTACGTGAAGAAGGATCCGCTCGGCGTGGTGATGGTGATCGCGCCGTGGAACTATCCCTATCTGACCGCCGTCAACACCATCGTGCCGGCGCTAATGGCCGGGAACGCCGTCATCCTCAAACATGCGGCGCAGACGCTGCTGGTCGGCGAGCGTTTTCAGCAGGCCTTCGACAAGGTCGGCCTGCCCAAGGGCGTGTTCCAGAATGTCGTGCTCAATCACGCCCAGACCGAGAAGCTGCTTGGCTCCGGCAAGATCGACCATGTCAACTTCACCGGTTCGGTCGGCGGCGGCCGCGCCATCGAAAAGGCGGCGGCGGGTACGTTCATGACGCTCGGCCTCGAGCTTGGCGGCAAGGATCCGGCCTATGTGCTGCCCGACGCCAAGATGGATCATGCGGTTGCCAATCTGGTCGACGGCGCCTTCTACAATTCCGGCCAGTGCTGCTGCGGCATCGAGCGCGTCTATGTGCATGAGAAGGTCTATGACGAGTTCGTCGAGGGCTTCATCGCCGAGACCAAGAACTATGTCGTCGGCAATCCACTGGAACAGGCGACGACGATGGGGCCGATGGCGCAGGCGCGTTTCGCCGACCTGATCCGCGAGCAGAAGGCCGAGGCGCTGCGCAAGGGCGCTAAGGCGCACATCAACATGAAGGTGGCTAACGACAAGGCCGGCTCGCCCTACCTGGCACCGGAAGTGCTGACTGAAGTCGACCATCAGATGAGCGTCATGCGCGAGGAAAGCTTTGGCCCGATCGTCGGCATCATGAAGGTGCGCAACGACGAGGAGGCGATCGCGCTGATGAACGACAGTCAATACGGGCTGACAGCTTCGATCTGGACCCGCGACACCGAGCATGCGGTGGCGATCGGCAACCGCATCGAGACCGGTACGGTGTTCATGAACCGCTGCGACTATCTCGATCCGGCCCTGGTCTGGACCGGCGTCAAGGACACCGGCAAGGGCGCGGGACTGTCGGCCATCGGCTACGATAATCTGACCCGGCCGAAATCCTTCCACCTGCGCGAAGCCATCTGATTTTTCGAAAGACAAAAAATGTCCAAGCTGATCTCCAAATGGAACTACCCCACCACCGTCCGCTTCGGCGCCGGGCGCATCAAGGAACTGCCTGAGGTGCTTGATGCCACCGGCATCAAGCGGCCGCTCTTCGTCACCGATCCGGGGCTGGCCAAGCTGCCGGTCGTCGCTTCGACGCTGAAGATCCTCGACGATGCCAAGGTGCCCTATGGCGTGTTTTCCGAGGTGAAGCCAAACCCGGTCGATTCCAACCTCACTGCCGGCATCGCCGTGTTCAAGAAGGGCAAGCATGACGGCGTCATCGCCTTCGGCGGCGGCTCGGCGCTCGATCTCGGCAAGCTGATCGCCTTCCAGGCGGGTCAGACGCGGCCGGTGTGGGATTTCGAGGATGTCGGCGACTGGTGGACGCGCGCCAATTCGGACGCCATCGCGCCGATCATCGCCGTGCCGACCACGGCAGGCACAGGCTCGGAAGTCGGCCGCGCCGGTGTCATCACCAATGAAGAAACGCACACCAAGAAGGTCATCTTCCATCCGAAGCTTTTGCCGGCGATCGTCATTGCCGATCCGGAACTGTCGGTCGGCATGCCGGCTTTCATCACCGCCGGCACCGGCATGGATGCGCTCGCCCACTGCCTCGAAGCCTATTGCGCGCCGGGCTATCACCCCATGGCCGACGGTATTGCGGTGGAAGGTGTCCGGCTGGTGTTCGAAAACCTGCCGAAGGCCTATGCCAACGGCAAGGACCTTGTCGCGCGCGCCCATATGATGAGTGCGGCGGCCATGGGCGCTGCCGCCTTCCAGAAGGGACTGGGCGCCATCCACTCGCTGTCGCACCCGATCGGCGCGCTCTACGACACCCATCACGGCATGACCAACGCCGTGTTCATGCCCTATGTGCTGGCCTTCAACCGTGACGCCATCGAGGAGCGTATCGCCCGGCTCGCGGCCTATTGCGGCATCAAGGGTGGCTTTGACGGCTTCGCCAAGGCGGTCATCAAGCTGCGCAAGGAGTTGAAGGTGCCGCACGCGCTGCCTGGCCTGATCAAGGGGCTCGATATGGACAAGAAGCGCAAGGCGCTGATCGCCGACATGGCGGTGGTCGACCCGACAGCGGGCGGCAACCCGGTCAAGCTGACCAAGAAGGCGGCGCTGACGCTGCTGGAAAATGCCATTGCCGGTACGATCTGAGACGTTTTCGGCATAGGAAATTGATCTGAAAAAGGGGTACAAAAACAAGGGGAGGGGATGAAGGGCAAGGCACAAACTAATTAGCCGGAAAAAGAATTGCGAGGCGATTGCTACAACCGGTTAAAAAGAGTTTACTTTTTCGCACTGCGAGCAGCCGGTTTCATAAAGCTTTCATCTGGCTGTCACATGAAAACGATACCGCATCGCAGGCGTCCAACGGCGTCAGTTCAACGGAGAGAACACATGTTCAAATTCACGGGGAAGGTGCTTTCCCTTTCGGCCGCGACCCTTATGGTGTCGTCGGTGATTTCGTCCGCGGCTTCGCTGGATGATCTCGTCAAGGCCGCGAAGGCCGAGGGCCAGCTCACCACCATCGCCCTGCCGCACGACTGGTGCGGTTACGGCGACGTCATCGCCGGCTTCAAGGCGAAGTATCCGGAAATCACCATCAACGAGCTCAACCCCGATGCCGGTTCCGGCGACGAGGTCGAGGCGATCAAGGCCAACAAGGACAACAAGGGCCCGCAGGCGCCCGACGTCATCGACGTCGGCCTGTCCTTCGGTCCGTCCGCCAAGAAGGACGGTCTGATCCAGGCCTACAAGGTATCGACCTGGGACTCGATCCCCGACAGCGCCAAGGATGCCGACGGCTTCTGGACGGGCGACTACTACGGCGTGCTTTCCTTCCAGGTGAACAAGGACCTGGTGAAGACGTCGCCGACGGACTGGGCAGATCTCCTGAAGCCGGAATTCGCCAACTCGGTTGCTCTTGCCGGTGATCCGCGCGCCTCGAACCAGGCCATCCAGGCGGTGTACGCCGCTGGCTTGTCGACGGGTGCGGCTGCTGGTGAAGCCGCCGGCACCGCTGGCCTCGACTTCTTCAAGAAACTCAACGCCGCCGGCAATTTCGTGCCGGTCATCGGTAAGGCCGCGACGCTGGCCCAGGGCCAGACCCCGATCCTGGTCACCTGGGACTACAACGCGCTCGCCGGCCGCGACACGCTGAAGGGCAACCCGCCCGTCGACGTCGTCGTGCCGAAGACAGGTGTCGTCGCCGGTGTCTACGTGCAGGCGATCAGCGCCTACGCGCCGCATCCCAATGCGGCCAAGCTCTGGCTGGAATACCTGTATTCCGACGAAGGCCAGATCGCCTGGCTGAAGGGCTATTGCCACCCGATCCGTTTCAACGATCTCGCCAAGAACGGCAAGATCCCTGCGGACGTGCTGGCCAAGCTGCCGCCGGCTGAGTCCTATGCGGCCGCGGTGTTCCCGACGCTTGACGAGCAGGGCAAGGCCAAGGAAGCCATCACCAAGAACTGGGACGCCGTTGTCGGCGCCAACGTCAAGTAACAGTTGAGATTCACCGGGCGGCTTCACGGCCGCCCGGTTCTTTCTCTCGAAGACGGTAGCCGGCGCATGACCGATATCTCAATGTCCGACCACGCTGTTTCCGGGAAGACCGCGCCTCCCGCCGAGGCGCGCAGCATGAGGCTGCCGACCCAGTGGCTCGGTGTCGCGCCCTTCTTCATCTTCGCCATAATGTTCCTGATCCTGCCCACGCTCTATCTGATGCTTGGCGCATTCCAGAACGATGCTGGTGAATTCACACTCGAAAACATAGTTGCATTGGCGCAGCCGTCGATCGTTGCCGCCTACTTGATTTCGATCAAGGTCAGCCTTGCTTCATCGCTGATTGGCGCCTTTGCGGGTTTGGCGATTGCCATTGCCATCGTGCGTGGCGGCCTGCCAGACTGGATACGCTCCGCGACCCTGACGTTTTCCGGCGTCGCCTCGAATTTTGCCGGCGTGCCGCTGGCCTTCGCCTTCCTCGCCACGCTCGGCCGGCTCGGCCTTGCGACAGTGATTCTGAACACGCTGTTCGGTCTCAACATCTACGCGCATGGCTTCAACATCCTGTCGTTCTGGGGACTGACGCTGACCTATGTCTACTTCCAGATTCCGCTGATGGTGGTGATCATCGTGCCGGCCATCGACGGGCTGAAGAAGGAGTGGGGCGAGGCCGCCGCAACGCTGGGTGCGACCATGTCCCAGTATTGGCGCATGGTGGTCATCCCGGTGATCTGGCCGAGCTTCCTCGGCACCGTGATCCTGTTGTTCGCCAATGCCTTCGGCGCCATCGCCACCGCCTATGCGCTGACCGGCTCGTCGCTCAACATCGTGCCGATCCTGCTCTATGCCCAGATCCGTGGCGACGTGCTGCACAATGCCCATCTCGGCTATGCCATAGCCTTCGGCATGATCGTCATCACCGGTCTTGCCAATGTCTTCTACATCTGGTTCCGCACCCGTTCCGAGAGGTGGCTCAAATGAAGGCTGGCAGGTTCTGGGCCTGGGTCGTCTTCGCGCTGGGGGCGGTCTATTTCTTCATTCCGCTGATCGCGACAGTGGAGTTCTCCATGCGCATGCGCCGCGGCGTCTACTCCTTTGACGCCTATAAGGTCGTGCTGGGCGACGCACGCTTCCAGGCGACATTCGGCTATTCGGTGCTTGCCGCCGTTTTCACCATCATTCTCGGCGTGCTCATCGTGGTGCCCGCCGCCTACTGGATCCGGCTGCGCCTGCCGCAGCTGCGCCCCATCGTCGAGTTCATCACCTTGCTGCCGCTGGTCATCCCGGCCATCGTCATCGTCTTCGGATACATCAGAATGTATGGCTCGAATTCGCCGTTGCCGTTCCTGGCGACCGACACGGGCACCAATGCCTTGTTGGTTATCGGCTATGCCACGCTGTCGTTGCCCTATATGTACCGCGCGGTGGATACAGGACTTCGCACCATCGACGTGCGCACGCTGACGGAAGCGGCGCAGATTCTCGGCGCCGGCTGGGGGACGATCGTCACCCGTGTTATCCTGCCCAACGTGTTGATCGCGGTGTTGTCGGGTGCGTTCCTGACCTTCGCGATTGTCATTGGTGAATTCACTATGGCAAGCCTGCTCAACCGGCCGGCCTTCGGCCCGTATCTGCAGAACATCGGCGCCAACCGCGCCTACGAACCGGCAGCGCTTGCTATCATTGCCTTCGCCATCACCTGGGGTTGCATGTCGCTGATCCAGATCCTGTCTCGCTTCGCGCCGAAATCGGCGAACCGCCCGAACTGATCGAAAGAACAACACCATGGCCGACCCGTTCCTCTCCATCCAGCACGTTCGAAAATCCTTCGGCGCCACCACGGTGGTGGAGGATTTCAATCTCGACGTTGAACGTGGTGAATTCGTCTCTTTCCTCGGACCATCCGGCTGCGGCAAGACAACGGTGCTGCGCATGGTCGCGGGCTTCGAGGAGCCGAGCGCCGGCAAGATCGTCGTTGGCGGCAAGGACATTACGAGGCTGAAGCCCAATCAGCGCAATGTCGGGATGGTGTTCCAGGCGTATGCGCTGTTTCCGAACCTGACCGTGGCGCAGAACATCGGTTTCGGCCTGAAGGTCGCCGGCATGCCCAAGGCGGAAATCGACGCCCGTGTCACCGAGATGCTGGGTATCATCAAGCTGCCGCAAATGGCTGACCGTTACCCCTACCAGCTCTCGGGCGGCCAGCAGCAGCGCATCGCGCTGGCGCGTGCGATCGCGCCGAAACCGAAGCTGCTGCTGCTCGACGAGCCGCTCTCGGCGCTGGATGCCAAGGTGCGTGTCTCGCTGCGTGAAGAAATCCGGTCCATCCAGAAGAAGCTCGGCATCACCACCATCTTCGTCACCCATGACCAGGAAGAGGCGCTGTCGATCTCCGACCGCATCGCGGTCATGTATGGCGGCAAGGCCGAGCAGGTTGGCACGCCGTTCGAAATCTACAACCGCCCAGCGACCAAGTTCGTCGCCAATTTCGTCGGCACATTGAATGTGCTGGAAGGCACCGTCACCGACGCGGCGGCTGGCACGGTGCGGGTCAATTCCGAACAGGTCTCGCTGAAGGGCAAGCTCAACGGATCCAAGTCCGGCGATACGCTGTCGCTGGCGCTGCGGCCGGAAGCGATTTCGCTGGGCCGTCAGCCCGGTCGCGATTCCAGCCTGTCCGGCGAGATCTCCGAAGTGCATTTCCTCGGCTCGGTGATCCGCGTTCGCGTCGGCATCGGCGGCAACACGGTGTCGCTCGACACGTTCAACAGCCCGGCGACACCGCCGCCCGCCGTTGGCGAGAAGGCCGAGATTTCGTTCTCATCGGACGACATGCTGGTCTTGCACTGATCTCGCCTGGCGGCGCGTTCAATATCGAGAATTCGAGGGTAGCGTCGTCAGAAACTGGCGATGCTGGTCCAGCCAATCGGGATTTTGGGTTGCGACGATCTCGACGCACATCTGAATACATTCATTGCAAATGAAGGCGTCTGGGCCTGCAATTATCTGCAGCACCTCTGCTTGGGATTTTCCACAAAACGAGCAGTGCGGTTCGGGTGCCATAGCGCAGTCCTTCAAGCCTTCTGCAGATGGATCTTAGACCCTTCAAGCCGGCGCGATGAAGGGCTGCGAGATCTCCTGAAAGACCACCAGCGCTTCCATCCGCGTGGCGTGAGTGTTTAGCGCCGGAAAGTCGGCCAGCGACACAAGCCCTGGATGCGCCTCGCCGATGAAACGCAGCACGGCGGCGACCGCGATGTCGGCATGGCCGATGCGGTCACCGAACCAGTAAGGTGTCGACCGCTCGGCACGATCGGCTTCCAACACGGCAAGCACGGTCTCGATTTGCGTGCGGCAGCGCCCGGCCCAGACGTTGGAGACCTTCTCGTGCAACCGCTTCTCGTAAAACAGGCTGACCGCCTTGTCGCCGAGCCCGGTGGCCAGGGCCGAAACCTTCAGCGCTTGATGGCGCAGCGGCTCCTCTGTCGGAAACATCCTCTTTTCGCCCGGGACGAGGCCGTCGAGGTAGTCCAGCATCAAATGGCTTTCGATCAGCACCTCGCCATTGTCCAGCACCAAT
The DNA here is from genome assembly GCA_002356515.1 of Mesorhizobium loti. Lineage (NCBI taxonomy): Bacteria > Pseudomonadati > Pseudomonadota > Alphaproteobacteria > Hyphomicrobiales > Phyllobacteriaceae > Mesorhizobium > Mesorhizobium loti. The sequence goes on along the minus strand of AP017605.1, from coordinate 2,896,831 downwards.
GTCGGCACCCGCGTCAGCGGGTTGTAGGGCCGAATCTTGTCGGCATCGCCGAAGGCCGACCACGGACGGTGCTCGAAGGGTATGCCATACAGGGTCAGCGCGATGCCGACACGGCGCACGAAAGGCGAGTCATATTGGCCGATGAGGATCATACCGGTCTTGTACGGCAGGAGGCGGTTGAGGCGTACGGCCAGAGGGCTTGAGTTTGATGGCCAATTCACCGCATCCTGCACGAATATTTGTACCGGCACTCCCGTCCCATTGAAGTAACCGCCCATGGCTCTTTTTGAACTCACCCTTATCCTGCTTTTGACAGCCGTTGCGCTGACGGCACTGTCGCGGCGGCTGGAGGTTCCCTATCCGTCCCTGCTGGCCCTGGCCGGGGTCGCCATTGCCTTCGTGCCTGGCGCGCCGATGATCGAGATCGATCCGGAACTGGCGCTTGCGCTGTTCATCGCGCCGGTGCTTCTCGATGCCGCCTATGACACCTCGCTGCGCGACCTGAAGCGCTACCGGCTGTCACTGCTATTGCTGGCGCTTGGCGCCGTGGTCTTCACCACTGTCGTGGTTGCCTTCGTTGGCTGGAAGATGGCCGGCCTGCCGATCGCCGCGGCGATCGCGCTTGGCGCCATCGTCGCGCCGCCGGATGCGGTGGCGGCATCAGCCGTGCTTGGGCAATTCAAGGTGCCGCACCGCATCACCGCCATCCTGCAGGGCGAGAGCCTGCTCAACGATGCCACCGCGCTCTTGATCTATCGGCTGGCAGTCTCGGCCGCGCTCGGCTCGATCATGTTGAGCAACGCCATTCCGACGATCCTGTTGTCGACCATAGGCAGCCTGATCGCGGGTTATGTGCTTGGCCGCTTCTCGCTGCTGACGCTCACCCGGATCGAAGATGCGGCGAGCAGCACTGTGGTGCAGTTCGCCGGCACGTTCGGCGTGTGGATCCTGGCCGACAAGCTCGGTCTTTCCGCCATCATCACCATCGTCGTCTATGCCATCACCCTTGCGCGCAGGGCGCCACGCCGCATGTCGGCAAGGCGGCGCGTCAGCACCTATTCGGTGTGGGAGTCGGCGGTGTTCGTGCTCAACGTGCTGGCTTTCGTGCTGATGGGCCTGCAGGCGCGCTCGATCGTCGGCCGGCTTTCCGGCGAAGGGCAAGGCCAAGCCTTTCTTTTCGCCGCGACGGTGCTGGTCGTCGTCATCGTCGCACGTCTCGTCTGGGTGGCGAGTTATGTTGCGATCATACGATGGTTTGCCCGCTTCGGCGGCGAAGACAAAAAGCGGGATTTGCCGACCTTTGGCGGCGCCGTGCTCGTCGGCTGGTGCGGCATGCGCGGGCTGGTGACGCTGGTGGTGGCCATCGCGCTGCCGGCCGGCTTTCCCGGACGTGACCCGATCGTGCTTGCCGCCTTCGCGGTGGTTCTGGGCACGCTGGTGCTGCAGGGGATGACGCTTAAGCCGTTGCTGCGGATACTCAACTTCGATCCCGACAGGACAGTCGACAATGAGGTGGCGCAGGCGCGCGTCGCCGTCATGCAGGCGGCACTCGACGTGCTGAGCCGCAAGACCTCGGCCGCGGCGGCTGTCGTGCGCGAGCAGTATGAGGCTCAGCGTGTCGTTGCGGAAAACCCGGAGGACGCTCAAGCCGCGACCGAATACGACCGGCTGCGCCTCTACGCTATCAACCGCCAGCGCGACACGCTGGAGGAATTGCGCAGCAACGGCACGATCGGCGACGAGGCCTATCACCGGCTGGAAGAAGAGATCGACTGGGCGGAACTGGCCGCGTCGCCAGCGGGCCGGTTCCAGCCGCTGACGACCTATTAGGACGGCTCATCATCAGACCTCAGCCGCCGGTGTCCCTAAGGCGCCTCGCGGCGTTTTCCAGCGTGCGGAGGATACCGGAGCGGTCCGGAATCGGTGCATGATCGCGCAGCAGCGTCGGGGGAGGGCTTCTGGCACAAGCCGGTTCCATTCTCCTGCACATTGCAAGCAATCCACTGAGCCGCTACTGCCATCACCAAAGGTGAGCCGGGTAAGCAATGAAGCTGGTCAGCTACAACATCCAGTACGGGTTCGGCAGCGACGGCCGCTACGATCTTTCGCGCGCCGCGCGGATCGTCGACGACGCCGACATCATTGCCCTGCAGGAGGTCGAGCGGCACTGGCAGCGCAGCAATTTCGACGACCAGCCGGAACTGCTGTCGCGCCTGCTGCCCTGGTATCACTGGGTCTACGGGCCGGCCTTCGACATGGATGCCAGCGAGCGGCGGGACGGCCGCCTGGTCAGCCGGCGCCGGCAGTTCGGCACCATGGTGCTGTCGAAGCTGCCGATCGTCTGGTCACGGCTGCACGCACTGCCAATGCGCCGGACGCTCAGGCCACTCAACACCCGCAATGCCGCGCTCGAATGCATGATCCGCACGCCGGCCGGCCCGGTACGGGTGTTTTCGCTGCATCTCGCTCACATTGCAGCCGAAGAGCGGCTGGAGCAGATCGACTATCTGCTGGCCGAACATCGCCGCGCGCCGTCCGAGGGCGGGCCATGGAGCGGCATAGATGACGAGCCTTCGCGCAACTGGACCAGCGGCGAGACCGAGCCGGAAAATCCGCTGGCGGCGATCTGGATGGGCGATTTCAACATGGAGCCGGGCAGCGCCGAATATCGCCGCATCGTCGGCAGCACGCCCTATCATCGCGGCGCTGCCTATCTCGACGGCTTCGTCGATGCCGCCGCCGTCGCGATCGAACCGGCGGGTGATTTCCACACCCATGAGAAAATCATCGATGGCAGGCTGGCAAAGCGCCGGCTCGACCACTGCTTCGTCGGCGGCATGTTTGCCGGGCGGGTGCGGTCGGTCGCATCAGATATAGGTGAGGTGGCATCCGATCACTTCCCGGTCCGGATCGACATCGATCTCGAGACGCCGCTCGGCTTGGGAGGTCGATAGAGCCGCAATGACGCTTTTCGTCTTCTTCGCGGTGCTTGCCGCCGCCGCCATGCACGCGATCTGGAACGCTTTGGTCAAGGTCCATCTCGACCGCTTCCTTTCAATCACGCTAATGACGTTGGGCATGGGTTTCGCCGCGCTGTTCGTGCTGCCTTTCGTCGAGTTCCCGAAGGCCGAGGTCTGGCCATTCATTCTCGCTTCGGTGGTCTTCCACATGGGCTACCGAACCTTCCTGATCGGCGCCTACAAGGCCGGCGATTTCGCCCAGACCTATCCGCTGGCGCGCGGAACGGCACCGCTGCTGGCAGCGCTTGGTGGCATCGTGGTGGTGCACGAAGTGCCGGCGCCATCTGCCATTCTCGGCATCCTTCTGTTGTCGGCGGGCACACTGGTGATGTCATTTCGCGGCGGCGTACATCTGGAGCGGTTCAATCTTCGCGCGGTCGGCTTTGCGCTCGGTACGTCGATCTTCATTGCCAGCTACACACTGTCCGATGGCAGCGGCGCCCGGCTGGCGGCGACGGCGCAAAGCTACGCGGCCTGGCTGTTCGTCTGCGACGCGGCATGGGCGCTGGTGCTCTGCGTGGTCTTCCGCGGGCCGCGGTCGCTGCCCGTGCTGGCGCGCGACTGGAAGGCCGGCCTGTTCACCGGCGTGCTCAGCGGCGCGGCCTACTGGATCGTGATGTGGGCGATGACCAAGGCGCCGATCGCCTCGGTGGCGTCGCTGCGCGAGACCTCGATCCTGTTCGCCATGCTGATCTCGGTCTACGCGCTCGGCGAAAAGATGACCGGCTGGCGCGGCGCCGCCGCGCTCAGCATCGTCGCCGGAGTTATTGCGCTCCGGATGGGTTAGCCGCGCTCCAGAACCGTCATCACCTGGCCGCGCCGTTCCGGACTGAAGCGGATGACGACGATGATGCAGACCGCGACCACGCCGGCGAAAAGCGCCAGCGCGTAGCCGTAGCTGCCGCCCGCGGCTTCAGCGATGCCTGCCTGGTAGGGACCGCCATAGGACGCGGCGAGATTGCCGGCCTGATAGATGAAGCCAGGCAAGGTGGCGCGCACCGCGCCGGGCGACAGTTCGTTGAGATGCACCGGGATGACGCCCCAGGCGCCCTGGACCGCGATCTGCATGACGAAGGCGCCGATGGCGAGCATGAAGGGCGTCGAGCTGTAGGCCCACAGTGGAATAGCCGGCAGAGCGATCAGGCAGGCGAGGGTAATGGCGTTGATCCGGCCGATCTTCTCGGACAGCGCGCCGAATGTCAGGCCGCCGACAATGGCGCCGAGATTGGCCACGATGGTGATCCAGCTCACCGTGTGCGGATCGAAGCCGTGCTGCTTCTTCAGGAAGGTCGGGTAGAGGTCCTGTGTGCCATGGCTGAAGAAGTTGAAGAACATCATCAGCACGACGGCATAGAGCGCGACGCCCCAGTGCTTCTGCAGCGTTTCCAGCAGCCCCGGCCTGACGGATTTCCGCGCTTCGACGAAGGCCGGCGATTCCGGCACATGCGAGCGGATGAAGAGCACGATCAGCGCCGGCACGAAGGAGAGCAGGAACATAGCGCGCCAGCCGATGGTGTAGCCGCCGATCGTCTGCTGGTAGAGCAGGCCATAGACCACCGCCGCCAGGAGGTAGCCTGCCGGATAGCCGCATTGCAGGATGCCCGAGACCATGCCGCGGGCGCTTGGCGGGATGGATTCCATGGCCAGCGAACTGCCGAGCCCCCATTCGCCACCCATGGCGATGCCGAACAGCGCGCGCAGGGCCAGAAAGATGCCGAGATTGGGCGAGAAGGCGGCGAGCGCGCCGATCACCGAATAGCTGACGATGTTGAGCATCAGGATGGGCTTGCGCCCATATTTGTCGGCGAGCATGCCAAAGAAAAACGCGCCGATGAAGCGCGTCGCCAAGGTCAGGAACAGTGCCTTTGAGACTGCCGGGACGTCGGTGTGGAATTCACTCGCAATATCGGTGAGCAGGAACGTCAAAAGGAAGAAATCAAAAGCGTCGAGCGTCCAGCCCAGGAACGAGGCCAGAACGGTTTTCTTCTGCTCGGCAGTGAGATTCAAGGCGTCCTCCTTTGGTGCCCCCAAAGGAACGATATGTCGCCCTGCTTGCAAAAGAGAACAGCGATCAGCCGGCTTTCGAAGAACCGGCGGTCACTTTTTCGTAAGGTCGAGGTCGAAGACCATCAAGCCATCCGTGCCGCCTTCGAGTGCGGCGACCAGCCGGGCGCCGGCGCGCTGGTGCGCTTCATGCACGAGATAAGCATCGCGCGCGGCGGCATCGCGGAAGTCAATGGTGAAGCCATGGCTGAAGCCGCGCGCGAATGGTTCCGGGCTGACATTGGCGCTGAACTGGACGGTGTCCATGCCGTCGATAACAGAGCGCAGCGCTTCGAGGTCGGTATGGATCGCCGCGCGCTCGCTGTCGGGGACATCGCTGCGAAACCGGACGAAGACACAGTGCCTGATCATTTTCTTTTCCCCTCAAGCAGCCCGGTTGCCGGAAAACACGGCCGGCGGCAATGGTTCACGGCCGAGGATCAGATCGGCGCCTTTTTCGCCGACCATGATGGTCGGGGCATTGGTGTTGGAGGAGGGTACGCGCGGCATCACCGAGGCGTCGCAGACACGCAGACCTTCGATGCCGCGCAGCCGCAAATCCGGCGTCACTACGGCCATTTCGTCATGGCCCATGCGGCAGGTGCCGACGGGATGATGGTCGGTCTTTGACGTGCGGCAGGCGTAGTCGAACAGTTCGTCGTCGCTGGCGAGCGACGGGCCGGGCAGCACTTCGCGCAGCACGTAGGGCGCAAGCGCCTTCTGCCGCATGATCTCGCGCGCCAGCCGCAGGCCCTTGATCGACATGGCGCGGTCATAGGGATCGGACCAGTAGTTGGGATCGATCAGCGGGTGGTCGGCCGGGTCGGCGCTCTTCAGCCGCACCGTGCCGCGCGAGCGCGGCCGCAGGAAGGCCGAGTTCAAAGTGACGCCGGGATTGTTCAGCTTCTCGACGCCGGCCTCGATGCCGGAGCCCAGGCCGAGATGGAACTGGATGTCGGGCGAGGCGGCCGTCGGGTCGGCGTACCAGAAGCCGCCGGTCTCGAACAGGCTGGAGGCCACGGGGCCTTTCTTCAGCAAGAGATATTGCAGGCCGGCCCAGGCCGTGCGGTGCAGCTTGGCGTAATTGTCGTAAGTGTGGTCGCCGGTGCATTCGGCGATGACGAACAGATCGAGATGATCCTGCATATTGGAGCCGACGCCGGGCAGGTCGTGCACCGGGGTGACGCCCACCGTCTTCAAGTGGTCGGCGGGGCCGATGCCCGACTGCATCAGCAGTTTTGGTGAGCCGATGGCGCCGGACGAGACGATCACCTCGCGCTCCGCGCGCAGGATTTTCTTCTCGCCGCCGGGCCTGTCAACGACCTCAACGCCAGTCGCGCGGCCTTTCTCGACGACGACGCGGGTCACCAGCACGTCGGTTCTGACGGTGAGGTTCTTGCGCGCCCGTATCGGCTTCAAATAGGCGACCGAAGCAGACGAGCGCCGTGCGTCCTTCTGCGTCAGCTGGTAATAGCCGACGCCTTCTTGGGCAGCGCCGTTGAAGTCCGGATTGAAAGGGATGCCCATCTCCTGGCCGGCGCGGAAATAGGCCTCGCAGATCGGCAGCGGCGAGATCGGGTTCGACACGCCGAGCGGTCCCTGGTCGCCATGAAAGTCGTTGGCGTAGCGCTGGTTGTTCTCGGCGCGTTTGAAATACGGCAGCACGTCGCGATAGCCCCAGCCGGCGAGGCCCTCTTCCTTCTCCCAGGCATCATAGTCGCGGGCGTTGCCGCGCGTGTAGATCTGGGCGTTGATGGAGGAGCCGCCGCCGACCACCTTGGCCTGCGTGTACCAGAAGACGCGGTCCTTCATGTTTTTCTGCGGCACGGTCGACCAGCCCCAGGACGCGATGCCCTTGGTCATCTTGGCGAAGCCCGCCGGCATGTGGATGTAGGGATGCCAGTCCTTGCCGCCGGCTTCCAGCAACAGCACGGAATTGCCGGGATCTTCGCTCAGCCGGTTGGCCAGAACACAGCCGGCAGGACCGGCGCCCACGATGATGTAGTCGGTCATTGTCTCATCCACTTACAGCCGCGGCACGGAGAGCGCGCCGTCGACATTGATGATCGAGCCGGTCGAAAAGCCGAGCTTGCCGGCGGCCAGCGTCGCCACCACCGCGCCGATGTCGGAGGCTTCGCCCCAGCGTTTGGCCGGCACCAGGCCGCTGTCGATCAAGGCATCGTATTTGGCGGTGACCCCTGCCGTCATATCGGTGCGAATGATGCCCGGCCGCAGTTCGAACACACCGATGTTTTCGGGGGCGAGGCGCAGCGCCAGGTTCTTCACCCACATGGAAAGCCCGGCCTTCGAGATGCAATATTCGGAGCGTTCCGGCGAGGCCATTTCGGCGCTCACCGAGGTGATGGTGATGATCGATTTTGGGTGATCGCCAGGGGCCGCAAGCATCGCCCTGGCGACGGCCTGGCTCAGGAAGACCGTGCCGCGCAGGTTGATGTTCAGCGCGCGGTCGAAATTTTCCGGCTTCAGCTCCAGAAGGTCGCCGCGCACGACGGCGCCGACGCCGGCATTGTTGACGAGACAGTCGATGCGGCCGAAGGCGCGCATGGTGGCATCGACGGGTGCGGCGTGGCTGTGGAGATTGGCGATGTCACAGCTGACATAAGCGAATTTCGCGCCACGCGCTGTGATTTTCTCGGCGAGCCCGTCAGGCGCCTGTTCGGCAAGGTCGGCGACCAGAATGTCGAAGCCGGCATCGGCCAGCGCCTCGGCGCAAGCCAGCCCAATGCCGCGCGCGCCGCCGGTGACGATGGCCGCAGGGCGGGTCATGCGGCCAACTCTGTCTTGCGGATATGATCAGCGACGCGCAGCGCCTGCGCGGCGATCGACAGCGCGGGATTCACGGCGGCTGAGTTCGGCAAGAAACTACCGTCGACGACGAACAGGTTCTGGTGGTCGAACGACCGGCAGAACGGATCGAGCGGGGAGGTTGCCGGATCGTCGCCCATTTTCACCGTGCCGCATTGGTGCGATGGCGTGCGCTTGTCGAAGGGGCGCGACAGCACGATGGGATAACCGCAGGCGCGGAAGTTCTCGCGCATCACCTTGGTCAGCCCGTCAAGCGATTGCATGTTGGAACGGCGCCACTGCATGACGATGTCCTTGCCGTCGACCATGATGCGGCTTTCGGGATCGGGCAGGTCCTCGCACATCAGGTACCAGTCGACGGCGTGGCCGGCCATGTAATCCAGCACGAATTTCGGCATCGTCTTCACATTGGCCTTGAGCATGTTGCCGTCGATCTTGCCGAGCAGTTGGACGTTGCCGAGCGGTTTGCCGCCCTTGCCGTCGGAGAGATAATAGTCGTTCAGCATCAGCGTCTTCTGGTAGACGGCATCGTTGCGGCGGCGCGGATCGATCGCCAGCATGGCGCTCGAATTGTGGTTCATGAAATTGCGGCCGACCTGGTCGGAGCGGTTGGCGAGACCCTTGCCATCCGATGAGGGCGAGCGCAGCAGGATGACGGCGGAATTGACCGCGCCGGCCGACAGGATGACCAGTTTTGGCGTGACTTTCTTCGCCTCGCCATTCTGGCGGTAGTGGATCGCGACGATGCTTTTGCCATCGGGCGCCGCCTCGAGATACTCGACGTAGCAGCCGGTCTCGAGCCGGATGTTGGTGTCCCTGAGCGCTGCCGCCAGTGGTGCTGTCTGGGCGTCCATCTTGCCCTGGCCGGTGTTGGGGAAAGCGTCCCAGCCGGTACGGCCTTCCCTGAGCCAGGTGTCGATGTCGACGCCGAGCGGCAGTGAGGCCGGATGCAGGCCAAGCCCCTTGAGTTCGGCGCGGGCTCGCGCGATCGGCGCCTCGTCAGGCACCGGCTTGAAGGCGTAGGGGATCGAATGGAACGGTTCGGTCGGATCTTCGCCCAGCGCGCCGCGCACGCGAAACAGCTGCTCGGCCCTGGAATACCAGGGCTCGAACTCTTCGTAGGGAAACGGCCAGGCGGGCGAGACACCACCAAAGTGCTCCATGGCCGAAAAATCTTCCTTGCGGTAGCGGATCAGCACCGCGCCGTAGAATTTCGAATTGCCGCCGACATAGTAGTAGTTGCCGGGGTTGAAGGCAGCGCCGCCGGCCTCGCGCCACATCTCATTTGGCCGGTAGTGGCCGTCGACGAAGATCGAGCGCGTGTCGCGGGCATGCGGGGTTGCCGGCAAGGGTTCGCCACGCTCCAGCATCAGGATCGAGGCGCCGCTGCCGGCCAGACCGGAGGCGATCGTGGCGCCGCCAATGCCGGAGCCGATGATGACGATGTCCGGATTTGTCATAGCCTAAATCGCGTCCTGACGCGCTTTAGGTTTTTGTTTGGATGCATGTCGTTGCCCCAAAACCGGATCCACTTTTGGGCGACATACATTAGCGAATGCGGTTCTCGGTCGCCGGATCGAAGAACACCGCCTTGGTCAGGTTGAAGGCGAGCGGCGTGCTGGTGCCCGGCTGGATGTTGGCGTCGGCGCGCAACCGTGCCACCACGCCCTTGCCGCCGAGATTGGTGACCGCGAAAGTGTCAGAGCCCGCCGGCTCGACGACCTCGATGTGCAGGTCGGCGGTGGCGATGTTCGAGGCGTTGCGCTCGGCGCCTTCCGGATCGGTCAGCGCTTCCGGCCGCACGCCGAAGATGATCGGCTTGCCCTGGAATGCCGAGAGGCCCGCCGGCGCACTGGCCATCGGCAGCGTGATCGGCTCGCGCGCCTCGCGCTGCAGCACGACGGACAGCGCATTGCCCGAGGTGGCAATGGTCGCCGGGATCAGGTTCATCGCCGGCGAGCCCATGAAGTCGGCGACGAACAGGTTGGTGGGGTTGTTGTAGATCTCGGCCGGCGTGCCGAACTGCTGCACCTCGCCGTCGCGCATGACGGCGATCTTGGTCGCCAGCGTCATCGCCTCGATCTGGTCGTGGGTGACGTAGACGATGGTGGTGCCTGTCGTGGCATGCAGGCGCTTGATCTCGATGCGCATGTCGACGCGCAGCTTGGCGTCGAGGTTGGACAGCGGCTCGTCGAACAGGAACAGCTTGGGGTCGCGCACCAGCGCCCGGCCCATGGCGACACGCTGGCGCTGGCCGCCGGAAAGCTGGCTCGGCTTGCGCTGCAAGAGGTGGCCGATCTGCAGCACCTTGGCCACCTTGTCGATCGCCTTCTGGCGCTCATCGGCCGGTACGCCGCGCATCTCCATGCCGAAGGAGATGTTCCCGGCCACCGTCATGTTGGGATAGAGCGCGTAGCTCTGGAACACCATGGCGATGTCGCGTTTTGAAGGGTGCAGATCGTTGATGGCGCGGCCGTCGACGCGGATTTCACCCTCGGTGATCTGCTCCAGGCCGGCGATGGTGTTGAGCAGCGTGGACTTGCCGCAGCCGGACGGACCGACCAGCACCAGGAAGCCGCCCTTTTCGAGCTCGACATCGATGCCCTTCAGGATCTCAACATTCCCGAAACGCTTCTTCAGCCCGTCAATTTCCAGAAAAGCCATGGTCGTTCCTTCTGAATTGGTCAGCCTTTGACCGCGCCCGCCATCAGCCCGCGCACGAAATAGCGGCCGGCGACGACATAGACGATCAGGGTAGGCAGAGCCGCGATCATCGCGGCCGCCATGTTGACGTTGTATTCGACGACGCCGGTCGAGGTGTTGACGACGTTGTTCAGCGCCACCGTCATCGGCATGGCGTCACCGGTGCCGGCGTAAGCCGAGGCGAACAGGAAGTCGTTCCAGATGTTGGTGAACTGGTAGATGACGGTGACGACGAAGATCGGCATCGAGTTCGGCAGCATGATGCGCCGGAAGATCTGGAAGAAGGAGGCGCCGTCGACCTGTGCGGCCTTGATCAATTCGGTCGGGAAGGCCTCGTAGTAATTGCGGAAGAACAAAGTGGTGAAGCCGATGCCGTAGACGACGTGGACGAACACCAGATTGACCGTCGAATTGCCGAGACCGAAGCTGGTACCGACCGAGTTCTGCAGCGTCACGCCGAAGCGACCGACGCTGCCGAGGATCGTCGCCATCGGCAGCAGCACCGACTGGAAGGGGATGAAGCAGGCAAACAGCATCAGGCCGAAGACCAGCGTCGCGCCGCGAAAGCGCCATTTGGTCAGCACGTAGCCGTTGAGCGCGCCGAGCATGGTCGAGATCAGCACGGCGGGAACCACCATCTTGATGGAGTTCCAGAAATAGCCCTTGATGCCGGCGCAGGTGAGGCCGACGCAGGTCTCGCCCCAGGCCTTCAGCCAGGGATCGAAGGTCGGCGCCTTGGGCAGCGCCAGCATGTTGCCGTTCTGGATCTCGTCCATGGTCTTGAACGAGGTGACCAGCATGACGAACAGCGGCATCAGGTAGAACAGCGCAAACAGAGCCAGCAGCCCGTATATGACGACACGGTTGAGGGTCTTGGTGCTCATGCCGCTAGAGGCCTGGCGGGCAGGGGTGGCGACAGCGCTCATCGCGGCTTCTCCCGCAGTTCCGAATAGAGATAGGGCACGATGATGGCGACGATGGTCATCAGCATGATCACCGCACTGGCCGAACCGACGGCCATCTCGTTGCGCTTGAACGTGTACTCATACATGAAGTTGGACGGCAGCCAGGCCGAACCGCCGGGGCCGCCTGAGGTCAGCGCCACCACAAGGTCATAAGACTTGATGGCGAGGTGCGCGAGCACGATGAAGGCCGACAGGAAGATCGGCCGCAGCAGCGGGATGACGATGCGTCGGTAGAGCTGGAAGGTGGTGGCGCCGTCGATCTGCGCCGCTTTCATGATCTCGCCGTCGATGCCGCGCAGGCCAGCCAGGAACATCGCCATGATGAAGCCGGAGGCCTGCCAGACGCCAGCGATGACCACCGTGTAGATGACGAAATCCTTGTTCTTGATCCAGTCGAAATGGAAGCTCGTCCAGCCCCACTGATGCAGCGTCTGCTCGAGGCCGAGACCGGGATCGAGGAACCATTTCCAGGCGACGCCGGTGACGATGAAGGACAGCGCCATCGGGTAGAGATAGATCGGCCGCAGCACGCCTTCGCCGCGGATCTTCTGGTCGAGCAGGATGGCCAGGAACAGGCCGAGCGCCAGGCAGATCAGGATGTAGAGAAAGCCGAAAATGCCCATATTGGTGATCGACGTGTACCAGCTCGATGGCGGGTCGGTGTCGAAGGTCCAGCCCCACAGCCGCTGATAGGCGCGCGAGCCGGTGATGACATAGGACGGGAAGGTCTTGGAATTGGTGAAGGACAGATAGATCGTCCACAGGATGAAGCCGTAGACGAAGACGATGGTGATGGCGAAGCTCGGCGCCAGCACGATCTTCGGCAAGGCGTCCTGCAGGCGCGAGCGCACAGAGGGGCGCGACCGCTCCGGCGTCAGCTTGATCTGGCTTGTTGCTACCGTGCTCATGAGCTCCTCCCGCTTCGGGTCGTCCGTGCTCTGCCGTCAGGCGGCAAGGCGGCCCGTGCATACGGGTCTTTGGTCGGCATGGTGTTCAATCCGGCCAATCCTGAGATGAACACCTTCCCCGCCGAAGCGGGGAAGGTGTTTGCTGACTGGCGCTTACTTGGCGTCGTCGATCGCCTTGACCAGTTCGGTCACGGCCTCGTCCGAGGTCTTGATCTGACCATGGACGAACTTCGAAACGACGTCCTTGTAGGCATTGGCGACCGCCGGAGGCGCGCCATAGCCCTGGGCGAGCGAGCCGAACAGCGTGCCGCCGTCATTGGCTGCCTTCAGGTCGGCGATGCCCTTCTTGCCGCAAGCGTCGAAGTCGGTGTCCGGAACGTCGGTACGGGCCGGAACCGACCCCTTGACGACGTTGAAGGCCGACTGGAAGCTCTTCGACAGTGTGGCGGTGGCCAGCGCGACCTGGGCGGCCTTGCGGTCGTCCGGAACGTTGAACATGCCGAACATGTCGGAGTTGTAGATCACGGAGCCGTCGGTGCCCGGGAAGCGATAGCACAGGAAGTCCGTGCCCGGCGTCTTCTTGGCGGCGTGGAACTCGCCCTTGGCCCAGTCACCCATGACCTGCACCAGGGCATCGCCCTTGATGACCATGGCGGTGGCAAGGTTCCAGTCGCGGCCCGAGAAGTTCGGGTCGACATAGGTGACGAGCTTGGCCAAATTGTCGAACGACTTCTTCATCGTGTCGGATTTAAGCGAAGCGTCGTCGAGGTCGTTGAAGGCCTTCTTGTAGAACTCAGGTCCGCCGGTCGACAGCACGACCGAGTCGAACATGGTGGCTTCCTGCCAGTTCTGGCCGCCGAGAGCGAGCGGGATCACGCCGGCAGCCTTGGCCTTGTCGAGCAGGGCAATGAAGTCGTCGAAGGTCTTCGGCTCGGTGCCGCCGATCTTGTCCATGACGGCCTTGTTGATCCACAGCCAGTTAACCGAGTGGACGTTGACCGGAGCGGCAACCCACTTGCCTTCATAGACCGAGAACTTCTGCAGGGCCGCCGGAACCGACTTGTCCCAGCCTTCCTTCTTCGCCGTTTCGGTCAGGTCGCCCATGACGCCGGCCGCGGCATAGTCGAGCACGGTGTAGCCGAGCATCTGCGAGGCGGTCGGATAGTTGCCGGCCGCGACCATCGCCTTCAGCGCGGTCATGGCAGCGTCGCCGCCACCGCCGGCCACCGGCACGTCCTTCCAGGCATAGCCTTCCTTGGCCAGATCGCCCTTCAGCACGTTGAGAGCAGCCGCTTCGCCGCCCGACGTCCACCAATGCAACATCTGCACTTCCTTGACGTCCGCGGCATGCGCCGAGAACGCAAAGCTCGTCGCAAGAGCCGTTCCGATAAGCAATTTGCGCAACATGTACTTCCTCCCTTGTTGCATTACACGACCGGTGGAAGCCCACCGGGTTCTTCCAAACTCAGCCGACCCACCATCCGGTGCGCTGGCCGCGATGAAACTGGATTGTCTTTTCCTCGGTATAATCCTCGACGGCGCGTTTGCCGAGTTCGCGTCCGAGACCGGACTGCTTGTAGCCTCCGAAAGGCAGCTCGGGATAACCTTCCATGAATGTGTTCACCCAAACCGTCCCCGAACGCACTCCACGCGCCACCGACATGCAAGTGTCGATGCTGGCGCTCCACACGCCCGCAGACAGACCATAGGGCGTGTTGTTGGCGATGTGCAACGCCTTTTCAATCGTTTCAAAAGTCAGCACGGAGAGCACCGGTCCGAATACTTCCTCACGCGCAATCGCCATGTTCTCGGTGACGTCGCGTAAGATCGTCGGGTCGAGATATTGGCCGGCATTGGAGGCCAGCTGCTTGCCGCCGCTATAGACGTTGCTGCCTTGGCCTGCCGCTGCCGCAACGTAATCCGTTACCTTGGCCAGATGGTCGGACGAGATCATCGCGCCGACCTTGGTTCGATCATCCAGTGGATCTCCCACCGTTACTCTCGACGTAAGTGCCTTCACAGCGGCAAGAAAATCGTCGGCGATCGCCTCGTGCACGATCAGCCGGCTGCCGGCATTGCAGCATTCGCCGGCGTTGAAGAAGCCGCCGAACACCGCCGCGTCAGCCGCGGCTTCGAGGTCGGCGTCGGGGAAGACGATCTGGCCATTCTTGCCGCCGAGTTCCATCGAGACCTTCTTCAGCGACTGGGCGGCCGACGCCATGGTCATCTTGCCGACGCGGGTGGAGCCGGTGAAGGAGACCATCTCGACCAGGGGATGGCTGACCATCGGCGCGCCGACATCGGCACCAAGACCGGCGAGAATGTTGACGACGCCGGCGGGCAGGCCGGCCTCGATCAGGATGTCGCCGAGCACGAAGGTCGAGGCCGAGGTCATTTCGCTGGGCTTGACCACCGCCGTGCAGCCGGCGGCGAGCGCGAAAGGCAGTTTCTGGCTGACGATGAGGAACGGGAAATTCCATGGCGTGATGATCGAGACGACACCGATCGGCTCGCGCACGACCACGCCCAGCATGGCGTCGCCGAGATTGGCGTAGCTCTCGCCATGCAGTGTGCGGGCGAGCGAGGCGGCATAGCGCCAGATGTCGACGGCGCCGCCGATCTCAGCGCGCGCCTGGGCGATCGGCTTGCCGGATTCCAGCGCGTCGAGCCGGGCGATGTCTTCCAGCCGCGCCTCGATCAGATCGGCCGCCCTGAAGAGGATCGCGGCGCGCTCGGAGGCCTTCATGCGCGGCCAGGGGCCGGTCTCGAACGCTTTGTGCGCGGCCTGCACGGCCGCTTCTACCTCGGCCTCGCCGGCCTGTGCATAGCGCGAAACGGTGAAGCCATGGCCGGGGCTTTTGCGCTCAAGCGTGCGGCCGTCGCGGGCATCGACATGCTTGCCATCGATCAGCAACCGATAGGTTTTCGGCGCGGCTGACGCCTCGGCGGGCATGGCGATGTTGAGAGGTGCGTTCATCAGGACTGTTTTCTCTAGCTTCTTGAAAATGCAGGCTTCTGCTTGGTCTTGAAGGCGCTCACGCCAGCCTTGAGGTCGCCGGTGAGCGCGATGAAGCCGCTGGCCAGCGCTTCGGTCGCGGCGGCACTTTCCTCGCCTTCGGCCACCGCGATCATCAGCTTGGCGGCTTCCGTTGCCAGCGGACCGCGTTCGGCGATCTTTTCGGCCCAGCTTCTGGCTTCGACCAAGCCACCGCCGGTCTCAGCCACCCGGTCGACCACGCCCAGGGCCAACGCTTCGGGAGCGAGAAGCATCTCGCCACCCAGCGCCATGCGCCGCACGGTTTGCGCGCCAAAACGGCGCACGGCGCGCTGCGTGCCGGACCAGCCGGGCACGACGCCAATCGAGGTTTCGGGGAAGCCCATTTTTACATGCGCCTCGGCGACGCGAAAATCGCAGGCGGCCGCCAGTTCCAGCCCGCCGCCCAGCGCATGGCCGGACAGAACGGCGATCGTCGGTTGCCGCAACCGCGCCAGCCGGTCGAAGACACGATGGCCGTAGCGCACCCATTGCACCTGGAAATCGGCGGCGCTCATCGCGCCCCAGGCCTCGACATCGCCGCCGGCGCAAAAGCCCTTGCCCTCGCCGCGCAAGAGCACGACGCGGACGCCGTCGGCCATTTCCGCTCCGTCGAGCGCGGCTTCGAGAGCGCGCAGCATCGGGATGTCGAGCGCGTTGAACTTTTCCGGCCGGTGCAAGGTGACGATGCCGATGGCGCCATCCCTTTCGAAGGTGACGAGGCGCTCAGCCATGCGCGCCTCCGAGCGAGGCGCCGCCATTGAGCGACAGGCCGATCGGCCGGTCCTGGTAGAGCGCTGCCGGCGTCACCTTCAGGTCGTTGGCGACACCGAGCGGCATTTCGGCCTGCGCCAGCACGTCGCGATCGAGGTCGATGCCGGGCGCCAGTTCCGTCACCATCAGCCCATCAGGCGTCAGCTTCATCACGCAACGCTCGGTGACATAGGTGATGTCCTGGCCTTGAGCGACCGCGCGCTTGCCGGAGAAGGAGATGTGCTCGACCTCGTTGACCACCTTCTTGACCTTGCCTTCAGCGTCGATGCGGATGCCGCCATCGGCCAGCGAAAGCTTGGCGCCGGCGTTGAAGAAGCCGGAGAAGACGATCTTCTTCGCCCGCGCGGTGATGTCGACAAAGCCGCCGGCGCCGGCGGTGACATGCGGCCGCGCAGACAGCTTCGAGACGTTGACCGAGCCGTGGCGATCGATCTGCAGGAAGGAGAGCAGCGAGGCGTCGAAGCCGCCGGCCTGGAAATAGATGAACTGGTGCGGCGAGGGCATGATCGCTTCGGCATTGGAGGCGCAGCCGAACTTGAAGTCGAGCAGCGGCACGCCGCCGACCGCGCCCTGTTCGATCACCCAGGTGACCTTGCCGTGCTGGCCTTCTTCCAGAAGAATGCGCGGCACATTGGCGGAGATGCCGAAGCCGATGTTGACGGCCATACCGTCGCGCAATTCCATGGCGACGCGGCGGGCGATCACCTTCTGGACGTTCATCTCGGCATTGCGGAAGGTCGACAGCGGCCTGAAAATCTCGCCTGAGATGGCCGGATCGTAAGGCGTCAGCGTCGTCTGCAACTGGTCCGGCGCCACCACGATATGGTCGACCAGCACGCCGGGCACGCGCACATCATGCGGCTTCAGCGTGCCGTTCTCGACGACTCGCTTGACCTGCGCGATGACGATACCGCCGTTGTTGCGGGCGGCGAGCGCCTGTTCGAGGCCGCCGAGATAGGCGCCTTCGTGCTCATAGGTGAGGTTGCCGCGCTCGTCAGCGGTGGTGGCGCGGATGATCGAGATGTTTGGCACGATCGAGCGGAAATAGAGCCATTCCTCGCCGTCGAACTGCTGCACCGAGACGATCGGTTCGCTGGCGGCGGCGTTCATGGCGCAGCCCTGATGGCGCGGATCGGCAAACGTGTCGAGACCGACCTTGGTCAGCACGCCCGGTCGCTTGGCGGCGGCCTCGCGATGCATGTCGAACAGGATTCCGGACGGCACATTGTAAGCGGCGACCGAATTGTCGCCGATCATCTTCCAGATCTGCGGCGGCTCGGCGGAGGAGGGGCCGGACGGATAGGAGCCGCACAGCGTGCGCCTCAACAGGCCGGGCTTGGCCAGGTGATCGATGCCCTTGATGCCGTACATGTCGCCGGCGGCGATCGGGTGCAGCGTGGTGATGTTCTTCGGATGGCCCTCGGCGTCGAAGCGTTCGCCGATGGCGGCCAGCACCGCGTCCGGGCAGCCAAGGCCGCTCGACGACGACACGGAGACGACCATGCCATCCCTGATCAGGCTGGCTGCCTGTGCTGCGGAGACGACCTTGCTCAATTCATGCTCCCGAGTTTCGGGTCGATCTGGACGGCCTTGCCGGAGCTGGCCGATTGAAGCGCCGCCTCGGCGGAGGCCAGCGACCAGATGCCATCCTCACCGGTGGCGGCAGGCTGGCCGACACCGTGGATCGCGGCATGGAACTGACGCACGGATCTCGTGTAGAGATCCTCGCGGTCGAAGCTCAATTGCTCCTCACCCTTGTCCGTGCGCAGCAGCACCGAACCGTCCGGCTTCTGGGTCATGACATTGCTGGCGATCAGCGAGCCTTCCGAACCATGCACTTCGAAGCCGGTGCCTGCGAATTTGGTGGTGAAGCCCTCATGCGATTGGGCGATAAGGCCCGATTTGAAGCGCCAGATGCACATGGCACCGTCTTCCAACCCACCGCCGGCCATGCCGGCGGCCTGCGTGAAGGCCGAGACCTCGACCGGGTCGTCGCCAAGCACGAAGCGCAGCGTGTCGGCATCGTGCACGGTGATGTCGAGCACCACGCCGCCGCCTGCTTCGGGCTTGGTGATGCGCCAGCCCTGCAGATTCTCCGGCAGATAGACGGAATGGAAGACGCGCGCGGCGATCGGCTTGCCGATGCGCCCCGCTGCGATCGCCTCACGCATGGCGCGATGGGCGCCGGCATTGCGCAGATGATGGTTGGTGCCGAGCACGATGCCCGCGGCCTTGGCCGAACTGACCATCCTGCGTGCATCGGCGCTGGTCAGCGCCAGGGGCTTCTCGCACAGCACATGCTTGCCTGCCTTGATCGCCGCGAGCGCCTGATCGAGATGCAGTTCGTTGGTGGTCGAGATGTAGACGGCGTCGATATCCTCGCCAAGGAGCTCGTCAAGCGTCGAGACCGCAAGCGGAATGTTGTTTTCCACGGCATATGCCTGGGCCCGCTCCGGGCTGGAACTCATCACCGCCGCGATCTTGCCATCGGCCTGCGCGCGGATGGCATTGATCATGAATTGCCTGGCGATCGTGCTGGCGCCAATCAGCCCCCATTTGACATTCAGGACACTCACGCGGCGCCTCCCGCTCCGGCAGGCCTGTTTCGCGTGCGGCGATCCGGACCGCAGCTTTCCCTGACCACGAGATTGACCGCGCCGATGTGGTCTTCGGCCCGCGTGGTGCGCGACTGGATCATCTTCAGCATGACATGGGCGGCGCGTTCGCCGAGTCCCGCGGAGTCCACGGCGACGCTGGTCAAAGCCGGCATATAGTGCTCGGCCTCGGCGACGTCGTCGAAACCGACGATGGCGAAATCCGCACCAGGCTCAAGCCCACGCTTGCGCAACGCCAGCATGGCGCCGAAGGCGACGGCGTCGTTGAAGCAGAGGGCAGCGGTCGGCGGTTCAGCCATCGCCAGAGCCGTTTCGAGACACGCGATACCACCTCTGCGACTGGTCTCCCCCTCAACGACAAGCGCGTCGCGCGCGGCGATGCCTTGCGTCTCGCAGGCCTCGCGAAATCCGCCAAGGCGCTCGTGATAGACAACCAGATCGGACGAGCCGCCGAAGAAGACGAGCCGGCGATGTCCCTTGCCGATCAGATGGGCGGTGGCGAGATAGGCGCCGCGATGATTGTCGGGCGCAATCACCGGGATGCGGCTTTCCGGCAAGCGGCGCATGGCGAAGACCACCGGCACACCCGCCATCTCCAGCCGCCGGAAAGCGCCTGGCGTGGTGCCGCGCGCCGGCGACACGATGAGCCCGGCGACGCCCTGCTCCATCAGCGACTTCAGCACCTCTTCCTGGCGCACCGGATTCTCCGCCGTGTTGCCGATGAAAGGCACGATGCCGGCCGACTGGAAGACACGCTCCATGCCGACCGCCAGTTCGGCGAAAAACGGATTGGTGAGATCGTTGATGACCATGCCGATGACGTTGGAATGGGCCTTGCGCAGGTTGGCGGCGCCGCGGTTGTAGACATAGCCGACATCCTCGATCGCCTTGCGCACCTTGACCGCGGTCTCAGGCCGAATCAGCCCGCTGCCCTGGAGCACGAGCGATACCGTCGATTTGGACACGCCCGCCTCGCGGGCAATGTCGAATATCGTCGCCTTGGCCCGGCTGGCCATCCCGATGCATCCTCCCGGTTTTCTCGATCAAATTTATTGGAACGTTCTAATCTCGGCTCTATGGAGGAGTCAATCGAGATTTTTTCCTCCAACCGAAAAGGCGATCATACGTGGTCCAACAGTATGTCGACCAAGGATTTTTGTGCTGCATTGCAGCAATCGTCTTCGGGCCAATTCGAATCTTAAAGGTTCTTGATTTATTGGAACGTTCCATTTATAGGCGCTGCGAAGGGAGAGATCCATGGACATTGCCTTGCCAGGTGAGGGTGGCCGCAGCACCCGTTACACGCTTGTCGGACAACCGGTGCAGCCGGTGACCGGCGCGCGGTTTTCGCGCATCGCCTATGCCGCCGCGCATGTCGTCGCCGATCCCCTCGAAATGACCGATCCGTGGTCGCGGCCCGTTGTCGACTGGGATAGGACGATGGCGTTCCGCCACCATTTGTGGAGGCTCGGCTTCCGCATCGCCGAGGCGATGGACACGTCGCAGCGCGGCATGGGCTTCGACTGGGCAAATGCAAAAGAATTGATCCGCCGGTCGATCGCCGAGTCCCGCGCCGTCGATGGCGCCGATCTCGCTTCGGGTGCCGGAACCGACCATCTGGCACCGGCGGCGGCCAGGACACTGCACGATGTGATCGCCGCCTATGAGGAGCAGTTCGCTTTCATCGAAGGACAGGGCGGCAAGGCGATCATGATGGCCAGCCGCGCGCTGGCGGCTGTCGCGAGGGGGCCGGACGACTATGCCGCCGTCTATGACCGCATCTTAAGCCAGGCCTCCGGCAAGGTCATCCTGCACTGGCTGGGCGACATGTTCGACCCGGCCTTGAAAGGCTATTGGGGCAGCGGCGATTTCGAGACCGCGCTCGATACGGTGGTCGCCATCATTGAGCGCCACGCCAGCAAGGTCGAAGGTATAAAGATATCGCTGCTCGATGCCGGCAAGGAGGTCGCGCTGCGCAACCGCCTGCCGGACGGCGTCGTGATGTTCACCGGCGACGACTTTAACTATCCCGAACTGATCGCCGGCGACGGCAACAGGCATTCGCACGCGCTGCTTGGCATTTTCGATGCCATCGCGCCGGTCGCCAACGCCGCCCTGGCAAGGCTCGCCGCGGGCGATCGGGTCGGCTATGACGCGCTGATGGCGCCGACGGTGCCGCTGTCGCGAAAGATCTTCGAGGCGCCGACCGAATATTACAAGGCCGGCATCGTCTTCATGGCCTGGCTGAGCGGCCACCAGCACCATTTCGCCATGGTCGGCGGCATGCAGTCGGCGCGCGGCATCCGCCACTATGCCGAAATCTTTCAGCTTGCCGACCAGGCAGGCCTGCTGGCCGATCCGGACGTGGCCATATCGCGGATGAGGAGCCTGTGCGCGGTCGCGGGTGTTTGAGCCGGGCCAATCGGGCCAGACGGATCCCCTGAGGGGGATTTGGGGAGGTGCGGGAGACGCAGCCCTGCGAGATCTACAATCTCGGCGCCCAGAGCCAGGTCCGCGGTTCGCCGTGACCTGACGTGTATCATTTTAATACAATCCCCAATTGGTGGACTCGCGCCACGTACCGGCAGTTAATTCCTCCGTCTGGCCAAAGGAGGGAAAGGCCGCAGACTGGGAGGAAACGATGTCTGTGCAAAAAGAGGATTATAGAACGAACAAAGCCGACTATCTGATTGCTGCGACGTATGGCCAAACGACCGCGGATGATGGCGACCGCGATGAACTCCTGGCAAAAGGGAAGTTCCTGTGGCTAAGAGATCGGCGATTCGCCAAATTGGCGGCAAACCCGGCGGAAAGCTCGCCAGGGCCGAAAGCCCGACCGCGTCGTTAGCGCCGGCCACTCGTTTTAGCGAGTTGAACGCATGAAAAGCCCCGCCGACCGGGAGTCAAGCGGGGCTTTCTGGACAGGCTTTGGGATGTCCAACGATCCGAGAGGATCGGTTTCAATGTGGAGTCCTCTTCGATCCAGCGCATCGGTCGAATAGATGACGGCTGACCGAGTGGACGCCCGCCAAGAACAACGACTATCTGAGCCGACAAGGATTCCGGTCGCTCACGCTTGTTCAGGACGGCGTGGGAAACGGCGACCGACAATGGTGGCTCGATCCGGCCACTATCGTGGAGCGGCCGACGCGATCGGCAAAAAAACCGGCAGAGCTATCGCCTATGTGTTTGAAAGGATGGTGGGCGTGACAGGGATTGAACCTGTGACCCCTGCAATGTCAATGCAGTGCTCTCCCGCTGAGCTACACGCCCATCCGAAGCCGCGCATACACCATTTTTGGTCCGGCGCGTCAATAGCGAGAAAAAGGAAAGAAGGCGTCGTCTCGCCGCAGCGGCGATGCCTCAGCGGAAGGCGGCTCAGGCCGCGTGCAGCATCTTCTCGACCTCGTTGACGAGATCGCGCAGGTGGAAGGGCTTCGACAGCACCTTGGCGTCTTTCGGTGCCTTGGAATCCGGGTTCAGCGCAACGGCGGCAAAACCGGTGATGAACATGACCTTGAGGTCGGGATCGATCTCGGTGGCGCGCCGCGCCAGTTCGATGCCGTCCATCTCCGGCATGACGATGTCGGTCAACAGCAGCGAGAACGGTTCCTCGCGCAGCCGCTCATAGGCGCTCGCGCCATTGTCGAAATCGCTGACCTGGTAGCCGGCGCGTTCCAGCGCCTTGACGAGGAAACGACGCATATCGTCGTCGTCTTCCGCCAGAAGAATGCGTGCCATGATATCCCGTCCGAATCACCCGCTCGAGACTGCCGTCGGGCAGGCCCGTTAACCATCCTGTATATGAGGAGGTGACGGTAAACATCAAGTGAACGCGGCGAAGCATTATCCGCATTCGGCAAGGCGATGCGGATGGCGAAATGCTGGACATGCGGCCAGCAAGGTGGCAGTTTCATATGATGATGCATCGGTGTTTTCGGGTTCGTGCAAATTGAAGACGGCAGCCGAGGATTTTGCGGTCGTTCAACCCTTCGAAATCCGATCGGGCGCCGAGCAGCGCGTCCCCTTCCTGTTCAACTCACCACATAGCGGCCGCTACTATCCGGAACGCTTCCTCGCCATGGCGAGGCTCGACCGCAACGCCATCCGCCGCTCGGAGGATTGCTATGTCGATGAATTGTTCGGCGGCGCCGTGGCGCTCGGCGCGCCGATGCTGGCGGCGAATTTCCCGCGCGCCTATCTCGACGTCAACCGCGAGCCGTGGGAACTCGATCCGCGCATGTTCGCCGAGCCGGTGCCGTCCTTCTGCAACATCCGCTCGGCGCGGGTGGCGGGCGGACTTGGCACCGTGCCGAAGCTGGTCGGCGAGGGGCTCGACATCTATTCCGGCCGGCTGCCGCTGGCCGAGGCCGTTGCCCGCATCGAGGCCGTCTACAAGCCCTATCACGAGACGCTGAAGCGGCTTTTGACCAGGACGCACGCCCGTTTCGGCTTTGCCGTGCTGATCGACTGCCATTCGATGCCGGCGAGCATCCGCGTCGGCGACAGCGGCCTGCGGCCGGACTTCATCATCGGCGACCGTTTCGGCATTTCGGCCACCGCCGCCCTGACCGAGACGGCGATCGGCCTGCTGACCGCGATGGGCTATACCGTCGCCCACAACAAGCCCTATGCCGGCGGCTTCATTACCGAACATTACGGCCGCCCGGCGCGCCATCTGCATGCGCTGCAGATCGAGGTCAATCGCGGGCTCTACATGAATGAACGGACCTTCGAGAAGGTCGCCGGCTTCGATGCGCTGGCCGATGATCTGACGCGATTCTCGGCGGATCTGATGGCAATGCCCGACCATCACTTCATCGACCTGCCGCTGGCGGCCGAGTGAAATCGCGGCTTGTTTTCATGCATGTCGTTGTCCCAAACCGCTAAACACTTTTGGGCGACATGCATTGGAGCCGCAAGGCGAAAAAAAGACCGCATCGTTTGCACGATACGGTCGAAGTCTAGGGAGGAAACGCCCAAGGAGGGCATGGACAGGAAAACCTGTCCGAGATTGAGGGTATTGTGCGGTGCACAAATGTCAAGCGACCTTCAGGCTTTTTTAATTCAGAGTGATGTGGAAATTGCGTTTCGATGACGTTGATGTGACATTTGGGCAACAGCTGTCGCGACGAATAAATCGATAAACAGGCTTGTTTTCGCGGGAAAGTGTCGGCAGAGCCCGGTTGGGCATTCGGCAATGCGGGAGAATCAGTTGGACATCAGCATCGATTTCATGCGCCGCATCGCGCAAGCGGCAGCGGCCGAGACCTTGCCGCGCTTTCGCGCCCAGGGTGCCGTGGCCAACAAGGAAAAGGGCAGTTTCGACCCGGTCACCGAAGCCGACCGCGAGACCGAGCGCGCCATCCGGGCGCTGATATCGGCGCAGTATCCCGACCATGGCATTCTCGGCGAGGAGCATGGCAGCGAAAACATCTCCAGCCGGCATGTCTGGGTGATCGACCCGATCGACGGCACGCGTGCCTTTATCTCCGGCCTGCCGGTGTGGGGGACGCTGGTCGGGCTGACGGTTGATGGCGACGCGGTCGCCGGCATGATGGCGCAGCCTTTCACCGGCGAACTGTTCTACGCCAACGCCTCGGGCTCGCACTATGAGGGGCCGGGCGGCCCGCGCAAGCTTTCGACCCGCAAGACAACCAGGCTCGATGAGGCGACACTGTTCACCACCACGCCGGCGCTGTACAAGGGCGAGGCGCGCACGCGCTATGACGCGTTCGAAAAGCAAGTCCAGCTCGCCCGCTACGGTGCCGATTGCTATGCCTTCGCCATGATCGCCTCGGGAAGCGTCGACATCGTCGCCGATCCCGGCCTGAAGCCCTATGACATCGTCGCGCTGATCCCGATCATCGAGAAGGCGGGCGGTGTTGTCACCACCTTCGATGGCGGGCCGGCGGAAAAGGGCGGCGATGTGCTGGCGGCGGCGACGCCGGAGCTTCACGCGGCCGCCATGGCTGCCCTGCGCGGCTGATATCTCCGCGCTGTCTTTGAAGCAGTTGCTTCAGCGTGGCTTGATCGAGCGCTGGAACTCCGCCGGCGTACGGCCATACACCTGCTTGAACGACGCACTGAAATGGCTGTGGCTGGAAAAGCCGAGATCCATGCCCAGAGTGGTCAGATTGTCGTAGCGGCCAAGCAGGTCGAGCGCGCGCGCCAGCCGCAGGCGCAGATGGTAGCGATAGAGCGGCATGGCCTCGACCTGCTGGAACATTTGCGTCAGGTAGACAGGCGAGACGCCGACCTCTGCGGCAATCTCGGCCAGCGTCCAGCGCCGCGACAGGTCCGACGCCAGCACGAGCTTGGCGCGGTCGACCAGCTTTTGCCGGCCGGGGCTGGCGCCCGCGACATGCGAGGTGCGCTCGCCGAGGGAGCGCCGCACCAGGGTTAGCGCCAGCGTCTCGGCCTCCAGCGTTTCGGCGACATTGCGGCTCAGACTGTGGCGCAGCAGTGCCACCAGCGCCTGCGCACGCGGATCGATGCGCCGGCGCTGGCGGCGAAACGCCAGGACGCCGCCAGAACGCAACTGCTCCTTCGGCGCCAGTTCCCGCAACTGGCCTTCCTCGACGACGAGGTCGAGGCAGGCATCGCCGCCCTCAATGGGATGGCTGACCTGGTAGCCCTCGGCCTCGTTGAAGAACAGCAACTGATTGGCTTCCGCCACGGCGTCATTGCGGCCGACATGGCGTACGAAGACGCCGCGATAGGGAAACACCAGATGCGTGGTTGCAGTGCATTCCTCTTCGCTCCTGTGCCGGCATTCGCCGCTGCAGACGACGTCCCGCACCTTGACGACGCCGGTGTCCAGAAGGAGCTGCACCCTGAATTGCGACATGGCCGTTGCGTTTTCCCTCGCGTCGGAATGATCCCGGAATTGCGATGGGCACTCTATGCAAACGGCCTGCCCAATCCTGTCAGGAGACTTCTCGAAGGACGTCCCTCAATCCCACGAGCGGCGCCTGAATTCCGAATAGGCCTGGCCGCGTGACAGACCGATGTCCTTGAGCTGTTCGTCGGTCATTTCCAGCAAGGCGAGCCGGCTTCGGCGCTTCTCCATCTGGCGGGTGAGCCATCTCGCCACCGCGATGCATTGGGCGTGCAAGGCCTGCAGGCTGGTTTGGGTGCGGGCTGGCGGCGCCGGAACCTGTCCAGCCAGGCGTTGTGCCGCTGCATGATCGGTACGCATGGCTCAATCCTCGCTCACGCCGGACGCCGAGGCGCCGGCCTCGTTCAGCGCCGTCGCGCATTCCTCGCAGCAGACCTCGACGGTCTTGCCGCCGACCTTGACGCGGATCGGATTGGCATCCAGCTGGCAATCGCAGGCGGCGCAGGTTTTCTCGGTCATGATCTCGTCTCCATGGCGTTCAATTCGACGCATTGAGATGAGCATTTCGGGGCGGGGTGGGCTGTCAGAATCTTTAGCGGTTTGCCTGCCGCGAGGAGCGGCTGGCCGATCATCCTGACAACGGTGTGTCAGCTATGCCCGCCCGCGATGGGACTGCGGCGCCGGTCAGGCCGTCGGGTCGTCAGAGCCAGGGATGAAGGCATCGAAGGCAGCGAGCAATTGTTCGCGGTAGAGGTCGACCTCCTGCAGGATTTCATGCTTGGAGCCGTCGATCATCAGCAGCGAGCCGAGTCTCAGGCTTCTGGCGTAGGCCTCGACCGCCCTGGTCGAGACGACCTGGTCGGCGCCAGCGGCGATGATGAGCAGCGGCACCTGTATCCGAGCCATGAAGTCGGGGTCGCTGACCGCTTCCGACGCCTTCGCCGCCGCCTGCAGCCAGCGGATGGTCGGCCCGCCAAGCGCCATTTGCGGATACTCTTCGTAGATGCGTGTGTTGCGGCGATAGCGCTGCGGATCCGACGTCACCTTGTTGGCTTCGAAAGGCAGCGTGTGTCTGGGCCGTGGACCCCAGGCGGCATAGAGCCGGCCCAGCCCTAAAGCGCAGAAAACCGAACAGACGCGGCGGACTGTCGTGATCGAGACCGGCAGGTCCGGCAGGGTCAGGAATGGCGCGATCAGCACCATGCGGCGCACGCGGTTCACCATCGATGGCGCGGCAAGAAGCGCGATCACCGCCCCGGCTGAATGGGCGAGGATGTAATACGGTCCGCGGCAATCGGGCAGCACGATCTCCTCGAAGAACTGCTCGAGGTCAGCGGTGTAGTCGCGGAAGGAGCGGACATAGCCGCGTTGGCGGTCGCGGATCAACCGGTCGGAATCGCCCTGGCCGCGCCAGTCGAGCGTGGCGACGCCAAAGCCGCGGGCGGCAAGGTCGCGGATGGTTTCGAAATATTTCTCGATGCACTCGTTGCGGCCGGACAGCAGCACCACGGTGCCCCGCATCGGACGTGTCGCCGCCGCGAACAGGCCATAGCGGATCTTCTTGCGGTCGCGCGTGATGAAAAAGCCGCCGGTGGCGTTTTCCGGTCGCGGATTGCCCTCGGTTTCGTGGAAAAGCGGCGTGTCGTGGAGAAGGTCCGTCATGCGGCGCTTTGTGCTCGGCGTCTTCGGGTGCCAGCCTGTCGCGGCTGGCCTCGTCAAGGTGATAGACGCCAACGCATCAAAAGCAAAGCAAATCCGGCTTATGCCGGGACCGTAACGGGGAAGGCCGGAAGCCGCTCGAAGGCGTGCTTCCGGCCCCTGTCGATCCGGGAGGAAGGGACGTTAACACCCGGTTCGGCCTCGTTGCGGCGCCTCTGCAAAATCCAGCG
Source organism: Mesorhizobium loti (assembly GCA_002356515.1). NCBI lineage: Bacteria > Pseudomonadati > Pseudomonadota > Alphaproteobacteria > Hyphomicrobiales > Phyllobacteriaceae > Mesorhizobium > Mesorhizobium loti. The sequence goes on along the minus strand of AP017605.1, from coordinate 2,869,213 downwards.
CCGCCAATCCTTGATCTTGGGGTCACTCTAGCGGCAGCCGTCTGAACGCGCGCCGAAGGTCCGGTTCATCTGCCGTTCATCAAGGGGGCAGGCGGCACGGTTTTTTACCGTCCGGCGAAATCTTGAAATGCATTCAGGCGCTCCCCAAATGTGGAATGCGGTCGCCAATGTCGGGGCCGCTGGTCCTGCCGAAACGCCGCTTATGGGTTTCGCACCGACCATACGCAAACCATGTTGCTCAACAGGAGAACACCTCATGCGTCACGTTGATTTTTCCCCGCTTTACCGTTCGACCGTCGGCTTCGACCGTCTTTTCACCATGCTGGATTCGCTAGCGCAGCCCGATGGCGCGCAGACCTATCCGCCCTACAATATCGAGCGCACCGGTGAGGATTCCTACCGGATCTCCATGGCGGTCGCCGGCTTCTCGGACGAGGAAATCTCGATCGAAGCCCACCGCAATGTGCTGACCGTGAAGGGTGAGCGCAAGGACGAGGGCACCGGCGAAGGCTCTGAGCTGCTGTATCGCGGCATTGCCTCCAGGGCCTTCGAGCGCCGCTTCCAGCTTGCCGACCACGTTGAAGTCGTCGGCGCCGCGCTGAAGAACGGCCTGCTCTTCGTCGACCTCAAGCGCAACATTCCCGAGGAGTTGAAGCCGCGCAAGATCGCGATCACGTCGGCTCCGGCCAAGGCCAAGCAGATCGAGGCCAAGAACGCTGCGTAATGTAGCCTAGGAATAGAAGCGTCTCCTCCCGAGACGAAAGCGGCGCCGAAAGGCGCCGCTTTTTTGTTGCTCGGGGACCGACTATCCGGCGATCAGCTGGCCAAAGCGGTCGACTTCCTCGGCTGACGTCGCGAAGCTGGTGACGAAGCGGTAGAGCAGTTCCTCCTCGCCGATATGGCCGTCAAAGCCGTGCGGCTTGTGCCAGTCGTAGAAGGCAGCGCCCGCCGCCTGCAGCCTCTCGGCTTCCGTCTTCTTGATCACGGCGAACACTTCGTTGGCCTGCGGCAGCCAGGCCAGCTTCGCGTGCGCCGAATCCTCGATCGCCGCCGCGAGGCGGGCGGCCATGGCGTTGGCGTGGCGCGCGGTGTCGAGCCACTGACCGTCCTTGAAATAGGCTTCGAACTGTGCGGCGACAAAGCGCGACTTCGAAAACAGCTGGGCGGCGCGCTTGCGCAGAAAGGTCAATTCCTTGGCGCGGTCGAGATCGAACAGCACGATCGCCTCGGCGCACCAGCAGCCATTTTTGGTGCCGCCGAAGGACAGGATGTCGACACCGCGTTTCCAGGTCATTTCGGCCGGTGTCGTGTCGAGCGCCGCCAGCGCATTGGCAAAGCGGGCGCCATCCATGTGCAGCGGCACCGAATGCTGTTTGGCGATGGCCGAAATCGTCTCGATCTCTTTCAGGCCGTAGATGGTGCCGACCTCGGTCGACTGGGTGATCGAGACCGCCATCGGCCGTCCCCAGTGGACGATTTCGGGCGCGAAGCGGCCAATGGCCCGTTCCAGATTGTGCGGGTCGATCTTGCCCAGGGCACCGTCGACGGCATGCAAGCGCGCGCCGCCGGAAAAATATTCAGGCGCACCGCACTCGTCTTCGATGACATGCGATTCGCGGTGGGCAAAGGAGATGCCGCCGGGCTTGTTGAAGGTGGTCAATGACAGCGCGTTGGCGGCGGTGCCGGTCGCCACGAAGAAGACCGCGACCTCGCGTTCGAAAATCTCACTGAAGCGCCGGTAAACCGCCTGGTCGAGTGCGCTGTCGCCATAGGCGGTGGCAAAGCCGCCGGCCGCGGCCGACAGGCCGGCAACGATATTGGGATGGGCGCCTGCCCAATTGTCGGAAGCGAAGAACATGCATCTGCCTATGTCTTGGGGAAGTCGGGTTCTGGGGAAATCGGCGCGGAGTTGACCGGTTTCACGCCCCAACCGCAAGGGGCCAGAAGCCGGAAAACCGTTGAAGCCAATCAACTCAGCGCTAAGGGATCGGCGACTGAAGCTTACGTTTTCCCTCAACTTCACGTAATTTTATGTCGCGGAAAGCCCAAGTTTTTTGTGAATCGGTCTTGTATGCGTCGGGGAATTCTGCCATAAAAATTTAGGACAGTAGTGCTGTCTTATTTTGTCGCACAAAACAGGCTGGATTGGCGTAACATATTGGCCTCTCCGGCTGTTGCTGCGAGCGACAGGTGGACGGCCAGACTCTGGCCTGTACGATACCAGACGCGAACCATGCGGAAAGCCGCCTGGTTCGGCAAGGATTTCGAAAAGACGTGCCGCAAGGATCAGGGTGAGCCAAGCGCTTGCCGAGGCAAATTAGCGACCGAAGAACTGGCCAGCGCCTGAAGGGCTGGGAATGGAGGACAGGACAATGACGGACATGACGCTCTCTGCGACGAACGGCCAGGCCGCGCAGACAAAAGCGGGTGCCGTCAAAAATATGTCGCGAACCGGCACTGGCCGAACCGACATTGGCCAAACCGGTTTTGCCCCTCGGGGCCTCTACGATCCGCGCAACGAACATGACGCCTGTGGTGTCGGTTTCATCGTCAACATGAAGGGCGTGAAGTCGCATCAGATCGTCAAGGACGGCCTTGCCGTGCTTGAAAACCTGACGCATCGCGGCGCCGTCGGCGCCGACCCGCTGGTCGGTGACGGCGCCGGTGTGCTGGTGCAGCTTCCCGACCAGTTCTTCCGCGAGGAAATGGCGGCCCAGGGCATCGAACTGCCGCCGGCGGGCCAGTATGGCGTCGGACACTGGTTCATGCCGCAGGACGCGGCGCTGCGCGCCCATATCGAGGACATCATCGCCGAATCGGCGCAGTCCGAAGGGCTGCCGCTCATAGGCTTCCGCGACGTGCCCGTCGACAATTCGTCGCTGTCGAAGGCGCCCGATATCGTCGCGTCCGAGCCGTTCCACCGGCAGGTGTTCATCGGCCGCACGGCTGAAATTCCCGATGACGAGGAGTACGAAGCCCGGCTCTATCTGCTGCGCAAGGTCATCTCCGGCCGTATCTATGCCGAGAACGACAACAAGGATATCGGCGCCTATTGCGTGTCGCTGTCGGCGCGCACGATCGTCTACAAGGGCATGTTCCTGGCCTATCAGGTCGGTGCCTACTACAAGGATCTCAAGGATCCGCGCTTCGAGACCGCGCTGATCCTGGTGCATCAGCGCTTTTCGACCAACACCTTCCCATCGTGGAAGCTGGCGCACCCCTACCGCATGGTCGCGCACAATGGCGAGATCAACACGGTGCGCGGCAACAACAACTGGATGGCGGCGCGCCAGGCCTCGGTCGATTCCGAACTGTTCGGCAACAACATTTCGAAGCTGTGGCCGATCTCCTATGACGGCCAGTCGGACACGGCGTGCTTCGACAATGCGCTCGAATTCCTGTTCCAGGGCGGCTACAGCCTCAGCCACGCCATGATGATGCTGATCCCGGAAGCCTGGGCCGGCAACAAGCTCATGGATGCCGATCGCAAGGCTTTCTACGAATACCATGCGGCCCTTATGGAGCCGTGGGACGGGCCGGCCGCGGTTGCCTTCACCGATGGCCGCCAGATCGGCGCCACGCTCGACCGCAACGGACTGCGCCCGGCACGCTACATCGTCACCGACGATGACCGCGTCATCATGGCTTCCGAGGCCGGCGTGCTGCCGGTGCCGGAGGAGAGGATCGTCAAGAAGTGGCGGCTGCAGCCCGGGCGCATGCTCCTGATCGACCTTGCCAAGGGCCGCATCGTGCCCGACGAGGAGATCAAGTCGGAGATCGCCACCAGGCATCCCTACAAGACCTGGCTCGCCAACACGCAGCTCATCCTGGAAGATCTGAAGCCGGTCGAGCCGCGCGCGCTGCGCAAGGATGTCAGCCTGCTCGATCGCCAGCAGGCGTTCGGCTACACCCAGGAAGACACCAAGCTGTTGATGTCGCCGATGGCGACCACCGGCCAGGAAGCCGTGGGTTCGATGGGCACCGATACGCCGATTTCGGCGATGTCGGACAAGTCGAAGCTGCTCTACACCTATTTCAAGCAGAACTTCGCCCAGGTCACCAATCCGCCGATCGATCCGATCCGCGAGGAGCTGGTGATGAGCCTGGTATCCTTCATCGGGCCGCGGCCGAACATTTTCGACCTGGTCGGCAATTCGCGCCGCAAGCGGCTCGAAGTGCGCCAGCCGATCCTGACCAATGGCGATCTGGAGAAGATACGCTCCATCGGCCACACCGAGGACCGTTTCGACACCAAGACGATCGACATCACCTATGGCTCGAATGAGGGCGCCGCGGGCATGCAGGGCGCCATCGACCGGCTCTGCGAGCGGGCGGAGGCAGCGGTCGCCGGCGGCTACAACATCATCATCCTGTCCGACCGCCAGCTTGGGCCGGACCGCATCGCCATTCCGGCGCTGCTGGCGACGGCGGCGGTGCATCATCACCTTATCCGCAAGGGTCTGCGCACCTCCGTCGGCCTGGTCGTGGAATCCGGCGAGCCGCGCGAAGTGCATCATTTCTGCTGCCTCGCCGGTTACGGCGCCGAAGCGATCAACCCCTATCTCGCCTTCGACACGCTCACCGACATGCACAAGCGCGGCGAGCTGCCGGAAGAGGTGGATGCCTATGAGGTGGTGTCGCGCTACATCAAGTCGATCGGTAAGGGCATCCTCAAGGTGATGTCCAAGATGGGCATCTCGACCTACCAGTCCTATTGCGGCGCGCAGATCTTCGACGCCATCGGGCTGAAGACCGATTTCGTCGAGAAGTATTTCACCGGCACGGCGACGCTGATCGAAGGCGTCGGGCTGGATGAGGTCGCGGGCGAAACCGTCAGCCGTCACACCGACGGTTTCGGCAACGATCCGGTGCTGCGCAACAATCTGGAGGTCGGCGGCGAATATCTGTTCCGCATGCGCGGCGAGGCACATATGTGGTCGCCCGACGCGGTCGCCACCTTGCAGCACGCCGTGCGCCAGGGCTCGTGGGAGACGTTCAAGGAATATTCCGCGCAGATCGACAGCGAGACGGCTCGCGCCCAGGCCATCCGTGGCCTGTTCAAGATCAGGCTGGCGGAGGAGACCGGGCGTAAGAAGGTCGCGCTCGACGACGTCATGTCGGCAGCCGATATCGTCAAGCGTTTCTCGACCGGGGCGATGTCGTTCGGCTCGATCTCGCGTGAGGCGCACACGACGCTGGCGCGGGCCATGAACCAGATCGGCGGCAAGTCCAACACCGGCGAGGGCGGCGAAGAAGCCGACCGCTATCTGCCACTGCCCGGCGGCGGCAAGAACCCGGAACGCTCGGCGATCAAGCAGGTCGCTTCGGGCCGCTTCGGCGTGACGGCCGAATATCTGGTCAATTCCGATGTCATGCAGATCAAGGTGGCGCAGGGTGCCAAGCCCGGCGAGGGTGGCCAGTTGCCCGGCCATAAGGTCGACGCGACCATCGCCAAGGTGCGGCACTCGACGCCGGGCGTCGGCCTGATCTCGCCACCGCCGCATCACGACATCTATTCAATCGAGGATCTGGCGCAGCTGATCTACGATCTGAAGAACGTCAATCCGGCGGCCGACGTCTCGGTCAAGCTGGTGTCGGAAGTCGGTGTCGGCACGGTCGCGGCCGGCGTCGCCAAGGCGCGCGCCGACCACATCACCATTTCGGGTTATGATGGCGGCACCGGCGCCTCGCCGCTGACCTCGCTCAAGCATGCCGGTTCCCCGTGGGAAATGGGCCTGGCCGAGACGCACCAGACGCTGGTGCTGAACGGCTTGCGTTCACGTGTGGCGCTGCAGGTCGACGGCGGCTTGCGCACCGGGCGCGACGTCATCATCGGCGCGCTGCTCGGGGCCGACGAGTTCGGCTTCTCGACCGCACCGCTGATCGCGGCCGGCTGCATCATGATGCGCAAGTGCCATTTGAACACCTGTCCGGTTGGCGTCGCCACCCAGGATCCGGTGCTGCGCAAGCGCTTCAAGGGTACGCCCGAGCATGTCATCAACTTCTTCTTCTATGTGGCGGAAGAGGTCAGGGCGCTGCTGGCCGAGATGGGCTTCACCCATATCGACCAGATCATCGGCGACAGCGATCTTCTGGAAAAGCGCGAGGTGATCCAGCACTGGAAGGCGCGCGGTCTCGATTTCTCGAAGATGTTCTACAAGCCCGATGCGCCGCATGAAGCGGTGCATTGGACCGAACGCCAGAAGCATCCGATCGACGACGTACTCGACCGCAAGCTGATCGAACTGGCCAAGCCCGCACTGGAGGCCAAGCAGCCGGTCAAGATCGAGGTCGACATCCGCAATGTCGACCGTTCGACGGGCGCCATGCTGTCGGGCGAAGTCGCCAAGCGCTTCAAGCACAAGGGCCTGCGCGAGGACACCATTCAGGTGAAGCTCACCGGCACCGCCGGCCAGTCCTTCGGCGCCTTCCTGGCACGCGGCGTCTCGTTCGAGCTCGTCGGTGCCGGCAACGATTATGTCGGCAAGGGCCTGTCGGGTGGGCGCATCGTCATCCGGCCGCCGGAAGAGGCCAGGATCGTCGCGGCCGACTCCATCATCGTCGGCAATACGGTGCTCTATGGCGCAACCGAGGGCGAGGCCTATTTCGCCGGTGTCGCCGGCGAGCGCTTCGCGGTGCGCAATTCGGGCGTCGCCGCCGTCGTCGAAGGTGTCGGCGACCATGGCTGCGAATACATGACCGGCGGTGTCGTCGTCGTCATCGGCAAGACCGGCCGCAACTTCGCCGCCGGCATGTCGGGTGGCGTCGCCTATGTGCTGGACGAGGCGGGCGATTTCGCCGAGCGCTGCAACATGGCGATGGTCGAGCTGGAGCCGGTTCCGGAAGAAGACGACCTGATGGAGAGGCTGCTGCACCATGGCGGCGACCTCGACCACAAGGGCCGCGTCGACGTGTCGGGCGACATGACCAGCCATGACGAGGAACGGCTCTACCAGCTGATCTCGAACCACGTCCACTATACGGGTTCGGTGCGCGGCCGCGAGATCCTCGACGACTGGACGACGTTCCGGCCGAAATTCCGCAAGATCATGCCGGTCGAATACCGCCGTGCGCTGATCGAGATGGAACGCATGCGCATGGGCGTCGCGGCCGAATAGTTTTGTGAGAATCGCCGGGGAGCCCAGGCTTCCCGGCCTCCTTCATCGACAGTTTGACCTCGGGCGCAAGGTTGCCATGGCCGCCTCAAGAGGTTAACGGGTGCGGCGAAAACCGCACCATCTGGACAGCAGGAACTGGACTATGGGCAAGGTAACAGGCTTTCTCGAAATCGACCGGCAGGTGCACAAGTACCAGCCGGCCTCCGACCGCATCCGGCATTTCCGTGAGTTCACGCTGCCGATGTCGGACAAGGAGGTCGAGAAACAGGCCGCGCGCTGCATGGATTGCGGCATTCCGTTCTGTCACGGGCCGACAGGCTGCCCGATCCACAACCAGATCCCCGACTGGAACGACCTCGTCTACAACAGGGACTGGGACAACGCGATCCGCAACCTGCATTCGACCAACAATTTCCCGGAGTTCACCGGCCGCATCTGTCCCGCGCCCTGCGAGGAAGCCTGCACGCTGAACCTCGAGGACATTCCGGTCGCCATCAAGACCGTGGAACAGGCAATCGCCGACAAGGCCTATGAGACCGGCCATATCCGGCCCTATCCGCCGGAGAAGAAGACCGGCAAGCGGGTCGCCATCATCGGCTCCGGCCCGGCCGGCATGGCGGCCGCCCAGCAGCTCGGCCGCGCCGGCCACGACGTCCATGTCTACGAGCGCGAAAGCCGCCCGGGCGGGTTGATGCGCTATGGCATTCCCGACTTCAAGATCGAGAAGCACTATATCGACCGCCGCATCGAACAAATGCAGGGCGAGGGCGTGAGCTTCCACTGCGGCGTCAATGTCGGTGTCGACAAGCCCGTCACCGAACTGCTCGCCGAACATGATGCCGTGCTCTATTGCGGCGGCTCGGAAACACCGCGCGCGGCCAACATTCCGGGCGACGATCTCGGTGGCGTGCATGACGCCATGCCTTATCTGGTGCAGCAGAACCGCCGCGTCGGCGGCGAGCCGATCCAGTCGGTGGCGTGGCCGTCGCATCCGATCATCGCCGGCGGGCAGCATGTTGTCGTCGTCGGCGGCGGCGATACCGCCTCCGACTGCGTCGGCACCGCCTTCCGCCAAGGTGCGGTGCGCGTCACCCAACTCGACATCCGCCCGCAGCCGCCCGAGAAGGAAGACAAGCTCGCCGTCTGGCCCTACTGGGCGACCAAGATGCGCACCTCGTCCTCGCAGGCCGAAGGCGCCGAGCGTGAATTCCAGGTGGCGACGCTCGAATTCATCGGCGAGGACGGCCAGCTGACCGGCGTCAAGTGCTGCGAGGTCGACGAGAAGCGCAAGCCGATCGCCGGCACCGAATTCGTCATCCGCGCCGATCTCGCCTTCATCGCCATCGGCTTTGCCGGACCGGCGGCGGTGGGCGTGGCGAAGGAACTCGAGGGTGAGATGAAAATCACCACCGACAGCCGCCGCTCCCGGAATGTCGAGGCCAATGACCGTGACTACAAGACCAGCGTCGACCGGCTCTATGCGGCGGGCGATGTGCGCCGTGGCCAGTCGCTGGTCGTCTGGGCGATCCGCGAAGGCCGCCAGGCGGCACGCTCGATCGACGAGGCGCTGATGGGATCGTCGGTATTGCCGCGTTAAGGGGTGATCGCCGTCGTCGTGTCGGCGGCCGCGGCTGTCGCCGGCGGCTCGGCCTTCGGTGGCCAGGAGAAATCGTCGGCGCGTCCAGGTGAAGCCTCCGGCGCCTTGCCTTCGATCACCAGTTTTTCCCCAGGGAGAGCCGGATTGGCTTTTGCCGGCGGGGCGGCGCCGAGCAGTTCGGTGCCGCCGTCGAGCGCCGGGTCGCTGAGCAGCATGGGCGCGGTACGGTCGATGACAATGGGTGCGGCGGCCGGCGCAGGCGCCTCGACGGGGGCACCGGCGGGTGCGGTGGCCGGGGCCACGCTGCCGGGCGCGGCCAGGCCAAGGATCTTGGCCAGTGGCTTTTCGGTGTAGAAGGCAAGCTTGCGCTTGCCGGCCTTGGAGACGTTGATGCCGTCATCGGCGCGCAGCCGCACCGGTTGGCCGTTCATGTCGGGGCCGGTGGTGATGAAGGCGCCGTTCTCGTCGACGAAGCCGTCCCAGACATCGACGAATTCGCCGCCATGGCTTTCGGCGGCCTTGTGGTAGATGTCGTTGAAGGCCAGCATGTCGGACGTCATCTTCGGCACCCGGAAGGCCGGCATGCCGACCCACAGGAACGGCACCTTGGCGTCGGCGATGGCCTTGCCGAGTTCGTCGGTGCGGCGCTCATATTCCTTGGTCCAGTTCTCCGACCGGGGCTGCTCGCGCACATCCCCCACTTTCATCTGCTGGCGATCGTTGGAGCCCAGCATGACGACGACCGCGGCCGGTTTCTCGGTCTCGATCAGCGTTTTGATCTGTTCTGGCCAGTTGTAGAAATCGTCACGCACAAAGCCGGACGAGCCATTGCTGCGCACGACGATTCTGACGGCTGGGTTGTCGGCAAAGGCGGTGTCCAGGCCTTCAGCGAGACCGGACGCCATGAAGTCGCCGACCACCAGGACAGTGCGGGCGTCCGGCGCCTTCTCGACTATCGGCACTTGTGGTTCGACCGGCGCACGTGGCACTCGGGGTTTGCGAGGCTTCGGCTTTGCCTTCTGAATGTCGAGCGGCGGCTCGACGCGTTCGCTGCGGCGCGGGAATAGAAGATCGCGCAACGACCAGCCACGATTTTGCTGCGGCTGCTCCTGCGCCATGGCCGGCACATGGAAGGTGCCCGCCACGGCAATAGCGAGCACGGCGATGGCCAGGACAAGCACCGGCATGCGACGAACGAACGTCCCAATGCGCCTAGCCCAGACCAAACAGTCCTCCCTAGTCCATAACAGGCTCTATTTTTGCCTGAGCCATTTGAGCACTTCCATGCTCGGATAGCCGTCCTGGGTCAAGCCGACCTTCGCCTGATAGGTCATGATGGCGGTCTTCGTGCCGTCACCGATCTTGCCGTCAAACTTGCCGTCATAAAGCCCGTGCTGCGAAAGCCGCTTCTGCAGTTCCTGCCTTTCCTCGAAGGAGAGTTTGGTGAAAGGCCGCTGCCAATCCTGGACAAGGCCGCTGCCGCCGGCGATCTCGTCGGCGAGAAGGCCCACGGCCAGGGCATATTTGTCGGCGTTGTTGTAGGCCTTGATGACCGAAAAATTCCGGATCATCAGGAAGGCCGGCCCGCCGCGGCCGTCCGGCACTTTCAGCGTCGCCTTGTCGGTGAGGGTCTTGAACGGCTTGCCGCTGGCCCTGACGACGCCGAGCGCCTGCCATTGTGCCAGCGTCTTCGATCCGGCGGGCAGTTTGCCGGCCGGCAGCGTGACCTCGTAACCCCAGGTCTTGCCGGCCTGCCAGCCATTCTTCTTCAAAAGATTGGCTGACGTCGCCAGCGCATCGGGGATGGAATTCCAGATGTCGCGCTTGCCATTGCCGTCCATGTCGACGGCATAATGCTGGTAGCTGGTGGGAATGAACTGGGTCTGGCCCATGGCGCCGGCCCAGGAGCCCATCAGGTGGCTTTCATCGATGTCGCCGGTCTGCAGGATCTTCAGGGCCGCGACCAACTGGGTTCGGGCATATTTGGACCGCTTCGGGTCGCCATAGCCCAAAGTCGCCAGCGAACGAATGACGTTGCGCATGATGTCGTCGCGCTTGAGGATTTCGCCATAGTTCGATTCCATCGACCAGATGGCGAGCAGAATGTAGCGGTCGACACCGAACCTCGACTCGATCTTGTCCAGCCATGGCTTCCACTTTTTCGCCATCTGTTGCCCGACCGCGACCGACTGGTCATGCACGCGGTTGTCGAAATAATCCCAGGCGGGTGCGGTGAATTCGGGCTGCGTGCGGGCCTTTTCCAGCACCACCGGATCGGGCTCCTTGATGTCCCTGAAAGCCTGGTCGTAGACAGCGCCGGAAACGCCGCCCGCGACGGCGGTGGCGCGGAAGCCGGCGACCCATTGCCGGAAACCGGCGTCGGCGAAGGCTGGTCCGGCGGGCATCAGCAGAGCGAGCGAGAGGCTGGCGGCCGTCATGACGCTGGTGAAACGTTTTGCGGCATTGCGAACGGACATGTTTTCCTCCTTCTCTGTCTCAGGAAAGACCATTCATCGCCGAACCGGGTTAGGAATTAGTTTACCATAGGTGCCGCCTGGAACGAAAAGACACCCTCGATGCTTTAACCGGTGGAAGTTTCCCTCGCCCGCCCCAGTAATCTTCAATTCCGGCGTGAAAATGTCGCGAGACAGGGATTGCGGAGCCGGCCAGCAAACGGATAATTGAAAGCATGAAGAGAGTTCGCAAAGCAGTTTTCCCGGTCGCCGGTCTCGGCACGCGGTTCCTCCCGGCCACCAAGGCTGTTCCCAAGGAAATGCTGACCGTCGTCGACCGGCCGGTCATCCAGTATGTTGTCGATGAGGCGCGCGAAGCCGGCATCGAGCATTTCATCTTCGTGACCGGCCGCAATAAGGCGGTCATCGAGGACCATTTCGATATCCAGTTCGAGCTCTATGACACGCTTGCCCAGCGCGGCAAGGACGAGCAGCTTGCCCGCCTGCAGCGGCTGCAGCCGGCGCCGGGGCAGACCAGCTTCACCCGCCAGCAGGTGCCGATGGGGCTTGGCCATGCCGTCTGGTGCGCGCGCGAACTGGTCGGCGACGAGCCGTTCGCGCTGCTGCTGCCCGATATGATCATGCAGTCGGAAAAGAGCTGCATGAAGTCGATGGTCGAGCTCTACGAGGAAACTGGCAACAACATCATTGCCGTGCAGGAATGCGACCCGGCGGAGACCCACAAATACGGCATTGTCGGCCGCGGCGAGGATACGCATCACGGCTTCCGCATCACCGAGATGGTGGAGAAACCGAAAACCGGCACGGCGCCCTCCAACCTCTACATCAACGGCCGCTACATCCTGCAGCCCGAGATCTTCAAGATCCTCGAAGGCCAGGAAAAGGGCGCCGGCAATGAGATCCAGCTCACCGACGCGATGCTGAAGCTGGAAAAGCAGCAGGCCTTCTACGGCTACCACTATCAGGGCCGCACCTTCGACTGCGGTTCGCCCGAAGGTTTCGTCGAGGCCAATGTCGCCTTCGCGCTGTGGCGCAGCGACATGAACGAGAACATGGCCGGGGTGATCCGCACGCTTCTCGACGAGATGAAGCCATCAGAGCGCCGCGGGGCGGCGTTTTAGGGTACGCCGATATTCAGGTGATGCCGGCCTGCGAATGGCCGATACCTGCGCTTCCGGTGCTCACGTACCTTAAGTACGCTCCGCTCCGGTTCTCGGTGTCAGCCATTCTCGACTCGGCCTGACCTGAATCTCGACATACCCTTGGCGCGTGTGAGCTCAACGCTGCACTTTCAGGCCGAGGTAGATGCTGTTGGCGGTGTAGTCGCGGCCGGGCAGGTTGCTGGTCAGCTTTTCGGTTCTCAACCGGGTGGTGAGGCCGGCATAGCGGTTCAGCCACCAGGTCAGCCCGGTTTCGGCGCTCAAGATCCTGTCATGGCCGTCGATGCCGACATAGTGGCGCCAGTCGAGGCCCAAAGCCGCATTCGCGGTAAGATTGGCGCGGATCTGGCGTTCACCGGTCAGGCGGCCGGAATAGAGGATATCGCCGCTTTCGCCTGATGTGGTCGTGGTCTCGACAGTGGTCTTGCCGGTCAGGCCGATCGTGGTGCCGCGCTCCGGTGACCATTTGAGGTCGGCGTTGACGGTGGCGCCGGAAATCGCCTCCAGGCTTTTGTCATCGATCGCTTCCCGCAGCCAGCCGGCCGAGAATTCACCCGACAGCTTCTCACCCATGTCGAGTTGCAGGCCGGCGCGGGCGCCGAGCCGCGTCGAGGAGCGCTCGAAGCCTTCATTGTCGATGCGCTGATCATAGGCCCGGCGGCCGACCTCGATTTCGGTGAACGGGGTGAGGGCCGGCGAGATTTCGTAACCGGTGCGCAATGTCGCTGTGTAAAGTGTGTTGTCCTGATCCTTCTGCGACAGCGTGGTGCCGTCCGAAAGCTCGGCGTCGCCATAGAAGTCGTGCGAGACCGCGCCGGTCAGCGTGTACTGCATCTTGCCGATGTGCTTTTCGACGCTAAGGCTGCCGTCGATCGTCTGCCGCAGCGGCTGCGTGCTGACGCCGGCAATGGCGTTGGGGGAGGACGCCGTTTCAGGTACCGCTTCATAGCCGAGCTTGGCGATGGCGCGCAGTTCGTTGTCGAGGTCGACATTGAGCTGGCCCTCGATCCGGCCTTGCGCATCGTGAACACGGTAGCCCGACACGGTCTCACGGAACAGGCCGTAGCCGTCGATGGTGGCGGAGTTTTCGCGCCAGTCGGAAACGGCGGTAAAGCGCAATGCCGTCTCCGACAGCAGCGCCGACGTGCCGGCACTGCTGGAATCGCCGTTCGTCGTGGCGGTCAGCCCTTGTTCGATCGACGGCCGGATGACGAAGGAGCCCCATTTGACGCCGGTGGCGGCGAACGGATCGTCCTCGGCTTTCTTGTTCTGGCCTTCGATGGCGGCGGTGCGCTCGGCACCGGGGTCGAGTTTCTGCCTGTCGGCGCTATCGACGGTGAGGGCACGGCGGTTGGCCGTCTCCTCATCCGTGTCGGTCGTACCGGCAGCGTCCGTCGTGGAGGCAGTCGTTGAAGCGGTGGTGTCGGTGGTTGCAGCCGTCGATTTTTTCTTCTTTTTCGACTTGCCGGCCGCCTTGGCGTCCGCCTTGGTCTTGTCCTGATCCGTCGCGTTCTGCCCGGCGCTCGTTGGACGGCGGCGAGGCTTGGGCGGCGTCGGAGTGTCGGTGGACGCGTCGTCGGTCGCCTGCGGCGGATCGAAAATGCTGCCGGTGGCGGCATCCGTGCCCGTCTCGTCGGGGACGGCGCCGGCGCTGGCCGGCAAATAGGTGCGCGGCGGCGTATCGTCCTGCGCGGCATTGGCCGGTGGCTGCTGGCCCTGGGCGGCAAGGGCGAGCTGCCTTGCCTTGCGCTGCTGGTCGGAGAGGATCGCCGATTCGGAAACCTCGCCGCGCAGCTCGGTTTCCTGGGCATGAAGCTGCCCCGGGCGCAGCAAGGCAAGCATGCTGGTCGCGAGCAGCAGGGCGCATACCGCCTTGCCCCGTCGTCCTCTTGATTTTTCTGGCTGGGCCCCGGACATCGCCACCACTGCTTGCGCGGCGCTGTGCGCGCCATACTTACCGAACCGTAAATGGGGATGGTTAACGGAGGGTTGAGGCAGCGATCGTTCGTCCGGTTAAAGTGCCGCTGTCTGCGGCATCGAGCGGCGCGTCCGAGCTCTCTGTCCTCAGGGCACCGAAGCCATTTCTGTTGGACAGGCGGGCGGCAACGCGCTAATCGCATCACCCATGCATGCGAAATCCTTGGATAAGAAGCCCCTGGACAGGCAAGCGTCGATTGATTCGGCACTGAGAACGGTGGCAACCGAGCAGGCCGGGATCGCCGCCCTGGCCGAAGCGCTCGAGAACGGACTGGCCGCGCCTTTCGCGCAGGCCGTCGACATGATCTCGAAGATCGAAGGCCGGCTGATCGTCACCGGCGTCGGCAAAAGCGGCCATATCGGCTCGAAGATCGCAGCGACGCTGGCCTCCACAGGCACGCCGGCCTTCTTCGTCCATCCCGTCGAGGCCAACCATGGCGATCTCGGCATGATCGCCAAGGACGATGCCATCATCGCCATGTCGTGGTCGGGCGAAAGCCTCGAGCTCAAGGGCATCATTGCCTATTCCAGGCGCTTCTCCATTCCGCTTATCGCCATAACCGCCGGGGAGACGTCGGCGCTGGCGCGTGCGGCCGACGTCGTGCTGCTTTTGCCGCGCACCCCGGAGGCCTGCCCGCACGGCCTGGCGCCGACGACATCGACATTACTGCAACTGGTCATCGGCGATGCGCTGGCGATCGCGCTGCTCGAGGCGCGCGGCTTCACGCCAGACCATTTCCGCACCTTCCATCCCGGCGGCCAGCTCGGCGCCAACTTGACGCTGGTCTCCGAGATCATGCGGGTCGGCGACCAGATTCCGCTGGCGCTTCTCGGCACCAAGATGCCGGAAGCGGTGATGACGCTGTCGCAGAAGAAGGTCGGCTGCGTCCTCATCGTCGACACCAATGGCGAATTGGCCGGGATCATCACCGACGGCGATGTCGCGCGCAACCTGCACCGCCACCTGGCCGACGTCATCGTCGACGAGGTGATGACCCGTACGCCCAAGACGGTCGATCCGCAGACGCTTGCCGGCACGGCGATCGCGCTGCTCAACGAGCACAATATCGGCGCGCTGGTGGTGACCAAGAACAACGTGCCGCTCGGCGTGGTGCACTTCCATGACCTGCTGCGCATCGGCGCTGCTTAGGCATGCCGATATTCAGGTGAGGCCGGTCTGCAAACGGCTGATACCTGCGCTTCCCCGTTCTATTGCGTGGCAATAGAACTGAGCTCACGTACAAAAAGTACGCTCCGCTCCAGCCTTCGCCGGCCGAAGCCCACGCAAGTGTCTCCGCTCTATGAAGGCTACGGCCGGCGTAGGCCGGTTCTCGGAAGCCACCGTTTTCGACTCGGCCTGACCTGAATCTCGACATACCTACCTAGGTGGGTATGCTGTGAAAATTCAAACTCGCTCCACCCTCAGTTCCAGGTCCGTATCCGCGGCACTCGTCACGCGCACCTGCGTGCCGGCGGGCAGGTCGGGGCCGGAGACGCGCCACAGCGTGTCGCCGAGCTTGATACGGCCGCGGCCGTCCTTGATCGGCTCTGCAAGCGTCGCCATCTTGCCGACCATCTGGGCGCCGCGGCGGTTGAGCAGCGGCTGGTCGGTTGGCTGGTCGTGTCCGCCCATCAGTTTCTTGCCGACAAAGGCCGAGACCAGCGACAGCACCAGGAAGGCGAGGACCTGAACCTGCCAGGTCCAGATCGCCGCGTCCCAGATCAGCAGCGACACCGCGCCGATGATGAGCGCGGCGATGCCGATCCACAGCATGAAGAAGCCGGGCGCGATGACCTCTACAACTAGCAGGACGAAGCCCAGGACCATCCAGTTCCAAGGACCAAGTTCAGAAACAATGCGGTCCAACATGGGGGTATGCTCCTACTTCTTGTTGAGCATGATCTTTTCCGAAAACCGGTTACCACTTTTCGGGATCATGCTCCTATGATCTCAATTTTCGCTCGGACGCACGACGGGCGGGCGGGCGGCCTGGCGTTGCGCACCTGTCGTGCCTTCGCTGCGGAAGACTTCCTTGGCGATTTCGCCGATGCCGCCGAGCGAGCCGATCAGAGATGACGCCTCGAAAGGCATCAGCACGATCTTGCTGTTGGTGGCCGTGCCGATCTTGCCCAACGCTTCGGTGTATTTCTGGGCGACGAAGTAGTTCAGCGCCTGCACGTCGCCCTTGGAAATCGCCTCCGACACCACTTGAGTGGCGCGGGCTTCGGCCTCGGCCGAGCGCTCGCGGGCCTCTGCATCGCGGAAGGCGGCTTCCTTGCGGCCTTCGGCCTCGAGGATCTGCGACTGCTTGAGGCCTTCGGCGGCCAGGATCTGCGCACGCTTGTTGCGCTCGGCGGTCATCTGGCGACCCATCGATTCGATGAGGTTGGCCGGCGGGTTGATGTCCTTGATCTCGACGCGGGTGATCTTGATGCCCCACGGATGCGCCGCCTCGTCGACGACGCGCAGCAGGCGCTCGTTGATGGCGTCGCGGTTGGACAACAGCTCATCGAGGTCCATCGAACCCATGACGGTACGGATGTTGGTCATGGTCAGGTTGAGGATGGCGTTCTGCAGGCCGGCAACCTGATAGGCCGCCTGTGCCGCATTGAGGATCTGGTAGAAGGCGATGCCATCGACACCGACGATGGCGTTGTCGCGGGTGATGATCTCCTGGCTCGGAACGTCGAGCACCTGCTCCATCATGTTCATCTTGGCGCCGATGCGGTCGACGAACGGCGTAATGATGTTGAGGCCGGGGCTCAGTGTCCTTGTGTAACGACCAAAGCGTTCGACGGTATAGTTGTAGCCTTGCGGAACTGTCTTGATGCCTTTGAAAAGCACCAGAACGACAAGCGCGACAAGAACAATGACCGCAATATCGAAACCACTGAAATCCATTTGGCTCTCCCTCAGAAGCAGGCCGCGAGAGCCATTCCCGCGCAGCCGACTTCACCAAAGACTTAAGTGTGTTTCAGATGCGTTACAATCAGGTGATGAAGGATTGTTTGCAGGCCTGCACTCACCGGTTGAAGGCGAACAGCTCTGCATCCGTGTCGGCTAGCCCCTTGATCGAAGCCGAAATAATTTCGGAAGCGATGCGCGAGAAGGTGATGCCATTACCGCCGTAACCCATGACTGCATGGATGCGTGGGTGCCTGGGAATGGCGCCGATATAGGGCAAGCCGGTGGACGTGGTGCCGAAGGAACCGGTCCAGGCGAACTCAGGCTTGACGTCGAGATGCGGGAACAACCGGCCGAGTTTTTCGGCAATACGGGCACTCTTGTCGGCGATCAGTTCGTCGCGCCTTGTCTCGTCGACAAAATCCTCGTCCTCGCCGCCGCAGATGACGCGGCCGTCGGCCGTCGCGCGCATGTAAAGGTAGGGGTCTGACGCCTCCCAGATAAACGCAGCACCCGGCCAGAGTTTTCGCGGTTGCGGGCGTGTCGCGATCGCCCAGGTCGAGATGATCCGGTGGGCTGCGGCCGGCACGATGTCGACCAGTTCATAGCCGGTGGCCAGGACAACATGCTGTGCCGTGATGGTCGGGCCCTCTTTAGTGGCGACCACCACTTCGTTGGCACTGTCCTCGATCGCTGTCGCCTCGACGGGGGTGTGGAAGCGGGCCTTGCGCTCGAGCGCCTTGAGCAACAGTCCGGCCGTCAGCTTGCGCGGGTCGAGCGCGATGTTGTCGTGGCTGAGGATGGCGCTGTCCCGGTTGATGCCGTATCGCTCGGCCAGTGAGGCCGGTGTGAGATAGGTCGCTTTGATGCCAGCTTGCCGTCGCGCGTCGGCCTCCTCCCGCAGTTCCGAAGGACCCAGCACCGTGCCTGCCAGATAGAGTGACTGGGTGCGATTTGGGCCGCAGTTGATGCCAAGTTCTGAGATACGGCCGCCCAGGTTGGAAACGGCGAGCCGCGAGCGGCGCCAGGCCTGCTGTGCCTTGGCGTTGCCGATCATCTTCGAGAGCGTTGAAAGCGGCTGGTCGATTTCGAATTGCACCAGCGCCGTGGTCGCGGCGGTCGAGCCTTTCAGCGGCCCGCGCCGGTCGATGCAGAGCACGGCATGACCGTCCGCCGTCAGCGCCTCGGCCATCATGGCGCCGCTGATGCCCATGCCGATGATGAGTACATCGGTCTTGACGTCCCGGCTCAGGCTGTCAGTCGGCACGGCTGGTGCCCGATAGGCGGACCAGACGGGCCGGCCAGTTCTGAGGTCGAGTTTGCGGGGCATGGAATACTCCGGAAGGCGCACCTCAACGCCCCGGAGTGGCCGTTGTTCCGGGTGTTAGACCCAGCCGGACAATTCGCGACGCACCATGGCCTCGATCACCGCCATGCCCTCGGCGCTGTCGTTCAGGCAAGGGATATGGGCGAAATTCTTGCCGCCGGCGTGATGAAAAGTCTCGGCCGCCTCACGGCCGATCTCGTCCAGCGTCTCGATGCAGTCGACGGAAAAGCCCGGATTGACGATGGCGATCGACTTCACGCCGTCCTTGCCGAGTTTCTCCACGGTCTTGTCGGTGTAGGGCTGCAGCCATTCCTGCGCGCCGAAGCGCGACTGGAAGGTGGTGATCAGCTTCTTCTCGTCCCAGCCGAGCCTGTCGCGCAACAGCCGCGTCGTCTTCTGGCAGTGGCAATGGTAGGGGTCACCCTTTTCGAAATAGGGCCTCGGGATGCCGTGGTATGAGGCGATGACAACTTCTGGCTCGAAATCCAGCGTCGCGAGGTTCTGCTCGATCGAACGCGCCAGCGCCTCGATGTAGACGGGCTCGTCATAGTAAGGCGGCACGCTGCGGATGGCAGGGGCTGCCCGCATCTTCATCAAGGCGCGAAACAGTTGGTCGTTGGCGGTCGCGGTGGTGGTCGCCGAATACTGGGGATAGAGCGGGAACGAAAGAATGCGGTCGCAGCCTTGCGCGACCAGCCTTTCGGCGACGCTCGCGGTCGAAGGATTGCCGTAGCGCATCGCCCAGTCGACGACGACATCGGGAAAGTCGCGCAACGCCTCGGCGAGCTTTTCGCTCTGCGCTCGGGTGTAGGTGCGCAGCGGCGACTCGTTCTTCTCCCGGTTCCAGATCCGGGCATAGTTGGCGCCGGACTTCTTCGGCCGGGTGGTGAGCACGAGGCCATAGAGGATCGGATACCAGATCGCCCTGTTGAGCTCGATGACACGTGGGTCGGACAGAAATTCCCTGAGATACCGCCACATCGGCTTGAAATCGGTGCCGTCAGGCGTGCCGAGATTGACCAGCATGACGCCGATCTTGCCGGTCTTGACCGGCGGATGCCCGGCCGGCTGTGGGCCGAGGGCCTTCGCGGCTTTGGGATCGACAGGAGTGGAAAGCGTCATAAGGGTTCTCCGGACACGGCGCGAAACTAGCGATGGCGCGCCGGTTTTCAATGCAGCGTCTGGCCGCACCTTAGCCTGAAAACGCAAAACCCGCCCGGTTTCCCGGACGGGCTTGGCGTCGGAACAGGCGAAGTGACTTTACTTCGCCGGGATGGTCAGCGTCGCGCCGGGCATAAGCCGGTGCGGCCGTTGACCCTTGTTGGCTTCATAGATCAGCTTCCACTTGGTCGCGTCGCCATAGGCCTTCTTGGCCAGATCCCAGTAGGTATCGCCGGTGACGATGACATGGCTGCCCGTGGCGGGCGCGGTTTCAACGGGCTTTGCCGGTTCGGCAGGCTTGGCGGGTTCTGCCGGCGCAGGTGCTGCTTCAGCGGGCTTTGCCGGTTCTGCAGGCTTCGCGGGTTCGGCTGGTGCAGGTGCTGCTTCCGCGGGCTTTGCCGGTTCAGCCGGTTTCGCCGCCTCGGCCGGTGCGGGCGCCGGCGCTGTCTCGGCCGGCTTTGCTGGTTCGGCCGGTTTGGCGGGCTCGGCGGCTGGGGCCGCCGCGACAGTCGCGGCGATCTCGGTGATGCGGCCGTCAAGCTTCGGCGTGTAGGGCCGGTGGGCGCCGAGATAGTCGGCGACGACCTGCTCGAGGCCGGGGCCGTAGTCGTAAGCGTTCTTGGCCTTTTCGGCGAAGACCTTGTAGCCGTCGCCGCCCTGGCGCACATAATTGTTGGTGGCGACGAGATAGTCCTTGTCGGGCTTGATCGGCGTCCAGGCGCCATTCTCCATCACCTCCACCGACTTGACGCGGCCGGCATTGGGCGCGACCGACTTGTCGAAGGAATATTTGAGGCCCGCCACCTGCGGGAAGCGGCCGGCGCCGTCCTCGATCTGGCTGAGGCCGCCTTCGAGACCGGCGACCAGGTCCTTGCCGGAAATCTGGAAGGTCGCCAGCGTGTTCTGGAACGGCAGCACGGTCAGCACCTCGCCCATGGTGACGGTGCCCTTGTCGATCGAGGCGCGCAGGCCGCCACCATTGGAGATGACGATCTCGACGCCCTGTCCCTTGACGCGGTCGAGTATGGCGTCGGAGACGAGATTGCCCATCGCGCATTCCCTGGCGCGGCAATTCTCGCGGCTGCCATCGATGACATCGGTGGTCTCGGCCACTTCCTTGTTCTTCAGGGCCTCGATCGGCGCGCCGAGTTCCTTGATGCGGGCGAGCACGGCGGGATCGGGCGTGATCGACTTGTCGAGGTAGATCGGGTCGCCGCTCGCCGATTTGACGGCGCCATTGTCGTCGAACACCACCTTGAACTCGCCGAGATATTTCGAATAGGACGCCGCCTGCACCACCGGCACCTTGTAGCCGCCGGGATTGTCGACCATCGTCGGATAGGGACCTGCCGCCTTCGGATCGGTGTTCGACAAGAGCGTATGGCTGTGGCCTCCGACAACGACGTCGATGCCGGGGATCTTGGCGATGATATCGCGCTCCCTGTTATAGCCGATATGGGTCACGGCGATGATCTTGTTGACGCCTTGCGCCTTGAGCTTCTCGACCTCCGCCGTGATCGACTTGACGTCGTCGGCGATGGCGATGTTGGGGCCGGGCGAGGCGAGTTCAGGCGTGTCGTTGGTGACGGCGCCGACGATGCCGATCTTCTGTCCGCCAACCTCGACGACGATCGACGGCTTTATCTTGCCGGCCGCGCCGGACTTGTCGTTCGGCACGACATTGGCGCTGACGATCGGGAACTTCGCCTTGTCGAGGTAAGGCACCAGCGCGCTCTCGCCGTCGTCGAATTCGTGGTTGCCGAGCGTCACTGCGTCGGGTTTGATCTGATTGAGGAATTCCTCTTCCACGGCGCCCTTGTAGGTGGTGTAGAACAGCGATCCCTGGAAGCTGTCGCCCGCATTGAGCAGCAGCACATTCTGCCCTTCGAGCTTCTTGCGTTCCTGGGCGATCGCCGTGATCAACCGGCCGGCGCCGCCAATGCATTCGCCCTTGGTCTCCTCGTCGGCCGAACAGGTCGACTCGTATTTGTTGTTGCCTTCGATGCGGCTGTGCCAATCGTTGAAATGCAGAATGTTCAATGTGTAGTCGGCAAAAGATGCGCCGGCCGACAGGCCAAGCGTCGATACGGACAGGGCTGCAATGGCGGCAAGCTTCTTCATCTTCGTCTCCCGGTAGGCTGATCAGAGGCGTTTAATGCCTGTGCTTGACTGGGATATAACAGCCAGCGTTTTGACCATGTTCCCATCGCGTTCCGGCTGACGCAAGCGGAAATGCCAGCTGTATGTGCAAGGGCAGAACCGGGGATATTTGCGAGTGCAAAATCCGGGGTATTTTCTGGCGAAAAACCCGGGGGATTTGCCGGCGCAAAAAAGGACGGTGGCCCGTGGCCGCCGTCCTTGATGAGTCCGATGTTTGCCGGTTCAGGCGCGTCGTGTGAGGACGAAGTTCTGGCCGGACGAACTGGTGCAGTTCAGCTGGCTGGTGGAGATCAGCAGGCAGTTGAAGCTGACCGGCGTCTGCCGGATCAGCGACGTCCCTTTGATCTCGACCGATGTGGCGCCGGTCATCGTGTAGCTGCCATCGGCCAGCTTCTGGCCGGTGTCGGTGGCGACGGTCGTGAACTTTCCGCCGGTGAAGGTCGACAGGCCGGTGCCCTTGGCATCGATCCACGAGCCCTCGACGCCTTTCGGCGCGGCTGCCATCGGCGGTTGGTCAGGACCGCTGGTCGTGCAGGCAGCGAGCATCATGGCAAAGGAACCCGCCATGCCCATCGAAAGAACTTTGCGCGCAATAGTCATCTGAAATCCTCTCCAAACGCATCGGCCCAAAAATCGGTTTCGATTTTGGCAGGCACGAGGCGAACGTCCAAAGTGCTGGAGTGGGCGCGCGTCCCGCAAGACGCACGCTGCCCCAGGCCGCATCTCTTCAATCGCCCGATTTCCGGGCGATTGCAAGGCAATGGCGCATGGTGCGCAGGGTGCTATCGGACGAGGATGTTGCGGAATTGCCACGGATCGCTGCGGTCGAGGTCCTCCGGGAAGAGGCTGGGGCGCCTGTCAAGCGGCGTCCAGTCGGTGTAATGGCCTTCGACCGGTCCGAGATAGGGCGACTGCACTTCCAGGCAGCGCTTGTAGTCCATCTCGTCGGCCTCGACGATGCCGGCATCCGGGTTTTCCAGAGCCCAGACCATGCCGGCCAGAACCGCCGAGGTGACCTGCATGCCGGTGGCGTTCTGATAGGGCGCCAGCTTGCGCGCCTCGGCGAGCGAGAGATGCGAGCCGTACCAGTAAGCATTCTTGTCGTGGCCGTAGAGCAGGACGCCGAGCTCGTCGACGCCGTCGACGAGTTCATTTTCGTCGAGCACGTGGTGCACCGGCTGAGGCTTGCCGGCAGCGCCGAACATCTCGTCCAGCGACAGCATCGCGTCGTTGCAGGGATGGTAGGCATAGTGGCAGGTCGGCCGGTACTGGACCTTGCCCTTCTTGGAGCGCACGGTGAAGAAATCGGCGATCGAGATCGCCTCATTATGCGTCACCAGCAGGCCGTATTGCGCGCCCGGTGTCGGGCACCACGAGCGCACGCGCGTGTTGGCGCCGGGCTGTTCCAGATAGATCGCGGCCTTGGAGCCGTGCTTGTGCTTCTTGGCGTTCTTCGGCATCCACTTCTCATGCGTGCCCCAGCCGAGCTCGGCCGGCTGCAGCCCCTCGGAGATGAAGCCCTCGACCGACCATGTGTTCCAGAACACATCCATCGGCTTTGGCTTCTTGGTGCGCTGGGTGTCGCGCTCGGCGATGTGGATGCCCTTGACGCCGGCCTTCTTCATCAGCTTCGCCCAACCCTCGCGGTCTTCCTGCGCGGGTTCCGAGAACTCAAGGCCAAGATCGGTGGCGAGGTTGACCAGCGCCTGCTTGACGAACCATGAGACCATGCCGGGATTGGCGCCGCAGGTGGAGACGGCGGTAGCGCCGCCAGGTTTGTCGTGCTTCTCCTTGATCATGGCCTCGCGCAGCGCATAGTTGGTGCGGCTGGCATTGTCGGCCTTGGCGTCGAAATAGAAGCCGAGCCACGGCTCGACGACGGTGTCGATATAGAGCACGCCGAGCTTGCGGCAGAGCCGCATCAGGTCGACCGAGCCGGTATCGACCGACAAATTGACGCAGAAGCCCTGGCCGCCGCCATTGGTTAGCAGCGGCGTCAAAAGCTTCTTGTAGTTCTTCTCGGTCACCGCTTCCTGGACGAAGGCGATGCCGCGCTCGTCGAGCAGCTTGCGGTCGGTGTCGCGTGGGTCGAGGACCGTCATGCGCGACTTGTCGAACTTGAAATGGCGTTCGATGAGCGGCAGCGTTCCCCGTCCGATCGAGCCGAAGCCGATCATCACCACAGGGCCGGTGATCTCACCGTAAACGGGCCAGTTTTCATTCGCCATTTTATCGAGCACTCCTCAAAAACACTCCGGAACAGCCGCTTGGCCGCGGCGCGACAAACCATAGATCATTGTCACAATAAAGGGAAAACCAGCGAAACGCCCGGGAACGCCGCTGTGGCAGTGCTCGGCGATGCCACCGGGAGGCCATGGCCTGCCCGATGGCGGATGTTGAGCCGGCGTCGTATCAGCGGGCGCCGCCCGACGCGTTGATGCGTTCGCCGGTCAGCCACGCCGCCTCGTCCGAGGCGAGAAAGGCCACGGTCGGGGCGATGTCGTCCGGCTTGCCGAAGCGCTGGCCAAGGGGGACGCCAGCGATCAGCATATTGCCGAAATCGGTGCCAACCATGCCTTCTGTCATTTCGGTATGGGTATAGCCAGGCGCCACGATGTTGACACGGATGTTGCGGGCTCCGAGTTCTCTCGACAGGCTAAGCGTCAGCGTGTCGATCGCCGCTTTGCTGGCGGAATAGAGGCTGGTGTTTGGCACCGGGTTCCAGCTCGAGATCGTGCCGATGTTGACGATGCTGCCGCCGCTCTCGGGGAAGTGGCGCATCGCCGCCTTGGTGGTCAGGATCGTGCCCAGCACGTTGGTGTCGAACAGCCGCCGATAATCCGCCTCACTGGCTTCCTCGAAGGTGCCGAAGACTGCCGTGGCAGCGTTGTTGACCAGAATGCTTGGCTTGCCGAATGCGATCCTTGCCGCCTCGAACATCTTTTCGACATCAGCGGCCTCGACCACGTCGCCCTGAACCGCGGTCGCCTTGCCGCCGCTGGCGATGATCTCCTTCACCGTGCGTTCGGCCGCTTCATGGCTGGTGGCGTAGTTGACGACGACGGCGGCGCCTTCCGCCGCCAGCCGCTTGGCGATGCCCGCACCGATGCCGCGCGCGGCGCCGGTGACGATGGCGACCTTGTTGTTGAGCTTGCTCATTTTGGTTCTCCAAATGGCTGGATGGATTTGACATCAAGCCAATTGGCTATTCCCAAACCGGTCAGGTAGAAGGAATATCACCATATAACTAATTCCAAGGTGGAATAGATGGACAGGCTCATGGCGATGAACACCTTTATTAGGGTCATCGAAACCGGCTCGTTCTCGGCGGCCGCGCGACATTTGCGCGTCGGGCAGCCAGCCGTTTCGAAAGCGATCGCGCAGCTCGAGGAACGGCTCGGCGTTCGCCTGCTGTCGCGCACCACCCGAGGTCTTTCGCCGACCGATGCCGGCCTCAGCTTCTATGAAGGCGCCAAGCGCGCGGTCGATGAAGCCGACGAAGCCGAGAACGCGGCGCGTGGCACTGCGGCGGCGCTTACCGGGTTGCTGCGCATCGGTACGTCGGTGACCTTCGGTCGCCTGCATGTCGTGCCGAGACTGAAAGCCTTCCTGGACGCTCACCCGAGGCTCGACGTCGAGGTGGCGATGGACGACAGGAACGTCGACCTTGTCGAGGAAGGGGTGGATGTCATGCTGCGCCTGGGTGAGAGCTTCGCAGCCGCTCATGTCGGGCGCAAGATCGCGACCTGTCGTCGTCTCGTGGTAGCGGCGCCCTCCTACCTGGCGCGCGAGGGCGAGCCCATGGCGCCGGACGAGCTGTCGCGGCACGAGGCGATCCTTTTCGTCCAGGCAGGCTATTCCAATCGCTGGACGTTCCAGCGAGGCGCTGAAGAGGTTTCGCTTGCCGGCCAGGGGCGGCTGCGGGTGACGTCGGCCGAAGGGGCGCGTGAGGCGGTGCTTGCCGGAATTGGTTTCACGGTCGGCTCCGAATGGATGTTCGGGCCGGAACTGCGCAGCGGTGCGGTGCGGCCGATCCTGACCGAATGGACATTGCCGTCTGTTGAACTGTGGGCGCTGTTTCCGGCCGGACGTAAGGCGAGCGCCAGGGCAAGGATATTCGTCGAGTTCCTGGCCGGCTGCCTGTAGCGTGACTCAGCGCGCCATTGTCCTCAAATGTTCGATCAGCCGGTCGCGGTCCGATGTCAGGCCCTTGTAGTCGAGCTGGTCGAGATCGAGCGCCTCGAGCTGAGCGGCAAAGGACCCAGCTAGCGCCGCCCGGTCGGGGTGCCGGGCCAGCACGGCGAGCGGGTCGAGATGGATGCGGATGGTGAACAGGATGTCGCGTGAGGACGGCAGCTTGCGCAGCGTCTGCCGCTCGACGCGGATGAAGGCGTGCGCCTTGACGTCGCCGTCGGGGAAGCGCGACGGCCGGTTGGTGGCACGGTCGATGCGCTCGACATTGGACAGCGGATGGTAGAGCGCATTGTCGGCCTGGATCGACCAGTTGAAGCGCTCGACCGCCTGGCCCTGCAGGCCGTCGAACATGCGGTTGATCAATGCGGCCGGTCGCGTGCCCGGACCGAAGCCCGGTACAGGTTCGTGGATCTGCTGCAGCGGCTTGCCGAATTTTTCGAGAAGCGACCAGGACGAGGGAAAGCACAGCGATCCGGCGGCGAGCCGCCAGCCGCTGTCGTCGCGACGCATCAGGATCAGGTCTTCCTGGACAAGCAGCGAGGCCGCGACCAGCGGCGCGTCGGCGAGACCCGAAGGCAAAGCAGGGTGGTTCGCAGCGCCCACCACCTCGATGCCCGCATCAGTGCGGCGATGGGTGTCTGGAAATCGGTCCGGCAGATAGGCGCCGAGCAAGTCGAGCACTTCCTGCTGGGCGTCGCGCGTGCCGTCCTCCTCGACGAAAACCCGGTCGGGGATTTCGGCATAGAGCCGGCGCTTCTCGGCGAGATAGGGCAGAAGATGGCCGTCGACCTCGATCCAGCCTGCCGGCTCGAGCGGCTTCAGCCCGATGTTGAACAGCTTCGACGAGCCGTCATAGGGGGTGTGGGTCGGAAGGGCCTCGGCCAAGCTCATGCTTCCTTGAAAGCGTCGAGACCGGCAGCGGTCATCCTGGCCAGGAATTCGGTGACCTCGTACTCCGCTGCGCCCGCCTTGGCGAAGGGGTCGGCTGCCAGCCTGGCGTCGAGGGTCTCGCGCTGGCATTGCGCGATGATGATGCCGCCGGTCCGTGGCTTCTTCGGCCCGGAGGCGACGAAGACACCCTCCGCATAGCAGGCCTTCAGCCATTCGATGTGCGCCGCCTGCAGGCGGTCGATCTCGGTCAGCGGCACTTTGTAGTTCAGCGAAACGACGAACATGGCGTTCTCCTGGTCATACCAGCCTTGCGGGAATCAGGCCGCGCAGCGAATTGCCGACAAAGAGCGCCTTGGCCGACTTCAGATCGTCGTAGCTGTAGATCGCTTCTCGCGCCCGGCCTTCATCCAGAAGCTCGGCGCGCAATACGCCAGGCAGCAGGCCGCAATCGAGCCGGGGCGTTGCCAGCACGCCGTTGCCGAAATCGGCGAAGACATTGGTGATGGTGCCTTCGCAGATTTCACCGCGCTCATTGGCCAGCAGCACCTCGTCGGCCTGGGTGACGAGATATTCGGAACGGGCATGCGTGTAGAGCTGGCGCCGGCTGGTCTTGTGGCGCAACAGCGTGTTGCCGGAATCGAGCCGCGTCCGCGCCAGGCGCAGCATCCAGACCTTGTCGGCGGCGAGCGGTTCGTAGGGCTGTGCCGAGGCCGTCGCGTCGCCGTTGCGCGCCAAGGCGAGCCGCGTGCGCATATCGGTTCGGGCGCCGTCGACCGCCTTACCCAGCACGGCGCCCACTCTCTGCGGATCGCAGGCAAAGCCGAGTTCCGCCGCCGAGCCATAGAGGCGCGCAAGGTGGCGATCGAAGCGCAGGAAGCCCGTCTCTGGCTGCCAGCGCATGGTCTCGATCAGTTCGAAACCGGCGGTGTCCCCGTCGCGAAGCGGGCTTTGAGCAGACACTCCTGATACTCCTCCTCAGGCGTCGAATCGAAGACGATGCCGCCGCCGACATTGTAGACGGCCTCGCCACTGGCAAAGAGCGAGATGGTGCGGATCGCCACGGAAAAGCGCATCGTGCCGCCGGGTGCGATCCAGCCAATGGCGCCGCAATAGACGTCGCGCGGCGTGCCCTCCAGATCGTGCAGGATCTCCATGGCTCGGATTTTTGGCGCGCCAGTGATCGAGCCGCAGGGAAACAATGCCGCGAAGACCTGGCGGATCGAGAGCCCCGGCAGCAGCTTCGCCCTGACGTCGCTCACCATCTGGTGGACGGTCGGGTAGCTCTCGATGCGGAACAGTTCCGGCACTTCCAATGTGCCGACCTCGCTGATCAGCGAGATATCGTTGCGCAAGAGGTCGACGATCATCCGGTTCTCGGCCTGGTTCTTTTCGTCATTGCGCAGGAAAGTCTTCTGCCGCTCATCCTCGGCCTTGGTCGCGCCGCGCGGCGCGGTCCCCTTCATCGGATGCGTCTCGATCATCCCGGCGGCGTCGATCTCGAAGAACAGTTCGGGCGAGCGCGATAGCACGATCGGGTCACCCAGCGCCACCAGCGCGCCATACTTCACCGGCTGGCGTTCGGTCAGCGCGTCGAAGGCGGCAAGCGGGTCGCCGGACCATTGCGCCCGCACCGGAAAGGTCAGATTGCCCTGGTAGCAATCGCCTTGCCTGATGTGCTGGTGCAGTCGCGAGAAGCGTTTCTCATAGTCATCGAAAGACCACGTCGCCCGTGCATCGAAGATCGGACCGTTCGGGGTTGCCGCATTGCGCGGCGGTACCGCTTCTTCGACCGGGGCATCGAAGGCACCAAGGCAGACCAGCGGCGCGCGACGTCCCTTCGGCAGCAAGGGAACGAGTTTCGGTTCGAGCAGGTAGCCGGCCTCATAGGAGAAATAGCCGGCAAGCCACTTGCCGGCGTCGTGAGCGGCCTGCGCTGCCTCCAGTGCCGGCCGGAAATCCCGGGCCTCATGCGCCACGATGATGTCGGCCGGCCGGTCGAACACGAGTTGGCGCGCGCTTTCGTCGTTGCGGAAAATGGCGGCGGGCAGGGACATGGGGACCGGGATCGATGAAGCCGTCGATCGCTCTATATGGGGGGCCGCTCGCGCGCAATCGAGGGAACGGCACCTTGCCCCTCAAAGCCGACCTTTGGGCCGACCTTTTTGGCAGACCTGGAAGCCGACCTTGCCGGCAAAACAAACCGGCGGCACTATCGCGCCGCCGGTCGTAATTTGTCCCGCCTCCGCCGCTCAGGTGTTGCTGGCGGTTCCGGCTGTCGGAAACTGCTTGGCGAATTCCTTCTCGTCACCGGCGGCGAGCAGCTTGGCCTGGTCGATCCAGCGTTCGCGCGCGATGCGGCCGTCGAAGTTCATCACGTCCTCGATCCGCTTGATGTCGGCGGCCGTCCAGGCCGCGATCTGGGCGAAACTGGTGACGCCTTGCGCCTTGAGCAGTTTCTCGTTGACCGGGCCGATGCCGATCAGCCGGCGAAGATTATCAGGCTTGGCTGCCGCTGGCTTGGCTGCCGCCGGCGCGGCCTTCTTGGCGGCTGCCGGCTTGGGCGCGGCCGCGCTTTTGGCTGCCGAGGCGGTGGAGGCTGCAGGTTTGCTCGCGGCGGGTTTGGCTGGAGCTGCTGTCTTTGCCGCGGCCGGTTTGGCCGCTGCGGGTTTGGCGGCCGGGGCTTTCGCCGGCGCGGCCTTCGCGGCGGGTTTAGCAGGCGCAGCCTTGGCCGCCGCCGGTGCGGATTTGGCCGCGGCCGGCGTCGACACCAGGGCTGCCGCCGGTTGGCTTGACGCCTTTGCGCCGCCCCCCGTGGATGCCTGAGCATCGCGCAACTGGCGTTCGAGGTCGGCGCGGGTCTTGCCGCATGCATTGAGTTCGCCGGTCAGCCGGTCGCTGTCGGCACGCAGCCTGTCGCGCTCGCTGCGGGTGCGGTCGAGGTCACCGCGCAGACTGTCGAGCTCACCACGCAGGCGACCCCAGATGAACCAGCCCACCAACACGCCTACCAGGAACGCCAGGACCACGTAGAAAAAAGTGCCCATTGTCTCTCTCCAGTCAGATCCGTCTGCCGTGGGTCATGACCTTCGGCGATGGACTACTCGATGATAGTTCCGCGGGTTCGCAGAACAGCCGGCTTTGGTTCGAGCAATTGGCGATCGGCTTTTCCAGCCTGTGGCCAACCGCCGTTGTCGCGTTCGCCTGAGCGTCACGGCCGGCTGAGATTTTCCCTCGCCGATCCGCATGCGCTCCGGCTGAGCTTGGAGCGAAGGCTATCATAGAGCTTGTGGAAAGCTATGGGAAAAACTTCTGCCCAGAGTTCTTCAAGAACAAATATTTAGCGCAAGAATAGTGCGATCCCAACATGCATTCCGGCTAAACTGTTCTGTCCATGCGAGAGGCATCTCAGCTGTCGAGGGATTCCAGCTCGTCGATCAGGCCACTGATCACGCCGAGCCCGATCTGCCAGAAGGCGGGATCGGTGGCGTCGAGGCCGAAGGGCGCCAGAAGCTGCGAATGATGCTTGGTGCCGCCGGCGCGCAGCATCTCGAAATACTTGTCCTGGAAGCCGCGCTCGGCGTTCTGGTAGACGGCGTAGAGCGAGTTCACCAGGCAGTCGCCGAAAGCATAGGCGTAGACATAGAAGGGCGAGTGGATGAAGTGCGGGATGTAGGTCCAGAATACTTCGTAGCCCTCGCGCAATTTGATCGCCGGGCCGAGGCTTTCAGCCTGCACTTCCAGCCAGAACTGGCCGAGCCTGTCGGAGGTCAGTTCGCCGTTGCGGCGCTCGGCATGCACCTTGCGCTCGAATTCGTAGAAGGCGATCTGGCGGACCACCGTGTTGATCATGTCCTCGACCTTCTGGGCGAGCATGGCCTTGCGCTCGCGCCGGTCGGTGGTCTGTTCGAGCAGCGAGCGGAAGGTCAGCATCTCGCCGAAGACCGAAGCGGTCTCGGCCAGCGTCAGCGGCGTCGAGGCCATCAGCGCGCCCTGGCCGGCGGCCAGCACCTGATGCACGCCGTGGCCGAGCTCATGCGCCAGCGTCATCACGTCGCGCGGCTTGCCCATGTAATTGAGCAGCACATAGGGGTGGGCCGACGGCACGGTCGGGTGGGCAAAGGCGCCGGGCGACTTGCCCGGGCGCACCGGCGCGTCGATCCAGTTGCGGTCGAAGAAGGTGCGCGCGATCTCGGCCATCTCGGGCGAAAAGCGCTGGTAGGCGGACAGCACCGTGTTCCTGGCCTCATCCCAGCCGATCACCGCTTGCGGTGTCTCCGGCAACGGCGCGTTGCGGTCCCAGTGGTTCATCACGTCCATGCCGAGCCAGCGCGCCTTCATCGCATAGTAGCGATGCGACAGGCGCGGATAGGCCTCGCGCACGGCGGTGGCGAGCGCATCGACGACGCCGCGCTCGACACGGTTGGCGAGATGGCGGGAATCGGCGATGTCCTCGAAGCCGCGCCAGCGGTCGGAAATTTCCTTGTCCTTGGCTAGCGTGTTGGTGATCAGCGTGAAGGTGCGCAGGCTCTTGCGGAAGGTCGCGGCCAGCGCCTCGGAGGCGCGGCGGCGCACCTCGCCATCGGCATCCTGCAGGCGGTTGAGGGCCGGCTCGAGCGTCAATTCCTCGCCATCGACGTCGAAGCGAAGGTCGGTCATCGTCTCGTCGAACAAGCGGTTCCAGGCGCCGCGTCCGGTGATCGACTTCTCGTGGAAAAGCTGCTCGACGCGGTCCTCGAGCTGGTAGGGCTTGTCCATTCTGAGGTCGAGCACCCAGGGCCGGTAGTGGCCGAACGCGGAATCGGCGGCCAGCGCACTTTCGATCGCGGCGTCCTCGATCAGGTTCAGTTCGAGCGCGAAGAACAGAAGGTGCGCGCTGGCGTCGGTCATCTTCTCCTGGATGTCGCCATAGAGCTTGGCGCGTTGCGGATCGGCGGTGTTGCCGGCGTAGACCAGGCCGGCATAGGAGACGATGCGGCCGATCAGTTCCTCCAGCGCCTCGTAGGCGACCAGCGCCTCGCCAAGCCTGCCGGTGCTGCCGCGCCCGGCCTCGGCGGCGAGCGTGCCCTTCCAGCGGGTCTCGAAAGCGATCGCGTCGGCGGCGGCCCTGGCGATGTCACGCTTCAGTTCCGGGGCTTCCATGCCGGCATAGAGGTCGGCAAGGTTCCATTCCGGCAGATCGCCAAGCTCGGCCGCGCCCTGACCGGACGCTGGTGCCGCAAGCCGCCGACCAAACATCATGCGCATCGACAATACCTTCTGTGAACTATGGGGTCAGAATCAAGCAGCAGAATCAGGGGGAACAGAGAAGCCGGTCAAATCCTAAGCAATTCGTTCACCGGGTTTTTTGAAACCTTATTTAGAACCCTGTGCCAAGATGATCCATGGGGATTTCGAGCGGGCGATTCAGAAAGTCATGACAGGTTCCATACTCATAGTCGATGACGATCCCGTGCAGCGCCGGCTGCTCGAGGCGGCGGTGACACGCTTCGGCCACACGGCAATTGTCGTCGACGGTGGTGCCGCCGGCCTCGACGTGCTCGACGGGCCTGGCGCCCGCGACGTCTGCGTGGTCATCCTCGACCTAGTGATGCCTGGTGTCGACGGTATCGGCGTGCTGAAGGCGATGCGCGAACGCGACATCACCGTTCCGGTTATCGTTCAGACCGCCCAGGGTGGCATCGAAACCGTCGTTTCGGCGATGCGCCACGGCGCCTTCGATTTCGTCGTCAAGCCGGCTTCGCCCGACAGGCTGCAGGCGTCGATCGCCAACGCGCTCAAGGTCGAGGCGGTCGAGGGCGAGGTCAAGCGCACGTCGCGCAAGCGCGGCGGCCTTTTGACCTTCAAGGATATGATCACCCACAGTCCGGCCATGGACAGGGTGATCCGCCTTGGCCAGAAGGCGGCGGCCTCCAACATCCCGATCCTGATCGAAGGCGAATCCGGCGTCGGCAAGGAACTGGTGGCGCGCGCCATTCAGGGCACCGGCGACCGCCGCTCGAAACCGTTCGTCACCGTCAATTGCGGCGCCATTCCCGACAATCTGGTCGAATCGATCCTGTTCGGCCACGAGAAGGGCTCGTTCACCGGCGCCACCGACAAGCACACCGGCAAGTTCGTCGAAGCGCATTCGGGCACGCTGTTCCTCGACGAGATCGGCGACCTGCCGCTCGACGTACAGGTCAAGCTGTTGCGCGCCGTGCAGGACGGCGAGGTCGATCCGGTCGGTGGCCGTGCCACCGTCAGGGTCGACATCAGGCTGATCTCGGCGACGCACCGCAACCTCTTGCAGCAGGTCAAGGACGGCAAGTTCCGCGAGGACCTGTTCTACCGGCTCAACGTCTATCCGATCTTCGTGCCGCCGCTGCGCGACCGCCGCGACGACATTCCGCATCTGGTCACGCACTTCATGGAAAAGGTGGCGCCCGCCGACCCGCGCCACCGCCTGCAAGGCATTTCGGCGGCAGCCCTTGCCGTGCTGCAGGCCTATGACTGGCCCGGCAACATCAGGCAGCTCGAAAACGCTGTCTTCCGCGCCTCGGTGCTGTGTGACGGCGACGTGCTCGATGTCGATGATTTCCCGCAGATCCGGGCGCAGGTGGAAGGCACCGTCAATCTCGAAACGGACGACACGGCACCGCACCTTTCATCGCCTCCAGGACCGCGCGATGAGGAGGTTCCGGCCGGCGATTCCACCTCGACGGCCGAGCCGGATCGGCCGGCCGTGCTTCAGCCCAGATTCGGTACGCTGCGGGCGCTCGACGAACGCGGCAATGTACGGGCGCTGGCCGATGTCGAACTCGAGATGATCAAGCTCGCCATCGACCACTACAACGGCCAGATGAGCGAAGTCGCGCGCCGCCTCGGCATCGGCCGCTCGACGCTTTACCGCAAGCTCAAGGAATACGGCATCGACCCGGAAACCGGCCGCGTCGATCGTCTCGCCTCCTGAGGCGCAAGGCCGGGACCAGCTTGCCATGCTAGATTTGGCCCTGTATCGGGGTTTTGGCTGGAATATGGCAAGCCTGTGGACAGCTCTGTTCACGCATTAAGGCTAACGGTAACAGATCGTGTTCGGCCAAAGCCGGAATCCTGATCTAAACCAGCGGTTTACCAAGAAATCTTGTGAACAATTTTTGACGGGATATCGCCATGGTGTTACCGCATTTCGGCTTCAATAAGTGATGATTAACCATTAGGATCGATATTCGGATGTGAAAACGACACATCCGTTTGGGCAAATCCGGGGACAAACGGCAGCCTGCAAGGCCTTTTGATTTGAACAGAATCGAACGACTCAGAAACGGGCGTCATGATCATTTGAGCGTCTGGCCGAGATGGCTGGCAGCGATGATTGTCGCTTTTGGTTTTGTTGCCGCGGCCGCCACCGGCGCCCAGGCCGAAGTTCGTTCGCTGAAGCTCTACCACCTCCACACGCATGAGAAGGCGGAGATCGTCTACAAGCGCAATGGCCGCTACGACCCGGAAGGCCTGCGCAAGATCAACATCATCCTGCGCGACTGGCGCCGCAACGAGCCGACCAAGATGGATCCGCGCCTGCTGGACCTGGTCTGGGAGGCCTATCGCGAAAGCGGCTCTAGCGACTATATCCAGGTCGTCTGCGGTTATCGTTCGCCGGCGACCAACTCGATGCTGCGCAGCCGCAGCCGGGGTGTCGCCGAGAAGAGCCAGCATATGCTCGGCAAGGCGATGGATTTCTATATTCCCGGCGTGCCGCTGAAGAAGCTGCGCAATATCGGCCTGAAGATGCAGGGCGGTGGCGTCGGCTACTATCCGACCTCCGGTTCGCCTTTCGTGCATATGGATGTCGGCAATGTCCGCCACTGGCCCGGTATCAGCCGCCAGGAACTGGTCAGCCTGTTCCCCAATGGCAAGACGCTGCATGTGCCGAGCGACGGCCGGCCGCTGCCCGGATATGAACAGGCGCTCGCCTCCTACAAGGCCCGCAAGGGTTCGGGCACGCCCAATGTCGAGATGGCCAGTGTCGGCGGCGGTAAGAAGTCGGGTGGGTTCCTGTCTGCTCTCTTCGGCGGCGGCTCCGATGAAGCCGACGACAGCGCGGATGTCGAGACCGCTTCGGCCGAGCCCGCGCCCAAGGCTCGAAACCTGAAGCCGGCCGCGACGGCCAAGAGCAGCAACCTGCCGGGCATCGCCATCGTGGCGCCGGAGAAAGCGCAGCGCGCCAACATTCCGCAGATTGCCGACGAGCAGGCTCCGGAGCCGGAAAAGGATACGCCGGAGACGATCATCGCAGCGCTGCCGGCCAAGGAGATTCCGCTGCCCGATTTCGCGCCGCGGCCGAAGGTCGATGTCGGCGCGCAGCCTGAGAATGTTCCGTTCGCCATGGCGGACGCGACGACGACCACCGAACAGGCCGTGGCGACCGCGCAGGCGCCGGCAAACATGCCTTTCAGCAAGGCTGACCCCGCAGCGCTCGCGGCGGCAGCCGCCGCGGATCCGGCGCAGGTTGCCGTCAACAATATCCCCTTGCCGACATGGCGTCCCGAACACACGCTGCCGGCGGATCTCGCGCCGCCGCCCAGCAAGGATGTGCTGATGGCGCTGGCGGATACGGCCGAACAGGGCAAGACCGCGACGGACGCGTTCTCGGTGCTGCCCTCGGCACGGCCCGAGCCGGCCAAGCCGGACGCCGTCAAGGCCGTGCTCGAGGAGGCCAACGCGCAGGTCGGCAATGCCGACGAATACAAGGTTGCGTCGCTGGCCGAAGAGCCGCGCTCGGCCTTCAACGACCCGTCAGGTGTCGGTGCCGCATCGCCGCGCCAGGCCGTTGCCGCCCGTCCGGCCGGTTCCGATCCGGCCGCCGCGATCGGCGCCGGCGTGAAGACGACCCGCAAGGAAGCCAGGGCCACCGCCCGCGACCAGAAGCCCGGCCCAAGGGCCATGGTGGTGGCGGCGGCACCCCAGGCCGCCCGCTGGGCGCTGACCAGCGGCGATAATGTCGCCACCGTTTCGAGCGCGACGACGGCGCCGGGCTACGCCTACAATATCGTGCATACGCCGCCGAGCGAGGTGTATACGGCCGGCTTCCAGACCGACGCCCAGGCGCCAGACCCCAGCCGCTTCACCGGCAACGCCGTCAAGTTCCTGTCGGTCGCCCGCTTCCAGACGAAGTAACCGGCTGGCCAGATAAAGCAGAAGCCGCGCAAGGCAACCGGCGCGGCTTTTTGCTGTTCAGGGCAACGATGCGATGTCCCGATGCTGCGGATCACACGCGGCTGAACTTCTCGTGAGGCCGGAACGGCTCCCGCATTTCCGGGTTAGTGTGCGTATGTTCCAACCTGGGGAAATTCATGAAGAAAATTCTACTGGCGTCAGTTCTGGCATTGGTTGCAGCATCGGCCGCGATCGCTCCATCGCAAGCCGAAACCGTGATCATCAAGAATGGCCGGCATCACTGCAGGACCAAGCTGGTCACGCATTGGGTGCACCATCACAGGGTGACGGAGACGGTCAAGGTCTGCCGCTGACACGATCCGGAACTGACAGGATCCGGAAATTGGCCCGGTCGGCGAGAGTCGGCCGGGCTTTTTATGTGCCAGCTGACGCCGCGCTACGTCTGGTTCCGAGCTTCAGTCGATTTCCAGCGTGGCTGCTTCGCCCCTGGCCAGGAGCCGTGCGGCGTCACGCGCCGGCGGCAATCCGAAATGACGCGCATATTCCCGGCTGAACTGGGATGCGCTTTCATAGCCGACGGCAAAGGCGACGCGCGTGGCGCTGCCCGGCTCCGCGATCAGCAGATGACGTGCCTCCAGCAGAGGCACCTGCTTCTGATATTGGATCGGGCTCATAGCGGTCGCCGCCTTGAAATGGCGATGGAACGAAGCGTTGCTCATATGCGCGAGCGCGGCCAACTCCGTCACGTCGATAGGCTCGTTGTAGTGCGATCGTATCCAGGCGGTGGCGCGGCGTATCTGTGACAAGCGGCCATCAGCGTGCGCAAGCTGGCGCAGCTTCGCGCCTTGCGGGCCCTGCAACAGGCGGAATGCGATCTCGCGTTCGAGCATCGGCGCGAGCACGGGGATCTCGGCTGGCCGGTCGAGCAGCCGCAGCATGCGGCGCCATGCATCGAGCAGATCGTCATCGACCCGATTGGTCACGAAGCTGTCGCCGTCGACCGCCGGCTTGTGGTCGATAAGCAGGCTGGCGATCAGCTCGATATCGAGGGCGAAGGCGATGGCCATGTAAGGACGGGCGCTGCTCGCCTCGATGAGCTGGCTTGTGGCGGGCGTCTCCACCGCATAGACGAAATAGCTGCCGGCGCCGTACCGAAGCGTGCGGTCGCCGATCAGCACCGTTTTGGCCCCCTGCAGCACGAACAGCGCCGTCGGCTGACAAAGCTCGGGCAGCGGCGGGGTTGGAACCTCGCTGCGGCCGATGGTGACGCGCGGGATGGCCGTTTTGGTGCGCCGCCCCTGCGCATGGCGGCCGGCGATGGCGATCAATTCCTGCAGGGCTTCTTCCATGTCTTCAGCATTGCCGATCCATGCACCCCGCGCAACCGGTTGAGAGGATTAGGCAAGAGGACGCGAGTATCCGGCGCGCGAAATCGGCCGGCGCGCGTCATGTCTGGGTTTCGAAGAAGGAGATATGGACATGACGACCAAAGCGAATGCGCTGATCACCGGCGCCAACAAGGGCATCGGCCTCGAAACCGCTCGACGGCTGGGGACAAAAGGCTTCAAGGTCTGGCTCGGCGCCCGCGATGCCGAGCGCGGGGAGGCCGCGGCCAAGGCGTTGCGAGACGAAGGGCTCGACGTCGAATGGCTCGCGCTTGACGTCGCCAGCGACGACAGCGTGGCGGCCGCGACCAAAACCCTCACGACGCGGGTATCCAGCCTCGACGCGCTGGTCAACAATGCCGGCATCGCGCCTGGCTATGTCGACGCGCTCGGGCCGGACGGCCGCTACGAACGGCCGCCGAGCCGCGAGAATGTCACCGATATAAAGGCCACCTATGAGGTCAACGTCTTCGGCCCGGTTCGCGTCACCCAGGCATTCCTGCCGCTGCTGCTGGCATCGCCGGCCGCCCGCATCGTCATGGTCAGCAGCTACCTCGGCTCGATCGCGCGTGCCGCCGGCAACAGCCAGTCGCCCAATGTCATGGGTTATGGAAGCTCGAAAACGGCGCTCAATGCCATCACCGTGGCCTTCGCCCGGGAGCTTTCACCGCGCGGCATCATGGTCAACGCCGCCGCTCCCGGCTACACCGCGACGGATCTCAATGCGCACAGAGGCGGCCGTACGGTACAGCAGGCCGCCGGGATCATCGTGCAGCTGGCGACGCTCAAGGCCGGCGGCCCCACCGGCGGCTATTTCGATGAAAACGGTCCGTTGCCCTGGTGAGCGAAGGACGGATTATTTCCGGAGCTGGCTGGCAGCGCGGGCGAGTGCTTCGATCTCGTCCCACTTGCCGGCCTTGACCATGTCGTCGGGCGCAACCCAGGAGCCGCCGACG
The DNA here is from genome assembly GCA_002356515.1 of Mesorhizobium loti. NCBI lineage: Bacteria > Pseudomonadati > Pseudomonadota > Alphaproteobacteria > Hyphomicrobiales > Phyllobacteriaceae > Mesorhizobium > Mesorhizobium loti. The sequence goes on along the minus strand of AP017605.1, from coordinate 2,830,755 downwards.
CAGATGACGTTGGGCAGGTTGAGGTAGTCGGCGGCGTTCTTGCCGGTGATGCCGCCGGTCGGGCAGAATTTGACGTCGGCCAGCGGCGAGGCGAAGGCCTTCAGCGAGGCGATGCCGCCGGACTGCTCGGCCGGGAAGAATTTCAGGAAGCGCAGGCCCGCCTCGCGCGCGGCCATGATCTCGCCGGGGGTGATGGCGCCGGGCAGCAGCGGAACCTCGCTGTCGGCGGCGGCCGCCAAAAGCTCTCGCGTGATGCCGGGGCTGACGATGAAGCGCGAGCCGGCGCTAGCTGCTTCATCGAACTGTTTGCCGTCCAGAATGGTGCCGGCGCCGACAATGGCTTCCTCGACCTCGGCCGCCACGCGACGGATCGCTTCCAACGCATCGGCGGTTCGCAGCGTGATCTCGATCGCCGGCAGGCCGCCGCGTGCCAGGGCACGGGCCAGCGGCACCGCATTGGCGACATCGGTGATCTTCAGCACCGGGATGACCGGCTGGCCATTGAGGAGCGACAGGAGTTTTTCGGTCTTGCTGGGCATCTGTCTCTCCATACCAAGGGGGATTTCAACCGATTAGCAGACGGGCGTTTGCCTGTCCACGAAACCAGGCGTGTCGCGATGTCACGCGCCGTCGGAAGCTCACGGGCTCTTCCCCGACAGCGCCATGACAGGCCACAAACCCCGTTTCGCCTTGAATCGGCTTTTACGAGCGTCTAGTTGCTCTGACAATGACACCGTTCGCTCCATCCCAGCCTGTCCGCGTCGCCGCGCTCTACCGGTTTGCCCGACTCGATGCCTTTGACGAATTGCGCGCGCCGCTCGCGGCCTTCTGCTGCGGACGCGGCGTCAAGGGCACGCTGCTTCTGGCGCATGAAGGCATCAACGGCACCGTCGCCGGCAGCGAAGCCGCGATCGCCGAGCTCATCGATTATATCGAGGCTATCGACGGGTTGGCCGGCCTGGAGGTCAAATACAGCAGTGCCGCGGATATGCCGTTCCACCGCATGAAGGTGCGGCTGAAGCGTGAGATCGTCACCATGGGTGTCGAAGATATCGACCCGGTGGCGAGTGCCGGCACCTATGTCGTACCCGCCGCCTGGAACGCGCTGATTTCGCAGCCCGACACGATCGTCATCGACACGCGCAATGCCTACGAGGTTTCGATCGGCACCTTCAAGGGCGCGGTCGATCCGGCGACAGCGAGCTTTCGCGAATTCCCGGCCTGGGTGGAAGCGCACCGGGCGGAACTCGAAGGCCGCAAGGTGGCGATGTTCTGCACCGGCGGCATTCGCTGCGAAAAGGCGACTGCCTACGTGAAGTCGCTCGGCTTCGAGGACGTGTTCCATCTCAAGGGCGGCATCCTCAAATATCTCGAAGAGGTGCCGGCCGAAGAGAGCCTTTGGCAAGGCGAGTGCTTCGTCTTCGACGAGCGGGTTTCGGTATCGCATGGCCTCGCTGAGGGTGATGCGCAACTCTGTCGTGCCTGCCGCCATCCGCTGACGGCAAGCGAGTTGGCGTCGCAGAAATATGCCGCCGGCGTCTCTTGCCCGCATTGTTTCGACGCTCGTAGCGACGAAGACCGCCAGCGCTATGCCGAGCGTCAGCGGCAGGTCGAGCTCGCGCAAGCGCGGGGCAAGGGGCCGCATATCGGATCCTGATCGAAGGCTCTGAGCTCCCGCAAAGCGGCGGCCTGTCATTGCAATGTCAGGTTTCGGGACCTACGTCTTCGGCGTTCGAAACCTGCCCGTTCGGCCGGGCAAAAGCTGGAGGCACTGAATGTTCGATCCCAAGAAGCTTCTCGACGATCTGCTCGGCTCGCAAATTCCCGGCACCAGCGGCACCGTCCGCGACAAGGCTGGACAAGCGGTGCAGATGGCCAAGGACAACCCGCTGGCCGCCGGCGCGCTTGCGGCAGTGCTGCTTGGAACAGGTGCCGGCCGCGAAGTGACCGGTGCCGCGGTGAAGCTCGGTGGGTTGGCCGCGATCGGCGGGCTCGCCTACAAGGCCTACCAGAACTACAAGGCCGGCAACGCGCCGGAGCAGGCGGCCGCTTCCGGCGAACCGGAATTGCTGCCGCCGCCCAAGGACACCGCCTTCCACCCGTCGCAGGCGCCGCAGGGCGAGGACGAGTTCACGCTGACCCTGGTGCGGGCGATGATCTCGGCGGCCAAGGCCGACGGTCATATCGATGACGAGGAACGCAAGAAGATCGCCGGCAAGCTCAGCGTGTCGGGGATCGATACCGATGCCGAGAAATTCCTGATGGCCGAGCTGGAAAGCCCGCTCGATCTCGACACGCTGGTGGCGGGGGCCAAGACCGACGCCCAGAAGCTCGAACTCTACACGGCCTCGCGCCTCACCATCGATCCCGACACGCGCGCCGAGCGCGGCTATCTCGACCTGCTGGCCGGCCGGCTTGGCCTGCCGGATGCGCTGGTCGACCATGTCGAGGCGACGGTTTCTGCGGCCAAGGGGCCAACCAAGGCAGGGACCTCGCCCAACCCGCGCTGGTAGGTCAGATCGGGACAGGCCGTCTTTCCCGCGTTAACCTTTCGTTAACTCAGGAAGCGCATGATTCTACACAGTCGGATCGGCTTTTCCTCCTCCCAAGCCCGGTTCAGATCAGGGCGGTCGCCAATGACCGCCCTTTTTGTCGGCCCTTGCTGGGCTTTCTCCGAAAACCAGATTCCACTAAGCTTGCCATCGCTGCCGTCATTTGCGATGCCTTCTGCCGAGCCAAATCCTGAAAATCAGTCAGGCACGCGCGGCGCTGCCGGAGGATATCTGCCATGACCGAGCAAAGAACCGCCATCGTCACCGGCGCCGGCACGGGTATCGGCAAGAGCGTTGCCACGGCGCTGCTCAAGGCCGGCTGGAATACGGTGTTCTGCGGCCGCCGCAAATCGGTGCTGGACGCAGCGGTTGCCGAGGCCGGCCGGACCGAGGCCAAGGCATTGGCGGTCGCCTGCGACATCAGCAAGGCCGGTGAGGTCGATGATCTGTTTGAGACCGTGGCGGAAGCCTTTGGCCGCGTCGATCTGCTCTTCAACAATGCCGGCATGGGCTACAAGTCGACGCCGATCGACGAGATCCCGGTCGAGGTGTGGAACGATATTGTCGGCGTCAATCTCACCGGTTCGTTCCTGTGCGCCCGCGCCGCCTTCGGCGCCATGCGCAAGCAGCGGCCGATGGGCGGCCGCATCATCAACAACGGCTCGGTGTCGGCCTATGCGCCACGCCCGGGCTCGGTGCCCTATACGGCGACCAAGCATGCCATTACGGGCCTGACCAAGACGCTGGCGCTCGACGGCCGGCCCTATGACATCGCCTGCGGCCAGATCGACATCGGCAACGCACTGACCGACATGGCGCAGCCGATGACCGTCGGCGTGCCGCAGGCCAACGGCTCCATCGCCGCCGAAGCGGTGATGGATGTCCAGCACGTCGCCGATGCCGTCGTCCACATGGCCAGCCTGCCGCTTGACGCCAATGTGCTGTTCATGACCGTGATGGCGACCAAGATGCCGTTCGTCGGGCGTGGGTGAGCAGCGGACGCGGGCAGGGCTGCCGCCGGCTCATTTGCCAGCCAGCGGCACACCGGGCTTGAACAGCAGGATGGGCCTGATCTCGTAGACCGCGGTCGGATTGACGCGGCGAAGGTCGCGGGCGATGGCGATGGCCTCGTCTTTTGTGGCGCAGTCGACGACGTAGAGGCCAAGCAATTGTTCCTTGGTCTCAGCGAAAGGACCGTCGATGATCGTGCCTTCGCCCGGGCCGCGCAAGGTAAAGGCATCCTGCGTCGCTCCCAGACGCGCGGACGGTCCAAGCGTACCTGCCTCGTGAAGCCTTGTGTTGATCTTGAGCAGCTCGGCCATCAGCGCCGCATCTTCCTGCGGCGTCAGCGCCTTGATCGCATCTTCCACGTGATAGGCAAGGATTGCATAAAACATCTAGGGCATCCCGGTTCGATCCTGATCTCAGGACCGTAACCGTTCCCGACATAGACGCACAGTCTTGGCCGTGATCCTCCGGACGGATCATGACATCGACATGGCGGGGCCGGCCGCAAGCCATCCGAAAATGGCTCCGGCCTGCTTTGAGGTCTACTTGGCCAGGAACGCCCCGATCCGCTCCAGCGCGCGCAAGATATTCTCCTCGGAATTGGCGTAGGAGAGCCTGACATAGCCTTCGCCCAGAATGCCGAAATCGGGGCCGCCGATCAGCGCCACGCCGGCGTCGTCGAGCAGCGCCGAGGCCAGCTTCTTTGCCTTCCAGCCGGTCTTCGACACGTTGGGGAAGGCGTAGAATGCGCCCTTGGGCGTGATGCAGGAAATGTTTGGCAAGGCGTTCAGCCCCTCGACCACGACCTTCCTGCGGCGGTCGAAGGCGCGCATCATCGTGTCGACGTCGTTCTGCGGTCCGTCGATGGCGGCGATGCCGGCGAACTGGCTCGGCGCGTTGACGCAGGACCAGCAATTGACCGCCAGCTTGCGCACCTTGTCGTAGAGATGGGCGCTCTTGTCGCCGTTCGGCCAGATCGACCAGCCCATGCGCCAGCCGGTCATCGCCCAGGTCTTGGACCAGCCATTGAGCACGATCAGCCGGTCGCGGATCTCGGGATAGCCGAGCAGCGAGCAATGCGTCTCGCCGTCATAGGTCATGACGTCGTAGATCTCGTCGGAGAGGATCGCGACATCAGGGTGCTTCTCCAGCCCCTTGACCAGCTTTTCGATCTCGGCGCGCGGCGTGACACCGCCGGTTGGATTGGCCGGCGAGTTGAGGATCAGCAGCCTGGTCTTCGAGGTGATCAGCGCCAGCGTCTCCTCGGCCGAGAAGGCAAAGCCGTTCTCCTCGCGCATCGGCACGGGGATGGGTGCCGCGCCAGTAAACTCGATCATCGAACGGTAGATCGGGAAGCCGGGATCGGGATAGAGGATCTCGGCGCCGGGTTCGCCGAACATCAGGATCGCCGCGAACATGGTCGGCTTGCCGCCGGGCAGGATCATCACTGTCTCGGGCGACACTTCGACGCCGGTGGTGGTCAGCGTGCGCCGCACCACCGCCTCGCGCGTTGCCAGCAGCCCGTTGGCCGGCGTGTAGCCATGGTGGCCGTCACGCAGCGCCTTGATCGCCGCCTCGACGATGTGCTGCGGTGTCTTGAAGTCGGGTTGGCCGATGCCGAGATTGACGATGTCGCGGCCCTGTTGGGCGAGCGCCGTCGCCCGCGCCAGCACCGCGAAGGCATTTTCCTCGCCGAGACGGTCGAAGGCCGAAATCGTGTGGAGCATTTTTCCCGTCCGTGTGGTTCTTACTGTGGGGTTGCGTTTTTGTGAGCTTCGGCCCGCAAAAGTCAAACGGATTGGAGTGTTTGGTGTCGGAAAATCTCGCGAATTGGCAGCCACGTCCGCGTCCGGAGCGCAAGGCGATCGACGGCCGCTATGTCAGGCTTGAACCGCTGAGCGCCGCAAAGCACGGTGACGGGCTCTATGAGGCGTCTTCCGTGTCCGATGTCGGGGGCCGCTTCGCCTGGCTGCCCGACTATCCGCCGGAAACCCGCGCCGCCTTCCAGCCATGGCTGGACAAGGTCGAGGCCAGCGAGGATCCGCTGTTCTTCGCCATCATCGACAAGGCCAGCGGCAAGGTCGCCGGGCGCCAGACCCTGATGCGCATCGATCCCGCTTACGGCGTCATCGAGATCGGCAACATCTATTGGGGGCCGCTCATCTCGCGCAAGCCGGCGGCGACGGAAGCGCAGTTCCTGTTCATGAAATACATCTTCGACGAACTCGGCTACCGCCGCTACGAATGGAAATGCAACAACCGCAACGAGCCGTCGAAGCGGGCCGCCGAACGGTTCGGCTTCAAGTTCGAGGGCATTTTCCGCCAGCACCTGATCGTCAAGGGTGAAAACCGCGACACCGCATGGTATTCGATCATCGACAAGGAATGGCCGGCCCTGCGCAAGGCCTATGAAGCGTGGCTCGACCCGGCCAATTTCGACGACGCCGGTCAGCAGAAGCGACGGCTCGAGGATTGTCGCGCGGAATTCGGCGCTTAAGTCCGGCTTGGGGCGCATGACAGGAGCTGCCATTGGCGGACACCCACGACCATAGCGGGCATGACCACGATGGGCACGATCACGGCGCCGGCCATGTGCATGGTTCGACCGACAAGAAACGCGTGCTGATCGCCGCCTGCCTGACGGCGGGCTTCATGGTGGCGGAAGCGCTTGGCGGCCTCTTCACCGGATCGCTGGCGCTGCTGGCCGACGCCGGTCATATGCTCGCCGACGCCATCGCGCTCGGCCTTGCCTGGTATGCCTTCCATCTTGCCGGGCGTCCGGCGACCGGCCAGCTCACCTACGGTTTCGGCCGGGTCAAGACACTGGTGGCCTACACCAACGGCATCGCCATCTTCGTCATAGCGCTGTGGATCGTCTACGAGGCCTGGGGGCGCCTGCTCACGCCGACGCCGGTGCTGGGCGGACCAATGCTGGTGGTGGCGATCCTCGGCCTGCTGGTCAATATCGGCTCCTTCCTGGTGCTGCATGGCGGCGACCGCGAGAGCCTCAACATGCGCGGCGCCATCCTGCATGTGTTGGGTGATCTGCTTGGCTCGGCGGCGGCGATCGTGGCCGCAGTGGTTATTCTGGCGACCGGCTGGACGCCGATCGACCCGATCCTGTCGGTGCTGGTCTCGCTGCTGATCCTGTCGACGGCCTGGTCGCTGATGCGCGCCGCCGCCCATGTGCTGCTCGAGGGCGTGCCGCCAAGCCTCGACCGGGATCTGGTTGCCAAGGACCTGGAAACGACGATCGCGGGCGTGCGCGAAGTGCACCACATGCATGTCTGGTCGCTAGATGGGTCAAGCAATATGGCGACGCTGCATGCCTGCCTCGATGAGGGCGTCGATGCGTATCAGGCGGTCAGCTCCATCAAGAAGCGGCTTGCCAGCGAGCACGGCATCAGCCATGCCACCGTGGAACCGGAATTCGGCCAATGCGCCGATGACGGTGACGAGCACGATCACGAGCATGAGCACGATGCGGCCGCGCATCACAGCCACCATCACTAGGCTCGATTGATGACCATTGATCGGACCTGCCTCAGGAGTTCTCCAGCTTTGAAACCCAGCCCGACGAACGACCGCCGCTCCGGTGCGGCATGATGGACCGTGACACGCGCAATGCGGCCATCGCGGCGGTCTGGATCATGCTGCTGTTCGGCATTGCCGCTTTCTATCTGCCGACGGTGATGCTGGCACTCGGCAGTTTTTCGACCGTGCTCGCCGGCATCTTCGGCATTGTCTTCGTGCTGGCGTTTTTCCTCGTGTTCTGGCTGCGTGCGCGCAGCCAGCGCAAAAATCAGGGCAAGTAAGGGATATCTGACATGCGCATTCTGATCACTGGCGCCGCAGGCATGGTTGGCCGCAAGCTCATCGCCCGGCTGGCCAAGGACGGCACGTTGCGCGGCGAAAAGATCACCGCGCTCGATCTGCACGACATCGTGCCGCCGCAGGCCCCGGCCATGGACGGCGTCAGCATCAACACCCATACCGGCGACCTTGCCGAGGCAGGTGCCGCCGAAAGCCTGGTCGCGTCGCGGCCGGATGTCGTCTTCCATCTCGCGGGTATCGTGTCGGGCGAGGCGGAAGCCAATTTCGAACTCGGCTACCGCGTCAATCTCGACGGTACCCGCGCCCTGTTCGATGCCATTCGACTGGCGGGCTTTGCGCCGCGCGTCGTCTTCACCTCGTCGATCGCCGTGTTCGGCGCGCCGTTCCCGGACGTCATCCCGGACGAGTTCCATCCGACGCCGCTGACCTCCTACGGCACGCAGAAGCAGATGAGCGAGGCGCTGCTCGCCGATTATTCCAGGCGCGGCTTCTTCGACGGCATCGGCATCCGCCTGCCGACGATCTGCGTGCGGCCCGGCAAGCCGAACAAGGCGGCCTCCGGCTTCTTCTCCGGCATCATCCGCGAGCCATTGAGCGGGCAAGAAGCGATCCTGCCGGTGCCGCGCTCGGTCGTGCACACCCATGCCAGCCCGCGCTCGGCGGTGAATTTCCTGATCCATGCGGCCGGGATCGACGGTGCTGCCGTCGGTCCGCGCCGCAACCTGACGATGCCCGGCGTCGCCGTCACCGTCGGCGAGCAGATCGAAGCGCTGGAGCGCATCGCCGGGCCGAAAGTGGTGAAGCTGATCCGCGAGGAGCCGGACGAGACAATCTGGGCGATCGTCAAGGGTTGGCCGACCCGGTTCGAGGCGCGGCGGTCGAGGGAGCTCGGCTTCAGCGCCGAGAGAAGCTTTGACGAGATCATCCGCGCGCATATCGAGGATGAACTAGGCGGCAAGGATGGCGTTTGAAATCTGCTGCCGCGCTATTTTTTCGGACGAAAATTTGCTTCTTCGATCCACCGCGCGAAGAATTTCGTCTTTGCTCCCACGTAAAGCAAAGCCAGCAATAACCCTATTCCGACAAGTGCGCTGTTGGTAAGAGCTACCGCAACAAGAGACAATGCAAAAATGCTCCCTACAATGATCCCGAAAAAGAAGGAATGTCGGGTCCCTTTTCCCATCCAAATTATTGCTATTGACGTTGCGACCCAGACGAGAAAAACAAATGTGGGTAGTCCCCAGGCAGATCGCCAAAAGGGGCGAAATACCACTCCTGCAACGACGGCCGGGATGACGAGCGTCATACGCAACAAAAACATCCTGAAGAATTTGTTCATTGCGAGATACCGCACGAGCCTGACACGCTTACACGAAAGACGACAACTCGTTAAAATAGTCTCTTCGCCATTCTGAGAAATGGCAAGTTGGAGAGCCTGACAGACGGAATCAGGAGCTAAATCTCAGAGCAGACACTTGACGCTACTCAGGCGCCGGTCAGGCTCGCCGACAGCAGCAGCAGCCCGAACAGGAACACGAAGGCCGCGCCACCGATCTCGACGATCGAATGGATGCGGTTGCCCATGCGGCCTTCGCCGGCGAAATACACCGCCCAGTTCTTGGCGGTCACGGCAAGCGTCGCCAGCGCCGAGACGGTGATGGCGGTGCCCAGCGACATCGCCAGCACCGACAGCAGGCCGCCGAGCCAGAGCCCGTTGAGCAGGGCGAAGCTGAGCACGATCAGCGCGCCTGAGCAGGGGCGAATGCCGACGGCGGCCACCGCCGACCAGGCGGTGCGCCAGTCGAAACGGTCGCCCGACAGCAGCGCCGGATCGGGTGCATGCGAGTGGCCGCAGGTTTCACAGACCTCGCCCGCCGCGTGATCGTGATGTGCATGGTCATGATGCGCATGATCGTGCGCGCCGTGGTTATGATCATGGGCGCCATGGCCGTGATGGTCATGCGAATGGTCGTGGTCATGCCCGTGCAGCGCGTGCGAATGGGCATGCGCCGAATGGCTGTGCGCGGCATGCGAATGGCCTGCGTGCGAATGGCCTGCATGCGAGCGGCCACCGTGCGAATGGCCGGCGTGCGCCGCCGACAGGCTGTAGGCGGGTGCCTTGCCGAACAGGCGCAGGATGGACGGGCCGAGCTTGCGCCACAGCAGCCAGGCACCGAATAGGGTGACGAGGGCAAAGCTCGTGATCTCCATGAACCAGGCCGCGTCGGTCATCGAGACGGTGGTGCCGCGCAGGACGAAATAGGCGAGCAGCATGACCGCGATCGCCGTCAGGCCCTGGAGCAGGGCCGAGACGAAGGACAACAGGACGCCGCGCCGCAGCGCCACTTCATTGGCCACCATGTAGGACGAGATCACCGCCTTGCCGTGGCCGGGGCCGGCGGCGTGGAAAATGCCATAGGCGAAGGACAGGCCGATGAGCACCCAGAGCTTGCTGTTGTCCTCGCGCATCGCCTTCATCGCCGTCGCCAGCGCGCGGTAGAATTCCTGCTGCCTGAGATTGATCCACATCAGGATGTGGGCGAACGGACCGGTGGTCGGGGCCGTGCCGTCATTGACGCCGATGCCGAGCGAACTCTGGGCGTGCGCGGCGTTGGCGAAATGCATCGACACAAAGGCGAGGGCCAACAGGCCGAATGCCAAACGCAGGGACGGTTTCGTCACCGGCTTCATCCTTCTGGCTGACAGGTCAGTTCGAGCTTGGTGGCAAAGATCTTGCTCATGTCGGTCCCTGTCGGGTCGTTGAAGAAGGCATCCGTCAAGGTCTTCTGGTTTTCCTTGATGGCCTCATCCGGATCCGGCCGGATCACCTTGCTGGTGCAGTTCGACGGCAGGCCTTCAACGGTGATGTTGGAATCCTCGGTGAAGTCGATCGCTGTATAGAAGGTCGGATCGTAGACACCGATGTCGATCGTGCCGGTCAGCTTGATCGGCGCCTTGGGCTCGGACTCGAACAGGATGATCAGCTGGTCGTTGTCGAAATTGGCCATCAGATGCGGTGGAGGCGTCATCGTCACGTCCTTGCCGTTTTGCGTGACGAGCTGGAAATAGTTGAATTCGGCCAGCGAGGCATGAACGGTGTCGGCGACATCCTTCAGCTCCTTGTCGTCAAGCTTCAGGTCGGAGTTCTTGTCGAACTCCATCATCACCGTACTCGAAAACAGGTCGTCGAAGCGCCAGAGATGACGCAGCGCTTTCACACTTTGGTGATCCGGGGACAGGATCACGTCGAGGCGGGCCTCGGCGAAGACGTGCGGATGCACGTAAGCCGGCCCCGTCGCGGTAAAGGTCGCCGCCAAGGCCGAAGCCAGCATGATTGCGTGCCGTTTGAGGTGCATTCCCGGTCGCGATTCCCTTGGCTTTGGCGAGAAACCGAAAGTTACCAGAAAGGGGGCGAAAATGGGACCGCCAGTGCGTGTCACCCAAAAGTGTGCTGCGGTTTTGGGGGAATGACACGCACGAGACTTAAAGCGTGTCACCCAAAAGTGTGCAGCGGTTTTGGGACTACGACACGCACGCAACAACAAGCCCGAGGCAGGTCAAGCGACCTCACGCGTCCTGAACCATTGCACCAGGAAGTCGACGAAAACGCGGACCTTGGCCGGCAGATAGCGGCGATGCGGATAGACGGCGAAGATGCCGCCGCCGGACAGGATGCGGTCGTCGAGCACCGTCACCAACTGGCCACTCTTGAGGTCGGGCGCGGCGATGAAATCCGGCAGGATGCAAAATCCGAGCCCTGACAGAGCGGCGGCTCGCGCCGCCATCGGGCTGTTGACCTCGATCGGGCCGGACACGGCGACGCTCAGCTGATCGTTGTTGTCGCCCTTGAACGCCCAGTTGTTCAGCCCGCGGCCATTGGTGTCGACGATGCAGGGCATGTGGCCGAGATCCTGCGGCCGCGTCGGCATGCCATGCTTGGCGATCAGCTCGGGCGAGGCGCAGAGCCTTATCGAAAACGGCGCCAGGCGTCTCGCGATCAGCGACGAATTCTCCAGGCGCGAGATGCGCACTGCGAGGTCGAAGCCTTCCTCGACCAGGTCGACGAAGCGGTCGTCGAGCTGGATGTCGAGCACGATGTCAGGATGCTGCTTGGCGAAGTCGATCAGCGACTGGCCGATCGGTGCGTCGGCGAAAGTGCGTGGCGCTGACAGTTTGATCCGGCCGCGCACGTCGCCGGAGGATTCGCGCACGGCGTCCGCCAGGCTGTCGACCTCGCGCACGATCTCCGAGGCGCGCCGGTAATAGGTGTGGCCGGCCTCCGTCATCGAGAACTGGCGCGTGGTGCGGTTGAGCAGCAGCGCGCCGAGTTCGTCCTCCAGTTCGCGCACATATTTCGACAGCAGCGCCTTGGAGCGGCCGATCTTGCGCGCCGCCGCCGAAAAGCCCTCGGCCTCGACGACGTCGATGAAGGCGCGCATGCGGGTCAGTGTGTCCATGGTTCAGGCCCTTTGTGCTGCGTCGAGAAGTTTTCGGCCGAGCCGTATCAGGGCAATGTCGCTGCCGGAAGGGCCAAGCAGCGAAAGGCCGAACGGTGCGCCTGCAACCGAGCCGATGGGCAAGGTGATCTGTGGAAAGCCGGAGAGGCCGGCCAGGCACAGAAGATGCAGCGCCCGCTCGCGATAGGCCTGGAACTGCTCCGGCGTCGAGTCGACATAGGGCGCCGGGCCGGGCACCGTCGGCAGGACAAGGAAGCCGTCCTTGCCGAGCAGGGCGCCGAGTTCGCCGCGGAAGGTCAGGCGGCGCACTTTTTCGGCCTGCACTGTCCGGTCATCGACGGCACGGCCAAAGCCGAAACGCTCCTCGACCCCGGGTCCAAGGTCGCGCTCGCCGCTGATGATCCAGTCGCCATGCACGCTCCAGGCTTCCCTGGCCTGCAGCCGGCGAAAGCACCAGTAGAGCTCATCAGGGGAAGAGCTGAAGCGCATGGTTAACGTCGCCGGCGTGCCGAAAACCGCGCTCGCCAGTCCCTTCATGCCGGCATATTCGGCAATCGCGGGGCGGGCGACCATCTCGTCCAGCCAAGGGAGCGATATCGGGCGGTCCAGGGAATGCTGGTGCGGGTCGCGGCCAAGCAGCAGTTTGCCGACCGTCTCGTAGGTCTCGATGTCGTCGGCGAACCAGCCGAACGTGTCGAAGCTCGGCGCCAGCTTCATCGTGCCATCGAGCGAGATGCGGCCATGCGTGGTGCGCAGCCCGATCAGTCCGCAAAAACTTGCCGGCGCGCGGATCGAGCCGCCGGTGTCGGAGCCGGTGGCAATGTCGGCCAGCCTGCCCGCCACCGCCGCCGCCGATCCGGACGACGAGCCGCCGGTGACGCGGTCGGGGGCCGCCGGGTTCACTGGAAACGGAAAATGCGCGTTCTGGCCAAACAGCGCGAAGGCCAGTTCGTCGGTCTGCGTCTTGCCGACGAAGCGCGCGCCAGCATCGAGAATCGCCTGCACGGCCGGTGCCGTGCGCGACGCGGCATGGCTTTCGGCGAATTTCTGCAAATTCCCGCAACCTGTGCGGTAGCCGGCAACGTCGTAGATATCCTTGACCGCCAGCCGCAGGCCGGCGAGCGGGCCGAGTTCGGCATGGGCCACCGGCATCTGGCGGAGATCGAGGAAGGCATTATAGGGGCCGTGCGTGCCTGGCATCGTTCGATATCCGGATACGGTTGCCTCAACATTGTTCGATGCCAGAAATTTTACAACCTTGGATACGATTTTTATTGATTGTGACGGCAACCAGCCATATATCGCGCTTGCCCAAAGTCGCACGTGCCTGTGGGTGTCCGCCGATCCTCGAATGGTGAGGGAAATCGGTAAGGTAACTGGAGCTAACCCCTCCAGTCGGTCTAGCGGCCAACCGCCAGCCCGAGGACACCTTGAAGCAACGACGGTGCGGGCCTTTCTGGTTCTCTGCCGGTTGTCCAAAGACCGGGGTTACTGAAGAGGCACACCTTCATTGCCGGCAGTGCGGAACGGGGTTCTCCCAATCCAAGCCAAGGCAGACAAAGCGGACCGAAGCCGGGCAAGGCCGAGGTCCATCGCCGCGAGACGGCGTTTCATGGTTCCGGGGTCTCCACCGGCTGGTTCCATGGAATTTTCGTCCCGCCTTTGTTTGACCGCGTGTTCGCGAGGCCGAAAGCCCGCGTCCGCACCCTTGTGCGCGCCGAAAGGCGTGTTTGGAGAAACCCGATGGCTACCCAGCGCATCCTCGACTTCCTCGCCACCCGACGTCCGTCCGGCCCCTGCCTCGTCGTCGACCTCGATGTCGTGCGCGACAATTTCCGCGCCTTCGAGAAGGCGCTGCCCGATTCCAAGATCTACTATGCGGTGAAAGCAAACCCGGCGCCGGAAATCCTGCGCCTCCTTGCTGCGATGGGCTCGTCCTTCGACACCGCTTCCGTTGCCGAAGTCGAGATGGCGATGGACGCGGGTGCGCCCGCGGACCGCATCTCCTTCGGCAACACCATCAAGAAGGAGCGTGACATTGCACGCGCCTACCAGCTCGGCATTCGCCTGTTCGCCGTCGATTGCGTCGAGGAGGTCGAGAAGATCGCCCGCGTCGCTCCCGGTGCGCGCGTGTTCTGCCGCGTGCTGACCGATGGCGAGGGCGCCGAATGGCCGCTGTCGCGCAAGTTCGGCTGCGTGCCTGCCATGGCCGTCGACGTGCTGCGCCATGCCAAGGGCCTTGGCCTCGACGCCTATGGCGTGTCGTTCCATGTCGGCTCGCAGCAGACCGACCTGACCGCCTGGGACCGTGCGCTCGCCGACGCCAAGAAGGTGTTCGCGACGCTCGCCGAGGAAGGCATCGTCTTGAAGATGGTCAACATGGGCGGCGGTTTCCCGACGCGCTATTTGCGTGACGTGCCGGCGGCCCAGGCCTATGGCCAAGCGATCTTCTCGGCGCTGCGCAAGCATTTCGGCAATGCCATTCCGGAAACCATCATCGAGCCGGGTCGTGGCATGGTCGGCAATGCCGGCGTCATCAAGTCGGAAGTCGTGCTGATCTCGAAGAAGGCCGACAATGACAATGTGCGCTGGGTGTTTCTTGACATCGGCAAGTTCGGCGGTCTGGCCGAGACCATGGACGAGGCGATCCGCTATCCCCTCGTCACCCGCCATGACGGCTCGGAGACCGCGCCTTGCGTGCTCGCCGGTCCGACCTGCGATTCGGCCGACGTGATGTACGAGAAGACGCCGTATCCGCTGCCTTTGTCGCTGACCATCGGCGACGAGGTGCTGATCGAAGGCACCGGTGCCTACACGACCACCTACTCGGCGGTCGCGTTCAACGGCTTCGAGCCTCTCCGATCCTACGTGATCTGACGGTTCGGAAGAACCGATCAGATCATCCTAGGTGGGCGCCTGTCGCCCGCCCGGGTTCGCTTGTGGAACAGATCTCCGCTCGTGAAGGGATCGCGGAAATGGAAATGTCAGTTGAAATCGTAGCTCATGCGCCGGCCTTCGTCCTGGTCGCCGAAACCGTTGCCGACGTCGTGGCACGCGAAGCCTTGCTCGATCGCGCCATGGGGCCGATGCGGCGGAGAAAATCGTCGGAGAAGCTGCGGCGCGGCCGCCGGCCCTCGGAAGGCTTGGCCTTCGTCGCACGCGATGCGTCGGGCGGCGTTGCCGGCACGGTGCGGCTGTGGGATGTCAGGCTGGGCGAGGGCGGTCCGGCAGCGCTGCTGCTCGGCCCGCTCGCCGTCGATCCGTCGCTCAAGAATGCCGGCATCGGCTCGGCGCTGATGCGCCACGCCGTCGCCGAGGCGGCGCGTCTCGGCCACTCGGCAATCCTGCTGGTCGGCGATGCGCCCTATTATGGACGCTTCGGCTTCTCGGCCGACAAGACAGGCAGGCTGGCGATGCCAGGCCCCTATGAGCGGCACCGCCTGCTGGCGCTGGAACTGGTGGACGGCGCACTTGATGGCGTGCACGGCACGCTGAAGGCCTCCGGCCGCAAGCTGTCAGTTCCAGCCGAAGTGCAACGCGCTGGCTGAAACCAGCGCGGCGTACTCGGTCGCGATGGAACCCAGTGCTGTCACCGCCGGCGAACCGGCGCCTCCGAGACGGGCCAGATAGTCCTCGCCCTTGGGGGCCTTGTCCCAGTCGTTGCCGATGAAGCGGGCCGCTGCCGTGCCGGAATCCGATACTTCCGGCGCCGGCGGCCCGAACGCGGCTGCCGTGCGCTTGAGCCCATCCAGAAACGCGGCATTGTCGAGGCCGCTATAGGGCTTGCCGTTACCGTCCACGACATTGAGGAATATCTGCTCGTCGCCAAAGGCGGTGTAACCGCCGCCCAGGCCTTTTTCCACGGCATCGGCTTTTTCGAAGAAACGCTGTGCCACGGTGGCGTCGAGCGTATCCTGGGGGAAGCGGACGGTGACGAAGCCAGTGCTGCCGCTGCTGTCGTCCAGTCGGGAGACGAGCACGCTGTGCTGGTGGAAAATGTAGCCGAAGGCAGCGGCCAGACGATCGGCGGTCGCGTCGTCGAGCGCGGCCTCGGTCTGCAGCGATGCGTTGGTCTTAAGGAGGTAGCCACCCGGTGTGACTTCCGTCTCAAGCACGGCCGGATCGATGCCTATGCTGGTGACGATCTTGGGCACGATTTTCTCAAGCACCTCAGCCGAAAACGCGGCCCGCTCAGCGTAGCCGGCCGTCTTCAGCTTTGGCAGGTCGAAGCCGAGGGAAGGTGTGGCCTCGTAGGAAATCAGGACACGTTCATCGGCGGCCGCGACCGCCGTCACCGAAACCAGGGCAGCGATCAGCACTGCACGCGCCACTGCTTGAACACTATGGAAATTCATTACCGACCTCGCTGCTTTGCCGCTCTTCTGGAGCCGAGGTCAGACTAAATGGGTGATTTCGCAATCAAAGGTATGAGCGGCTTGCGGTTCTCCGCCGCGCGAAGGTTTCGTGCCAAGATTGCCGAAGCCCGTGGAACGAAAGTGCCGTCCTGAAGACGGTGTTCCGATAAGGCCAAGCGCGTCCAAATGATCATGCGGCGCGCTTCGGCCCTGTCTGATTTCATGTCTGTTCAAGCCGCCGTACGGCTTGCGACAGCCATCAGCCGATCAGCTGGCTGAGCGCCATGGCCACCGTCATGTCGCCTTCGACTTTGATCTTGCCGGTCATGAAGGCCATGGTCGGGTTCAGGTCGCCAGCGATCAGCGAATCGAGATCGTCGAGCGAGAGCTTGATGGTGCAGTCGGTGGGGGCATCGGTGTTCGAAACGGTCGCGCCGTCGATGACGATGACGCCGTCGTCGCCGGTGTCGAACTTCACGGAACGATCAAACCCGCTGCTGGCCACGCGAGACTTGATCTTCTCGGCAATCTCCTGAACGCTCACGCTGTTCTCCCTGTCTCGTTGCACTTGTCTGGTTGCATCTGTCGCGGAGGGCATTTCGGTCCGGCCGAAGCCCATGCTGTCTCTGAGACGAATACAATCGCTGGCGCATATAGCTTTGGATTGACGTTTACGTCAACGCGAATTGCGGCGACTGGTTCCTATCGCCGCACCAGGCAATTGTCGGGCACCGGTGGTCAGTGAGCCGGTGGCGCATCCGCTTCGGCCGGCTTGGCCGCCTCGGGCGCCGCGCTGGTGGCATCCTGCCGCCGGCGCAGCCAGTTGTCGCGGATCTCGTCCTTGCTCAGGAAATTGACCTGATCGATCAGAACCTCATGCACCAGGGTTGAGCCGACGCGGGCGTTGACGGTGTCGCGGATCGCGGCGCGGAAGGCATCGAGGTCGATCGTCGCCTTCTTGGTGAAGTCGATCTGGGGATTGGAATAGAGGTAGCTGTAGACCTGATCGGTGATCAGCGCCTCGGCCGGAATCGATAGTTTCTTTATCTGCTCCGGCTCGACGGTGTAGACCAGCTTGGCCAGGAAATAGCCGCCGATCTTGGAGTCGCGGATCAGCGGCACCGAAATGACGTCGGTCTTGACATAATCCAGCCCGCCCAGCATCGGCTTGGGCTTCTCGCCGACGCCGCTTTCGCCGGCGGCCTGGAACGAATAGAACACCGCGCCGAGCGTGGCGGCGCAGACCCAGACCGCGATGGCGATGACCTTGATCATTCAGAGCCCGAGCCCGACATCATCGCGCTCTAGAGCCTGTTTCATCCCGATTCAATCGGGATGGGGCTCTATCCCTTTGTTTGCGCATGATCTTTTCCAAAAACTGGCATCCACTTTTCGGGATCATGCTCTAACCCTTCATCCGGCCGAATTCGCCGGCGGAGTAGGTGCCGTCGGTTTCGGCGCGCTGGATGGCGCTGCGCAGCAGGCTGGCAACCTCGTTGACGGCGCTCAGATGCGCCAGGATCGCCGCCTCGTTCTTCGCCAGTTTCTGGCGCAGCCGGGTCAGGCCTTCGCGGTGCTGTTCGAGGAAATCGGCTTCGCTGCCCCCCTTCATGGCGCGAGTCAATTCGTAGAGATAGCGGCTCTTGCGGGCGTTCGACGCCTTGAGGTCGTAGCCGGTATCGCGGCGGATGCCGGCGGTCTCTTCCTCGACCACCTCCTCGATGCGGCCGATGATGGCGGCAAGGTTTCCCGGCCGCGCGAACGGTATAGGAGCCTCCGACGCGGTGGTCCGCGCCGGCAGGTTGGCGGTGAATTCGGAAGAGTCGGCCATGGCGTTTCCCAGTCTAGATCTTGATGTCTGTTTTTATGGTTGTCTCGTCGCCGGTCATCGACCTGGCGGCCTTGCGCTGCAATTCCTGGACGAGCGAGGTGGACAGACGGGTTTGCTGATCGATCTCGGTCTTCTCCGGTCCGTTCGAGACCGGGCCGATCGGCACCTTGCGCTTGCCGTCCATATAGTGGTCGGCGAGCAGCGACTTGGCGATGCCGATGCCGCCGCGCTCGGCCATGACGTCGGCGACGCGCTCGGCGAGCTGCGATTTCCACATGTCGCCGGCGAGACCCGTGCCATAGACGCCCTCGGTGTCCTTGGGCAGCATGTTCTGGATGAAGGTCTGCAGGACCATCGCCTCGAACTTCTTGAATTTCTTGGCCGGGTCGGCTGTCGCCGCCGCCTTGTCTGCCGTGGCGCGCGACAGGATCGAGCCGGCATCGACGGATGCCGCGGTATCGACCGAGAACGTGCCCGCCGCACCGCCCGCGCGCTTGGTCAGCGCGGCGCGGGCAGCCTCGATATCCATCGGATCGGCAGCTCGGGCGACATCCATCACGATGTCGCTGGGTGGAGAAATTGCCAAGAAAGTCCGCCTTTTGCCGGTTTTCCTTAGCCAGACCATGCCTCAACAAGCTTGTGGCAGGCTTGCGGGGAGGGGGAGGAATGCGGGGTGGGGATCGGATATTCGCTTTGCGCCGCAAGGGTATGTGCCGAGGGGGCCGGTCTGGTGTTCAGGCCACTGCCGACAAATCCGCTTCTGCCAAAGCCTGCTGTTAAATTCTTGCAGCTTTATTGTCGGCCATGGGTTATCCGATTGCTGACAATGTTCCATACGGAGCCCGATCATTGAGCGTAGCATTTGCCAAGGAGGAGAGTGCCGAGGCCGCGTCGGAAACCATCCTGCCGGCTCGCCCTATCTCCGATCGGATCAACCTCGTTACGGAGGTGGGCTTCAAGATGCTGCTGGATGAGTTGGCTCGCGCCCAGCAGGCGCTCGAGGCCGCCAACATGCTGGGAGATGTCAACGAAAGGCGACGGCAGTCGGCCGTTCCGGTTCGAGATACGCGCTACTATGCCGAGCGCGTCCGTACTGCCCAGCTTATGCCTGCGCCGACGTTCAACGAAGTGATCGCCTTCGGTCACACCGTTACCTTCGAGCGTGATGATGGCCGCACCCAGACCTTCCGCATCGTTGGCGAGGATGAGGCCAACCCGTCCCAAGCTTCCATATCGCACGGGTCACCAGTTGCGATCGCGCTGATTGGCAAAACCGTTGGCGATGTTGTCCATGTAGGACAGCGTGAGCTTGAGATCCTGTCCATTTCTTAAGTTGGACAGGGTGGTGAGACGATGCACGGGATTCGAGTTGTCGGCAGCCAGACAACAGTGGGGTCGGCTGTTGTCACTGGGTTCAACATCCAGTCTCGCATGGAACCCGTTCTTGTTGGCGTCCAAATCGCCGGTGAGGGGTGCGGACCAGCCATGCGCACTTCACCTAGGATGCCCCACCGAGGTTCATAGCCAGAATTCCCGCCGCTACTCCTCGTTCCGCTTCTGCGCGATCAGATCCAGCCGTTCGCGGTCGGAGCGTTCGCGTTCGTCGCGGTTGCGCACGTCCTTGTAGGCGCGTTCGACCATGTTGGTGCGCGCGTTCGCGGTGGCGATGAGCCCGGCCTCTTGCCTGGCGCTTTCCAGGCTCGTCTCCTGGCGCACCACCGCCTGGGCGATGCGGCGGTGGTAGAGATCGGGGAACAGGCCGGACAGGGAATTGTCCTGGTCGAAATGGCCGATCAATTCGCGTGCTTCGGCTTCCGCCGCGTTTGCCGCCGCGAGGAAGGTGGCGTGGCGGGTCTCGTGCAGCGCCTTCAGCTGTTCCTGCACCTTGACCAGTTTCTTCAGGCGGTCCTTGCGTGTGGTCATCGCTACCTCGCCAAAGTCAGGTCGACGAAGCCGTCGACGAACAGCGTCAGCATGGTGCCGATGGCGAAATAGAAGATGATCATGCCGCCGGCGATGACGAAGGGCTGGGAGATGAAATAGATCGGGATCTGCGGGGTCAGCTTGTTGACGAAGCCGATCGTCAGATTGACCAGGATGGCATAGGCGACGAACGGGCTGCCGAGGCGGATGACCAGGAAGAACGTATCCGACACGGTGTCGGTGATGTCGACCAGTGCGGCCTGCGGGTTGAAGAAGACGTTGACCGGCGCGACCGTGTAGGACGCCACCAGGGCGCGCACGATCTCGTGGTCGAAATCGAAGACGAACAGCATCAACAGCGCCGAAAACGAGATGATGGCGGCAAGTGCGGCCTGCGGTTCCGGTTCCTCGATCGCCGGTCCGCCCGAGCCGCCATAGCCGATCAGCATGGCGATGGCCGAGCCCATGAAGCGCAGCGCTTCCATGTAGAGCCGGGTCATGGCGCCGATCAGCCCGCCGACCAGGAGTTCCGAGATGATCATCGGCACCAGGATCTGCGGGCGCGGATCGACGAAGGGAATGATGCGGTCCCACAGGAAGGCGAGCAGGCCGCCTGTGGCGGCGACCGCCACGAACAGCCTGACCTGCACCGGCACACGGGCGCTGGACAGGCCAGGCATCAGCATGAAGCAGGCGCCGATGCGGCAGAAGGCGAGGAACGCCGCGATGACGACGCTCTGCGACAGAACGCTCACGATATGGTCCCGAGCACCCTGATCTCGACGCCCTTGGCGATTTCGACATGGGAGAGCACCGGCAGCGTGGTGAACAAGCGCTCGATGATCATGCGCACATAGGGGCGGGCGTCAGGCGCCGTGACGAGGACGAAGCGCTCGCCGGCCTCGAGGAATTTCTTGATCGCCTTGGTGGCGTCCTGGCCGAATTCCTCGAGCTGGCGCGGATCGATGTCGAACTCGCGCACCTCGCCCTTGGCGTCGCGCTTGAGGCTTTGATGGAAGGCGAGGTCCCAGCGGTTGCCGAGGCGCAGCACCTTGAGCACGCCGCCTTCCGAGAGGTCGCCGCAGATCTGCTGGGCCATGCGGATGCGGACATGTTCGACGATCTGCTCGGTGCGGCGCACATGCGGCGCGATCTCGGCGATGGCTTCGATGATCAGATGCAAATTGCGGATCGAGACGCGCTCGGCGAGCAGCAGTTTCAGCACCGCCTGCAGGCCGGGATAGGAGATGTGGGTGGTGCAGATCTCGTCGGCGAGCTTGCGGTATTCCTGGTCCTGGCGTTCGAGCAGCGCCTTCATGTCCTTGTAGGACAGGAGCTGCGGCAGGTTGTTGCGGATGACTTCGGAGAGATGGGTGAGCAGCACCGACATGTTGTCGGCGAAAGTGTAGTTCTCGCGCTTCAGATCCTCGGCGAAGGTTTCCATGACGGAATAGGCGCGCATGCCGAAGGCCGGCTCGCGGATCTCCTCGCCCGGAATTTCGGGCACGTCACGGTTGCCGAGCAGCACCATGATCTCGCCGACGCGCATCGAATATTCGGCAACCACCGTGCCATGCACCTTGATCTGGTAGCTCTTCGGCGGGATGGCGAAATCGTCGGCGACGCGCACTTCCGGCACGACGAAGCCGTATTGCTGGGCGAATTTCTTGCGCATCTTGCCCATGCGGAAGACCAGCTCCTGATGCGACACCAGCAGCCGGGTGGACAGCTGCTTGCCGATCAGGAGTTCGATCTCGGCGGTGGCAAGCGAGGCCTTGACCGAGTTCTTCTCTTCCTCGGCCTTGGTCGCCTTTTCCTGGGTCTTCAGTGCCTCGGCAGCGGCGAGGACGCGGTTGGCGCGCAGCGGAATGATGTAGCCGAGGCCGGCCATGCCGCCGGCCAGTGCAAAGAAGGGGAACAGCGGCAGGCCGGGCATCAGGCCGAGCAGCACAAGCAGCGCCGCCGCCACGTAAAGCGCGCGCGGATGAGCGCCGAGCTGGCCGAAGACGGCCTGGTTGGTCGAGCCGCGGGTGCCGCCCTTGGACACCAGCAGGCCGGCGGCGAGCGAGACGATCAGCGCCGGGATCTGGGTGACCAGGCCGTCGCCGACGGACAGCTTGATGAACACGTCGGCGGCCTCGCCCATGCCCATGCCGTGCCTGATATAGCCGATGGCGATGCCGCCGACGATGTTGATGGCGGTGATGATGAGGCCGGCGATGGCGTCGCCGCGCACGAATTTCGAGGCACCGTCCATCGAACCGAAGAACGAGCTTTCTTCTTCCAGTTCGCGGCGGCGCAATTGCGCGGTCTTGTCGTCGATCATGCCGGCGGAGAGATCGGCGTCGATCGACATCTGCTTGCCGGGGATGGCGTCGAGGGTGAAGCGGGCGCCGACTTCGGCGATACGCGTGGCGCCCTTGGTGATGACGATGAAGTTCACCACGATCAGGATCATGAAGACGATGAGGCCGATGACGAAGTCGCTGGCCATCACCAGCTTGGAGAAGCCTGCAATGACATAACCGGCGGCGTGCGTGCCCTCATTGCCATGCGACAGGATCATGCGCGTGGTGGCGATGTTGAGGGATAGCCGCAGCATGGTGGCGATGAGCAGCACGGTCGGGAAGGAGGAGAAATCGAGCGGCCGCTGGATCCACAGCGCCACCATCAGGATCAGCACCGAGAGCGCGATCGAGAAGGCGAGGCCGATGTCGATGAGGAAGGCCGGGATCGGCAGGAACAGCACGGCCAGGATGATGACGATGCCGAGCGCGAAGAAGACGTCGCGGCCATTCTTGGCCACCGCGCCGGGCTGGATGCTTTCGCTGATCGCCATTTAAGTCCTCGAACCATAGACTGCCGCGCATAGGACAGCCCGGCGAGGGTAGCTGGCCAAGCTTGCGCGAGGGTGGGAGAGTGGCCGAACCTAATGCCTCGCAACAAAGGAAACCCCATGCTGTTGATCATCGGCACCATCCGCTTGCCGCCTGGCAGCTTCGAGGAGGCAAGGCCCGTGATGGAGCGCATGATCTCGGGCAGCCGCGCCGAGAATGGCTGCCTCGAATATTCCTATGCGCGCGATGTGCTCGACGCCGGGCTGATCCGGGTCACCGAGGTGTGGCGCGACAAGGCCGCGCTCGACGCTCATTTCCGCTCGCAGCACATCGCCGAGTGGCGCGCGAGCTGGCCGGCGCTTGGCATTGGCGAGCGCAATCTTGTGCTCTATGAAGCCGGTGAGCCCACGCCGACCTGATCAGCGGCTTCGGGGCCGCCGAGCCGCCCCGGTGCTTCCACAAACCACAGCGAAGTCTACAGCCGCCGACTTGGCGCGGTGCCCATCAGATTGATCCTGCCGCGCTCCAAATGCTAAGAAGGCCTAGCAGGCATTGACCTGTCTGCAGGACCAACCTCCGCCATCGGTATCGTGGCAATCTTCGTAGCTGCCGTAACACATATTCGTTGAATTACGGTACCAGGGATAACCGCCTGGGCAGCAGACGTCCTGCTGCGCGAGCTGAAGAAATTCTTCCGTCGGCCGGCTCTGTTGTTCCGCATTGCCACCGAGCAAAACAGACCTGGAGTATGAAATATCCTGCTTAACTGGCAGATCTATGCTTGAGCTGCTCATTGCAGACGAACTCAAAAAAATCGTGCAAGCAGCTAACGAAAAGAACCCCCGCCCACTCATGTTCTCCTCCTTGAGGGAAATAGAGACGGACCCAAATACCACTTTTCATGCGGTGCGTCGATTGCGCGGGCAAACTGGAGCAAGGGCTGCGAATCCGTCGTCCGATTTTCGGGTGGCCGACTGACTTATGCCTTCTACGCTCGGGGATTGATCGAAAGAAGCCCTCTGAACCGTTCGACAACGATCCTCACATCGGGCAGCCGGCATCGCGGTTGCCATGCAGTATCCCTGGGCGTATCAGCCTTCTCACGTCCCTTTTGATATCGCCGAGCCGCCCGGGTGCTTTCCAGAAACCAGCCACAAGTCTACGCCCGCCGGCTGCGCGCGGTGCTTCTGAGATCCATTCCTCTGCTCGAGGCGCGCGGCATCGCCGTGGTCATCCTGGCCGGCGTCGTCGGCGTCATGGCGGGCATACTGGTGACCGCGATGAGCCAGATCGTGCAGGATTTGCATGGGCTGCTGTTCGGCGTTCAGCCCGGCGGCCGGCTGTCGGGCATGTTCTCGCTCGCCAATCCGGTGCAGGCGCTGATACCGGCGGTCGGCGGCGCCTTGCTCGGGCTCAGCGTGATCTGGCTGCGGTTGCGTAAATTCCGCACCCCGGTCGATCCGATCGAAGCCAATGCGCTCTATGGCGGGCGCATGTCGCTGACCGACACATTCATCATCGCCGGCCAGACGATGATCTCCAGCGGTTTCGGCGCCTCGGTCGGACTTGAAGCCGGCTATACACAGGTCGGCTCCGGCCTGGCATCGCGGCTGGCGCGCATCTTCAGGCTGCGCCGCAATGATGTCCGCATCCTGGTCGGCTGCGGTGCGGCCGGTGCTATCGCCGCCGCATTCGATGCGCCGCTGACCGGTGCCTTCTACGGTTTCGAACTGGTCATCGGCATCTACTCGGTCGCCAATGTCGCGCCGGTCATGACGGCAGCGATCTGCGCCTCGCTGACCGCGGAAATGTTCGGCGGCGTGCCGTTTCCGCTCGAGCTTTCAGGGCTGCCGCAACTCACCCCCAGCCAGTACGTGCCGTTCCTGCTGCTCGGGCTGCTGGGCGGCGCCGCCTCGATTGCCATCATGCAGCTGGTGACGCTGATCGAACGTGGTTTCAACAGGCTCTCGGTCGATGCCTCGCTGCGCCCCGTCATTGGCGGCGTCATCGTCGGCCTGCTGGGGCTGATCACGCCGCAGGTCCTGTCCAGCGGCCATGGCGCGCTGCACCGCGAATTCGCCATGAACTATGGTTTGACCGTGGTGGCGAGCGTCTTCGTGCTCAAGCTCGCGGCATCAGCCATCTCGCTGGGCTCGGGCTTTCGCGGCGGCCTGTTCTTCGCGTCGCTGTTCCTCGGCGCGCTGCTCGGCAAGGCGTTCGCCGGCGTGATGGCGCTGGTCTCGCCGGCGACCGGCATCGACCCCTCCGTCGCCGCCGTCGTCGGCATGACCTCGCTTGCCGTCGGTGTCGTCGGCGGTCCGCTGACCATGACATTCCTGGCGCTGGAATCGACCCGCGACCTAACGCTCACCGGCGTCGTGCTGGCCGCCTCGATCATGGCGGCGATCCTGGTGCGCGAAACCTTCGGCTATTCGTTCTCGACCTGGCGCTTCCATCTGCGCGGCGAGACGATCCGCAGCGCCCACGATGTCGGCTGGATGCGCAGCCTCACCGTCGGCTCGATGATGCGCAAGGACATCAAGACCATCGATGCCTCGACGACGCTGGCGGATTTCCGCAAGCAGATCCCGCTCGGCTCCGCCCAGCGTGTCATCGCCGTCGACCCGGGCGATGAATATGTCGGCGTGCTGATCGTGGCCGAACTGCACAGCGATCCCGCCGGTGATGAGGTGCCGGTGCGCGATCTGGCCCAGTACAAGGATGCCGTCCTGGTGCCCAGCATGAACGTGCAGGCCGCCGCCGAGACGTTCCAGCGCGCCGGCGCCGAGGAACTGGCGGTCGTCGAGGATTTCACCGATCACATCGTGCTCGGTCTGCTAACCGAGGGGCACTTGATGCGGCGCTATGCCGAGGAGCTCGAAAAGGCGCGCCGGGACCTGTCGGGCGAGGGGTAGAGGGGATTCTTCTCCACGTTCCCTTGTCGACCGGCAGGTACGGCCTGCTCCCATGGACACACCCTCCGATTTGAGCAAGCCGCCCGGGTATTGGCGCGCTCCTGGCGCCGTGCGCGGCTTGCCAAGTGTACAGTGGTACTGTACATAGTGTTAAGTGCGGTGAGGAGACGGCATGCGCAGGCGGTCCGACAAGGCTTCGATAAAGACGGTCGACGCACCGGCCGCGACGCATGCCCATCAGGTGCTGGGCATGCGCCTCAAAAGCCTTCGCCTCGCCCGTAGGCTGTCCTTGCGGGAGCTTGCGGAGGCGACCGGGACGAGCGCCAGTTTCATCAGCCAGCTCGAACGCGGCCTGACCGGGGCCAGCACCGCCTCGCTCAACCAGATGGCTTCGGCGCTCGGCGTCAGCGTCGCCATGCTGTTCGAGGAAAGCACGGCACAAAACCATGGCGTCCTGAGGCGAAGCGAGCGGCCGAGCCTGCCGCCCAGCGACGGCTGCCGCAAGATGCTGTTGTCACGGCCGCCGCTGAGCGACATGGAAGTCTATGTCGGGGAATTCGACATTGGCGGCTCGACCGGGCCCGATCGCTACACCCATGGCGACGCGCACGAGATGCTCGTCGTGCTGCGCGGGATCGTCGAGGTCTCGCTCGGCGAGGCGCGCCACGTGCTCGAAGAGGGCGACAGCATCGAATACACGACCTCGACACCGCATCGCTCAGAGAACATCGGCAGTGGCCGAGCCGAAGTGATGTGGATCATCGCGCCGCCGACCTCGGTGCGCGCCGAGCTCGATCAATACACGGCCTGGAAACCGCTCGCGGCCAGGTAGGTCCTATCCAAAACGCGGGCAGTAATGGGAGAATGACAATCATGCTGAAATCGAGATGTCTGGCGCTTGGCGCGGTGATGGTGCTTGGTCTTCTGGGCACCGCCGCGATGGCGCAGGAGAAGCCGGTCGCCGGCGCGGTGAAGGAAGGTTCGCTCAAGGGCAAGACGCTGACGTTCGTCTCCTATGGCGGCATCTACCAGGACGGCCAGGCTGCGGCGCTGAAGGAGTTCGTCGACAAATCCGGCGTCAAGCTGCTCAATGACGGACCGACCGAGATCGCCAAGCTGCAGGCGCAGGTCGAGTCCGGTAATGTCACTTGGGACGTCGTCGATACCGACGACCTGCCGCCTTACGTCTATTGCGGCAAGCTGTTCCAGAAGCTGGATCTGACGAAGCTCGACGTCTCGAAAATCCCGGAAGGCCAGGTCGGCGAATGCTCGGTGCCGGCGATGAACTACGGCGTCGTGCTGATGTACAACAAGGAGAAGTATAAGGATAATCCGCCCAAGAGCTGGGCCGACTTCTTCGACACGGCAAAGTTCCCGGGCGTGCGCGGAATCGACGGCTCCGGCAGCCCGACGGGCGGCTTGCTCGAACAGGCGCTCAAGGTTGCCGGCGGCGACCCGAAGGCGATGACGGTGGCCGATATCGACAAGGCCATCGATGTGGTCCGCAAGCTCGGCCCCGATACCATCTTCTGGAAGACAGGTGCTGAATCGCAGCAGCTGGCGGAATCGGGCGAAGCCGACATGCTGATGATGTGGACCGGCCGTGCCATGACCGCGGTCAAGAACGGCGCCAAATATGCGCCGGCCTGGCAGGATTGGCTGGTGGTGATGGACCAGATGACGATCCCGGTCGGCGTCAAGGATACGGACGCATCCTACGCGCTGCTCAATGCCTATCTCGGCAAGCAGTCGCAGGAAATCCTGGCGGAGAAGACCTCCTACACGCCGATCAACAGCGACGCGCAGCCCAAGGTCGACGCTTCCGTCGCCGCCTTCCTGACCAACACGCCGGATCGCCAGAAGCAGGGCTACAAGCAGAACTTCAAGTTCTGGGTCCCGAACTTCGCGGTGGCGCAGGAGAAGTGGTCGGCGCTGATGGCCGGCAACTGAACCAGCGAATGAGAGGCAGATCGTGAGCGCGTCTGAGCTTCCACTCCAACCCGCCGCCGATGTGCGGCCGGGACGGGCATGGCGGCCGTTCGCGCTCACGGCGCCGGCGCTGATCCTGCTTATCTCGGTGATCGGCTATCCGCTGTTCACCATCGTTGTGCGCAGTCTGTCGGAGCCGGAATGGGGCGTGCAGAACTACGTCTGGTTCTTCGGCGCGCCCATCAATCTCACGGTACTGCAGCGCACTTTCACCATCTCGGCCTGGGTGACGATCGTTTGCGTGATCTGCGCTTATCCCTATGCCTATCTGATGACCGCCGTCGGGCCGCGCGTGCGGCTCGTCCTGGTGCTTTGCGTGCTCATCCCGTTCTGGGTGAGCGGAGTGGTGCGCACGCTGTCCTGGGTGATCCTGCTGCAGGATTCAGGCGTCATCAATTCGCTGCTGAGGTCGGCCGGTTTTGACCGCATAAGGCTGATCCGGACCCAGACCGGGGTGGTGATCGGCATGGCGCAGGTGCTTCTGCCTTTCATGATCCTGCCGCTCTATTCAGTGATGAAGGGCATCGACCTCAGGCTGATGCGGGCTGCGCAAAGCCTGGGTGCACGACCTTCGCGCGCGTTCTTCACCGTCTACCTGCCGCTGTCGCTGCCCGGCGTCTATGCCGGCGCCATCATCGTCTTCATCCTGGCGCTGGGCTTCTACATCACGCCGGCGCTGCTCGGCGGACCGCGCTCGACCATGTTGTCGACGCTGGTGCAGACGCAGGTGCTCAGCCTGCTGCAATGGGGTCGCGGCGGTGCCATGGGCGTGGTGCTGCTCGTCACCACCTTTGTGCTTCTGGCGCTTGCAGCACCCGTGATGCGTTCGCGGTACCGGGAAGCGGGGCGGCGCTAATGGAGATCAAGCCGCTCACCCGCGTGATCCTCGGCCTCGTCTGCCTGCTGGTGGCGATATGGCTGGTGGCGCCGACGCTGGTTGTCGTGCCGATGTCGTTCAACGAGAACAAGTCGCTCGCCTTTCCGCCGCAAGGCTTCTCCTGGCAGTGGTACCAGAACTTCTTCACCAATCCGGACTGGTCGTCGAGCTTCCTCAACTCGCTGAAGGTCGCCTCGGTGGTGGCGGTGCTGGCGACGGTGCTCGGCACGCTCGCGGCCTTCGGCCTTGACCGCATGAAGGCTGGGCCGGCCAATCTGTTGCGGATGCTGATGCTGACGCCGATGGTGGTGCCGGGCGTGGTGCTGGCCATCGGCATCTATGCCGTCTATCTCGATACCCACCTGGTCGGCACGCTGCTGGGCTTCGTGCTCGCCCACACCATCCTGGCACTGCCCTTCGTGCTGATCGCGGTCTCCGCCAGCCTCGAAGTGTTCGACAGGCGCCTCGAGACGGCGGCGGCGAGCCTAGGCGCGGGAGCGCTGACCGCGTTCCGCACGGTGACGCTGCCGCTGATCCTGCCGGGCATCCTGTCCGGCCTGCTCTTCGCCTTCGCCACCTCTTTCGACGAGATCGTCGTGTCGCTGTTCATCACCAACCCCTACCTCAAGACCTTGCCCGTGCAGATATTCTCCTCGATCACGCGCGATGCCGATCCGACGGTGGCCGCGGTCGGCACCATCTTGTTGTTCGCCACGACACTCCTGATCGGCGGCGGCATGCTTCTCCTTGGTCGCGAGCGGAAAGGACGCCTATGAACCCGAGAGCGGAAAATCGGGGCGCCGCGATCGACCTCGCCACCGTCAGCAAGGCCTATGGAACGTTCAAGGCGCTGGACGGTGTGTCGCTGCGCATCGAGCCCGGCGAGTTCATGACGCTGCTTGGCCCCAGCGGCTCGGGCAAGACGACGACGCTCAACGTGATTGCCGGCTTCACCGACGTAACCAGCGGCAGCCTGCTGGTCGGCGAGAAAAGCGTCGTCGGCGTGCCGGCGCACAAGCGCAACATCGGCGTGGTGTTCCAGCATTATGCGCTGTTCCCGCATATGAGCGTCGGCCGCAACGTCGCCTATCCGCTGACGCTGCGCGGCGTCGACCAGGCCACACGGCAAGCGCGCGTGGCCAGAGCGCTCGACATGGTCAAGATCGGCGACTTCGCGCATCGCTATCCCAGCGAGCTGTCGGGCGGCCAGCAGCAGCGGGTGGCGCTGGCCCGCGCCATCGTCTTCGACCCGCCGCTGCTATTGATGGACGAGCCGCTCGGCGCGCTCGACAAGAAGCTGCGCGAATGGCTGCAGCTCGAGATCAAGCGCATCCACCGCGAGCTCGGCACCACCTTCGTCTATGTGACACACGACCAGGAGGAGGCGCTGGTGCTGTCGGACCGCATCGCCGTGTTCAATCGCGGGCGCATCGAGCAGGTCGGCACCGGTCGCCAGCTCTATGACGAACCGGCGACGCTGTTCGTCGGCCGCTTCATCGGCGACTCCACCGTGTTGCGTGGCGAGGCGCGAAGCGATGGCACAAGCACCGCGCTGACCATAGCCGGCGAGACGGTAACGGCATCGACGCGCATCAACGGGGATGCCAGGCCGGTGATGCTGCTGCGTCCCGAAAAGCTCGCCATCCGCCGACCCGGCCAAAATGCTGCCGATGGCGCCAACCGTCTGTCGGGGACGATCGCCGAGGCCATCTATCTCGGCTCGGAATCGAAATATGAAGTGAAGTTGGCCGATGGCTCCGCCGCAATCGTGCGCTCACCGCTGACCGGCGAAAGTTTTGGCCTGGGCGAACCAGTGGAGCTTTGCTTTCACGGCGCCGACGCCAAGCTGCTGGCCGACGACAGCACCGCCGACACCACGCTCACCTGATCCCGCTCCCCATCTGAAAGTCACCCCATGCAAGCCAAGCGCAACGGCGACATATCGTTCTGGTATGCGGATATAGGAGGGGTTCCCACGCCCCGGCCGCCCTTATCAGGCGATATCGAGGTCGATGTCGCGATCGTCGGCGCCGGCTATACCGGGCTGTGGACCGCCTATTATCTGAAGAAGGCAAGGCCCTCGCTGCGCATCGCGCTGATCGAGCGAAAGTTTGCCGGCTTCGGCGCTTCGGGCCGCAATGGCGGCTGGCTGTCGGGTGGGTTCTCGTGGTCGCGTGAAAAATATCTCAAGACCTCGACCCGGCAAGGTGTCAGCGCCATGCAGGCGGCGATGGCGGGCTGCGTCGACGAGGTGATCCGGGTGGCGACAGAGGAGGGGATCGATGCCGATATCCGCCGCGTCGACAATCTGACGGTGGCCACCAACCCGGCGCAGCTCGAACGCGCGCGCGAAGAGTGCGAAACGATCCGCGCCTGGGATGTCGATCCGGACCGCGTCGAAATGCTGGATCAAGCGGCGACGCGGGCGCGCATCAACATCCGCAATGTCATGGGCGGCTTCGTCGTCCACGGCCAGGCGCGGGTGCAGCCGGCCAAGCTGGTGCGCGGGCTTGCCGCCGCCGTCGAACGGCTGGGCGTGCCGATCTACGAACAGACGACGGTGACGGCCATCGCCAAGGGCAGCGTGACCACCGACCGCGGCATGGTGCGGGCGGAAACCATCATCCGCGCGACGGAGGGTTTTACAGCAGGCATCCCCGGCGAGGAACGGACCTGGCTGGCGCTCAACAGCGCGCAGATCGTCACCGAGCCGCTGTCGGAGGCGCTTTGGCGCCAGATCGGCTGGGAGGGTCACGAGCTTCTCGGCAACGCCGCCCACGCCTATTGCTATGCCCAGCGCACGCGCGAGGGGCGCATCACCATGGGTGGGCGCGGCGTGCCCTATCGCTACGGCTCGCGCACCGACGTCAATGGGCAGACGCAGCAGGCGACGATCGACCAGCTGCATCAGATCCTGACGACGCTGCTGCCGCAGACGGCGAACTGCCGCATCGAGCATGCCTGGTGCGGCGTGCTCGGCGTGCCGCGCGACTGGTGCACCACGGTCGGGCTCGATCCCGCGACCCGCATCGGCTGGGCCGGCGGCTATGTCGGGCTTGGCGTGTCGAGCTCCAATCTTTCCGGGCGCACGCTTGCCGACCTGATCCTTGGCCAGGACACGGAGTTGACGCGCCTGCCCTGGGTCAACCGCAAGGTCAGGCCATGGGAGCCGGAGCCGTTCCGGTGGCTCGGCGTGCATTCGATGTACCAGCTTTATCGCATCGCTGACGGGCGCGAGGCCGCCGGGCTTGCTCATACATCGAAACTGGCCGCGCTCGCCGACAGCATCACGGGCCACTGAATTTGTCTTTACGCAATTCCGGACGGAAAACCGCTGGACACTTTTCCTGGAATTGATTTGTTCATGGAGACCAGTTTGATCGACCTTTCGACCTTCCACGATCTCGCCAAGGCCGATATCGGCACGTTCTCACCCAAGCCGACCAGCATCGAGGGAAATCAGGTCGAGGCGGTACGCTCGTTCTTCCAGTCGCCGGACGGAACCGTCGATATCGGCATCTGGGAGTGCACACCCGGCCGCTTCACTGCTGATCGCACAGCGTCGTCGGAGATATGCCATATCATCTCGGGGCGGGTGGAGGTGAGCCGCGCCGACGGCGAGACGCGCGAGCTGGGGCCGGGCGACCTTCTCGTGCTGCCGCAGGGATGGAAGGGCGAATGGCGGATCCGGGAAACCACGCGCAAGCTCTACATGATCCAATCGGCCGGCTGACAGCCTGCTATCAGCCAGACAGAATCAGTGCTCGATCGGCCCCTTGGCCATCACCAGCGCGGTGCCGGCGGTGGTCGGGCGCTCGATGACGCGGCGCACGCGCGGCGGCTCGTCGCCGCTGTGCAGCGCCCGCAAGCGGTCACCGACCATGGCGTCGGCATGGGTGATGCGGCCGTTGTGCCTGACATATTCGAGCCAGGTCGGCGTGTGGTAGTGCTCGATCCAGATCGTCGGATTCTCGAGATCGCGCGCCAGCGTCCAGTTGCGGGCGCCGTCGCGGCGGCGGATGCGGCCGCGCTCGGCCATGGTGGCGAGGAATTCCGCCTCGTCCTCGTGGCGGATGATGTATTCGATCATGATGGCGATGGGACCGCTGCGCGGCTTCAAGTCGAGCGCGAGATGCGGTTCCTTGAAGCGGTTGAGCGGGTCGAGGTTCAGCACCTGCTGCTGCGGCAGCGGCAGTAGTAGGCCGATGGCGCCGCCGGCCAGCATGGTGATGGCGGCGGCGATCAGCGCCGTCTCAGCGCCATGCGCATCGGCGACGACGCCCCAGATCCAGCTGCCCAGCGCGATGCCGCCGAAGGTCGCGGTCTGGTAGACCGACAGCACACGGCCGACCACCCAGCGCGGCGTCGCCATCTGCACCGTGACGTTGAAGTGCGAGAGCGCGATCACCCAGCAGGCACCGCCGACCAGCAGGCCGAGCGAGGTCTGCCAGGCGTGATGGCTGAGCGCGGCATTGAAGGCGCAGACGGCGAAGCCGGCGAAGGCGCAGCGCACCATCGTCTCGCTGGACAGCAGTTGCCGCAGCCGCACACTGATCAGTGCTCCGCCGACGGCGCCGATGCCGAAGGAGCCAAGCATGATGCCGTAGGTCAAGGCGTCGCCCTTGACGACGTCGCGCGCGACGAGCGGCAGCAGCGCCAGCACGGCGCCGGCGCTGAAGCCGAAGGCCGCGCCCCGGACCAGCACCTTGCCGATGTTGGGCGACATGGCGACATAGCGCAGGCCGGCCCCCATGGCCGCGCCCAGCGATTCGCGCGGCAAGGTCGATGCCGGCACGTCGCGCTTCCAGCGCGCCATCACGATGATGAGGCCGATATAGCTGACCGCGTTCGCCGCGAAGGCGGCCGCGGCACCGGCAGCCGCGACGATGATGCCGCCGATCGCCGGGCCGACGCTGCGTGTCAGGTTGAAACCCATGGAGTTCAGCGCAACGGCGGCGGGCACCTTGTTGCGGGGCACCATGTCGCCGACGGACGCCTGCCAGGACGGGCTGTTGAGCGCGGTGCCGCTGTCGATCAGGAAAGTGAAGGCGAGCAGCGTCCAGGGCGTGAGCAGATTGTAGTAGGTGAATACGGTCAGAAGCAGCGAAACGACCAGCATGAAGGTCTGCGCGACCAGCATCACCTTGCGCCGGTCAAAGCTGTCGGCGATGGCGCCGGCGACAAGCGCGAACAGCATGATCGGCAGAGTGGTCGAGGCCTGGACCAGGGCGACCTGATAGGGCGAGGTGGCGATCGTCGTCATCATCCAGGCGGCACCGACGCCCTGGATCAGGCCACCGAAATTGGAAACGAGACTTGCGGCCCAGACGGCGCGGAAAATGCCATGCCGGAACGGCGCCAGCGCCGAAACGCCTTCGCTATCCGGTTTCTCGTCAATCATGGATGGGTTCCTGCCTCGGCGTGCTGATCCTTGCGGTTTCTCCGCATCGTTTGCCGAAACTATGGCATCGCGCCGCAAAGGGCGAATGTCATGCGCACAAGATCATGGTCCAACGAGGGGATAGAGGAGGGCCACGCCGGTATTGGCCCGCGGGACATGGTTTCGGCGCGCGTCGTTGACCGCTACATGCAGCGCTTCGGTGAGGTGGCCGGTGGTCTGGCCGTCGGCGTGCAGGCGAAGGAAAAGCTCCATGCCGACCAGCCGCAGCCGCGACGGCTGGTCCCGCTTTGCCAGGTCGATCAGGTCTTCGACCGAAGCTGCGGGCCACTTCATCACGTCGCGCAGCAAGCCTGCGCGCAGCAGACCCTCTGTGCCCGCGGTGAAGTTGGCCGATACCTGGAAGCCGTTCTTGCGGGCGTTCACGTTCTGAAGCGGAATGTGTCTTTCCGCGACTTTCTTCAAAAGCCATTTTCCTTGGCTGTGGCGGTATTTGTGCCGCCTCGGCAGATGGATCGCGAAGTCGATCAGACGGTTTTCGAGGAACGGCACCCTGAGCTCCACCGAAGCCGCCATGCTGAGCCGGTCATGCCTGTTCAACAGGTCTTGCAGATGCGCGTACATGTCGTGAAGGCAGCATCCCAGGAAGGCGCGGTCGCTGAGTGAGGCGACCGGCTCGAGCCGGTCGAAGATCTTGGTCTGAAGGAAATTCAGTTCCGGCGACAGCGCCCTGAGCACGATGTTGCGGTCCCAGCTATGGCTACCCGCGACCGATGTGCGGAAGGGGGCATGACGCAGCCGCTCGAACCTGCGGGCAAGCCGGGCCTTGGAGCGAAACAGCCGTTGCGGCCATGACCAGGGCCGCCATGGCCGCATGCTGGCTTCCTGCCAGTCGTAGCCGCCAAAGAGCTCGTCGGCGCCTTCACCGGTCAACAGCACCTTGATGCCGTCGGCCCGGCATTGCTCGGCAAGCGCCAGCAGGCAGGCATGGCTTGCGTGCCAGCCATCGCTTTCCAGGTGCCAGATGGTCCTTGGCCAGAGTTCGAGGAACCGGTCCTTGTCGACGGGCACTCTGTTCAGC
This sequence comes from Mesorhizobium loti, assembly GCA_002356515.1. Classification (NCBI taxonomy): domain Bacteria; kingdom Pseudomonadati; phylum Pseudomonadota; class Alphaproteobacteria; order Hyphomicrobiales; family Phyllobacteriaceae; genus Mesorhizobium; species Mesorhizobium loti. Next base: position 2,795,698 of record AP017605.1, on the reverse strand, counting down.
GGCACACCGGCATGGCGGGCGGTGCGTGCGGCGGCGTCGGCTTCGCTGTGACCCTGGCGCGGGTCGACGACATAGGCTGTCATTTCCGGCCTGAACCGTTTCGCCAGCGTCGTGACGAGACCGGAATCGACGCCGCCGCTGCAGGCCGCGGCCAGGCTGGTGTCGGCAATGCAGTGTAGCCCGACGCTGTCCTGGATCAACGTCTCCAAGGTTGCCATGTGCTCTGCGTCGGTGGCGGTGTCGCCGGCGATGCGGGCGGCGTCGAGTACATCGAGGACATGCCAGAAACAGCGCTTCTCGATGCCGGCGTCGGTGATCTTCCACAGGCCCGCCGGCGGCAGCCGCTCTATGTCCGCGAACAGGCTGGAACTGGAGTCGCGGCTCTGCCAGGCCAGCCGCAAGGTGATCTCGCGCGCATCGATGGCCCGTGCGACGCCGTCACAGGCAAGGATCGCCTTGTCTTCGGAGGCGAAGAGGATCCGCTCACTCGTCTCGGCCACCGACATCGGCTTGATGCCGAGGCGATCGCGCGCCAGCCAGAGCGTGGTGGCCCGTGCGTCGAAATAGGCCAAGGAAAACATGCCGTCGAACAGCGGAATGGCCTTGTCCGGCCCCCAGTGGTGCAAGGCTTCGAGGACCACTTCGGCATCCGAGACCGTACGGAACCGCCTGCCTTCAGCCTCAAGTGTCGCGCGCAGCGCCCGGTAATTGTAGACCTCGCCATTGTAGACCAGCACGCCTTGGCCACAGGCGGTGAGCATCGGCTCGCGCGCCTGCGCCGAGAGATCGATGATCGACAGCCGCCGGTGACCGAGCGCCAGCCGGCTGTCGTTCCAGCTGGCATGGTCGTCGGGGCCGCGATGCGCCAGTGCCTGCATCATGCGGCCGACATCGGCGAGATCGCCGCCGCCGATCGGGTTCCGCTTACGCCAGACGCCGGCTATGCCGCACATGGTCCGCCGGTCGGTCTGGGTTGGTTCAGGGGATTTCGACAGGCCATTGGGACAGAAGGATCGCCTGGCCGGGAGTGGCCTGCATGGCAATCTAGCCGGAACCGGGCTGGCTGCAAGCGGCGCAGCTTTCAGGCAGTTCCGCTGGAACGTTGCTGCGCCCTTCCGAGACGGTTTCAGAACCCGTTCTGGATGCGCTCGAAGATGACGTTGGTGAAGGCCGAGATCTGGCCGCCGATGAACGGACCGGTCAGCGCCACCACCAACATGATGGCGACGATCTTCGGCACGAAGGTCAAGGTGATTTCCTGGATCTGCGTCAGCGCCTGGATGAGGGCGATGCCGATGCCGACCGCCATGGCGACCAGCACAACTGGAGCGGACGCGGTCAGCACCGTCCACACCGCGTACTGGACGATGTCGAGTGCGTCGGCCTCGTTCATGTCAGAGGTTGGCCTAGCTTGCCGGCTTGATCGACACGCCTGCGCCGACGGGGACCTGCGTACCATCCTGCAGCACCGCGATCAGTCCGCTGCTGGCGAGCGTCACCGAAGCCACTGTTCCGGTGGTCTTGCCGTCGGCCGACGTGATCGTCCGGCCGATAATCGCGTCGGCCTGTGACAGCGCCGAGGACTGCATGATCTGGTCGAGCTTGGTGTTGGTCTGCACCGATTGCTCGACCTGCGAGAAGGTGGCGAGCTGGGCGACGTACTGCGTCGAATCCATCGGCTTGGTCGGATCCTGGTTCTTCATCTCGGCGATCAGAAGCTTCAGGAAGGACTGGTAGTCGACAGCGGTCTTGGAGGTCGACGTGGTGGTCGAATTGGCGCCAACCGGTATCGTCGTCGTCATGTCCACGGTCATTAGTAGCGTGCTCCCACGGCCAGTGGGCGCGGCGCGCCCGGAACATCGTCATTGCCGCCAAGCGCGCGGCGTTCGAGAGGATAGAGCGAACGGATCGCCTTCAAGGCCTCGTAGATATGATCCTCGCCGACCATGCGGTCGATCTGCTTCAGTGCACTGCAGATCTCGGCGTCCTCGAAACTGGCAATGAGCAGCGGCAGCGAGCGGCGGAACATTTCGCGGGCCTCATCGGCGCCAGCGGGATTGATCAGCATGACCTGCACGATGAAGTAGAGCTGCCTGAGCGGCGTCGATGCCTGGTCGGCCTGGATCACATGGCTTTCGAGCAGGAACTGCACGTCGTTCATCAGTTCAATGGTGACCTTGCGGTCGACGCGGATGACGGCGCCATTGATGTAGATCTTCTCGTTGGGCTTCAGCGATATCTTCAGCGTGTTGCTCATTGAATGCCGTCGCGGATGATCTGGGACACTTCGATCAGCCCTTCGAAATTGTTGGTGCGGCCCTGGCGGATGTCCTCCGCCTCGCGCAGCAGCCACAGGCCGATGGAAATCAGGTTGGCGCGCAATTCCTTGGGAAGCGCATTGTCGCTGGAGCCGAGATCCTCGACGAAGACGGTCCAGACGCGGTTGGTGAAATTCAGCGCCTCCACGGCCTCCATCGAATCCTGGCCGGCCGCGGCGGCGGCCGCCAGCATGTCGATCGAGCGGGTCAGGAGTTCGCGCTCACGGTCCTTGGCGTCTGAGACGGAGGTGCTTTGGACGTCGGCGTAGGAGAATTGGTACATCGTCGGCTCTACCGTTCCGCTGGGAGTTTTCAGGTCAGGTAATTCAACAGGCTGAGCTGCTGCAGGCGCGCTGTCAGAGCGAAGGACGTCTCGATATGCTGCGTCAGGTCCGCGACCTTGGTGGCGGCCGTGGCCGGATCGACGGCTTCGAGATCGAGGATATGGCGTTCGAACAGGTCGATCTGCGTCTTCATGCGGTCGCTGGCATCGGAGACGCGCTTCTGGACGATACCGGTTTCGGACTGAACCTGGGCGATGCCGCTCAGCGCCTCGCCGACCAGTGTCTGCGAGTGGCTGACGATGCTGTCCTTCGCCGCCTGGCTGATGTTGGTGGACATCAGGCTGGAGACCATTGCGGCGGCCATTGCAAGCTTCTTGATGCCGTCGCTGTTGGCGCTGGTCGACGTCTCGGTGGTTTCGTTGAGCGCGATGCGGCTGACGATCTGCTGGTCGGTGGCGTTCGACATGTTGGTCTGCCAGCCCGTGCCGAGGAACTGCGGCGTGACATAGTTGGTGATGAAATCGTCCATCTGGGCGGTGGTGATGTTGGCTGCGGCCGGATCACTGGGCGTGAAGCCGAATTTGGCGACGAAGGAGGCGTCGAAGGCGGCCTTGGCCGGTGAGCCGGCGGCGGTGAAATCGTTGATCGGCTTGACGTCGGTGTTGGTGCCGGCAAACAGATATTCGCCGTTGACGCTGGTGTTGAGGATCGAGGTGAGCTGCTGGATGGTCGTCTGGCCGGTCGATTGGGTCAGGCTGTCGGAGTTGTCGCCCGACGACGCGGTGGTCAGGGCGGACAGGAAGGTCTGCGCCACGCCGGAGAGCTGGCCGAGCGAGGTCTGGGTCGACGCAAGCCTTGCGGTGACCAGCCCGTTGGAATCGACGATGACGTTCAGCCGGTCGAGGTCGCGCTGGAAGGTGACGGACTGGGCGGTGCGTCCACCCAGTGCCAGGCCGACATCGGCGACCTTGCCGGTCGAGGATTCCTTCGTGGCTTTGACGAGGTCGGCCTGCATGCGCATCTGTTGATAGCGCATGGCGTTGGTGAGGGCGGCCGAGGAGACTGAGGTCATGGATTATCCCACCGCGTTCAACAGGGCCGTCATCATGTCGTCGACGGTCTTCATCATCCGGGCCGACGCCTGATAGGTATGTTCGAGGTCGAGCATCAGCGACATTTCCTGGTCGACATTGACGCCGGTCGCATTGGATAGCGCCTCGGAACTGCGCTGTGCCAGCGCTTCCTTGGCGTCCGCGGCGGTCGAAGCCTGCTGGCGCATGCCCTGCAGCCAGCCGATCGAATTGGCGGCGTAGTCGGAAACGCTGGACGTTGCCGAAATCCCGGCGGCGGGGTCGAACGTCATCGGCTGGTCGAGCCGGTCGCCATAGGCAACCAGAAGGTTGGAATAGGAAGCGCCGCCGGTGGTGTTGGCGACATAGGCAGCGCCATTGGCGCCGCCGTCGCGCAGCAATGTCGGATTGCCGCCAGCGCTTGGATCCATCGCCGTATTGATGCTGATCGTGCCGGCCAGGCCATTGACCAGCGTGCCCGCGGCCGGCACCGCCGGCGCGCCGGACCAGGTGAACAGGCCGGCGGCGTTGGGCATCGCGGGCGCGGTCTCGGCAAAGGCCGTGATCAGGCCGCGCGCGGTCTCGTCGAGCTGGCTCTGCATGGTCGAGGCGACGCCGTCGCGCAATTGCAGCAGTCCGGCAAGCTTGCCGCTGGCGGTGGTGTTACCACCGCTTCCCGCCGAGACCGGCACGTTGTCGATATAGACGGTGTTGCCGGGGCTTCCCGCGGCATAGCCAGCCGATGGCGTGAAGCTCACCGTGCGCGGTATCGTCTCGAACAGCGTGGTGCCGTCACCGGTGGTGATGACCATGTCATTGTCGCCGCGCGTGAAGGTCGATATCGGAACGTAGTCCGCGATCTTCTTCAGCAGCGCGTCGCGCTGGTCGAGCGCGTCGGAAACATCGGTGCCGGAACGGGTGCCGGAAATGACCGCATGGTTGGCGTCCTGGAACTGGCCGAGCAGCGAGTTGAGGTCCTTGACCGCCGTGTCGATCTGGCCGTCGGTCTGGGTTCGGAAATCCTGAATGGCCTGGGAGCCTTCGTTCAGGGAGCGCACGACCTGCTTGGCCGCGTCGATGACGCTGGAGCCGAGATTCTGGTTGGACGGCGAGGTGGCGTAGAGCTGCAGCGCCTGCTGCAGATTGGCGATGGCCGTCGAGGGCGAGGAGGCGTTGTCTACGCCGTTGACCGACACGTCCAGCTGATCCATGCCGCTGTAGAGCGCGTTCTGGCCGCTATAGGCCGACAAGGCGCTGAGATTCTGCCGGAACAGCAGGTCGTTGGTGACGCGCTGGATATCAATTGAACGCGCGCCGGGCGCCGTGCTGGTGACGACGCCGATGCGGCGCGTATAGTCCGGATTGGAGGCGTCAGAGACGTTGCGCGTGACGACGCTCGTCTGACGCGCGGTACTCATAAGCGCCGATTGGGCGATGCTCAATGCGGAAGATAACGACATGCTGGTCTTTCACGGGCCAGGCCCGGTTTATCTCTTCAGGTTGACAAGGACGTCCATCAGGTCGGAACCGGTCTGGAAGACTTTCGAATTGGCGGTGTAGCTGCGCTGCGCCGCGATCATGTCGGTCAATTCCTCGGCGATATCGACGTTCGAATTTTCGAGCGCGCCGGAGATGATCGAACCGGCCTTGCCTTCATTGGCAAAGCCGACACGGACCGCGCCGGATTCGGTGCCTTGCGCGTAGACGTTGCCGGGGAGCGCCTTGAGCTGGTCCGGGCTCTGCACGTCGGCCAGCGGGATCTTGTAGAGCGGCTTGGTGGACCCGTCCTTGTACTGGGCGTAGATGGTGCCATCCTTGCTGATCTGCACCTTGTCGATGGTGCTTGGCGCGTTGCCGTTGACTTGCGCGTCGGTAACGGTGAAGCCGGTGCCGAGCTGGGTCAGTGTCGACAGGTCGAGGTTGAGGCTGGCGCCGCCCGGCACGGTAAAGGTAACGCCGGTGGTGGCGCCGGTCAGCTTGCCGGTGGTGGTGTCGAAGGTCAGGTTGGCCGTGCCGAGTGAGCCGCCGGCGGCGTAGGGGAACGATGTTCCGGCCGTGGCCTTCGACTGATCGAAGACCGACACTTCCCAGGTGCCGGTGCCGGTGTTGGTGAAATAGACGTCGAGCAGCTTCTTGTTGCCGAGATTGTCGTAGGCAACCATCGAGGATTTCGAGGTGTATTGCGCGCCTGCCGAATTGGTGGAGGGCAGGTTGGCGGCGACGACCGGTGTCGCACCCGCCGGCAGATTGCCGCTGAAACTACCCGTGGTGCTCGGGGTCGCGGTCAATCCCTGGTCGGAGATGACGACCGGCTCCAGGCCTTCGAAACCGTTCACCGTCGCCGCCGGCGTGCCATTGGCGAAGCTGTAGGCCATCAGCTGGAAGCCAGCCGCGTTGACTAGCCTGCCCTGTGCATCGGGAACGAAGGCGCCGGCGCGGGTCAGGAAAGGTGTGCCGCTCGGGTCCTGGACGACGAAGAAGCCGTCACCGCTGACGGCGAGGTCGGAGACCGAGGTGGTGTATTGCAGTACGCCCGGATCGCTGACCGCCTGGCGGATCGTCGTGGTGACGCCGCCGGAATTGTAGGCGCCGCCCGTCGACGGCATGATCAGCGTCGAGAATTCGGCGGAGGATCGCTTGTAGCCGGTGGTGTCGGAATTGGCGATGTTGTCGGCTGTTGTCGACAGGCGGTTGGCCTGGGCGTTCATGCCGGAAACGCCGGTCCGCATCATTCCGTAGAGGCTCATCGAGATGTCTCCGCAATATCCATGCCACTGGCAGCGAGGCTACGCGTCCTGTCTTGCGCGAGGCTGGCGCGGTGCGGCATCAGAAGACGAGCCGGTAGCCGAGGAAGCGTTTGGAATCGATCGGGTCTGTGCCCAGCTTCTCGCGCAGTTTCTTGCGCAATTTGCTGATGTGGCTTTCCACCACGTTCTCTTCGACCTCTTCGTCGAAAATGCCGTAGATGGCGTTGAAGACCTGGGTCTTGGTGACGCGGCGGCCGCGGTTGCTCGCCAGATATTCGAGGATGCGGCGCTCGCGGCGCGGCAAGGGCAGCGGCTGGCCGTCGATCTCGGGGTCGCGGCCGTCCATGAAGATGCGCATGGCGCCGATCTCGGTGTAGGCGACATCCTCATGGGCGCGACGGCGGATGGCGGTGATGCGGGCCAGGATCTCGCGGATGTGGACCGGTTTGCGGATGACATCGTCGACGCCGCTCTCGAACAACCGCAGCGTGTTTTCCAGGGAATGCTGCTCGCTGAGCGCAATGACCGGAGCGCCGGTGCGGTCTCGGATCTGCCGCGGAGAGATGGCGCCGTCACGGCAGTCGCCGATCAGGAAGGCGCGCACCGAACGCAGATCGGTGTCGGCGGCCGAGTTCACCCACTCGCCGAATTCGCCGGGCGCGAAGCCTGCGCAGGCGACGCCCTCGCGATCAAAAAGTGAATTGTATCCCTCAGTTACGAGCTCTCGCTCGTCAACGATCACGATCATCGGCCCCGCCTTCCGAATCAGCACATCTGCCCCGTGGAGAAAGGCGTAACCGCTGGCGAGAATCCTGAACAACCGTCATTTCTTGTAACTAGTTTCTTGGGAGTCTGGAATCGCGCCGGTTGCATTAGCGTGCAACCAGATATGCTTGGCGTGGCAAGTTCTGGGCAAGTCAAAACGGCAACCCCAGAGCAGCGCGGTGGGCGTATTAGAAGCAGAAAATACGCTTACGGGTTGCAGAAGGCGCGGGCGTTGGTTGTCCACTTGCCGAAACCGGTGGCGACCATGTTGGCAATCACCCGGCAGACATAGACCTTCTGCGCCGGGTCGTTGTCGGGGCCGGCATGATAGCGGGCGACGGCCATCGACCAGGTTTCGTGGCGGGCATGGAGACTGGCCAGGAAGCGCGCCGCGTAGTCGACATTCTGGCGCGGGTCGAGCATGTCCTCGACGCTGCGGAAATGCGAGGAATGATAGTGATGGTTGATCTGCATGCAGCCCAGATCGATCAGCGTCTTGCCCTCGCGTTGCGCATTGGCGAAGGTAGCGAGCGCTTCGGCCCGGCTCTTTGGGAAGACCGGTTTTCCTTCTATATTCAATGCATTAGGCTGAAGGCTGCCTTTGTTGCCAGTCTCGGTCAGGCCGACGGCATAAAGGATGCCGGCGGGCACGCCATAGCGATCGGCGGCGCGCAGGATCTCGGGCTCGCAGGGATTGGTGGCGGCAGCCGCGGCGTTGGCGAGGCTAGATAAACATATCGCCGCCAGCGCGCTCGCGAGAAGGCGAAGCGGCGCGGCCGAGTGCTTGCGCGTCATCATGGTTGCCCCTTGCGGACTGTTGGCCTGGTTGCTGACCGTCGGCTCCGCCGTTGCCGCCGCTGGAGTTCCCGGGCTGAAAGGCAGACTGCTCGCGGCCAGGTGCAGTGGTGAGAGTGGCGGTTGCATCGGCCCGGGTTGTAGCCGGAACGGCCACTGACGGTTGCATGATGGTGACCTTATCAACCTCGAAACCCAGTCCGCGCAGCGACTTGACGATTGCCTCGCTGTCGCTGGAAAGCCGGCGGTAGGCGTCGTGTGTTTCGGGCTTGAGTTCAATCGAGAGTTGTTCTCCGGAGAGGCGAAGATGGGCCGTGACCATGCCCAGTTCGGCCGGGTGAAGTTCGATCTTCAACACATGTGTCGGAACGGCAACAGAGCCGGCCAGCTGGCTGGCCGCGGCGGCAGTCGAAAACGCCTGCTGAGGGCTAACATCGGCCGCTACGGCATTGATTACGTTGAGTGCTGCCTGACTGATCTGCGCCTGCGGCGGGGCAGGGAAGCTGCGCTCGGAAACCACGTCGACGCGCGGCTGCGCCGATTGCTGTTTTCCTGGCTCCGACCGCAGCGAGGACTGGACGTCGGCGATGGATTTCAGCTGCGGCGCCGCCTGCTTCGGTTCAACGCCCGGCACCTCGGCGGCCGCCGTCTCGGGCAGCGGGCTGGCGGCGATTGCATTGTCACGCCGTGGCGCGCCAGTGCCGGCGCTTGCGTCGCGGGCGGACTCAAGCGTCGTCAGCGGTCCGTCGACGAGCGAGACCCGCTCGGGCTTCGGCATCGGTTCTAGGTCGTCCTGCCCAGCGGCGGATATCGCCCGATAGGCCTTCGGCAGGACCTGCCCGCTGAGCGCCGGTTCCTGTCCGTCCTCGCTTGCATCGGCTGACTTGGCCGATGTCGAGAAATGGCGCAAATCATGAAACGCCATCAGCAGAGGCAGATGGTCGTCGAGCGGCGTTGCGCCGGCGTCGGTCGCCGGCGTTTCGGTATCGGTGTCCTCGTCCGCCCCAACGTCCTTGCCGTCCTTCGTGGAGTTCGCAGCCGTCGATCCGGTCGGCGTGGTCCTGCCTTTGCCGGGCGGCAGCGGTTCGTCCTCGCCTGCCTGTGCCGCAAGACCGGCGGCTAGCTTGCTCCAACGCGCATCGCGCCCGCCGGCCTCGGTGGCCGGCTGCTTTTCCGCCTGGCTGGCCCCGTCATGCACCAGCCTGCCGAAACCGGCATCATCCTTCTTGCCGGGCGTAGCCGGCTGCTCCGCCGTGCGTGCGGCGGTAAATCCTGGCAGGGCCGGGCCGAGGCTGGGGGTCATTTCGGGGCGGCTCCAAGCATCTGGTCGATCAGGTCGAGCTGTCGACGGGTTTTCATCATGGCGGCGTCGGTCGGATCGGTCGTGTCGGGACCGGCAGAGCTTGCCGGCGCCAATGCAGGCAGGACCGCCGCCGAATCGGCTGAAGGCGCCGGCGCATTCGGGGCAGCGGCCGCAGTCCCACCGGACGGCGCGACGGCAGGCTGTTCGGCGACGGCACCCTCAACGGGCGGCAATCCCGCCTCGTCGGCAGCCTGTGCGGCGGCGACCTCGGGTTTGGGCTGTGGCGCAGTGTCCGGAGACGCCGGACTTACGGCTGGAGGGGAAGCCGGCGGCGCCACCACCTCGCCGGCGATCGCCTGGGCGGCATCGAGCAGGGCACGGTCACCGTCCGACAGCTTGCTGCGGTCGATCTTGCCGAGCTTGGTGCGCACGTCCTCGATCGTACCGGAAGTCACCGTGGACAGGCTGGAGTAAAGCTCGGCGCGCGGATCGCCCTGGTTGGTGTTGCCATCGCGGCCGTGCTCGGCCCGAGCGGAAGCGAAGGCCGACAAGTCGCTGAGGCCGTCGATCGCGGCGCGGCGGGCGATGCGCAGATAGATCACCTTCTCGCGCTCGGGATCCATCATCGCGGTGATATCGGCCAGCTTGTCCTGGCTGATCGACATGTGCAGCGTGATGACGCCGGAGACGAAGGAATCGGCGAATTGGCTGGCATAGGGCGAATAGAGGTAGCGCTCGACATACTGCGTGGAGGCAAGCGCGAACCGTGCCGCGTCGCCTTGCGTCACGGCGATGCCGACCGAACGCCGCAAGGCTGCTTCCTCGACCAATGTGCCAGGGCTGAGCAGCTTGGCCTCGTCGAGCAGCGTGAGCGCCGCCGCCGGCTGATCACCGGCAAGCAGCGACCCTTTGACCAGGGCAAGGAACGCGCCGAGATCGGCGGGCAGTGTCATCGGATCGATCGGCCTCAGGGCTTCGATCGCTGCGCCGGGCCGACCGTTCAGATAATCGATCACACCCTTGGCGATGGCAAGGCTGCCCGGATCCGTGGTGGCGCGCGACACGGCCGCCTCGACGGTCACCGGATTGCCGCCGCTCATGCCGTAAACCAGCAGCGCGCGAAAATTCTTGAGGTCCTTGAAGTCCTCCGCATCCGCTTCGCGCAGGCGCGTATCGGTCATCTCCAGCAGCTTGGCCTGCATCGGCATCGCGGCGTGATCGCCGGCGGCGATGCGGTCCTGGACGAGCTGCAGCGAGCGCACCAGCTGGTAAGGCTGCAGCGTATCCTGGGCGAAGCCGGCCGACGGATATCCGGCGACCAGCAGCAACAGGCCCATCAGCCAGCTGGTGACGGCCGCCCGCATCATCCGCCACTCGTCATCAGGATCTCGATGCGGCGGTTGGCCGCCGACATGGGGTCGGCCGGATCCTTCGGCTGGCGGTCGGCGAAGCCGGCGACCTCGGTGATGCGGCGTTCGTCGACGCCGCCGCGCACGAGCATGTAGTAGGCGGAATGCGCACGCGCCGTCGACAGCCGCCAATTGTCGTAGCTGGCGCTGCGGAACGGGCGCGCATCGGTGTGGCCGTTGATGCTGATGGTGCCCTTCTGGCTGTTGACGATGCGGCCGATCTTTTCCATCGCCAACACCAGTTCGCGGCTCGGCACCGCCGACCCGACTTCGAACATGCCGAAGTCGAGCTGATCGGTGATCGAGATGACGACGCCCTTGTCGGTGGCTTCGACCGAGACGCCGTCATGCAGCTTGTCGCCGGGCTTGAAGGCATCGGCCAGTTGCCGCTTGACGTCGGCCGCCGCCTTCACGGCAGCGGCGGTCGGCGGCTTTTCCGCGGCTTCAGGCGGGGTTGTCTCTTGCGCGGCCGCGGCGGCATCCGCCTTGGCGGCAGCCGCGGCCTTGCCGTCTCCAGCCTTGGCCTCATTGGCCTTGGTTTCGCTGGCTTTGGTTTCGCCGGCCTTGGCCGTCGTCGCGGCGGCCTTGCCATCCGCGGCCAGGGGTTCGAGCGGGGCATCCTTGATGGGCGGCGCCGGTGGCACGGCCTTGACCTTGGCGACCTGCGTCTGCGCGGCCTTGTCACCTGATTTGAGCGGATCGCCCTCGATCTTGGGGCGCTGGGCACTCGCCTCGGCGGCGGGTGCCGCGACCTGCTGCGACCAGAAATCCGGCTCGAAAGGATCGCGGTAGGACGCGCCGCCGGAGGCGCCCGTCGCCGGACCGGCGTTCTGCGCGCCGCCGTCGCCCTTCTGGCTGACATTCTGCATGACGCCGGTGTCGGTGGCGATTTCGGAGAGCACCGCGTAAGGGTCGGCGAACAGATGCTCATCCGACTGCTCAGCCTTGTTCGGCTCCTGCTTGTCCTGCTTGCGGTTGGATGAGCCCGCCGCGCCGATGCCGTCCTGTCCGGACTTTTTTGTCGCCTCCTGCGGGTCGTCGGCCGTCATCCCGACCGCGCGCGGCCCATTGCCGAGATCCTCCAGCCCCTTGCGGCTCGACTCACGGTCGACGAGCTTGACCGGGTTGAAGTAGCTGGCGACGGCCGCCTTGGTCTGTTCGTTTGCGGCGTTGATCAGCCACATCACCAGGAAGAAGCACATCATCGCGGTCATGAAGTCGGCGAAGGCGATCTTCCAGACGCCACCGTGATGGGCTTCGTCGTGGTCGTCATGAGCCCGCCGCACGATGATGATCTCGTGCCTGCCGTGATCGGCCTCGGCGACACTCATGACAGAACCTCGGAAAGGGTTGCCGACCATTCGGCGATGCGGGTCTCGAACACGGCCTCGTCAATGGTCACCGTCAGGTCGAAGCCGGGCGCCTCGATGAAGTCGAGATTTGCAGCGCGCGGCCCAAGCGATGTCTTCAGCGTTTCGAACAGCGACAGCGGCCCACGGATTGCGATGCGCACCGCTTCACCATCGCCGACGGCCTCGCGAATTGCGCCGGCGAGCGCCTCGAGCGAGCGCTTCTGCAGATCGTCGCTGACAACGCCGCCGATGATGCGGGCGACCGTGGCGGCGACGAGGTCCGTCACGTGCGTCTCCATGGCGTCGATGCGCAGCGAGACCGCCTTGCCGATATCGCCGCCGAAGCTTTCGAGAAAGATCCTTGCTTCCTCGGCATTCGCCTGGCGCTCCGCTTCCAGCGCCGCGTCATGGGCAGCGACGAGCCGTTCCGCCAGCGCTGCCTCCGCCTGGGCAACCGCCTCGGCGATCAGTGTGCCGATATCGGCCTGCGGCGCGGGTGCTTCCTGTCTGTGCTCGGACGCGGCCTGGGGCTGGCTGACGCGCGGCGCGCGCGTACCGAAGTCAGGGAGAAGATCGAAAAGGGCTGCGGAGGCCATGGTTTACGCCGCGACTTCCTGGGCCGCCCATTTGCGCAGGATCTGCGCGGTGCGCTCCTCATTGAGGTCGACCATGCGGGCAAGCCGCTCTTGTGGCGCCGGCCTGATCTTCTGGCGAAGATCATCGAGCGGCGTGACGCCTGACCGCGAGCCGGGCAAGGCGCCGATGGCGGCGCCCGCATCGGCGGAAGCGGCTGCCTCCGGTGTCGGCAGCGAACGCTGGACTTCATCGAAATTGGGACCAGACAGAGCGGGTGTCGCTCTTGCCGTCAGCGCCGCCGCCATCGGCCGCAGGCCGAAGAAAGCCACCAGGAACACCACGACGATGAAAGCGCCGGCGTTGATCAACGTGCCGGCGTGCTGGCCAATGGAATCCAGCATGCCGGCCTGCGGGATCGCCTCGCCGTCCAGCCCGTCGATGAATTCGACCGCCGAGACGTCGATGACGTCGCCGCGCTTGTCGTCGAAGCCGGTGGCGGAACTGACCATCTTCTGGATTTCGGCGACGCGCTTGGCGATCTGCTCCGGGGTCGCGTCCTTGCCCAGGATCGTCTTCAGCCGGTCCTGGTTGACGACGACGGCAATCGACATCTTGGTGACGGTGTAGCCGTTGGAGACGGTGGCGATCTTCTTGGAGTTGATCTCGTAATTGGTGATCTCTTCCTTGCGGTCGTTCGCCGAAGAGGTCTGCGGACCCTCGGTGCTGGTCGCCTGGGTTTCCGGCAGGTTCTGCTCGACGCTGGCCGGGGTCGAGGCCTGCTTCTGGTTGCTGTTCTCATTGGCGCGCACCGACTGCACCGAGCGTTCGACGCGCGACTCCGGATCGAAGATCGTCTCTTCAGTCTGGCGGGTGTCGGTGTTGACATCGGCCTTGACGCTGGCGCGGAAATTGTCGGGGCCGAGATAGGGGGTGAGCGCGCGGCGGATGTTGTCGCCGATCTGCGCCTCCACGGTCTGCTCGACGCCGAGCGTGCGGGCCGCGCTGGTGTTGGAGGGATCATCGCCGGCGGCCAGGAGGTTGCCGTTGGAATCGAGGACCGTCACCTTGTCGGCCGACAGGCCAGGCACGGCGGCTGCGACGAGATGGCGGATCGACTGGGCGCTCTTCTCAGCGTCGATGCCGGCATAGCGGATGACCACCGATGCCGAGGGCTGCTGTTCGTCGCGGCGGAAATTGGCGCGCTCGGACATGACGATGTGGACGCGTGCCGCCTTGATGCCTGAAATGGACTGGATGGTGCGGGCGATCTCGCCTTCCAGCGCTCGCACCCGGGTGATCTGCTGCATGAACGAGGTCAGGCCCATCGCGCCGACATTGTCGAACAGCTCGTAGCCGGCATTGGCGCTGGTCGGCAGACCCTTTTCGGCAAGCAGCATGCGCGCCTGCGCCGTGGTGCCGGCCGGCACCAGCACGGAGGTTCCGTCGGCGCCGACGTCGAAGCCGATGCCGGCTTCGCCCAGCACCAGACCGATCTGGTTCACGTCGGAACGGTCGAGGCCGACATAGAGCGTGTCGTAGGCCGGGCGGTTGAGGTAGACCGAGGCGATGCCGATGACGCCCATCACCAGAACGGCGATGCCCGCCAGCATGGCGAGGCGCTTCACACCAAAACCGCGGAGATTCGAGATGATGCTCTGGATCTGTTCCGGCACGATAGAGCGACTCCCAGCATGATTGTCCGCCGGAACACTAGCCCTCGAAGCTTGTGCGAAAATGAAATCGGGCCGCGCTTGCGGCGCGGCCCGAGAATTGGAGGAAGTTGTATCCGTCGGCTACGGCTGGATTAGCCGTTCTTGAACAGCGACAGGATCGACTGCGAGGAGCTGTTGGCGATCGACAGCGACTGGATGCCGAGCTGCTGCTGCACCTGCAGTGCCTGAAGGCGGGTCGATTCCTTGTTCATGTCGGCATCGACGAGCTGGCCGACGCCGCGGTCGATGGAGTCCATCAGGCTCTGCGTGAAGGTCTTCTGCAGGTCGATGGAGCTCTTGGCGGCGCCGAGGATGGTGGCCTGGTCGGTCAGCTGGCTCATGACCTTGTCGATCTTGCCGATCATCTGGGTGATGATGTCGTCGGTCACGCCTGCTGCCGTGATGTCGAGATTGAAGGCGGAAACATTGTCGATCCTGGGGACCACCGCGCCCGCGGCCGTCTGGCCGGCGGTGTTGGCGGCGATGTCCGTGGCGCCGCCGGCGAGCGCGGTCGCATAGGCGTTGTCGTAGAGGGTCTGGGCGGCCGCTGTCGCATACACGGACGTCTGGCGGTCGAGCGTGCCCTGGTTCTTTACGGCGGTGGAGAGGCCGTTGTCGAACAGTTTCGTGCTCTCGACATTGATGTCGATCGTTCCGAGCGAGATGGCGCCCGACGAGGAGCGGTTGAAGGACGAGACGATCTTGGCGTCGGCCTGGACGCCGTCATTAGGGGCAGCGACCTGCGTTGACGTCACCGAAAGGTAATTCGAGCCCGAAAAGGTAGCGGCATCGGCAAAGGACTTCATCTGCGCCTGAAGCGTCGTGATTTCCGTCTGCGTCTTTGCCTTGGCGGCGTCCGTCTGGCCAACGGTGGAAAGCAGCTTGGTCTTGAGCTGGCCGATCGACGTCAGAACATTGTTCATGCCGGTATAGGCAGTGTCGACCTTCGAGGCGCCGAGGCCGAGCGCATCCTGCACGGTCGACAGCGCCTGGTTGTCCGAGCGCATCGTCGTGGCGATCGACCAATAGGCGGCGTTGTCGGCGGCCTCGGAGACCCTGTAGCCCGTCGAGATCCGCGACTGTGTGTGCTCAAGCGATTTGTTGGTGGCGTTGAGGCTTTGAAGTGCAGTCAACGCCGCAGCGTTTGTCATGATGCTCGCCAAGAAACTCGCTCCTTTTTTCCAGGCCGGTCTTTCTCAAAAACCGGCATTGCCCTCGCGAGCCACTCGCCCGCCCATCGATTGGCGTCGTCCCGACCGGGCCGATTCGCCAATCCGTTGTAAGCTATGGTTAACCATGACTAGCGCGTTATGGTTAACGGCCTCTTAAAGGCTAGCTTTCGAGGGTTAAGAAACGAGGGTTGCGTGGGGCTGGAGCAAACGCAAAACGGGCCGCGCTTTTGGCGCGGCCCGTTTGTCCGATGTAGCCGCTCGAGAGCGATCAGCCGCGGAAGAGCGACAGGATCGACTGCGACGAGCCGTTGGCGATCGACAGCGCCTGGACGCCGAGCTGCTGCTGAACCTGCAGAGCCTGGAGGCGGGTCGATTCCTTGTTCATGTCGGCATCGACGAGCTGGCCAACGCCGCGATCGATGGAGTCCATCAGGCTCTGCGTGAAGGTCTTCTGCAGGTCGATGGAGCTCTTGGCGGCGCCGAGCTTGGTGGCGGCGGTCGTCATGTCCTTGAGCGCGGCATCGACGACGGTCATCATCTGCGAGATCTGGCTGTCGCTGGCGGCAGTGGTGCCCGAGAAGATCGACAGGCTGGCGACCGAGTAGGTATCGGTGGCCGCAGCGGCAGCGCCCAGCGTCGGAGCCGAAGCCGTGGCAGTCTCGGCGCCAGAGACACCGAGACGGTTGGCGTCCAGGATGCCCTTCGACGTCGCGGCCGTGCCGGCTTCATACAGCTTGATGCTTTCCACGTTGACGTCGATCGTCGAGATCGAAACCGCGCCGGCGGAGGTGCGGTTGAAGGCCGAAACGACCTTGACGTCCGCAGCGGTGGTGGCCGTCGCGCCGCTGTTTACGGACAGCATGTTGGTGCCCGAGAAGGTGGCGGAGTCGGCGTAACCCTTCAACTGTGCCTGAAGGGCGGCGATTTCCACCTGGGTCTTTTCCTTGGCGGCGTCGGTCTGGCCGTAGGACGCGGTCAGCTTCTGCTGGATCGAGTTGATGGTGGTGATCGCGCTGTTCATGCCGGTGTAGGCGGTGTCGACCTTCGAGGCGCCGAGGCCGAGCGAGTCCGAAACGGTGGACATGGCCTGGTTGTCGGAGCGCATCGTGGTGGCGATCGACCAGTAGGCGGCGTTGTCCGAAGCCTGGGAAACGCGATAGCCCGTCGAGATGCGGGACTGGGTGGTGTCGAGGCTCTTCTGGGTGGCGTTAAGGCTCTGCAGCGCCGTCAAAGCGGCGGTGTTCGTCATGATACTGGCCATGGCTACTCGTACCTTGTTTTTACAGGTGTTTTTTTGACATACCGGTTTGTCCGGTATGACGGAGCGGCATCATGCCAATGACCGTTGCGTTTGGGTCACCCGCCATCTGCGAGCGACTATGGCGGCGAGTTCCTACCAAAGGCCTAAACTGGACGGTTAAGCAAAAATAATT
Organism: Mesorhizobium loti; assembly: GCA_002356515.1. Classification (NCBI taxonomy): domain Bacteria; kingdom Pseudomonadati; phylum Pseudomonadota; class Alphaproteobacteria; order Hyphomicrobiales; family Phyllobacteriaceae; genus Mesorhizobium; species Mesorhizobium loti. The sequence goes on along the minus strand of AP017605.1, from coordinate 2,778,762 downwards.
GGAGAAAAAATCGACGCCTCGCGCACTGCGCGGTGCTTGCGGCAGTCGTCGCTTTGCGCCGAGACGGCGAGGTCAGTTGAAGGATCGCACCAGGCTGCCGACGAGCAGGTTCCAGCCGTCGATCAGGACGAAGAAAAGGATCTTGAAGGGCAGCGACACCACGGTCGGCGGCAGCATCATCATGCCCATCGCCATGGTGATGGTGGCGACGATCAGGTCGATGACCAGGAATGGCAGCACGATCAGGAAGCCGATCTCGAAGCCGCGGCGGATCTCGGAGATCATGAAGGCAGGAACCAGGATGCGCAGGTCGACCGTTTCTTTGGCAACGACCTGGCCGCGCTCGCGGGCGAGATCGGCGAAGAGGTCGAAGTCCTTGTCGCGCACATTGTGCAGCATGAAGGTGCGGAACGGGTCCGAGATCTTCTCGAAGGCCTCGGTCTGGCTGATCTGGTTGTCCATCAGCGGCTTGACGCCGGTGTTCCAGGCCTGATCGAAGGTCGGCGCCATGACATAGAAGGTCATGAACAGCGACAGCGAAATCAGGATGAGGTTTGCCGGCGTCGACTGCAGGCCGATGCCGGCGCGCAGGATCGAGAAGGCGATGACGAAACGGGTGAAGCTCGTCACCATGATCAGCAGGCCCGGCGCCACTGACAGCACGGTCAGCAAGCCGAACATCTGGATGATGTAGCCGACGGTGGTGCCGTCGGCCTTGCCGATGCCGCCAAGGTCCAGCTGCTGCGCCGCCGCGACGGAGGTGGCGGCGCCGATCAGCGCCGCGGCGAGAAGGAACTTCTTCATTCGAGCAGCAATGTCCTGATGAGAACCTGTTTTGCGTGCCCCTGGCTGCGGATCGAGGCGCGTTCCTCGATATCGGCTTTCAGGTGCTGATAACCGCTGGCGCCCTCGACCTGATGCATCTTCAGCGTGCGCACGAAGGCCAGAAGGTCCTGATGGATGTCCTCCGTCATCGCCGGCGGCTGCGGCGCGTCGTAGACCACGGATACTTCCATCCTGATCCATGTGTCGGCGGGGGATGCAATGTTGGTGGTGATTGGCGCCAGCGCGACAAGTGTAGGCCCCATGCCAGGCTGTTGCGCGGCAGCGGGTTCGGTGACCTTGCCCTCATTTTCAGGCGCTGCTGGCACCGATGACGGCGCGCCGACGCCCTTGAGATAGCCGCCGGACATCCAGCCCATGCCGATGGCGGCGGCCGTCACCACCAGCAGCGCGGCGCCCTGGACGACAAGGGAAGGACCCTTGCGAGGCTGAAGCTGTTCGACATTGGCCACGGTGCTTTGTTCTCCAATCGCTAGAACGGAAGAACCTGGTCGAGAACCTGCTGGCCGTAGGCCGGCTGCTGGATCTCGGTGATGCGCCCGCGTCCGCCGTAGGAGATGCGCGCCTCGGCGATGCGTTCGTAGGGGATCGTGTTCTCGGCACCGATATCGGCCGGCCGCACGATGCCGGCGATGGTCAGCACCCTCAGCTCGGCGTTGACGCGCACTTCCTGCGACCCCGTGATCATCAGATTGCCGTTCGGCAAGACATCGGTGACGATCGCCGCGACATTGAGCTCAAGCGTTTCCGATCGCTTGATCTCGCCATCGGCCGTTGTATCCGTGGCAGAGTTTAACGAGCCAGCCCCCTTGCCGGCAGTGCTCCACTTGTCCCACTGCGCGCTGAGGTCGAAGCCGAGCTTGCGGTTGGCGGTACGGCTCCTGTCATTCTGGTTTTTGAAATTGGCGCGGTCGTTGATCTTGATCTTGACGGTCAGGATGTCGCCCTGCGAGAGCGCCCGGGGATCGGTGAAGAGGCGGCTCTGGCGATCGTCCCACAGCGAGAATTTCTTCACCGGTGCCCGAGGCGGCTCGGGGTATTTGTAGAGGGCCGACGTGTTGCCGCCGTCGATGCCGGAGCCGACCGGCGACAGCGCCGGGTCCTTGCCGACTTCCCTGAGATTGGTGCCGCAGCCGGACAGCGCAGCGACCGCGCACAGGATGAGCATTCTGCGGATCATGACGGATCTACCCTTCGGGCTGCGCTGGCCATGATGCCGGTGAGCGTCGCCGCCGCCTTCTGGTCCATTTCGTTGAGAATGACACTGGCCTTGCGTGGATCGAGCTTCATCAGGATGGCCGCGGCCAGGTCGGCATTGACGATTGCCAGGCGTTCGGCCGCGGCGTCCGGCTTCATGCCGGCATAGATCTTGACGACGCCGTCCTCGGCCCGGGCCAGGAAGACTTCGCGCCGCTTCAGCCAGGTCTCGTATTCGGCCTTTTTGGCGTCCAGCGCCTTCATGCGCTCATCAATGCCGGCCTGCAGCTGCTTCAACTCCTCGGCCTGCAAGGCATAGCGGCGGTCGCGGGCGGCGTCGGCGATGTTGGAGCAGAAGCGCTCGATCTCGCTTTGATCCGGCGCTTTCTCCCGCGTCAGTTGCTGCGGTGCCGCTGCGGGCTGCGCTCCGGGTAGAACCTGGCGAACGACATCCTCGCCGTGTGCACCGCCACTGGCAGCGGACATGGCCGTGAGAACAGCAGCCGCGAACAGCGTCGCGCGGCGTCTTTCATGGGGTGAGAGGAGAGGGATCATCGGCATCGCCTATTGGAGAACCAGATCGGCTTGCAGGGCGCCGGCCGACTTGATGCCTTGCAGGATGGCAATGATGCCGTCCGGCTTGACGCCGAGGCGGTTCAGGCCGGAAACGAGGGTTTGCAGGTCTGGCCCGTCGAGCACCGCGACGCGGCCATTGGGCCGGCTGGCGTCGATGGCGGTGAACGGCTCGACAGCGGTTTCGCCCTTGGAGAAGGGTTCGGGCTGCACGACGCGCGGCGCTTCCGTTATGCGCACCGTCAGTGTGCCGTGGCTAATGGCGACGCGCGAGATCTTGACGTCGTTGCCGATGACGATGGTGCCGGTGCGCTCGTCGATGACGACGCGGGCCGGCGTATCGGATTCGACCACCAGGTTTTCGATCTCGGCATAGAAGCGCGCGGCCGAAACGCCCTTTGGCCTTCTGATCTGCACCGTGCGGGAATCGCGCTCGCCCGCCACGCGCATGCCGAAGCGCTGGCTGGTATAGTCGTTGATCGCGTCGGCGATGCGGATGGCGGTCGAAAAATCGGGATTGCGCAATTGCAGCGTCAGCGTCGACTGGTCGTCGAATTCGGCCTTCACCGAACGCTCGACAATGGCGCCGTTCGGCACCCGGCCGGCGGTCGGCACGCCTTGCGTCAACTGCTGGGCCTGACCCTGGGCGATGAAGCCGGAAACGATGACCGCACCCTGGCCGACGGCATAGATTTCGCCGTCCGCCGCCTTCAGAGGTGTCATGATCAGCGTGCCGCCGGCAAGCGAGGTGGCGTCGCCCATCGAGGAGACGTCGATGTCGATGCGGGCACCCGATTGCACATAGGGCGGCATGTTGGCGGTGACGATGACGGCGGCGACGTTCTTGGCGCGCGCGCTGCCGCCTTCGGTGGCGATGCCGAGATTTTCCAACATGGCGCGGATCGACTGCTCGGTGAACGGCGAATTGCGCAGGCTGTCGCCCGAGCCGGCGAGGCCGATGACCAGGCCGTAACCGACGAGCTGGTTGTCGCGCGAACTCTGCAGCTGGGCGATGTCCTTGATGCGCGAGGCGACCTGGCCAGGCGGCAGCGAGCTTGGCCCGGGCGAAACGCTGAACATGCGGGTGGTGGTGGCCGGATCATATTCCGGATCATTGTCGACGCCGCCATTCCTGGCAGCGAGTTCGCGCTTGGCCTTGGGCGTCAGGCCGTCGGCCAGGGCCGGCTGCAGGCCGAGCGTGGCCGCGAGCAGAAGGGCAAGCAGGCGCATCATGAAGCGCTGACCTGGATGGTTCCGTCGGCCATCACGGTGCCGGAGAGGATCTTGCCGCTGTCGCTGTTGCGAACCTTGATGAGGTCGCCGGCCGAGCCTGGCTGCAAGGTCACCGCGGTCGCGGATATCGTCAGTCCGCCGGCGATGAAGAAGACTTGCACGGCAGCACCCTGTTCGACCAGCCAGGCTTCGCGGATGGCGGTGGAGGGAATGTAACGGCCGGGCAGCAGCGTGCGCTTGGCGACCTTGCCCTGGAGTTCTTCGGCACGGGTCGCCATGGCGTCGGGCTTGTGCTTGCCCGGGATGAGGGTCACCTGCTTCAGGGCGGCAAGCTCGATGGTCTCGCCGGGATAGATGACTCGGTTGGGGATCAGCACGACCTCGCCGGCAGGCTGATTGCTGGCGATCTGGGTTGCCGATTGATTTGCCGATTGACTTGTCGATTCCTGAGCGAAAGCCGGCATGCCGCCGGACACCAGCGCGAGGATCAGCGCGGTGCGGCGGAATGCGGAGCAGGAGATCGGCATGGCCATCATCCCTTACCTGATGTTCTTGGAAACGACGGAGGCCATGTCGTCGGCGGCCTGGATCACCTTGGAATTCATCTCGTAGGCGCGCTGCGCCGAGATCAGCTCGGTGATTTCCTTGACCGGATCGACGTTGGAAGCCTCGAGGTAGCCTTGCTGGATGCTGGCGAAACCGGGATCGCCGGGTACGCCGACATTGGCCGGGCCGGATGCCGTGGTTTCCTGGAAGAGATTGTCGCCGAGCGGCGCCAGACCTGCCTCATTGGCGAAGTTGGCGATCTGAAGCTGGCCGAGGCTCTGCAAGGCGGTCTGGCCGTCGATGCGGGCAAAAACCTCGCCGGTCTTGTTGACGATGACCTCAACGGCATTAACCGGTACTGTGATGGCCGGAATGACATTGGCCCCATCCACCGTGACCAGCTGGCCGGTGGCGTTGGTGTTGAATGCGCCGGCGCGGGTGTAGAGCGTGCCGCCATCGGCGCCCTCGATCTGGAACCAGCCCCTGCCGGTCAGCGCCATGTCGAAACTGTTGCCGGTGCTGGTCAGTTCGCCCTGGGTGTGCACGTTGCGCACGGCCGTCGTCTTGACGCCGAGGCCGATCGAAACGCCCTCCGGCACCAGCGAAGCGTTGGAGCGGTTGGGCACGCCTTGCGTGCGGTCGACCTGGTAGAGCAGGTCGGAGAATTCGGCGCGCGCCCGCTTGTAGCCGGTGGTGTTGATGTTGGCGATGTTGTTGGCGATGACTTCCAGATTCGTCTGCTGGGCATTCATGCCGGTGGCGGCGATGGCAAGTGCTTTCATGCCCTAACTCCTCAAATACCCATTCGACTGACTTCGAGATAGGCCGAAACGACCTTGTCGCGGATGGCGACGGCGGTCTGAAGCGCCTGCTGTGCGCTCATCACGGCATCGACGACCTGGCGGGTGTCGGCATCGCCCTTGAGCGCCTGGAGCGACACCTGCTCGGCATTCTGCAGCGTGTTGACGGTCTTGGAGGCGGCCTGGCTCACCGCTTCGGCGAAGGAGGTACCGAGATTGCCGGCTGTCGCCGGCGCGACACCGCCCTGAAGCAGGTCGGTCGCCGTATCGCCCAGCCCGGGCTTAAGGTTAAGCGCGCCGATGCCATTCACGATCATTGGTTCCTCATCAGGTCGATGGTCATTGAAATGAGGTCGCGCGCCTGCTTCACGACTTGCAGGTTGGCCTCGTAGGAGCGGTTGGCCTCGGTCATGTCGGCCATTTCGATCAGTACGTTGACATTGGGCATCTTGACGTAACCCTTCTCGTCGGCGGCCTCGTTGCCCGGCTGGAACTCGATGGGAAAGTCACTCGGATCGCGATCGATCGAGTTCACTTCAACCGTCGAACTGCCGGAGGCCCGGTCAAGCTCGGAGACGAAGCTGATGGTCTTGCGGCGATAGGGGTCGGCACCGGGCGTGGTGCCGGTCGACTGGGCATTGGCGAGATTTTCCGAAACCACGCGCAGGCGCTCGGATTGGGCGCCGAGGCCGGATGCTGCGACTTTCAGGGCTGCGGTCAGCGCGTCCATATCAGCTCTTCACCGCCATCATCATCATCGAGTGGAAGGCCTTGACGATCGCTGTGTTGAGCTCGAAGGAGCGGCGCACCTCGCCGGCCTTGAGAAGCTGGTCTTCAAGCACGACGGTGTTCTTGGACGGCATCACCACGCCGTCATCCTCCTGCGGCTTGATGGTGAAGCCGGCATTGGTCGCGGCGCTGCCGAGATGGCCGGCCTCGGTGGTCTGCAGCGACACCGCGGTGCGGTCGAGCACCTTATCGAAGGGCTCGACATCGTTTGCCGTGTAGCCCGGCGTGTTGGCGTTGGCGATGTTGCCGGCGATCGCCGACTGGCGCACGGAAAGCCACTGCGCTTGCTTGGCGGCGAGATCGAAAAGGGAAACAGGCTCCATGGGAATCTCCGGGCATGTGCCCAAAGACTAGGCCGCCAGTCTTGCGCGGACCTTGCGGGCGACCGCGAGGCCGTACCGCGGCGGCCTTACCTGGAAAGCTGGATCACCTGGTTGGTGCTGGTCAGCATGACCCATTTGCCGTTGCGCTGCTCGATCGATGACACCGTGCTTGAATCCGGCAGCGTCGAGCCGCGCTGGACGATCCACAGGCCGGTGTCGTCCTCGATCATGGCGCGGCCATTGGCGACATGAACCATGCGGAATTTCGCGACGTCGGCGGGAAAGGGCTGGTCGCCGGGCGGCTGTGCTGGGGTGGCGTCATCCTGCACCGTTCCGGTGGCGAGCAGATCGATGCTGGTGTTGGGAACGTCCTTGGCCGTCAGTGGCGCGCTCCGCGAGGCGACCACACCGCCGCCCGCGCGTCCCGAATTGGTGCCGGTCCCGCCAAACTTGATCGCCTGGACGCCGAACTGCTCCTGGTTGAAGAAGATATACCAGGGAAACAGGGCGCAGATCAGGCCGAGCGTGACGCCGAGCGCGGCGATGACGAAGTCGCTTCGCCGATCCGCCTTCTTGCTCAATCTTGGAAATTGCACCTTTGGCGGTTGCGGCCATTCGGTGACGGGAAACAGGCCGTCGATCAGCGATTCGCGGCTTGCCTGCGTCATCTCGGCAGGCTCGACGCGAGGGACCACATGCATGGCGGGCACGGCAGCCTGAGCCGGAACAGGCTCGGGTCTGGGGGGAGCCGGCTCTGATCTGGGGAGAGCCGGCCTGGCTCTGGGCAGAGCGGGTTTGGCGGCCTTGGCCAAAACGGCCGCGGTCTTGGCGGCTATGGCGCTGGCGGCCTTTGCCTTGGCGGCCCTCTCCTCCGCGGCCCGGGCTTCCTCGGCGGCGTTCGCCTCGGCGATCATCTCGTTCAGGATGCGCTCGGTGTATTGGCGTTCAGTCTCCTGATTCGGCATTCAGCTTTCCCTTGAGATGGCGGGCGAGATCGGAGAACGGATCGGCCGACGGGCGGTCCCTAGGCGATTGCGTCAGCGCCTCGTAGATCAGCGGTACCTGGCGCACGGCAATGTCGAGCTCGGCGTCGGCGCCGCCCTGATAGGCGCCGAGCAGGCGGATGTCGCGCGTGTCCTCGAAGCGGGCGATCATCGACTTCAGCCGCGTCACCAAAGCGCGCTGTTCGACGCTCCAGGCCTTGCCGGCAAGGCGCGATATGGACGACAGCGGATTGACCGGCGGATAGCGGCCCTGTTCGGCGATCGCGCGGTCGAGCACGACATGGCCGTCGAGGATGCCGCGCACGGAATCGGCGACCGGATCGTTGTGGTCGTCGCCGTCGACCAGCACCGAAATGATGGCGGTGATCGAGCCCTTCCCCTCCACGCCAGGCCCGGCGCGTTCGAGCAGCTTGGGCAGTTCGGTGAAAACCGAAGCGGGATAGCCGCGGGCGACCGGCGGCTCGCCGGTTCCCGTCGCCACCTCGCGCAACGCATGGGCGAAGCGGGTGATCGAGTCCAGCACCAGGAGCACGCGGTGGCCCTGGTCGCGAAAGTGCTCGGCGACGCGCATGGCGGTGTCGGGCGCGCGCCGGCGCATCATGGCACTCTCGTCGCTGGTGGCGACGACGGCCACGGTCTTAGCCATGCTGTCGCCGATCGTGTCCTCGAGGAATTCGCGGACCTCGCGGCCGCGTTCGCCGATCAGCGCCACGACGACGGTGTCGAACGCGTCGGCGCCGGCGAGCATTGCGAGCAACGTCGACTTGCCGACGCCGGAACCGGCAAAGACGCCCATGCGCTGGCCGAAGCACAACGGCGTGAAGATATCGATGACCTTGACGCCGGTCATGAAGGCGGTGCCGACGCGCTGCCGTGCCATGGCACCGGGCGTCGTGGCGCTGCCCGACAGGTCGTCGCCCCTGATCAGCGGCGGGCCGCCATCGATCGCCCGGGTGAGCGCGTCGATGGTGCGGCCGCGCCATGAGCCGTGCGGCGCCACCGCGAGCGGTCCCCGGCGGAACACTGCGTCGCCGATACCGGCATCGGCGCTGCGTTCGAAGGGGGCGACGACGACCTCGTCGCGGCTGATCTTGACGACCTCGCCGCGGCGCGCGCCAGCCTGGCCGCGCTGTTCGACCATGTCGCCCAGCCTGGCGAAATCGGAAAGGCCGCGCACCTTGTAGTGCGTGGGCGTGACTTCGGTGACGAGACCGCCACGCTTGACCAGTTCGTCGGCGTTGCTGAAACGCCTGATAACCCGTTCCAACGCGGCCAGACGATCCTCCGGCGCCGGCTGGGGCTGTCTTTCGGGTACGCGGATGGAGGACCGGTCCAGCGACATGCTACGACTTCGAGCCGAGCGTCTTGATCGCCTCGTCGGTGGAGGAATCGGTCTGCCGCATCAGGGCGGCGGTGTTCTCGAAGGCGCGCTGGACCATGATCAGCCGGGTCATCTCCAGCACCGGATTGACGTTGGATTCCTCGACGAAGCCCTGGGCGATGCCGACATCGGAACGATCGGTGACCGGCTCGGGGGTGTGCGCCGGCACGATGCCGGAATTGCCGTAACGCACGAAATTCTCGCCCGGGTCGAAATTGTAGAGGCCGATCGAGCCGACGAGTTGATCGTTCTGGCGCAGCGAGCCGTCGGCGCCGGCCTTGGGCGGGCCGTTGCGGGGGTCGAGCTGGATCGGCGCGCCGCCGGCGTCGAGCACCGGATGGCCCTCGATCGACATCAGCTCGCCATTCTCGTTCATCGAGAAGCGGCCGTCGCGGGTCATGACGGTGCCGGCCGGCGTGTCGATGGCGAACCAGGCGTCGCCCTGGATGGCGAAATCGAACGGATTGCCGGTCTCGGTCAGGGGGCCATGGGCGCCCGAAAGATAGGTCTTGCCCGACGAGGCGAAGGACACCGATTTCTGCCCGGTGCCCGACACCATGTCCTCGAATTTCACGCCGGTGGCGCGAAAGCCGACCGTGTTGGCGTTGGCGACATTGTCAGCGATCGTGTCGAGCCGGCGCTCGAGCGCCATCTGCGCGGAAAGGGCGACGTAGAGACTGTCTTGCATGATCAGAACTTCAACTTCTGCATGGCCATCATCAGGTCGGTGGAAATGCCCACCGTGACCGGCTGAGCGAAGAGCACGCTGACCGACGACACCGCCGTCGAGGTCGGATTGTTGATCTCGTACATGCTGGTGAAGCGGGTCAGGAACTTGGTGAGCTTCGCGGGATCGGTGAAATCCGTGAGGTCGAGCTTCTGCTCGAACAACTGCGCCTGCTTGTCGATGTCGGCCGTGGCGAAGGAATCGGGCAGCCCCAGCGCGGTGCGCACGACGCTAGCAAGGGCCGTATCGGCCAGCACGTCGTACCAACTGGTGATGTCGGGCGCCTTGCGCTGGAAATAGAGCGCCAGCCGCACGCCCTCATTGGTCTGGCCGGCATCTTCCTCGAGGGTCTGACGCAGGTACTTGTCGACGGTCGGCTGCTGCGCAGGATTGATGGTGGTGGCGTTCTCGCCATTGGCCTCGAAATTGAAGGCCAAAGCCAGTCCCGCGTAAGCTGGGTTTGTCTGCTTGTTGGCGACGCTGGCAGGGTCGCTCACCTTACTTTGCAGGACCTGCTTGATCAGGTCCTTGTCCTCGGTCGCCGAGTCGAGACCGTATGCGGCCAGGGCATAGGTGTAGAGCCGGCTGTTCGACATCAGGTCGTCGACGGACTTCACCTTGGTGATGTTGGCGAGGTAGTAGGTCGTCTCGCCCTTCACATAGGCGGAGTTCGGATCGAGGCCGGCGATCTGCGCCTGCGTGGCGTAGTTCTTCGTCACCAGCTGCTGCGCCTTGTTGTAGATGGTGGCGTCGGCGCCGTTGGCGGCGAAATTGAAGGCGCTGACGAACTGTGCGTAGCGCTTGTCGGTCAGCTTGTTGGCGAAACTGTTGGAATCCGAAACGCCTTCCTTGAGCGCTTTGACCATGAAGGCCTTGGCGTAATCCATGTCCTCGAGCCCAAAGGCCTTCATGGCATATTTGAACAGCCGGTCATTGTTGACGAAATCGTCGATCGATTTCACCTTGGTGATGTTGGCGAGATAATATTGGGTGTCGCGATCGACCGTCGGCTGCTGCTCGATGCGGTCGATAGACTTGGCGATGTCCTTGGTGATCAACTGATAGCTGGTAAAGGTACTGAGCAACGTCATGCCTCCGGCCGAAGCTTAATATCGCGACAATAACCTCACTTCCTTGCGCGAAACTGAATCGCCCGACATTCGGTTTGATGGCAGGCCCGATTCAAGCCTCACACAAGGCACGGGGACTATCCCTTGCAGCCGACGTGAAATGCGGAAGGACCTGCCGTGGGCATTCTCATTGGACTTGTAGTGACGCTCGGCTGCGTCCTTGGCGGCTTCATGGCCATGGGCGGGCATCTGCACGTGCTGGTCCAGCCCTGGGAAGCCGTGGTCATCTGCGGCGCTGCACTGGGTACCTTCCTGGTCGCCAACCCGATGAAGACGGTCAAGGATACCGGCAAGGGCATTATCGAGGCCTTCAAGCAGGCGGTGCCGAAGGAACAGGATTATCTGGAAACGCTCGGCGTGCTGCACAGCCTGATGCGCGAATTGCGCTCGAAGTCGCGCAGCGAGGTCGAGGCGCATATCGACAATCCAGAAGAATCAGCCATCTTCCAGGCCTTTCCGACGGTGCTCAAGAATCACGATCTGATGAATTTCATCTGCGACTACTGCCGTATCATCATCATCGGCAATGCCCGCTCGCATGAGATCGAGGCGCTGATGGATGAGGAGATCCAGACGATCCGCTCCGACAAGATGAAGGCCTATCACGCGCTGGTCGCGGTCGGCGACGGCCTGCCGGCGCTGGGCATCGTCGCCGCCGTGCTCGGCGTGGTCAAGGCGATGGGCGCACTCGACCAGTCGCCGGAAATCCTTGGCGGCCTGATCGGCGCGGCACTTGTCGGCACCTTCCTCGGCATCTTCCTGTCCTATGCCGTGGTTGGGCCCGTCGCCACCAAGATCAAGACGGTGCGCGAGAAGAAGAACCGCCTCTACATCATCGTCAAGCAGACGCTGCTCGCCTACATGAACGGTGCGCTGCCGCAGGTGGCGATCGAATTCGGTCGCAAGACCATCTCATCCTATGAACGGCCGACCATCGACGCCGTCGAGCAGAGCACGATGAACACCGGCGGCGCCGAGAAGAAGGCCGCTTGAGCGATGCACGACAGATCGGTGCCGACACGGTCATGACCAGTCCAGGCAGCCCCGCGCAAGCGCGCTCGTTGATCATCGAGCGTCTGGTCGGCGACAGCGGCGAGGCCGACCAGGTCATCGATGCCGGCCGTGCCATGGCCCAGCGCGCCGTGCCGCTGCTGCAGAAGGGGCTCGCGAGCGAGCTTGGCGTTCCCGTGATCGTCGACCTTAGGGCCGTCGAAGTCAGCCGCGTCCCCGAGGCGCGCTCGCGCGCCGGCGATAATTTCGCCATGACAATCGTCAGCTCGCCGGCATCCTCGGATGCGATGACGCTCGTCATCGACACTGCCGCGATCGCGATCCTGGTCTCCACGCTGTTTGGCGGCGATCCGGATATGCCGGCGTCGCCGATCGAGCGCGACCTGTCGCAGATCGAGGCCGATGTCTCGACCATGGTGTTCCAGGAGGTGGCGCAGGCGCTGAACGGATCGGGGCGGCGCTCGCTCGACCTGCGGCTGCCGGTGCCGCGGGCCATGTCCGGCATCGAGGCCCGACGGCATGTGCTGCGCGACGGTGCTGCCATCCGCATCGTCCTTGGTATCTCGACACCGGTCGACAGCGGCTCGATCACGGTGACGATGCCGCAGCGTGTCGTGCTTGCCGGCCGCGACGGCACCGCCAGCGTCAGCGAAGAAGATCACAGCACCAGTTGGCGCGCGCGCTTTTCGGAAGAGGTGATGCGCTCGACGGTGGCGCTCGAAGCCACCATGCCGCTGGCGCGGCTGACGCTCGGCGACCTCGCCAATCTCGAAGTGGGCCAAGTCATCGACTTCGACGAAACGGCGCAATCACGGGCACGCCTCAGCGCCCGCGGCCAGACGCTGTTCGTATGCGAGTTCGGCAAACTGGGGCAGAATTACACCGTCCGAATCAGGCATCCCTTCGATGCCGGGCAAGATTTCATCGATGGGCTCATGCCGGCCGGTGCCGGGCGCGCCTGAGCTTTTGGAGACGATTCATGGCCAAAACCAAAGTGGAAGCAGAGCTCGACCAGCCGGACGAGCAGCTCGATCGCGCCATCGAGGAATTGCGCGGGGTCCTGCACGAAGAAGAACAGCGCCCAGACGCGGCGTTCAGGGCCGCGGCAGGCGCCAATTCCAGCGTCATCATGAACATCCCCGTCGATGTCCAGATTATCCTCGGCAGCACCGAGATGGCGGTTGCCGACCTGATGGCGCTGCAGAAGGGGTCGACCGTGGCGCTCAACCGCCGCATCGGGGAACCGGTCGACGTCGTGGTCAACGGCCGCAAGATCGCGCGCGGCGAGATCACCGTGCTCGAAAGCGACCCCTCGCGCTTCGGCATCAGGCTGACTGAAATCATCGCCGGCACGAAGGGCGCCTAGACATGGCTGGTGGGGCTTGCCGGTTGCAGCGGAGGCGAGAGGCAGCATGACGCCGCTGACGACCCTGACGCGCGCGCAGAAGGCGGCCGCCATATTGGTGGCGATGGGCAAGCCGTCCGCCAGCCGCCTCCTGAAATTCTTCAAGCAGGAAGAGCTGAAGGCGCTGATCGAGGGCGCGCGGCTGCTCAGGACCATCCCGCAGAGCGATCTCGAGCGCATCGTCGCCGAATTCGAGGCCGAGTTCACCGAGGGTGCCGGCCTGCTCGATTCCGCCGACAGGATGGATACCATCCTCAACGAATCGCTGTCGCCCGAAGAGATGAGCGCCATCATGGGCAACAAGAAGCCGGAGGCGGCACCCGAAGGGCCGCCGCCGATCTGGCCCGATCTCGAAAAGCTCGAACCTTCGCGGCTGGGTGCTTTCCTGGCCGGCGAACATCCGCAGACGGCGGCCATGGTGCTGTCAAAGCTGGCGCCGCAGGCGGCGGCGAGCGTGCTTTTGACGCTGACGAAGCCGATGCGCGGCGAAATCATCAAGCGCATGGTGACGATGGCCAATGTTCCGGCCGCCGCTACCAGGATCGTCGAGAACCGGCTGCGCGCCAGCGTGCTGGCGGAAACCTCGACCAAGGACACTTCGGCCGGGCAGGCGCGCGTCGCCAGCGTGCTCAACGAGCTGGACAAGCCGCTGCTCGAGGAGGTCATGCAGGACCTGGAAGCCGCCGGCACGCCCGACCTCGACGGTGTGCGAGCCCGCCTGTTTGCTTTCGACGATCTGCCGCTGCTCACCCAGAAGGCGCGCGTGCTTCTGTTCGACGGGCTGTCGACCGAGCTCGTCACGCTGGCGTTGCGCGGCACGTCGGTGGCGCTCGCCGAAGCGGTGCTGTCGGCGATCGGCGCGCGGTCGCGCCGCATGATCGAAGCCGAACTCGGCCAAGGGTCGGAAGGCGTTCCCGCCGCCGACATACAGGCGGCGCGCAAGACCATCGTGACGACCACCATCCGGCTGTCGCGCGAAGGCGCATTCGAACTCCCCTCGACGCAGAACGCTGCCTAAGGCATGTCCGACGCCACCGACAAGGATTCGAAAACCGAAGAGGCGACGGAAAAGAAGGTCCGCGACACCATCGAGCAGGGCAAGCTGCCCCATTCGAGGGAAACCGCGATCCTCGCTTCCTTCGTCGCCATACTGGTGTTCACCGTCTTCTATGCCAAGGACGCGGTCATCAACCTCGGCATGTTCCTGTCGATGTTCCTCGAGAAGCCCGAGGCCTGGCCGATGGACACCGAGACCGATGTCATCGAGCTCTACAAGATCGTCATGCTGGAAGTAGGCCGCGCCGTCGTCAGCCTGCTGGTGCTTTTGACCGTCGCCGGCATCGGCGCCTCGGTGCTCCAGAACATGCCGCAATTCGTCGGCGAGCGGATTAGGCCGCAGCTTTCGCGCATTTCGATCACCAAGGGCTGGAACCGGATGTTCGGCGCCCAGGGCTGGGTCGAGTTCCTGAAATCCCTAGCCAAGGTCGGCTTCGCCATCGCCGTGCTGACCTTCACGCTGTCGGAGGATCACCGCAAGCTGCTTGCCGGAATGATCACCAATCCCATCGCTTTCGGCCTCGTCATCCGCAGCATCGCGGTCGACATACTGGTGGCGATTGTCTTCGTCATGGGATTGATCGCGGCGATCGACATCGTCTGGTCGCGCTTCCACTGGAAGCAGGACCTGCGCATGAGCAAGCAGGAGGTCAAGGACGAATTCAAGCAATCCGAGGGCGACCCGATCGTCAAGTCGCGGCTGCGCTCGCTGGCGCGCGACCGGGCGCGCAAGCGGATGATGACGGCGGTGCCGCGCGCGACGCTGATCATCGCCAACCCGACCCACTTCTCGATCGCGCTGAAATATGTGCGCGACGAGGATTCGGCACCGCTTGTGGTGGCCAAGGGGCAGGATCTGGTCGCGCTGAAAATCCGCGAGATCGCCAAGGAGCACAACATCCCGATCTTCGAGGATGTGGCGCTCGCCCGCTCCATGTACAAGCAAGTTTCGGTCGATAATGTGATCCCGTCGCAATTCTACCAGGCCGTCGCCGAACTGGTGCGGATCGTCTACTCGAAAAAGGCTGAGCGCAGACAGATTTCATGAACCGCCAACCGCACGCAAAATCCCGCGAGATCATCGTCGCCAGCGCCATCGAGCAAGTGGTCGGCGAACTGAGATTGATCGATGTCGCCGACTACATCGCCTTCATCCGGCTGGAGCATTTCGCCTGCCTGTCGGACTTGGTCGATTCAGCGGTGGAGCTGTTCTTCATGCCCGGCACCCTCAGGCTCGGCCATGGCGGCGAGGCGCATGTCGACTGGAGCGGCAGCCCGCGCATCGTGCTCGATCTGGAATTGAGGCCACCCGGCGTGACCGTCTATTTCCAGCTGACGCTGAGCGAGGTCGGCAACTCGGTCGCGGTCAATTACGTGTCGTTCGAAAAGCCCGGCGAGGACCCCGAGCACAATACGGCACTGCTGGAAGCGGTGATCGAACAGGCCCGGATACGCAGGGTCGAGCCGCTGGCCTTCTGAGGTCAGTCGATATTCAGGTGAGGCCGGCCTGCAAATGACGGCTCCCTGCGCTTCCGGTGCTCACGTACCCAAAAGTACGCTCCGCTCCGGTTCTCGGACTCCACCATTTTCGGCTCGCCCTGACCTGAATCTCAACAGACCTCACTACTCGATCAAACCGAGCCGCAGCGCCTTGGCGACCGCCTGGTTGCGGTTGACGGCGTTGAGCTTCTGCGTCGACTGGGTCAGATACTGGTTGGCTGTGTGGACCGACAGCTTCAAGAGCCGCGCGATCTCCTCGCTGGTGTTGCCGTTGGCGGTCAGCTTCAGGCATTCGAGTTCGCGCTTGGAGATGGCGCGCATCTTGCCGGTGTCGCCGGGACGGATACGCGCGACAGCGGCGAACAGGGAGAAGCAGCGGGCGTGGATTTCGTAGAGCGTATCCTGCGGCAGCGCGATCTCTGATCCCAGGAAGACGACGAGGCCGCACTGGCCGCGATCGGCGTGGACAGGAAAGGCGATGCCGCTGGTGCCGGGCGCCAGCGGCGCCATCTGTGCGGTCCAGGCGAGGTTGCCGAACATTTCGGCCATCGCCGCCATGCCGTCATCCGTCCACCAGCGTGGCTCGGTCGAGTTGTGGGTGTGGCGCACGATCTCCTCGCCATTGGCTCCCGAGATGAACTTGGTCGCCACGGCAATGCCGGGATAGTCGGAATCAAAGCACGGGACCA
Organism: Mesorhizobium loti; assembly: GCA_002356515.1. Lineage (NCBI taxonomy): Bacteria > Pseudomonadati > Pseudomonadota > Alphaproteobacteria > Hyphomicrobiales > Phyllobacteriaceae > Mesorhizobium > Mesorhizobium loti. The sequence continues at coordinate 2,762,555 of AP017605.1, read as the reverse complement.
GCCGCGCCCGCTCCGGCGACGGGCTGACGAAGTACAGACCGAAGGCCGAGGCGTTGATGTCGACGGATATCCAGCGGCAGCGGCGAACGGCATCGGGAACGGTGACGGCATGATGCGTTTCGGAGCCAAGCGAGAAGGCGCCGAACGGGCTGCGCTGCTCGTTGAAAAGGGCCTCCGCGGCGTCCTTGATGTCGGCGTGTTTCAAATGATGCCACTCCTGATCGCCGTGGCGATGGCCATCGCACGGTTCGAGGCCGCGAATTTCTGGATGGCGTGGGTGATGTAGCTGTTGACGGTGTTGGAGGACACGCCAAGGATGACCGCGACCTCATCGGTGGTCTTGCCTTCCGAGACCCAGAACAGGCATTCGCGCTCACGGTCCGACAGCGGATCCTGCATTGCAGCCGCGGCGATCAGCTGCGGAATATGCGAGAGCGCGTAGCAGCATTTCAACTGCGCTCTCATCAGCGACGGCTGGTCGATCTGGCCGGCCGTCGCTGATGAGAACAGGGCAAACAGGCGCTGGCGGCCGACATTCAGCCTGAGCGAGTAGATTTCGGCATGGCCGAGCACGTCGAGAAGGCGGGCCTCTTCGCCGGAGACCAACCCGTCGGCATCGGGCGCTTCCGTGGCCACCAGTGGTCGCGGGCGGATGCCGGGCGCGACGGTGAGCGCGCCCTGGGCAAGGCTGGCGATCAGCCGCTTGCCGGTCAGTTCTATGGCGTCGAAGATCCAATTCGACGAGACGATGCGCGCGTCGTTGCGGTCCTGGTCGTGGACGATGGCGACCAGCATGTAGCTGTCGGCGCCGATCTCGGCGGTCAGCTCCATGAAGAAGCTGGTCAAGTCACCGCGCGACGTCAGGCGCGAGCCCAATGTGTCGGATTGAAGAAGCGCGGCGGGACTGCTCATTCTTGTTGCTTTTGGCCGGAATCGTTTCTGCTGCCCGGATGCTGGAGGCCAGCCACCGAACCCTAAAAACGCGTTACTTTCACGAGACGCACACGAGGCGCGGGGCCGCGCCCAACCAGACGGAATCCATTTAGGGAACGCGAAGACATCCGCGTCTGGCGCCGGAAATTTCCGGAACGTGAGACTTTGGGTGGTCGCCGCGCCCCCCGAGGACCGGCTGATTCGGGTCTAATCTACCCGCAGATGAATCCGACATCAAACGCGATTTGACAAAATCGAATCCGGCGGACTCGCATGCGACTCAGAGGCCGATTTTTGCGGCCTTCGAGCGTGTGAAAATGCCGGGACTGCGCAAGCCGGCCATATCCGTGCTCTGCCCGATGCGATAGATTCGCAAGTGCCGAAGGGGTGGGCACCTCCGGCAATGGAGTTCGTAACTGCATTACGGCCGGGGTCGTCCGCGGCAATGCCATGCGGGCTCCCTGGCATCTTTTGTTTCGGGGGAAACGATGAGCGATTCATTTCGGGAAGTTAGTTCCGTCTCGTGGTTCGGGCGGATCAAGCGCGCGGTTGGCGGTGTCATCTTCGGCCTGCTGCTGATCGTGCTGATGGTGATCGGGCTGTTCTGGAACGAGGGCCGCGCGGTGCAGACGGCGCGCTCGCTGGCCGAAGGGTCGGGCGCCGTTGTCTCGATCAACGCCGACAGCGTCGATGCCGGCAATGACGGCAAACTGGTGCATGTCAGCGGGCCGGTGACGGCCGATAGCGGCCTGTCGGATCCGGATTTCGGCATCGCCGCGCAAGGGCTGCGGCTGTCGCGCAGCGTCGAGATGTATCAGTGGAAGGAAGAGTCCAAATCCGAGACCACCAAGAAGCTTGGCGGCGGCGAGGAAACGGAGACCACCTACAGCTATTCCAGGGTGTGGGACGACAAGCAGATCGACTCGTCGGACTTCAAGAAGCCGGACGGCCATCAGAACCCGCCGATGGCGATCCACAGCCGCGCCTTCCAGATTCCGCAGGGCAAGCTTGTTGCCTTCGATCTGGATACGCCGGTGCTGGATCGTATCGAGGGCGACAAGGACTACTCGCTGTCGGCCAATCAGACGGCGGCGATCAAGGCCGCCTATACCGGGACGAAGCCGCTCAGCATCGTCGACGGCAAGATCTATCTCGGCAGTGACAACACGACGCCCGCATTGGGCGACTACCGCATCGGCTACGAACTGGCGCCGCTCGGCATGGTCAGCATCGTCGCGCGCCAGGCCGGCAGCCGGTTCGAGCCTTACCAGACGCTAGCCGGCGACGCGCTGCTGATGGTCGATACCGGCCAGGTGCCGGCCGACAAGATGTTCGCCGAGGCGGTCAGCGCCAACACGCTGATCACCTGGCTGCTGCGCGCCGGTGGCCTTTTGCTGCTGACGATCGGCTTTGCCCTGTTCCTCAGCCCGATCGGCGTGATCCTCGACGTCATCCCGTTCCTCGGCAGCATGGCGCGGATGGGGACCGGCATCATTGCCTTCTTCCTGGCGATCCTGGTCGGCACGACGACGATCGCGATTGCTTGGTTCTGGTATCGGCCGGTGCTGGCGGCGGGCATACTGGCGGCCGGCGTCATCGCGGCGGCGGCGGTCTATTATCTCGGCCGCTCGCGCAAGGCGGTCGCACCAATGGCGACGCCAAGCGCCGGTGCCGCAACGTAGCTTGAAAAAAGGGCGGCCATGCCGCCCTTTTTTGCTCCGTGCCAGCCCTATACTCCCGGGCAGGCTTACCGGTCCTCGAAACCGGTCAGCACGCCGACGGCGTTTATGCCGATCTCCTCGACGGCGTAGCCGCCTTCCATGACGAACAGGGTCGGCAGGCCGAGCCTGGCGATGCGACGGCCGATCTTGGGATAGTCCGGGCTTTTCAGCTTGAACTGGCTGATTGGGTCCTTCTCGAAAGTGTCGACGCCGAGCGAGACGATGACGATGTCGGGCGCGTAGGTGGCGAGCTTGCCACAGGCATCCTCCAGCGAGGCGCTCCAGGCGTCCCAGTCGGTGCCGAAGGGCATGGGATAGTTGATGTTGAAGCCTTCGCCGGCGCCGGCGCCGCGTTCATCGGCATGGCCGAGGAAGAACGGATACTCGACCATCGGATCGCCATGCAGGTTGAGGACCTGCACGTCGGCGCGGTCGTAGAAGATCTCCTGCGTGCCGTTGCCGTGGTGGTAGTCGACGTCGAGGATGGAGACCCGTTTGGCGCCCTGGTCAAGGAACCACTGCGCGGCGACCGCGGCGTTGTTGATGTAGCAATAGCCGCCCATGAAGCCGGCACCCGCGTGATGGCCGGGCGGACGGCAGAGCGCGAAGGCCGACCTCTCGCCGCCCTTGACCAGGCCGGCTGCGGTCAGCGCCACGTCATAGGATGATTTGATCGCGGCCCAGGTGCCTTCGACGAAGGTGGCGCCGGCATCGAAGGAATAGTAGCCGAGCAGCGCATCGACACGCTTCGGCGGCACGTCGCCGCGCAGGCCGCGCGTCGGCCAGGTGAAGGGCATGGCCGTGCCCTCGTGACCGGAGGCCACCCATTGCGGCCAGACAGTCGGCAGGAAGTCGATGTAGTCCGATTTGTGGATGCGCTTGGCCGCGGCAAGATCGTGCTCGAGCGGCAGGACGATCGGACCGAGCTTCTCGCTTTCGACCCGCGCCTTGATGAACTCGGCCCGCGAGGGTTTTTCAAAACCCGGCACGATGGCTGATGTGACCAATTCCATCTGGCCGGCATGGCCAGCATGAAGCGGCGAATAGACAGTCTTCATGAAGTTCCTCTCGAAATGCGAAATCAGTCCAGGTTGAGATAGGGGCTCACCAGAGCGAGCCACATGGCTTCGACATCGTCCTCGATGAGGTCGAATGTCCTGCGATCTCTCTTCAGTCCGACCAGCCGGCAGGCGTGCCCGACCTCCATCATCACCAGGCCAAGCCGTTTGGCGATCTTGTCTTCGAGAGCAGGATTCACATGCCGCAGCCAGGCGGCGTAGAGCGCGATGATCTGTTCGTCATATTCGTCCTGGATAGGCCTGAGATCGGCGTTGCCTGAAATGGCCTCGATCACCGGCATCAGGGTCGCGTTCTCGATATAGATACTGGACGTGTCGATGAAGAGCTTGCGCACTTCGCGCCGGAATTCTTCGCGGTTGGTGGGCCGGGGGACCTTGATGCGCTTCTCGATCACCTCGGGAAAGGACGACAGCCAGCGCCGGGCGAGGTCCAGAAGAATGGCTTCCTTGTTGGGAAAGTATTGGTAGACCGAACCGACCGACAGGCCGGCGCGCTGGGCTATGGCGAGCGTCGTCGGCGTCCTGGTTCCTTGCTCCCGCGTCAGGATCAGCGCGGCGTCGAGAATCCGGTCGACCACCTTGCTCGACCGTTGTTGCCGCGGCTGCTTGCGCGGCTCGAGCGCTATTTTGGTTTTGCGGTCGAGACTGCGCTTCACGGCTTGATGCCCTCGTTCCCCGCCCGGTCTGAACACAGGCGCAGGGTGCTGTCCACAATACATTCTAAATTCCGCATGTTGACAAACGCGAATAATCAGTCGCATTCTTTATCCACGCTGTCCCCAGGGATAACAAGGGGAATTTCGAGGGCAGCGCGCTGGCATTGATTTTTGTCCGATGGCGCCACTCCGGTGGAGTGGCAGGCCGTTGGGCGCTGGATTGCCGGTTTCAGTCAGTCGTCAAAAGCGCGGAGTCGCGATGTCTGTCACGGGTGCGGGTCGTAGTGCGGATTTGATCGTCATCAATGGTCGTGTGCTGACCATGGACGATGACAATCCCACCGCCGAAGCCGTTGCCGTCAAGGACGGCGCCATCATCGCCATCGGCAGCCGCGCCGCCATCGAAGAGCTCAAGGGATCCGCCACAAAGGTGATCGACGCCAAGGGCGGTTCGGTCCTGCCCGGTTTCATCGAAGCCCATATGCATCTGTTCTCGGGAGGGGCCGAGCTCGCGCATCTTCAGCTTGGCGGTGTCCATGGCTTCGAAGCGCTGCAAAAGGCGATCCGCGACTATGCGTCGGCTAAGCCGAACGCGAAAATGCTGGTCGGGCAGGGCGTCGACTACACCGTGCTCGGCAGCGAGCGGGTGACGCGTCACCATCTCGACGCCATTTTACCCGATCGCCCCTTCTGCATGGCCGCGCCCGATCACCACACAATGTGGGCTAACACCAAGGCGTTGGATATGGCCGGCATCCTTCATGGCCGCGCGCTCGGTCCGGGCAATGAGATCGTCATGGGCGACGACGGCCTGGCAGCGGGCGAACTGCGCGAAGGCGAGGCCTTCGGTCCGGTGCTCGATCTTGCCGGCGAGGGCCGGGTGCGGCTGGGGCTGGCGACCGGCGGCGAGCCGAATCCGATGCCGTCGGCGGCCGAGCGCGCCGCCGACCGCGACATCATGCGGCGCGGCCTCGCCTGGTGCGCGCGCCACGGCATCACCTCGATCCAGAACATGGACGGCAATCTCTACCAGCTCGAACTGCTGGCCGAAATCGGGGCCGAGGAAGGCTTGCCCTGCCGCGTGCAGATCCCCTTCCACTACAAGAATTTTATGACGCTCGACATGCTCGACAAGGCCTCCGTCATGACTGAGCGCTATAACAGCGAGTGGCTGTCTTCGGGCATGGTCAAGGTGTTTTACGACGGCGTGCTCGATTCCTGGACCGCTGTCATGGTCGAGCCCTATGCTGATCGTCCCGACTGGGTCGGCGAGCCGCTGTTCACGCCGCAACAGTTCATCGACCTGGCTATCGCCGTTGACAAGCGTGGACTGCAGATCGCGGTCCACTCGATCGGCGACGGCGCGGTGCGCGCCGTGCTCGACGGCTATGAGGCGGCGCAAAAGGCCAATGGCAAGCGCGACAGCCGTCATCGCATCGAACATATCGAGGTCACCACCACATCGGACGTGCCGCGCTTTGCCGAACTTGGCGTCATCGCTTCGATGCAGCCGCCGCATCCGCCCGGCGCCATGGATTTCCCGCTGGAGCCGACCGTGTCGCGCATCGGGCCGGCCCGTTGGCCGCTGAGCTACGCCTGGCGCACCCTGAAGAATGCCGGTGCGCATGTCGTCTTCGCTTCGGACTGGCCTGTGTCGCCGATCGATCCGATCCTGGGCATTCAGGCTGCATTGATGCGCAAACCATGGGCAGCAAGCGATCCGGACCAGAGTTTTTCGCTGCAGGAATCGATCGCCGCCTACACGGTCGAGGGCGCTTACGCGGAATTCGCCGAGCACTGCAAGGGCACGCTGAAATCAGGCTATATGGCCGATCTGGTGGTTCTGTCTGATGACATTGAGAAGACGGCGCCGGCCGATCTGCACAAGGTGCGGCCGGTGACGACGATTTGCGGCGGCAAGGTCACCTATCAGGCCTGACAATGGCATGAGGCTTGCTGGCTAAAGACGGACTGAACTGTGATTCAATGCCGGGCTTGCCAACCTACCGGGCGTGTGGTCACATCGAACAGGGGAACAGCTCCGCCAGCAAGAGCGGGGTCAACAGTGAGGCGTAATCGTGCCGGACAAACCGGATCGGAATGCGATTGAAGTAGTAAACGTCAGTAAAATTTTCGGATCGGGTGAAGGGCAGGTCGCTGCCCTAGACAAGGTCTCGGTATCCATTCGCGAGAACGAGTTCTTCACGCTGCTGGGACCGTCCGGTTGCGGCAAGACCACCCTGCTGCGGCTGATCGCCGGCTTCGACTTTCCAACCGCCGGTGAAATCCTGCTCTACGGCCAGGACATCGCGCCATTGCCGCCCTTCAAGCGGCCGGTCAACACCGTCTTCCAGTCCTATGCGCTGTTCCCGCACATGACGGTGGCCGACAATATCGGCTTCGGCCTGGAGATGCTGGGCAAGCCCAAGGCCGAGATCAAGGCGCGCGTCGCCGAGATGCTCAAGCTGGTCAAGATGGAAGCGCTGGCCGGCCGCCGCACGGCTCAGATTTCGGGAGGCCAGCAGCAGCGCGTGGCGTTGGCCCGGGCGCTCGCGCCGCAGCCGAAAGTGCTGTTGCTCGACGAACCGCTCTCGGCACTCGACTACAAGCTGCGCAAGGAGATGCAGATCGAGTTGAAGCGGCTGCAGCATGAGACCGGCATCACCTTCATCTTCGTCACCCATGACCAGGAAGAAGCGCTGACCATGTCGGACCGCATCGCGGTGATGTCGTCGGGCAAGATCCTGCAGGTCGGCTCGCCCTGGGATATCTACGACAAGCCGGCGGAACGCTTCGTCGCCGACTTCATCGGCGAAACCAATTTCCTCACCGCCGCCATATCGGGTACCGGCAACGGCAAGGCGCGCGCGACGCTCAAATCCGGCACGACCATCGAGGCAACCGTTGCCGAAGGCTTCCAGCCGAAGGACAACGCCACCGTGGTGGTGCGGCCCGAGCATGCCAAGCTGACCAAGGACAAGGGCGACCTGTCGGGCACGGTCGAGAACATCGTCTATTTCGGCACCGACACGCATATCCATGTCCAGCTCGACAGCGGCGAGGCCTTCACCGTGCGCCAGCAAAACACGCGGACCGCGGGCTGCGGTTTCGAGCGCGGCGACAAGGTCGGCATCCTGATCGGCAACGACGCCGCGCAAGTGCTGAGGGACTGATGGCCACCGCGGAAGAAGTCGCCAAGGCCGCGGAACGGCGTGATGTCCGTGACCGCTGGCTGTTGTCAGCGCCAGCGCTGCTGGTCATCCTGCTCGCCGCGACCGGGCCGTTGCTGATCGTGCTCGTCTACTCGTTCCTGACGCCCGGCGCCTATGGCGACGTGAAATGGCAGTTCTCGCCCGACGCCTGGACATCGGTGTTCCTGGAACGCGACATTTTCGACGACACGCTTTCGCTCGCGGCGGCGCATGTCACCATCTTCTGGCGCTCGATCAAACTCGCCATAGTGACGACGCTGGCGACCTTGGCGCTCGGTTTCCCGACCGCCTACTTCATGGCCACGCGCAGCGAGAAGACCAGGGATCTCTGGCTGTTCCTGATCACCATCCCGTTCTGGACCAACCTCCTGATCCGGACCTTTGCGGTGCTGCAGATCATCCGCAACGAAGGCATCATCAACACGATCCTGCTCAAACTCGGCATCATCTCGGCGCCGATCCAGATCCTCTACACCGACACGGCGATCCTGATCGGCATGGCCTATGTCTACCTGCCGCTGATGGTGCTGCCGATCTATGCCAGCATGGAGAAGCTCGATTTTCGCCTGGTCGAGGCGGGCTATGACCTCTACGCGACGCGCTTCAAGGTGCTGCGCAAGATCATTTTCCCGCTGGTCAAACCCGGCGTCATCGCCGGCTCGATCCTGGTCTTCATTCCCGCGCTGGGCGCCTATGTGACGCCGAGCGTGCTTGGCGGCGGCAAGAACATGATGCTGTCCAACCTGATCGAATTGCAGTTCGGGCAGGGCCGCAACTGGCCGCTTGGCTCGGCGCTGTCGATTACGGTGATGATCATCGTCATGGTGGCGCTGCTGGCCTATGTGCGCAATGCCGGAAAGTCGGGGGTGCGGCATGGCTAGCAACTTCTCCATCAAGCACCAACCGGGCTTCACGACGATCGCGGCGACCTGTTTCGTCGTGCTCTACCTGCCGATCGTGGTGCTGGTGATCTATGCCTTCAACGCGGCGACCTCGACCTCCGAATGGGGCGGCTTTTCGCTGAAATGGTTCCAGTCGGCATACCAGAACACTCAGGTCATCGACGCGACGCTGCGCTCGTTCCAGATCGGCTCCATCGCGGCGGTGCTGTCGACGATCTTTGCCACCATGGCCGCGCTCGCCACCACGCGCACCGCCTCCTATCCCGGCCTCACCTTCAAATACGCGGCGATCAACCAGCCGCTGATGGTACCCGAGATCGTCACCGGCGTGGCGCTGCTGATCTTCTTTTCGCGCATCAAGATATTCACCGGCTATTCCGGCATCGGCTACCTGGTCGCCGCGCATACGGCGTTCTGCATTCCGTTCGCCTATCTGCCGATCCGGGCGCGGCTGGAGAATATGGACCTGACGCTAGAGCGCGCCGCCGCCGATCTCTACGCCACGCCGTGGAAGACTTTCCGACGCATCACGCTGCCGCTTTTGTGGCCCGGCATCCTCGCCGGCCTGATGCTGGCCTTCGTCATCTCGCTTGATGATGTGGTCATCACCGAGTTCGTCAAATCGGGCGGCCAGGACACGTTGCCCACTTATATGCTCGGCCAGATCCGCCGCGGCATCACACCCGAGATCAACGCGATATCGACCGCTTTCCTGCTGCTTTCGGTCGCGATCGTCACGTTGTTTTTCTTCGTCAGCAGGAAACGAGACTGAAACCGATAATGGGAGTTAGAACGATGAACTGGAAGACAACAGCGAGCGCCATGGGATTGGCGCTGCTCGCTTCGACGGGCCTGGCCCGTGCCGAAGGCGTGCTCAACATCTACAATTGGGGCAACTACACCAGCCCCGACGTGATCAAGAAGTTCGAGGACAAATACAACATCAAGGTGACCATCACCGACTACGATTCCAACGACACCGCGCTCGCCAAGGTCCGCCAGGGCGGCACCGGCTTCGACATCGCCGTGCCGTCGCAGACCTATGTGCCGATCTGGATCAAGGAAGGTCTCGTGCTCGAGACCGATCCGGGCAAGATGGAGAACTTCAAGAACGTCGCGCCGGAATGGGCCAATCCCGACTTCGACCCCGGCCGCAAATATTCGGTGCCGTGGGCGCTGGGCACCGTCGGCGTCGTCGTCAACACCGATACCTACAAGGGACCGGCCGACAGCTGGGGTATCATCTTCAACACGCCGGACGAGTTGAAGGGCAAGGTCAATGTCGTTCCCGAGATGAATGACGTCATCTTCGCGGCGATCAAATATGTCGGCGGTCAGCAGTGCACCGACGACAAGGCGGTGCTGAAGAAGGTGCGCGACACGCTGGTCGCGGCCAAGCCGAACTGGATCGCGATGGAGTACAACACCATCGAGAAGATGGGCGCCGGCGACTTCAAGGCCACCAGCGACTGGAACGGTTCGGCGTTGCGCCAGCGGCTGGCCAATCCGGCCATCCACTACAATTATCCGAAGGAAGGCTACGGCCTGTGGAGTGATAACGTCGTCGTTCTGAAGGAAGCCAAGAACGTCGAAAACGCCAAGCTGTTCCAGAACTTCATCATGGATCCGGAAAACGCTGCCGGCCTCTCGGCCTTCCACCGCTACGCCAACGCCATCACCGGCTCGGACAAATACATGCCGGCCGACATGAAGGATGCGCCGGAGGTCGTCATTCCGGCGGACGCCAAGCCGAAAGGCGAATTCCAGAAGATGTGCGCGCCGGAAATCCAGGACATCTACACCAAGATCTGGACCGAACTGCAGAAGTAATCGCTGCATGCCAGACCCGGCGGCATACGCCGCCGGGTCTTTTCTTTCCGGGAATGGCCTTTCATGGACTCCTATCGCAACAGCGACCCGCGGCTGCCGATCATGCAGGGCTCGCCGCCGGCCATGGTGGCGCCAAGGCTCGACTGGGACCGGCCGCCATGGAACCGCTGGGCGTTCCAGCACATCAGGGAAATTCTGCCGACCGCCGAAGTCTGGCGCGGCAACGGCCATCGCCATCGTCTCGAACGCGCCGAGGTCGATCTCGACGGGCTGCCGGTCGAGGACAGCGAGGGCAGGCCCTCGACGCTCGCCGGGCTGCTCGACGAGACCTATACGGATGGTTTCCTGGTGCTCAAGCACGGCAAGGTCGCCTATGAGCGCTATTTCAACGGCATGAACGAGCGCACGCTGCATCTGTCGCAATCGATGGCCAAGTCGATCACCGGCTCGGTGTTCGGCATATTGGCCGGGCGCGGCCTGATCGACCCGGCCAGGCCGGTGACCGACTATCTGCCGGAGCTCGGCGCCACCGGCTGGGCCGGCGCCAGCGTCCAGCATGTGCTCGACATGACGACGGGCGTGCGTTTTTCCGAAGAATATACCGACCGATATTCCGATATCGGCCAGGTCGATGTCGCGACCGGCTGGAAGCCGGTGCCGCCGGGCAGCGATCCGGACTTTCGCTGGCCCTCGCATATGTTCGAGCTGATCCTGGGCTTGAAGGACACGATCCGGCCGCATGGCGCCCAGTTCCAATACCGCTCGATCGAGACCGATGTGCTTGCCTTCCTCATGGAGCGAGTGACCGGCAAGCGGCTGGCGCAGTTGGTGTCGGAAGAACTCTGGCAAAAGCTCGGCGCCGACGAAAGCGCCTGCTTCACCGTCGACAGCGCCGGCTATGCGCTGGCCGATGGTGGCTTCAACGCGACCCTGCGCGACTATGGCCGCTTCGGCCAGCTGATCCTCGACAATGGCGGCGGCATCGTGCCAGCCGACTGGATCGAGGCGACACGCAATGGCAGGCATGGCCCCGATTTCTCCCCCAGCCTGCCGCAGGGCAGCTACCGCAACCAGTTCTGGATCGAGAATCCCGCCTCGCGCGCGCTGATGTGTCGGGGCGTGTTCGGGCAGATGATCCATATCGACTGGAACACAGGAATGGTCGTGGTGAAGCTTTCGACCTGGCCGGATTTCAGCAATCTCGCCTATTCCACGGCGACGCTGAAGGCGGTGCACGCCATCGCCGCCGCACTGCTCTAAGCCGCCCCACAAGAAACGACCTGGAAGGAAACGCCATGACCGGCAAGACCGCGTTCGAGACCCGCTACGGCTTCGCCCGTAACCAGGTGCTGCTTTCCAACTGGCGGGAAAACCCGTTCAATCGATGGTCGTTCCAGAACCTTGGCGAACTGGTGCCGACGGCACGCGTGGCCGCGGCTGCAGGTGGTGTCGAAGCACCCGTGCGGGATATGGGCGGCCTGCTCGGCGAAAAGGTTTCGGTGGCCAGTGCGCCGGAGACGGTGGCCGAATTCCTCGTGCGCTCCAGCACCGACGCGCTGACGGTGATGAAGGGCGGCAAGGTGGTCGGCGACTGGTTCGCGCCGCATATGGATTTCGGCGCCCGCCACATCATCTTCTCGATCAGCAAGTCGGTGACCGCGATCATCGCCGGCATACTGGAAGGCGAGGGGGTGTTCGATCCGGAAGCGCCGGTGACGCAATACATTCCCGAAGCTGCTGGTTCCGCCTATGGCGACGCGAGTGCGCGCCATGTGCTCGACATGAGCGTCAGCCTCGATTTCGAGGAGGCCTATCTCGATCCGGAAAGCGCCTTCGCCCGCTACCGCCGCGCCACGTTGTGGAACCCTGGTGGCGGTACGGAAAGCCTGCGCGAATTCATCCTGACCTTGCAGCGGCTTGCTGAGCCGCATGGCCAGACCTTCCGCTACCGTTCGCCCAATTCCGACCTGCTCGGCCTGCTGCTTGAGCGCGCGTCCGGCCAGCGCTTCACCGATCTGATGCGCGAGAAATTGTGGCTGCCGCTTGGCGCCGTCAGCGAGGCTTCGATCGGCGTCGACATGGAAGGCACGGCGCGCACCGCCGGCGGCATTTCGGTGACGCCGCGCGACCTGGCGCGCGTCGGCGAGATGATGCGGCAAGGCGGCACAGTCGATGGCCGCCGCATCGTGCCGGAGGCCTGGGTGCGCGACACGGTCAGCACCGGGGGCAGTGCGGAGGCCTGGCAGCGCGGAACGATGGCTTTCCTGTTCCCGAAAGGCCGCTACCGCAACAAATGGTATCAGACCGGACACGAGAACGGTGCCTATTGCGGCATCGGCATCCATGGCCAATGGCTTTATGTCGATCCGAGGACCGAGGTCGTCATTGCCAAGATGTCGTCGCAGCCGGTGCCGGTCGACGATCCGCTCGATGCCGAGATTGTCGCGTTCTTCGAGGCGTTGAGCCAACGGGTCTGAACCGCCCGGCACGGTTCCGTTGCCGCATGCTTTCCTGTGGACCGCCCGCGACGGTTGAAAAGGTCGCGGTTGGCGAGACAGGCGTCTGCGCCTATGGTCGCCGCTCTTTTGATGAGAGCAGGAACGACATGGCATCCGACATCAAGCGCATCGCAGCCATCATCGCGACAGAGATCAAGGCGCGGCCGGAACAAGCGGCGGCGGCGATCGAATTGCTCGACGAGGGCGCGACGGTGCCGTTCGTGGCGCGCTACCGCAAGGAGGTGACCGGCGGGCTGGACGACACGCAGTTGCGCGACCTCGCCGAGCGGCTCGCCTATCTGCGCGAGCTCGATGCGCGGCGGGACACCATCCTCGGCTCGATCCGTGAGCAGGGCAAGCTGACCGAGGAGCTTGAGACCAAGATCGCGGCGGCGGCCACCAAGGCGGAGCTCGAAGACATCTACCTGCCCTACAAGCCCAAGCGCCGGACCAAGGCCGAGATCGCCCGCGAGCGTGGGCTGGGGCCGCTGGCGGAGGCCATCCTTGCCAACCGTTCGCTCGTGCCTGCCGAGGCGGCGCTGGCCTACGTCACCGAGGAAGTGGCCGACGCCAAGGCCGCACTCGAAGGCGCGCGCGACATCCTGTCGGAACAGTTCGCCGAGAATGCCGATCTGGTCGGCAAATTGCGCACCTACATGAAGGACCGCGCCTTCATGCGCGCCCGGGTGGTCGACGGCAAGCAGGAGGCCGGCGCGAAATTCTCCGACTATTTCGACCATGTCGAACGCTGGGCCAACGTGCCGAGCCATCGTGCGCTGGCGATGCTGCGCGGCCGCAACGAAGAGGTGCTGTCGCTCGACATCGAGGTCGATGCCGACGATGCGTCGCCGGTGAAACCGGTCGAACGGATGATCGCCAACGCCTATGCGATCGGCGCCAGCCTGCCCGGCGACCGCTGGCTGATGGAGGTCGCCGGCTGGACCTGGCGCATCAAGCTTTCGCTGCACCTGACGCTCGACCTGATGCGCGATCTGCGCGAACGAGCTGAGGAAGAGGCGATCCATGTCTTTGCCCGCAATCTCAAGGACCTGCTGCTCGCGGCGCCGGCCGGTTCTCGGCCGACGATGGGGCTCGACCCCGGTATCCGCACCGGCGTCAAGGTCGCGGTGGTCGACGGCACCGGCAAGCTGGTGGCAACGACGACGGTCTATCCGTTCCCGCCGAAGAACGATGTACGCGGCACGCAGGCGGAACTCGCCAAGCTCGTCCGCCTGCATAAGGTCGAGCTGATTTCGATCGGCAACGGCACCGGCAGCCGCGAGACGGAGAAGCTGGTGGCGGACATGCTGTCCGACATGCCTTCCGATGGCGGACCGAAGCCGCTCAAGGTGATCGTCAGTGAAGCCGGCGCCTCGGTCTATTCGGCATCGGCAACGGCGGCAGCGGAATTTCCCGGCCTCGACGTGTCGTTGCGCGGCGCGGTGTCGATCGCGCGGCGCCTGCAGGATCCGCTGGCCGAACTGGTCAAGATCGAGCCGAAATCGATCGGCGTCGGTCAGTACCAGCACGATGTCGACCAGTACCGGCTCGGCCGCTCGCTGGAAGCGGTGGTCGAGGATGCGGTCAATGCGGTGGGCGTCGACCTCAACACCGCTTCGGCGCCGCTGCTGGCCCGTGTTTCCGGCCTAGGTGCGTCGCTCGCCGATGCCATCGTTGCGCATCGCGATGCGACTGGCCCCTTCGCCAGCCGCAAGGATCTGCTCAAGGTGCCGCGGCTTGGGCCGCGCGCCTTCGAACAATCCGCTGGCTTCCTGCGCATCGCCAATGGCAGTGAGCCGCTCGATGCCTCGTCGGTGCATCCGGAAGCCTATGGCGTGGCCAAGAAGATCGTCGCCGCTTGCGGGCGCGATGTCCGCTCGCTAATGGGCGACAGCGCTGCGCTGAAAGCGCTCGATCCGCGCGTCTTCGTCGATGAGCGTTTCGGCTTGCCGACGGTGCGCGACATCTTGGCCGAGCTGGAAAAGCCCGGCCGCGATCCGCGTCCCGGCTTCAAGACCGCCACCTTCGCCGACGGCGTCGACGACATCAAGGATCTGAAGCCCGGTATGCTCTTGGAAGGTACCGTCACCAATGTCGCCGCCTTCGGCGCCTTCGTCGATATCGGCGTCCATCAGGATGGGCTGGTGCATGTCTCGCAACTGGCCGACCGCTTCATCAAGGACGCGCATGAGGTGGTCAAGGCCGGCGATGTGGTGAAGGTGCGCGTCGTCGACGTCGACATCAAACGCAAACGTATCGCGCTCTCCATGCGCAAGGATGGCGGCGATGGCGGCGCATCCAAAGGCGGGCCGCGCGACAATGGCGGCGGCAGACCGGCGCCGCGCTCGCCAGCACCGCAACGCCAGCCGGAACGGCCGGCCCAACAAGGGGCTTTCGGTGCGGCGCTGGCGGATGCGCTGAAGCGGAAGTAGCCTACCAAGCCAGAACAGCCGGCTCCTTCTCAAGCTGGCCCAGCAGCCAGTCGCGAAAACTGGCGACCGGCGGATGGCCGCGCTTGTCGTGTGGGACGACGAGGTAATAGGCACTGCGGCTTTGCATGGGCTGGCCGGGCGCGGTCACCAACTGGCCGCGTTGCAATTCGCCCGCGATGAGCAGCAGCGGCAGCAGCGCCACGCCAAGCCCCGCCATGCAGGCCTGGGCGGCGGTGCCGAACTGTTCGAACTGCATGCCAGGCCCGGTCGGTGCGCTCAGGCCCTGATGTTCGAACCATTCGGTCCAGGCGCCGGGCCGCGTTGCCATGTGCAGCAGCGGCAGGCGGCCGATATCGGCCGGCGTGGCGATGGCGCGGCCGGCGAGGAATTCGGGCGACACCACCGGTGCCACCGTTTCGCGCACCAGGAGCGTCGAGTCGGCCTCCGGCCAGTCCGGCAGGCCGTAGTGGATGGCGGCGTCCAGCCTCTCCCTGGCGAAGTCGAAGCGGCCGACGCGGGTGACGAAGTTGATGGTGATGTCGGGATTGTTTTCGACGAAATCGGGGATCATCGGCATCAGCCAGCGCGTGCCGAAGGTCGGCAAGATGGCCAGGTTCAGGATGCCACTATGCCGATTGCTCATCAATCCAAGGGCGGCATCGCGCAACTGACCTAAGGCCGAGCGCACCGCTTCGGCATAGATCTCGCCTGCCGTCGACAGCCGGACATTGCGGCTGTCGCGCTCGAACAGCCGGCGGCCGAACTGATCCTCGAGCAGTCTGATCTGCCGGCTGACGGCGCCCTGGGTCAGATCCAGTTCCTGGGCAGCGGCAGTGAAACTGCCAAGCCGGGCCACCGCCTCGAAGGCGGCGAGGGCGCTGATGTTGGGCAGGAGGCGGCGCTGGACACTCATGATCCATTCCTAATGCTCATTGATCCGTGAGGCAATTTCGTTTGATTTTTTGAGACAGCAGGCCGATAAGCCGGGCTTCACCGTTTTGAGGACCGAGAAGCCATGGCCGCCGACAAGAATGCATTCGTCTGGGAAGACCCGTTCCTGATCGAGGACCAGCTTTCGGAAGACGAGCGCATGGTGCGCGACGGCGCGGCGGCCTTTGCCGCCGACAAGCTCGCGCCACGCATCGAGGACGCCTATCTCAACGAAACCTTCGACACCGCGATCTTTCGCGAGATGGGCGATGCCGGCCTGCTCGGGATCAATATCCCTGAGGAGTTTGGCGGGCTCGGCGCCAATTATGTGACCTACGGGCTGGTCGCACGCGAGGTTGAACGTGTCGATTCCGGCTATCGCTCGATGATGTCGGTGCAGTCGTCGCTGGTGATGTATCCGATCTATGCCTATGGCTCGGACGAACAGCGCAAGAAGTACCTGCCCAAGCTCGCCAGCGGCGAGTGGATCGGCTGTTTCGGCCTGACCGAGCCGGATGCCGGCTCCGACCCGGGCGGCATGAAGACGCGCGCCGAGAAGACCGCGAACGGCTACAAGCTCTCCGGCTCGAAGATGTGGATTTCCAACGCGCCGGTCGCCGACGTGTTCGTCGTCTGGGCGAAGCTGAAGGGCGACAACGGCAAGGACGAGATCCGCGGTTTCGTGCTGGAAAAAGGCATGAAGGGGCTGTCGGCGCCGAAGATCGGCGGCAAGCTGTCGCTGCGGGCGTCGATCACCGGCGAAGTGGTGATGGAAGGCGTCGAGGTCGGCGAGGATGCGCTGCTGCCCAACGCCAAGGGGCTCGGCGGCCCATTCGGCTGCCTCAACCGGGCGCGCTACGGCATCTCCTGGGGGGCGATGGGCGCGGCGGAAGATTGCTGGCACCGCGCACGCCAGTATGGTCTCGACCGCAAGCAGTTCGGCAAGCCGCTGGCCGGCACGCAACTCTACCAGAAGAAGCTCGCCGACATGCAGACCGAGATCGCGCTTGGGCTGCAGGCATCCTTGCGCGTCGGGCGCCTGCTCGACGAAGGCAAGATGGCGCCGGAGATGATCTCGATCGTCAAGCGCAACAATTGCGGCAAGGCGCTCGACATCGCTCGCCAGGCCCGTGACATGCATGGCGGCAACGGCATCCAGATCGGCTACCACGTCATGCGCCACGCGCAGAATCTGGAGACCGTCAACACCTATGAAGGCACGCACGACGTGCACGCGCTGATCCTGGGGCGGGCGCAGACGGGAATTCAGGCATTCTTCTAGGCTTTACGTTTCGTCATCCTCGGGTCTCCGCGACGCCGCTGCGCGGCTGCTTCGCCCAGGGATGACGAAGACGCGGAGGCCCTCACTAATCGCAGAGGCTGGAGGCTGGTAGAACGAGTCGCCAAGCGCGGTTGCCCAGTCCTTAGCTGCTTAAATTAGGTGCACCGCAACATCTGTGCTTGGAGAATGGCCGGCAGATGTGTCAGGGTTCGGCGAATTCGTTTGAAACGCCGATCTACGGGGCCCCATGGCAATTCTGGCAGCCGTCTACCATCTGACCCATTACAAATACGACCGGCCGGTGGTGCTCGGGCCCCAGATCATCAGGCTGCAGCCGGCACCGCATTCCCGCACCAAGGTGCTCAGCCATTCGCTCAAGGTCGAACCGGCGAACCACTTCGTCAATTTGCAGCAGGACCCTTACGGCAACTTCCTCGCCCGCTTCGTCTTTCCCGAGCCGGTGACGGAATTGAAGATCGAGGTCGATCTCGTCGCAGACATGACGGTCTACAATCCGTTCGATTTCTTCGTCGAGCCGTCGGCCGAGACATTCCCATTCGAATACCCGGAAGAGATTCGCGACGATCTTGCCATCTACCGGACACCGGAACCGGCGGGGCCGCTGCTTTCGGCCTTCCTGAGAACCATCGACACCAGCGCGAAAAACACCGTCAATTTCCTCGTCGATCTCAATGCGAGGCTGCAGCGCGAGATCGCCTATATCGTGCGCATGGAAACCGGCGTGTTCTCGCCGGAAGAGACGCTCGCCGCCGGCAAGGGATCGTGCCGGGATTCGAGCTGGCTCTTGGTGCAGATCCTGCGCAATCTCGGCATCGCCGCGCGCTTTGTCTCGGGCTATCTGATCCAGCTCAAGCCAGACCTTATCGCGCTCGACGGGCCGGCCGGCACATCGGTCGATTTCACCGACCTGCATGCCTGGTGCGAGGTCTATCTTCCCGGCGCCGGCTGGATCGGTTTCGACCCGACCTCCGGCCTACTCACCGGCGAAAGTCATGTGCCGCTTGCCGCGACACCGCATTTCCGCAATGCGGCGCCGATTTCCGGCATGGCGAGCTTCGCCAATGTCGAGTTCGGCTTCGACATGCGGGTCGACCGCATCGCCGAGCATCCGCGCATCACCAAGCCGTTCTCCGACGAAAGCTGGCAGGCGCTCGATGCGCTCGGCACCAAGGTCGATGCAGCACTTGGCGCAGGCGACGTGCGGCTGACGATGGGCGGTGAGCCGACCTTCGTGTCGATCGATGATTTCGAGTCCGCCGAATGGAACACCGCCGCTGTCGGGCCGACCAAGCGCGAAAAGGCCGATGCGCTGATCCGCAGGCTGCGCGAGCGCTTCGCGCCGGGCGGTTTCCTCCACTATGGCCAAGGCAAATGGTATCCCGGCGAGAGCCTGCCGCGCTGGACCTTCTCGCTCTACTGGCGCGCCGACGGCCAGCCGGTGTGGAGCGATCCGTCGCTGATCGCGCGGGAGAAAAGCTCGGCCAATATCGGCCCACAGCAGGCCGAAAGCCTGCTGACAGCGATCGCTGGCGAGCTTGGCATCGACAAGACCATGGTCAGCGAAGCCTATGAGGATCCGGCCGAATGGCTGCTCAAGGAAGGCAAGCTGCCCGAAAATGTCGATCCGTCCAATTCCAAGCTGGAAGACCCGGAAGAGCGCAGCCGCATGGCGCGCGTGTTCGAGCGCGGGCTGACCAAGCCGTCCGGCTACGTGCTGCCGGTGCAGCGCTGGAACAGCCAGGCGTCGGGACCGCGCTGGCGTTCGGAAAAATGGAAGACACGGCGCGGCCGGCTGTTCCTGGTGCCGGGCGATTCACCGGTTGGCTATCGCTTGCCGTTGGGCACGCTGCCCTATGTGCCGCCCGCCCAGTTCCCCTACATCGTGCCGGTCGATCCGTCGCTGCCGCGCGGCCCATTGCCGGCGCGCGAGGCGATCTTGCCCACTGCGGCCCCGGCCGAGCTGGAAGGCGCCGACGAAATGGCACGCCGCCAGCAGGCGGTGTCCTTCACCGCCGCGACCGGCCAGCAGGACCGGGTCGAGCAGGAGATCACCGAGATCGGAGGCGCGGTGCGCACCGCGCTCTCCGTTGAGCCGCGCGATGGAAGGCTTTGCGTGTTCATGCCGCCGGTCGAGGCGCTGGAGGATTATCTCGAACTGGTCGCCGCCGCCGAGAATGCGGCAAAGGCGATCGGTCTGCCCGTCCATATCGAGGGTTATGGGCCGCCGCATGATCCGCGCCTCAACGTCATCCGTGTGGCGCCCGATCCGGGCGTCATCGAGGTCAACATCCATCCGGCTTCCAACTGGCAGGATTGCGTGGCGACAACCACGGCGATCTATGAGGAAGCACGGCTGACGCGGCTTGGCGCCGACAAATTCATGATCGACGGCCGTCACACCGGCACCGGCGGCGGCAATCATGTCGTCGTCGGTGGTGCTACGCCCAATGACAGCCCGTTCCTGCGCCGACCCGATCTGTTGAAGAGCCTGGTGCTGCAATGGCAGCGGCATCCGTCGCTATCCTACCTGTTCTCCGGCCTGTTCATCGGCCCGACGAGCCAGGCGCCGCGCTTCGACGAAGCGCGTCACGATTCGCTCTACGAGCTTGAAATAGCCATGGCGCAGGTGCCGCATCCGGACCAGGGCGCGGCACCCTTGCCGTGGCTGGTCGACCGGCTGTTCCGCAACCTTTTGACCGACGTCACCGGCAACACCCACCGCTCGGAAATCTGCATCGACAAGCTGTTCTCGCCGGACGGGCCGACCGGCCGGCTCGGCCTGGTCGAGTTCCGTGGCTTCGAAATGCCGCCCAATGCGCGCATGTCGCTGGCGCAGCAATTGCTTGTCAGGGCGATCATCGCCCGTGCGTGGAAGAACCCGCTCGACGGCCGCTTCGTGCGCTGGGGCACCTCGCTGCATGATCGTTTCATGCTGCCGCATCATGTCTGGGCGGATTTTCTCGACGTGCTCGACGACCTCAAGCTCAACGGCTTCGAGTTCCGTCCCGAATGGTTCGACGCGCAGCTCGAATTCCGTTTCCCGTTCTGCGGCGAGGTCCAGCACGCCGGCATCAAGCTGGAACTGCGGCAGGCACTGGAGCCGTGGCATGTCATGGGCGAGCAAGGCGCGATCGGCGGCACCGTTCGCTTCGTCGATTCCTCGGTCGAGCGGTTGCAGGTGAAGACCGAAGGCCTCAACCCGGAGCGCCATGCCATTGTCTGCAACGGCCGTATCGTGCCGATGAAGGTCACCGACAACCTTGAGGTCGCGGTGGCGGGCGTGCGCTTCAAGGCCTGGCAGCCTGCTTCGGGCCTGCATCCGGCGCTGCCGGTCAACACGCCGCTGGTGTTCGACATCTATGACCGCTGGTCGGGGCGGGCGGTCGGCGGCTGCGTCTACCATGTCGCGCATCCCGGCGGCCGCAACTACGACACCTTCCCGGTCAATGGCAACGAGGCGGAAGCACGGCGGCTCGCCCGCTTCGAACCGCGCGGCCACACACCGTCTGGCTATGTGCTGCGCGAGGAACAACCGGCGGAAGATTTCCCGATGACCCTTGACCTCAGGCGGCCGGCAAGACTCTGATCAGCGATGGCAAAGGGGAATCACAAGAGGGTACGCGGCAAGCCGCAGATCCACAGCCTGCTGGAGCACTACCAGCCGATCGACGGCGTCGTCGACGAGATGGTCGACGCCGTAGGCAACCCCCGTCCGGTCTGGAAGCATTTTATCGAGGCGCTCGACGATCTCGGTGCGGAGAAGCTCGGCCAGCGTTTTGCCCGCGCCGACCAGTATCTGCGCGATGCCGGCGTCTACTACCGTGTCTACGACAAGGCCGGCGCCAATGAGCGCGAATGGCCGCTGGCGCATGTGCCCCTGCTCATCGAAGACGCCGAATGGGCCGCGATCAGCGCCGGGCTCGTCCAGCGCGCCGAGCTGTTCGAGGAAACCATCGCCGATATCTATGGGCCGAACCGGCTCGTCGAAAAAGGCATCCTGCCGGCTGGATTGATCGCCGCCAGCCCCGAATATTTGCGGCCTGTCGTGGGCACCACGCCGGCCGGCGGCCACTATCTGCATTTCTGTGCCTTCGAGCTTGGCCGCGGGCCTGACGGCCAGTGGTGGGTGTTGGGCGACCGCACACAGGCCCCGTCCGGCGCCGGCTTTGCGCTCGAGAACCGCGTCGCCACGACGCGCGCGCTGTCCGACATCTATGGCGAGATGCATGTGCACCGGCTTGCCGGCTTCTTCCGTCGCTTCCGCGATGCGCTGATCGGCATGGCCAGGGAAAGCGAAGGCCGCGTCGCCATATTGACGCCAGGGCCGCTCAACGAAACCTACTACGAACACGCCTACATCGCCCGCTATCTCGGCATCATGCTGCTCGAAGGGGAGGACCTGACCGTTTCCGGCGGCAGGCTGATGGTGCGCACCGTTTCCGGCCTGATGCCGATCAGCGTGCTCTGGCGGCGCCTCGACGCGGCCTTCGCCGATCCGCTCGAATTGCGCTCGGATTCGCAGATCGGCACGCCGGGGCTGGTCGAGGCGATCCGCCAGGGGGCGGTGGCGACCGTCAATGCGCTGGGCTCGGGCTTGATGGAAACGCGGGCGCTGCTTGCTTTCCTGCCCAAGATCGCACGCGAATTGCGCGGCGAGGAGCTGCTGCTGCCGAGTGTCGCGACATGGTGGTGCGGGCAGTCGACCGAACGCGCCCATGTGCTTGCCAATATCGACCGCATGGTGGTCGGCCCGGCGCTTTCGACGAGACTTGCCTTCGAGGATGATGGCCAGACCACGCTCGGCTCGGCGCTGTCGGCCGGAGAACGGGCGGAACTGGTGGCACGCATCGAACGCGATGGCGGCGCCTTTGTCGGCCAGGAAGCGGTGACGCTGTCAACGACACCGGTCTTTGTCGGCGGCTGGCTGGAGCCACGGCCGGCGAGCCTGCGCGTCTACCTGGCGCGCACGCCCGAGGGCTGGACGGTGATGCCGGGCGGGTTCGCCCGTGTCGGCCTGTCGCTCGACCCGACCGCGATCGCCATGCAGCGCGGCGGCCAGGCGGCGGACGTCTGGGTGGTCAGCGACAAGCCGGTGGAGCGCGAGACGCTGCTGCCGCAAGAGGGTGACAGTTTTA
Organism: Mesorhizobium loti; assembly: GCA_002356515.1. Taxonomy (NCBI): domain Bacteria; kingdom Pseudomonadati; phylum Pseudomonadota; class Alphaproteobacteria; order Hyphomicrobiales; family Phyllobacteriaceae; genus Mesorhizobium; species Mesorhizobium loti. The sequence goes on along the minus strand of AP017605.1, from coordinate 2,739,924 downwards.
CGCGCACCAGGCCGGGCAGCCTGCCCAGCCGGGCGGCGGAAAACCTGACCTGGCTCGGCCGCTATATCGAGCGTTCGGAAGACACGGTGCGTATCCTGCGCGCCTATCATGTGCGGCTGGCCGAGACCTCCGACCCCGACATGCCGTTGCTCGCCGACATCAGGGACTATCTCGAACCGTTCGGAATCGATGTCGAGACGGCGATCCCGCTGGGGCTGATAGGCACGCTCGACAGTGCCGTCTACAGCGCCGGCCAGATCCGCGACCGGTTCTCGCCCGATGGTTGGCTGGCGCTGAAGGACCTGTCGAAGACCATCCACCAGTTCGCCACGACGGTGGCGCCGGGGGATGACGCGACACGGGCAATGACGGTGATCCTGCGCAAGCTCGCCGGCTTTTCTGGCCTGCTCCACGAGAACATGTACCGCTTCGCCGGCTGGCGCTTCCTCGAAATCGGCCGGCGGCTGGAGCGCGGCATCCAGATAGCCCGTACGCTCGCCCGGCTGACCAGTCCCAAGGCGCCGGACGGCGCGCTCGACATGATGCTGGAGATCGGCGACAGCGTCATGACCCATCGCCGGCAATATCCGGTGCAGGCCGGCCGGCGCACGGTGATCGATCTCCTGGCGCTCGATCCGCTCAATCCGCGCTCGATCCTGTTCCAGTTGGAGAGGCTGAAGGCCGAGATCGGCCTTTTGCCGTCGGTCGGGAGCGAGGGGCACATGTCGCCGGCGGCGAAGGAGATCCTGCAGCTCAACACGGCCATCGCCATCAAGGAGCCTTCGGACATGACTGCAAAGGCGCTGGACGAACTCGCTTTTGAAATCGGAGGCCTCTACAACAGCCTCGCCAAGGCCTATTTCGGCTAGAGCAATTCCAGGAAAAGTGTGAAACGGTTTTCCGTCCGGAATTGCGTCAAAACAAAGAGTTAGGCAGGTTCCGCAAAAGTGTCGCGCGGTTTTGCGACACGGACCTGCGTCAGGACAGAAAAGTTTGCATGCTTTACGACATCAGGCTTCATCTCCATTACGATTATGCAGCGGCGGCGGGCGGCGGCCGCCACCAGATCCGCGTGCTGCCGTCGACGATATCAGGCGTGCAGCGGGTTATCGCCGCATCCCTGTCCTTCGCGCCGGCGCCCAATGAACGGTCGGACTTCTCCGATTTCTTCGGCAACAACGTCACCTCGATCGCCTTTCGCGAGGCGCATGATGCGCTCGACATAAGGATGAGCGCCCGCGTTTCCGTGTCACGGCCGGAGCCCGGGCTCGACGTCTCGCCCGATATCGGGCGGCTGCGGCAGGAACTGGCTGCGGTGCGGTCGTTGGCGTCTGCCTCGCCGCACCACTTTCTGGCGGGAAGCGCTCACTCCGGCATCGATGCGGCGATCACCACCTACGCACGAGACAGCATCGCCGGCTCGGCCGCCGGCACGGCAATGAACCTATGCAACCGCATTCATCGCGATTTCACCTATGACGGTGACGCAACCACAGTGCGGACCCGGGCCAGTGATGCGTTCAAACTGAAGCGCGGTGTCTGCCAGGACTTCTCGCACATCATGATTGCCGGGCTGCGCGGGCTCGGCATTCCGGCCGGCTATGTCAGCGGCTTCCTGCGCACCATCCCGCCCAAGGGCAAGCCCCGACTGGAAGGCGCTGATGCCATGCATGCCTGGGTCAAGGTCTGGTGCGGGCGTGACGCCGGCTGGCAGGAATTCGATCCGACCAACGGCATGCGGGCCAGCAACGACCACATCACTGTCGGCTACGGCCGTGACTATTCCGATGTCGCGCCGATCGTCGGCGTGCTGAAAACCACTGGCGGACAGGTCGGCGAGCAGGCTGTCGACGTCATTCCCGTCGCGCTCGAAAAGGTGTGAAAACGGGACCTGTCCACGCCAGGTGGTGCACTGGTATCATTCGGCATGAACAAAGATGACTTCTCAAATGGTGAAGTGGCAGGTGGGCGCGGGGTTTGGTATTGAAAGCGGTCAGCGTCGTCATCCCTGCCCACAATGCGGCGAAAACCATCGCTACAACGCTGGCGTCCCTCGCCAGCGAGGCCGGGATTATCGGCGAGATTCTGCTCGTCGATGATGCCTCGATAGACGGTACGGCTACCGCCGCGCTGCAGGCTGCGGCGAAATTGTCTCTGCCGCTGCGTGTGCTGCCGGCCAATTGTCGCGATGCCGGTGGCGCGCGCAACATTGCGCTGGCGCAGGTGCTGTACCCCTGGGTGTACCTCATCGACGCTGACGACCTGCATCTTGAGAGCGGCTTGCGCGCGTTGCTCCAGCAGGCAGATCGCCAGCCAAAAGCCGACATGATCGTTGGCGCTTACCAGCGTCGGGTGAATGGCCAGGACCGCCAGATCAAGGTGCCGAACGGATATCAGGCCGGCTGCCTGGCAAACGCTGCGGCCTATGTGAAAGGCGACATTCGCTCCGTCGCGGTGGGCAGTGTGCTTGCTTCGCGACACCTCATCGGCCAAACGCGGTTTCCGGTCGGGCTGGCCTATGACGAGGACACATTGTTTTGGGCGCGGCTGATGAGCACGGCGTCGCTAGCCATGATCGAGCAGCCTGTGATGGTCTACGAGGTCTCGCCGATGCGCTCCGACGATCGTTTTACGATCAACCCGGTGCGGCGCTTCCTTGATTGGCGCCGGGAACTGCGCACGCTCACCGATTGCAACATCCCGGTCTCGGCGCTCAAGACCAGGGAGGGGCTTGTCGCCCTCAAGATCGCCCGCGTCCACTATGCGCGCGGCGGCCTGGCCATGGCCGCGCGCTTCCTGGCGGTGGCCGCGGCCGCGCCGAAGCGGCGGTCGGAGGCCTGGCGCTGCCTGCGTTACAGGCTCAAGCTCGCGGTGCGACGCCGGCTGTCGGCCCCACTGAACCAAATGCAGGGCGCGCTGTAACCTGCCAGCCGCCAACACCTTCGGGATCGCCCGCTTTTCAGACGGTGTGTGGAACCAGCAGTCGGCCAATAGCTTATTTACGCATATTTGCGTGGAGCTTGCATGCTGCAGAGATCCGGATTGCCGCACGGCCGGTCAACCGACGGGGACGCTGCGCCGAAGAACGGGGCGCAAAGCTCGGCCAGGGATGCCGCACTCACCTATGTCAGCGATGCCGAGCCCGGTATCCGCCGGCTGAGGACCGGCAAAGGATTTTCTTACACGGGCCCGGACGGGAAGGCGGTCTCGGATGCCGCCAGGGCGCGTATCGAGGCGATCGTCATTCCGCCGGCCTGGACGGATGTCTGGATTTCGCCCGATGCCAATGGGCATATCCAGGCGACCGGAAGGGATCAGCGGGGGCGCAAGCAATATCGCTATCATCCGCAATGGGCCGAGGAACGCGACGGCGCCAAATATTCGAGCCTCGTCGCTTTCGCCGAAAGCTTGGCCAAGCTGCGGCGCACGATCGACAGCGATTTGCGCCGTCATGGCCTGCCGTTCGAGCGCGTCGTCGCCGCGGTCGTCTGGCTGCTCGACAACACGATGATCCGCGTCGGCAACGCCGCCTATGCGCGCGACAATAAGAGCTTCGGCCTGACGACATTGCGCGACCGCCATGTCGACATCAAGGGATCGAGCCTGCGTTTTGCCTTCAAGGGCAAGTCCGGCAAGGAATGGAGACTGAAGCTGGTCGACCGCCGCATCGCCGGGATCGTGCGGGGCGCGCAGGATCTGCCGGGCCAGAAGCTGTTCCAGTATCTCGACGAGGACGGCAACAGGCGCCCGGTCCGCTCCGACGACGTCAACCGCTATATCAGGGACGCCGCCGGTGATGCGTTCAGCTCCAAGCATTTCCGCACCTGGGGCGGTACCATCCATGCCGCGTCGCTGTTTGCGCAGACGGAGCTGCCCGAAGCCCAAGCCCAGCAAAAGCGGGTGATGAACAGCGTCATCGACAGAGTGGCCGAGCGGCTGGGCAACACCCGCGCCGTCTGCCGCAAATGCTATATCCATCCGCAGGTGTTCGAGGCCTGGTCGCAGGGACGGCTGCTGGCCGAAATGGCGGAGGCCAACAAGCGCAAGCGGTCCGTAGAAGGTCTCGATGACGAGGAAGCACTCGTGTTGAGATGGTTGAAAACGCACGAAGGGTGACGCAACAATTGGCGGTCGCCATGTCAGATTTTTTTATCGACGCCGTGTCGGGATCAGTCTTACTGTTTCGTCCTTTGATACAGAAAAGGACGAACCATGCTCTACGCCATCCTTTGTTATGCCTCCGAAGACGTCGTCAGCTCCTGGAGCAAGGCACAGGATGACGAGGTTATGGCCAATCTCCTCAACGTTCAGGACAAGTACGCCAAGGCCGGCCGGCTTGGTCCGGTGGCCCGGCTGCTGCCGACGACGGCAGCGACCACGCTGCGGAAGGTCAAGGGCGAATCGGTGGTCATCGACGGGCCATTCGCCGAGACCAAGGAGCAGTTCCTCGGTTTCTATACGCTGGAATGCGCCGATCTCGACGAGGCCGTCGAATTCGCCCGTGAGCTCTCCGAGGTCAACCCGAGCGGCGGCTCCTATGAGATCCGGCCAGTCTCGGTGTTCAATCCCACCAAGGTGGCCGTATGACCGAACTTGCCTGGATCAGCTCGGCGATCAGTTCTGCCCGCCCGCAGGCGATGGGCGCGCTGCTGCGCTATTTCCGCGATCTCGATACGGCGGAGGAAGCTTTCCAGGATGCCTGTCTCAGGGCGTTGAAGAACTGGCCGCAGAACGGGCCGCCGCGCGATCCGGCGGCTTGGCTGATCTTCGTCGGCCGCAACAGCGGCATCGATGCGGTGCGCAAGCGCGCCAAGCAGGCGCCGATGCCGGAAGAGGACCAGATTTCCGATCTGGAAGATGCCGAGAGCGACATCGCCGAGCGGCTGGACGGGGCACACTACCGCGATGACATTTTGCGGCTGCTGTTCATCTGCTGTCATCCCGATTTGCCGGCAACGCAGCAGATTGCGGTCGCGCTGCGCATCGTCTCCGGTCTCACCGTCAAGCAGATCGCGCGCGCCTTTCTGGTCGGCGAGAGCGCCATGGAGCAACGCATCACCCGCGCCAAGGCGCGCATAGCGGACGCCGGCGTGCCGTTCGAGACGCCGGGCGCGGTCGAGCGCTCGGAGCGGCTCGCCGCTGTCGCTGCCATGGTCTACCTGATCTTCAACGAAGGCTATTCGACCAACAGCGGCGAGGCGCCGGCCCGCGCGCCGCTGTGCGAAGAGGCGATCCGGCTCGCCCGGCTGTTGCTGCGGCTGTTCCAGACCGAGCCGGAGATCATGGGGCTGACGGCGCTGCTTCTGCTGCAGCATGCACGCGCACCGGCCCGTTTCGACGAGAACGGTGAGATCGTCTTGCTCGAGGACCAGGATCGCAGCCTGTGGACCCGCAAGATGATCGACGAAGGGCTGGCGCTGGTCGACAAGGCATTGCGCCATCGCAAACCTGGTCCATACCAGGTGCAGGCGGCAATTGCCGCGCTGCACGCGCGGGCAGAGAAGGCCGAGGACACCGACTGGGTGGAGATCGACCTGCTCTATGGCCTGCTCGAACAGATGCAGCCGTCGCCTGTCATCACGCTCAACCGCGCGGTGGCGGTCTCCAAGGTGCGCGGCCCGGAAGCAGCCCTTGCCATGGTCGAGCCGCTGGAAGACAGGCTTTCCGGCTATTTCCACTTCTTCGGCCTCAAGGGCGGGCTGCTGATGCAGCTCGACCGGGGTGAGGAGGCGCGGGTCGCCTTCGACCGCGCCATCGCGCTTGCCAACACGGCAGCGGAAGCGGCCCATATCCGCATGCATATCGACCGGCTGATGAAAGACGGCGCCGTGCGCGCGCCGGCGAAAAAGGCCAACTGAGCAGCATCCGCCTGTCTGGCTCAATCGTGTCGCCCGGCCTTGGACCATGTCGGGGTGGCGATTTTCTCCTGAAACGAGTAAGGCCACGCCATGACTGCGCCAGAAGTGCCTTTCGGCACGCGGGGGACATGGCGCGAGGCTTTGACCCGACGCCCTATTACGGGATCTGAAAGGGATAAAAATGACCATAGCGAAGGAAACGGCTGAGCTTCTGGCGAAACTGGGTGTGGCCAAGGACACGTTGGTTGGCGGCGACCTCATCGTGCGCAGCCCGGTGACGGGCGAAGAGATTGCCGCGCTGAAGACGATCTCGCCCGCCGATGCGGCCAAGACCATCGATGCCGCGCACAAGGCGTTCCAGTCGTGGCGGATGGTGCCGGGTCCCCGGCGCGGCGAACTGGTGCGGCTGCTCGGCGAGGAATTGCGTGCGCACAAGGCCGAGCTTGGCCGGCTGGTGTCGATCGAGGTCGGCAAGATCCCGTCCGAGGGCCTCGGCGAAGTGCAGGAGATGATCGACATCTGCGATTTCGCCGTCGGCCTGTCCCGGCAATTGTACGGTCTGACCATCGCCACCGAGCGTCCGGGTCATCGCATGATGGAAACCTGGCATCCGCTCGGCGTCGTCGGCGTCATTTCGGCCTTCAACTTCCCGGTCGCGGTGTGGTCGTGGAATGCGGCGCTGGCGCTGGTCTGCGGTGACGCGGTGGTGTGGAAGCCATCGGAGAAGACGCCACTGACCGCACTTGCCTGTGAGGCGATCTTCAAGCGGGCCGTGAAGCGTTTCGGCACTGATGCGCCGCAGGGCCTGGCGCCGGTGCTGATCGGCGACCGTGCCGTCGGCGAAATCCTGGTCGACCATCCCAAGGTGCCGCTGGTCTCGGCCACCGGCTCGACCCGCATGGGCCGGGATGTCGGCCCGCGGCTGGCCAAGCGTTTTGCCCGCGCCGTGCTGGAACTCGGCGGCAACAATGCCGGCATCGTCTGCCCGACCGCCGATCTCGACATGGCGCTGCGCGCCATCGCCTTCGGCGCCATGGGCACGGCCGGCCAGCGCTGCACGACGCTGCGGCGCCTGTTCGTGCATGAGAGCGTGTACGATGCCTTGGTGCCGCGGCTGAAGAAGGCCTATCAGAGCGTGTCGGTCGGTAATCCGCTGGAGACGTCGTCGCTGGTCGGGCCGCTGATCGACAAGGCGGCGTTCGACGCCATGCAGAAGGCACTGAAGGAAGCCACCGCCCATGGCGGCAAGGTGACTGGCGGCACGCGGGTCGAGAACGGCCACCCGGATGCCTATTATGTGCATCCGGCCTTGGTCGAGATGCCGAAGCAGGTCTCACCGGTGACGGAAGAGACCTTCGCGCCGATCCTCTATGTGATGAAATATTCGGATTTCGACGCCGTGCTCGACGAGCACAATGCGGTCGGCGCGGGCCTTTCTTCGTCGATCTTCACCCGCGATCTGCAGGAATCCGAGCGGTTCCTTGGCGTCGACGGTTCGGACTGCGGCATCGCCAACGTCAATATCGGCACGTCGGGAGCCGAGATCGGCGGTGCTTTCGGCGGCGAAAAAGAAACCGGCGGCGGCCGTGAGAGCGGCTCCGATGCGTGGAAGGCCTATATGCGGCGCGCCACCAACACGGTGAATTATTCGAAGGCGCTGCCGCTTGCCCAGGGCGTCTCGTTCGACATCGAGTGAGAACGCCGAGGTCTGCCTCCGGTCAGTGTCGATCAGGCTCGTCGAGCGTCAATCGACACAGGTGGAGGGCGTACAGGCCGCAGTAACGCTGGACAATTTCTGACGCTTGTCCAGCGTCGGCTTTTCGTAACGCTTTTTCATGCAGGTCCCTCTCCAATCGTAATGCCGCGCATGGCGACAACTGAAGTGCTAGCGGCCATCGCGGATTCGTGCATCCCCCACACGGGGGATGCCGCACCGGTCAGTGGTCTGTCGTCGAAGCAAAGGCTTCGGTGAAGGCGGCATCCATAATGGCCAGTTTCACGGCCTGAGCGGTCATGTATTCCTGGTAGAAATCGGGCGACATCCACATCACCGAATTGCCGCGTTGGCCGAGCCAACCGATGCTACCGAGGTCCTCGGCATCGCGCAGCTTGCGCGCCAGATGGGTTCGAGACAGTTTCAGCCATCTGGCGAAATCACCGATCGACACGATACCCGTCGGGATTCGATCCAGGCCGGCATGATCCGGATCGACGCCCGCTATCAGCCAGTCCATGACGACGCCGCCATTGTTGAGCCAGGTGAACAGGGAAAAGGTCTGCTTGGGCTCGCGCACCGGATTGGACGAGAGCAGGCCATCGGCAATCCGTGGCTGCACCATGGCGAGTGCGTCCGGCCGGGTCAGGAAAAGGGCCAGGCGGTTCGCACCGTCGAGACTGTCCAGCGTGTGCAGATGCGCCATCAGCCAGAGGGTAACCGGCTCCAGCGAGGCCACCGACGGCTGCAGGGGGCGGATGCGGCCGTCCTGTGTCGCCGGCGCATACTCGATGAAACCGTAGTGCAGCATTTCCTTGATGAAGGCGTCGGCGGTGTTGCGGCTGGCCACGGCATGCTGCCGGATCACGTCGATGAAACGCGCCGCTGTCAGTTCCTTGCGATAGTCGTCAGGCTCGCGCCTGAAATACAGGGCAAGGCCGATATGGGCCATCAGCCAGCGTTGCTGCGTGGCGAACACCGAGGAAAGCCGCGGGTTCGTCTCATAGGTCTGGTTCATCGCCTGCGCCTGGACGCGAACACAGCGATGCAATGCCGGATGAGCGGCAATTTCTTCCAATGTGAGCGCCATTCTCCCCCGCCTGCGATAAGCCCCCTTGTCGCGAAGACGCGAAAACCACATTTTCAGCCTTCGCGGCTCGTGTCCAGACGCCGGCCGTCAATAGTGAGTGAATGTGTACAGTGGGTGTTTCGACTTAATTCCAGACGGAAATCCGCTTCACGATCTTCCCCGAAATTTGCCCTTGTGCGCGGCGCTGCTCAGCCACCGCCTTGCGTTGGCGGAAAACAGGCTTCGAACGCGCTGTCGACGACGGCCAGCTTGGCGGCCTGGACGGTCATGTATTCCTCATAGAAGCCGTGTGACACCCACATCACCGAATGGCCACGCTGGCCGAGCCAGCCAATGCTGCCGAGTTCCTCGGCGGTGCGCAGTTTGCGGCTGAGATGGGTCCGCGACAGTTTGAGCCATTTGGCGAAGTCGCCGATCGAAACCACGCTGGTCGGTATCCGCTCCAGCCCGGCATGGTCGGGATCGATGCCCGACATCAGCCAGTCCATGACGATGCCGCCATTGTTGAGCCAGATGAACAGGGAAAAGGTCTGGTTGGGTTCGCGCACTGGCTTTGACGCAAGCAGGCCGTCGGCCACCAGCGGCTGCAGCGTCGCAAGCATGTCGGGCCGGTCCAGGTATCTGGCCAGCCGGTCGCCGCCATCGATATGGTCAAGCGTGCGCAGATGGGCGATCACCCAGCCGGTGAATCTCTCAATGGTGGCCGCCGTCGGTTGCAGCGGATGCGTACGGCCATCGCCGCCCGCCACATACTCGGCGATGTTGTAGTGCAGCATCTCCTTGATGAAAGCGTCCGCCGTGTTGCGGCTGGCCACGGTGTTCTTGTGCACGACCTCGATGAAACGCGATACCGTCAGCTCCTTGCGGCGGTCGTTCGGGTCGCGCCTGAAGTGCATGGCAAGGCCTACATGAGCCATCAGCCAGCGCTGCTGCGTGGCAAAAATGGCAGCCAGCCTGGGGCTCTCTTCATAGATCTGGATCAACGCCAGCGACTGCTCCTGAACGAAGCGATGCAACGCCGGATGGCCGGCAATATCTTCCAAATTCAGCGCCATCCTCCTGCTCTTTCGAGTCAACTCCATCTGCGTGGTTTCGTTGCTCATTTTCCAACCTTCAGCAGTTGTGTCCAGAGTACCAAATGCCGAGAACTCGACCGATCAAAGTGCGACAGGTTGCTGGAGCAACTTGCTAACTGATTGCTATAGCTTGAAAAACCCCTCCCAATAATAGTCAGCCGAGCCGCCGCAGGTTGAATTGACCTTCATCAGGGCCAGGCATAGTTTCCGCGTCATCCGAGGGGCGGGGGCATGCCTTTCGGACATGAATTCGAGAAACGACTGCAAAGACGAGCGATCAGAGATCGCCCGGCGGCGAAGCCATGCCCGCATGTACCTCGAATTACGAGTGGCTGGGTGAAGTATAGAAGCAAGATCGCGATTGGCAAACAAGCCAAAGGCCTGCCCGTTTCCTGCAGGCCCGGGGTGCGTGGTGGGTGGTCCGCCATGCTCGCCGCTTCGATATGTCTAGGGCTGCCCGCCGGTGCGTTCGCCGAGACCGCCAGCCAGATCACGCCGCCAAGTTTCCGGCCGCCGCCGCAAACCAACATGGCGGCCGTTACGATCCCGGAAGGTTCGGGTCTCGAGGCGCCGGCGGGCGCCGAGAAGCTGAAGGTCAAGCTCAGGGATGTCAGTGTCGAAGGCGGCCTGCCTGACATGGCCGAGGCAACGCGCAAGATCGTCGCGGGCCTCGCCCATCGCACGGTGACGGCGGCGGAAATCTTTGCCGCGGCGCGCGCGCTGGAGACCGAATATGGCCGCGCCGGCTATGCACTGGTTCGGGTCGTGCTGCCGGCGCAAAAGCTCAACGATGGCGCCAGGCTCAGGCTCGTCGTCATCGACGGCTACCTCGAACGGATCGACACCAGCAACCTGCCCGAGCGCATACGCGGACGGGTCGAGGCAACGCTGGCGTCACTGGTCGGGCAGAAAAGCATCAAGCTGTCGGCGATCGAGCGCAAGCTGCTCCTGGCCGGCGACACGCCGGGCGCCAGGCTGCGCTCGACCTTGCAGGCCGGTACCGCGAAGGGCGCCAGCGTGCTGGTCATCGACGGCAAGTATCGCCCGCTTGGCGGCCAGGTCACCGTGGACAACTCGCTGTCGCCATCGCTGCAACGCTGGTCGACAGGTGTCGGCGTCGACTTCAACTCGTTGCTTGGTCTGGGCGAACTCGTCTATGTGCGCATTGGCGGCTATCCCGATGGCGGCGAGAGCGGGCTGTTCACCGATGCTCCGCGCAACCGCAACTATGCCGCCGGCATCGTCGTGCCGATCGGCTATGACGGGCTGACGCTCAATCTGGAGGCCACCCACACACGGGCCAACCCGACGGCCGAGCCCGGCACGCTCGGCTTCGGCAGCGAATTCGAACGCTATTCGGCCAGGCTCCGCTATCCCTGGATCCGCAGCCGCGCACTGACCATCAGCAGCGAACTTTCCTTCGATGCGCAGAATGATTTTCTCGATGCGGTGACGCCGATTTCGTTGCCGATCGCCGAGGATCGGCTGCGCATCATCAGGTTCGGTACGGACGCGACCTGGTTCACGCCGCTCGGCGGCGTCCTCACCGGCAATGTCGTGGCCTCGTTCGGCATTGACGGGCTCGGCGCGCGCTCGGCCGCCGACGCCACGCCGCTGCTGCCGCTGTCGCGCCAGGGGGCCGATGCCGACTTCCAGAAGCTCGAGGTCTCGGCCAGCTACAGCCAGCCGCTGGCCATCCATCTCGGCCTCGACCTTTACGCCCGCGCGCAGACCTCGTTCGGCAAGCCGCTGCTGCAGTCGGAGCAGATCGGGCTCACCGGCCCCAATGGCCTGTCGAGCTTCGACGCCGGCGCGCTGCAGGGCGATTCCGGCTATGTGCTGCGCGGCGAGGTGTCCTCGCCATGGTACGTGCCGTTCACCGGCGGCATCGTTTCGCTCTCGCCCTATGTCTTCGGCGCTGTCGGGCAGCTCCATCTCGAAATGCCGACCGTGCTCGAGACGGCCGACATTGTCGGCGCGTCCTACGGGCTTGGCCTGAAGGTCGGCACGGCCCTTGCCGGCGATGCGACCAACGCCAGCCTGACGCTGGAATGGGGACGCCAGCATCGCGACGACCATGTACCGACCAGCGATCGCTTTTCGCTCGCCGGTGCCATCCAGTTCTGAGGCGTGAGCATGCGAAACCAAGACCTCTTCCCACGACACCTCAACCGCACCAGCGCACCACTGATGGCGCTGCTGCTGACCTCGACCGCGCTTGTCGGTTTCACCTCGGCGCGGGCGCAGGAATTGCCGACCGGCGGCAGTGTTGCGTCGGGCGGCGTCACCATCTCGAACCCATCATCCTCGCAACTCAGCATCAAGCAGTCGACAAACTCGGCCATCGTCAACTGGCAGAGCTTTTCGATCGGCGCGGGTGCGACCGTCAACATTGACCAGCCGACATCGACTTCGACGATGCTCAACCGCGTCACCGGCAGCACCAAGTCGACTATCGCTGGGCAACTCAATGCCAATGGCCAGGTCTTTCTCGTCAATCCCAACGGCATCGCCATCTCCAAGACCGGCAAGGTCAGCGCCGCCGGTTTCGTCGGCTCCTCGCTCGATATCAACGATGACGACTTCAAGGCGGGCAAGCTCACGTTCCAGGGTACAGGCGCCTCGGCGGCTGTTTCAAACGAAGGCTCCGTCTCGATCGGCCGTGGCGGCTATGCCGCACTGATCGGTGGCAGCGTCGACAATGCCGGCTCGATCAGCGTGCCCTTGGGCAAGGTCGGGCTCGGCTCGGGCGAGAAGGCGACGCTCGATCTCTCCGGCGACGGCTTTTTGCAGGTTTCCGTCCCGACCAAGGCGGACGGCAGCAACGCGCTGGTCAGCAATTCCGGTACAATCAGCGCCGATGGCGGGACGGTCGAACTCAAGGCGGCGGCGGTGCGCGATGCGGCACGCCAGGCGGTCAACATGTCCGGTGTCATCGAGGCCCGCACTGTGTCCGGTCAATCGGGCGCCATCGTGCTCGGCGGCGACCAAGGCTCAGTCGAGATTTCCGGTACGCTCGACGCCTCGGCCAAGGCTGGCGGCTCGGGCGGCAAGGTCACGGTGACCGGCCGCAAGGTGAAGCTCAAGGCAGCCAAGGTCGATGCCTCGGGTAGGGATGGCGGCGGCAGCATCAAGATCGGCGGCGACAAGCAGGGTTCGGGCACGTTGCAGCGGGCCGAGACGACGGACGTCGATGCCAATACGACGATCAGCGCCGACGCCACCGGCACCGGCAATGGCGGCACGGTCATTGTGTGGTCCGACGAGCAGACGAATTTCGCCGGCAAGATCTCGGCACGCGGCGGCGACAGTGGTGGCGACGGCGGCTTCACGGAAGTGTCCGGCAAGCAGCGGTTCGACTTCACCGGTTCGGTCGACTTGCGCGCCCGCTTCGGCGACACCGGCGACCTGCTGCTCGACCCTTACAACGTCACCATCTCGAATGGTGCCGATACCGGCGGTTTCACCGCCAGTTCCAATGACAGCGTCATCAATGTCACCACGCTGCAGAACCAGCTGGCGCTGGCCAACGTCACCATCTCGACGGGCAGCGGCGGCGCGCAGGCAGGGGACATCACCATCGCCGCGCCGATCAGCTGGAGCGCCAACACGCTGACGCTCAGCGCCTATCATTCGATCGTCTTCAACGCCGGCGCCACGATCGGCGGCGTTGGCGGCCTGTCCCTGGTCACCAACAATGGCGGCAGCGGCGGCATCACCTCCTATGCGCTTGGCGCGAAGATCACCTTCGCCGGCGCGCAAGGGGCGCAGGCGCTGTCGATCAACGGGCAGAGCTATACGCTGATCTATGACATCAACCAGCTGCAAGCGATCAACAGCGGGCTGAACGGGCGCTACGCGCTCGCCAACGACATCGAGGCCAGTTCCACTTATTCGTGGAACAATCTGATGGGGTTCACCGCGCTCGGCACCGACGGCAACACCAATATCCAGAACGGCGGCAACGGCTTCAACGGTACCTTCGACGGGCTCGGCCACATCATCAACCAGATCTGGGTCAGGCAGATTCCGGCCAACTATGTCGGCCTGTTCGGCTATGTCGGCGGGGCAGGCGTGGTGCGTAATGTCGGGCTCGTCGACAGCTATACCAGCGGCTCCTACGAAACCGGCGCCATTGCCGGCTGGAACAAGGGTACGATCTCGGGCGTTTGGGCAAGCGGCTACCTGCAGGGTGTCAGCGGCTCCGGTGGTCTGGTCGGTCAGAATGACGGTACGATCACCCGATCGTTCTCGACGGTGGCGGTGCAATCGCGCGATTCCAACAACGTAGGTGGCATTGCAGGCTACAACAGCGGCACGATCAGCCAGGTCTATGCCAGCGGCTCGGTTCTCGGCGGCGACAAGACCGGTGGCCTGGTCGGGTTTAATACGGGCTCGCTCAGCGATGGTTATTCAACCGGCGCCGTGAACGGAACGATGGGCGCCACCGGCATCGGCGGCAGCGTCGGCTTTTCCTGGGGGACCGTCACTAATGTCTATTTCGACACCACCACCTCGGGAACGACCATTGGCGTGGGCAGCGGCGGCACACCCGGCGTCACCAGCACCGGCCTGACCACGGCGCAATTGCAATCAGGCGGCGCCACGGCCCTGAGCGCGGCTTTCGGTGGCGGGGCCGGCGGCCTCTATCCCTATCTGAACAGTTTTTATCCAAACGGCGTCCAGGCCATCTCCGGCATTGCCTATAAGGACAGCGGCGTCACGCCGCTGTCGTCGGGCACGCGCCAACCCTACTACGTCAAGAACCCGGGTTTCGTCACCGGCGTCTCGAACGGCGTCGATATCGGCACGGTCACTACCGGCGTCAACGGCTACTACTACATCGCCGTGCCGACCGGCTGGATCAACAACAGCGTGCTCGCCTACACGGTGCGCGACGCGGATCCGAACGACAGCTCGGGCGCTCAAAACGGCGTGACGTTCCGCACAGGCCTGTCGGGCGGCAACGTCTCCAATCTTAACGTCTACGGCAACTGGCGTCTCGACGAAGCCGACAGCTCGATCACGTCGCTCTCGGCGTTGCAAAACATCGCCAATGCCACCGTCGGGTCGACCTATGTCGGCAGCCTTACCTTCGCCAACTGGCAGATCGAAACGGCAGCGACAACCTTCGCGCTCGACCAGGCGGTATCGATCGGCAGTGGCACGCTGGCGCTGTCGTCGAACGGCGCGGTTACGCAGACGAGCAGTCTGGCGGCAGGATCGCTGTGGCTAGGCGGTACCGGCAATTTCAGCCTGACGAACGCCGGCAACCAGATCGGCACGGTTGCCGCCAATGCGGGATCGGTCAATCTTGTCGATCTGGGCGGACTGACCATCGGCAGCGTCGCCAGCGCGCGCGGTGTGACCACGACCGGCGCCAACACAACAGGCCAGGTGCAGCTGCGGACATCAGGCGATCTGACGGTCGCAGCAAGCGCCACGGTCAGCGGAGCGAACCCCGTGCTGGCGGCAGGCGGCAAGTTCATCAACAGCCGCGGCAGCGATGCCGTCACCGCGACCAGCGGACGCTGGCTGGTCTACGCGGCAGCACCGACCGGCAACACATTCGGCAATCTCAACAGCGGCAACACGGCGGTCTGGAATACGGCAGCCGGTGCAACGGTGAGCGTGAGCGGCAACCGCTATGTGTTTGCCTACCAGCCGACGCTGACCTTCACCTCCCAAAATGCTTCGAAGATCTACGGCGACACCGCCATGCCGACATTGACCTACACGGTGTCGGGCTATCAGGCAGGGGTGGCCAACGCCTATCTCGGCGACAGCGCCGCCACCGCCTTCAGCGGCGCGCCGTCGCTCTCACCCCCACTCACGCTTGCCACTCAGCAACTCGGAGCCGGGACTTATACGATTACTGTCGGCGCTGGCGATATCGCTGCCTTGACCGGCTACGGGCTCGCCTTCAACAGCGCCGGATTGTTCACCGTCGCCAAGCGCGCGGTCACGGTGACGGCCGATCCTGGCCAGCAAAAGACATACGGCGACGCCGATCCTGCTGCCTACACCTATACGGTTTCGGACCTCGGCAATGGCGTCGCCCTGGCAGGCTCACTCAACCGTGACGCCGGCGAGGATGCCGGCGCCTATGCCATCGGCCAGGGCACGCTGACCAACGCCAACAATGCGAACTACGACATCAGCTATGTCGGCGGCGATTTCACCATCGGCAAAAGGGCGATCACCGTCACCGTCGATCAAGGGCAAGGCAAGGTCTATGGCGACAGCGATCCGGCTGCCTACACCTACTCGGTTTCCAATCTCGGCGGTTTGACGCTGACGGGCAGCCTTGACCGTGTTGCGGGCGAGAATGCAGGCACCTACGCCATCGGCCAGGGTACGCTCGACGCCTCGAACTCCAACTACGACATAGCGTTCGTCGGCGCCGATTTCACCATCGCCAGGCGGGCGGTCACAGTCACGGCCAATTCCGGCATGAGCAAGACCTATGGCGATGCCGACCCGTCGTCCTACGGCTATAGCTACTCGGATCTCGGCACGGGTGTCGCTCTTGTCGGGGCGCTCGACCGCGCTTCTGGTGAGACTGTCGGCGCCTACGCCATCGGCCAGGGTACGCTGACGAATGCGGACAATGCGAACTACGACATCACCTTCGTCAGCAAGGATTTCAGCATCGACAAGCGGGCGGTCACCGTCACTGCCAATTCGGGCCTGGCCAAGATTTACGGCGATGCCGATCCGTCGTCTTATGGCTACAGCTGCTCAGATCTCGGCACGGGTGTCGCTCTCGTCGGTGCGCTCGACCGCGCTTCTGGTGAGAATGTCGGCACCTACGCGATCGGCCAGGGCACGCTGACGAATGCCGACAATTCGAACTACGACATCACCTTCACCGGCGCGGATTTCAGCATCGGCAAGCGCGCGGTCACCGTCACGGCCAATTCCGGCCAGGGCAAGACCTATGGCAATGCCGATCCGACCCTTGGCTACAGCTATACCGACCTTGGTAGTGGCGCGGCGCTGGTCGGCGCCCTCGATCGCGCTTCGGGCGAGGATGTCGGCAGCTATGTCATCGGCCAGGGTTCGCTGACCAACGCAGACAATTCGAACTACGACATCACCTTCGTTGGCTCGACCTTCGGCATCGGCAAGCGCGCGGTCATCGTCACGGCGACCTCCGGACAAGGCAAGACGTACGGCAATGCCGACCCGTCATCCTATGCCTACACCTACTCCGACCTTGGCAGCGGTATGGCCCTTGTCGGCGCGCTCGACCGCGCTTCGGGTGAGGATGTCGGCAGCTATGCCCTTGGCCAAGGCTCGCTGACCAACGCCAACAATTCGAACTACGACATCACCTATGTCGGTTCGAACTTCAGCATCGGCAAGCGCACGGTCACGGTCACAGCCACCGCCGGTCAGGGCAAGACCTATGGCAATGCCGATCCGTCATCCCTGGGCTACACCTATTCGGACCTTGGCACGGGTATCGCTCTCGTCGGTGCGCTTGACCGCACTGCCGGCGAGAATGCCGGTGCCTATGCGATCGGCCAAGGCACGCTCTCCAATGCCAACAATGCGAATTACGACATCAGCTTCGTCAGCAAGGATTTCACCATTGCCAGGCGGGCGGTCACGGTCACGGCCAATTCCGGCCAGGGCAAGACCTACGGCAATGCCGACCCGTCATCCTACGGCTATTTCTATTCGGACCTTGGCACCGGCGTGGCCCTTGTCGGAGTGCTTGACCGCGCCGCCGGCGAGAATGTCGGTGCTTACGCCATCGGCCAAGGCACGCTGACCAATGCCAACAACGCGAACTATGACATCAGCTTCGCCAGCGCGGATTTCACGATCGGCAAACGGGCGGTCACGGTCACGGCCAATGCCGGCCAGGGCAAGACCTATGGCGATGCCGACCCATCGCTCGGCTACACCTTCTCCGACCTTGGCAGCGGCGCGGCGCTTGTCGGCGTGCTCGACCGTGGCACGGGCGAGACCGTCGGCACCTATGGGATCGGGCAAGGCACGATCACCAATGCCGCCAATACGAACTATGACATCACCTATGTCGGCGCCAATTTCAGCATCGGCAAGCGGGCGGTCACGGTGACCGCCAATGCCGGTCAGGGCAAGATCTACGGCAATGCCGATCCGGCACTTGGCTACAGCTTCTCCGACCTTGGCAGCGGCACGGCTCTTGTCGGCGCGCTCGATCGCGCTTCGGGAGAGGATGTCGGGATCTATACGATTGGCCAGGGCACCATCACCAATGCGAACAATTCGAACTACGACATCAACTTTGCCGGCGCCGGTTTCACCATCGGCAAGCGATCGATCACCGTCGTCGCCGATGCGCAAAGCCGGGCGCAGGGAGCAGCCAATCCGCCGCTCACTTACACGGTTGGCGGGCTCGGGCTGGCCGGCAGCGACACGCTCAGCGGCTCGCTCTCGACCGATGCGACCACGGCAAGCGCGCCGGGCCGTTATGCCATCGAACAGGGGAGCCTTGCCGCCTCGACGAATTACGAATTGACCTATGTCGGCGCCGATCTGGTGGTGCAGACCACGGATGTGGCGCAGCCGGCCGACACCGCCAGCGTTGTTGCCTATAACGCCACCATCCATGGCAGCGGACAGCCTGTCCCGGTCTTCTTCACCGGCCAGCCAGCTGCCAGCGACACGCAGATGCTGGTCGAGGACCCGCGCCTCGAAAGCCCTGCCTTCTGCCAGAATATCGGCGAGATCGCGGCTGTCTGTAGCGCCGGGTCGGTGCAATAGGAGGCTGTTCGGCGGCATTCATTCGCCCGCCTGTGGCCGTAGCGTCCGCGGGCGCGGCATCGTCAAGCGCAATTGCCGGCACCAGCGGCCGAAACGGTCGACATAGATGTAGATGACCGGCGTCGTGTAGAGGGTCAGGATCTGGCTCAGGATCAGCCCGCCGACGATGGCGATGCCGAGCGGCTGGCGCAGTTCGGCACCTTCGCCAAGGCCGATAGCCAGCGGCACGGCACCGAACAGTGCCGCCATGGTCGTCATCATGATCGGGCGGAAGCGCAGCAGGCATGCCTGGTAGATGGCGTCATGCGCCGATCTGTTCTCGTTGCGCTCGGCGGCCAGCGCGAAGTCGATCATCATGATCGCGTTCTTCTTGACGATGCCGATCAGCAGGATGATGCCGATCAGCGCCATGATTGAGAATTCGATGTTGACCAGGGTCAGTGCCAGCAAGGCGCCGACGCCGGCCGACGGCAAGGTCGACAGAATGGTCAGCGGATGCGCGTAGCTTTCGTAGAGAATGCCGAGCACGACATAGACAGCGATCAGCGCGGCAAGGATCAGCAGCGGCTGGTCGGACAGCGAGTCCTGGAACACCTTGGCCGTGCCCTGGAAGCTGCCATGGATGGTTGCCGGCATGCCGATGCGGTCGGCGGCCGCGTTGATCGCCGCGACACCTTCGCTGAGCGCGACGCCCGGCGCCAGGTTGAACGACAGTGTCGTGGCGACGAACAGGCCCTGGTGGTTGACCGAAAGCGGCGTGCTGCCGGGACCGTAATGCGCGACGGCCGACAGCGGCACCATGGTCTCTTGCCCGGTGCTGACCGCCGAACCGGTCGAGGCTGCCGTCCTGCCGGTGCTGGTGATGGAATTGTTGGCCTGGTTGCGCGCGGCGTCGGCGGCGACCGATTGGGCGCTGGTGGACTTGCCTGATACAGCGAACGTGCCGGCCACCGCATTGCTCGACTGCGATCCACCAACCGATCCGCCCGATGTGCTGACATAGACTTTTTTCAGCGCATCGGGGTTCTGCCAGTATTGCGGCGCCACCTCCATGATCACGTGGTACTGGTTGCGCTGGACATAGATGGTGGACACCTGTCGCTGGCCGAAGGCGTCGTAGAGTGTGTTGTCGATCTCGCTGGCTGATATGCCGAGGCGTGTCGCCGTGTCGCGGTCGATGGTGACGTCGGCTTCCAGGCCCTTGTTCTGCTGGTCAGAGTTGACGTCGGTGAGCCTGGGTTCGGTTTGCAGCGCAGCCGCCAGCTTCGGCGCCCACTCCGCCAGCTCGTCGAAACTGTCACCTTGCAAGGTGTACTGGTACTGCGCGTTCGATTGCCGCCCGCCGACGCGGATATCCTGCACCGCCTGCAGGAAGAGCGTGGCGCCCGGCACCACGGCCAGTTTGGGCCGCAGCCTGGCGATGACCTGGTCGGCGGAGATCTTGCGCTCGGCCAGCGGTTTCAGCGACACGAACATGGAACCGGAATTGGTCTGGCCGCCGCCGGTGAAGGCGACAGCGGCATCGACGGCCGGATCCTTGCTGACTATGCCGGCGAACTGGGTGAGCTTCTGCGACATCGACTGGAACGAGGTTGCCTGGTCGGCCTGGATCGAGCCCGTCAGCCGTCCCGTGTCCTGCTGCGGGAAGAAGCCTTTTGGGATGGTGACATAGAGATAGCCATTGAGGCAGAGCGTTGCCGCCAGCACCGCCATGATCAGCAGCGGATTGTCGAGCGCCCAGGACAGCGACCGGCGGTAGAAGCCCAGCATGGCCTCGAAGGTACGTTCGCTGAAGCGGTAGAGCCGGCCGTGTTCGCGCTGTCCCTCGGGGCGCAGCAGAATCGAGCACATCATCGGCGTGGTGGTCAGCGATATTGCCAGCGAGACCAGGATCGCCGCCGAGAGTGTTATGGCGAATTCGCGGAACAGCCGGCCGACGATGCCGCCCATCAGCAGGATCGGGATGAAGACGGCGATCAGCGACAGGCTCATCGACAGCACGGTGAATCCGACTTCCTGGGAGCCCTTGATCGCGGCTTCCATGCGGCCCATGCCGGACGCGGTGTGGCGGGCGATGTTTTCGAGCACGACGATGGCGTCGTCGACGACGAAGCCGGTCGCCACCGTCATTGCCATCAGCGACAGATTGTCGATGCTGAAGCCCATCAGGTACATGGCGCCCAGCGTGCCGACCAGGGATACGGGCACGGCCACGATCGGCACCAGCGCCGAGCGCACGTCGCGCAGGAAGGCGAAGACGACGAGGATCACCAGGCCGATGGCGATCATCAGCGTCTGCGCGACCTCGCTCAGCGAAGCGCGGATGGTGGTCGAGCGGTCGACCGCCAGCGACAGGTCGATGGCCGGCGAGATCGAGGCGCGCAGCGTCGGCAGCAGCGCCTTCACCCGGTCCACCGTCGCGATGATGTTGGCGTTGGGCGAGCGGTTGAGGATGATCAGCACGCCCGGCTTGCCATTGGCGAGACCGGCATTGCGGATGTTCTCGACGGAATCATTGACCTGGCCGACATCGGAAAGCCTGACCGGCGCGGCGTTGCGGTAGGCGACGATCAGCGAGCGGTAGGCGTCCGCCTGGTTGGCCTGGTCGTTGGCGTAGATCTGGTAGCGCTGGTCGCCGACATCGATGGCGCCCTTGGGGCTGTGGGCGTTGGCCGAGGCGAGTGCGGCGCGCACATCCTCCAGCCCGATGCCGTAATCATAAAGCACCTGCGGGTTGAGTTCGACGCGCACCGCCGGCAGCGAGCTGCCGCCAACCGACACCTCGCCAATGCCGTCGACCTGCGAGAGCTTTTGCGCCAGCACGGTGCTGGCGGCGTCGAAGAGCTGGCCCTTGGACAAAGTGTCCGATGTCATCGACAGGATGAGGATCGGGGCGTCGGCGGGATTGACCTTGCGATAGGTCGGGTTGGAGCGCAGGCTGGATGGCAGGTCGGCGCGCGCGGCGTTGATCGCCGCCTGGACGTCACGCGCGGCGCCGTCAATGTCGCGGTCCAGCCCGAACTGCAAGGTGATGCGGGCGCTGCCGACGCTGCTCGACGAGGTCATTTCGTTGACGTCGGCGATCTCGCCGAGATGCCGCTCGAGCGGGCTGGCGACGGTGTTTGCCACCACCTGGGGGCTCGCACCAGGAAGCGAGGCCGACACTGAGATCACGGGGTAGTCGACCGCCGGCAGCGGCGCCACCGGCAATTGCGGAAACGCCACCAGCCCGGCCGCCAGCAGGCCGAAGGTCAGCAGCGTCGTCGCCACCGGCCGGCGGATGAAGGGAACCGACAGGTTCATGGCCTGGCGTCCGCCCCAGGAATGCGGGGAAGATTGGGGGCGCGGGGAAGGTTGGGTTCGATGCCGCGCAGGCGGGCGGCGAGGCGGTCGAACCAGAGATAGATCACCGGCGTGGTGAACAGCGTCAGCAACTGGCTGAGCAGCAAGCCGCCGACGATGGAGACGCCCAGGGGATGGCGCAGTTCCGAGCCGACGCCGGTGCCGAGCATCAGCGGCAGTGCGCCGAGCATCGCCGCCAGCGTCGTCATCAGGATCGGGCGGAAGCGCAGCAGGCAGGCCTGGTAGATCGCCTCGCGCGGCGTCTTGCCTTCATGACGCTGCGCGTCGAGCGCGAAGTCGATCATCATGATGGCGTTCTTCTTGACCACGCCGATCAGGAGGATGATGCCGATGATCGAGATGATGGTCAGGTCCTGCCCGGCGATCATCAGCGCCAGCAGCGCGCCGATGCCGGCCGAAGGCAGCGTCGACAGGATGGTGATGGGGTGGATGAAGCTCTCATAGAGCACGCCGAGCACGATATAGACCGTCACCACCGCCGCCAGGATCAGGAACAGCGTGTTGTCGAGCGAAGCCTGGAAGGCGCGCGCCGCGCCCTGGAAACTGGTGACGATGCTGAGCGGCATGCCGATGTCGGCCTGGGCCTGCTCGATCGCGGTGACCGCCTCGCCAAGCGACGCGCCTGGCGCCAGGTTGAACGACACGGTGGTGGCGGGGAATTGCCCCATATGGTTGATCTGCAGCGGCGTGGTGGCGATATGGGTGGTCGCCACCACCGACAGCGGCACCGGCGCGCCGCCCGTCGACGAGGGCAGGTAGACGGAAGAGAGCGCCTTGAGCGAATCCTGTTCGGACGGAGCGGCCTCGAGAATGACGCGGGACTGGCTTGATGTGGTGTAGATGGTCGAGACCATGCGCTGGCCGAAAGCGTCGTAGAGCGCGTTGTCGACGGTCGCCGGCGTGATGCCGAAACGGGCGGCCTGGTCGCGGTCGATGTCGACAAAGACGGCAAGGCCGCTGTTCGACAGGTCGCTGGCGACATCGGCGAGCTGCGGCAACGCGTGCAGCCTGGCGAGCAGTTTCGGCGTCCATTCTCCCAGCTCGTCGGCATTGGCGTCCTGGAGCACGAATTGATACTGGGTGCGGCTAACTTGGCCGTCGATGGTCAGGTCCTGCACCGGCTGCATGTAGAGCGTCACACCGGCCATCGAAGCGGCTTCCTGTTTCAGGCGGACGATGACCTGCGTGATATCAGCGGTACGTTTCTCATGCGGCTTGAGGTTGATCAGGATGCGGCCGACATTCATCGTGGTGTTGGTGCCGTCGACGCCGATGAAGGACGAAAGGCTGTCGACATCGGGATCCCTAAGGATGATGGCGGCCAGCTGCTGCTGGCGGTCCGCCATGGCGGCATAGGAAATCGACTGCGGCGCCTCTGATATGGCCTGGATGACGCCAGTGTCCTGCACCGGGAAGAAACCCTTGGGAATGACCACATAGAGGACCGCCGTCAGCACCAGGGTCGCCGCCGCCACCACGAGCATCAGCGTCTGCCGGTCGAGCACCCAGGTCAGTGCCCGGCCATAGCCGCGGATCACCCAGTCGAAGAAGTCGCGGCTGGCGCGCTGCAGGGCGTTCTCGCGCACCGCCGACAAGGGTTTCAGCAGCTTGGCGCAGGCCATCGGCACCAGCGTCAGCGACACCACGGCCGAGATCAGGATGGTGGTGGCAAGCGTGATGGAGAATTCGCGGAACAGCCTGCCGACGACATCGCCCATGAACAGAAGCGGGATCAGCACCGCGATCAGCGACACGGTGAGCGAGATGATGGTGAAGCCGATCTGCTGCGAGCCTTTCAGCGCCGCCTGCAGCGGCGTCGCGCCCTCCTCGACATAGCGAGCGACGTTCTCGATGACGACGATGGCGTCGTCGACGACGAAGCCGGTGGCAATGGTCAGCGCCATCAGCGACAGATTGTCGAGGCTGAAGCCGAACAGGTACATGACGCCCAGCGTGCCGACCAGCGACAGGGGCACCGACAGGCTCGGGATCAGCGTGGCGCGCGCGCTGCGCAGGAAGACGAAAATGACCAGCACGACGAGGATGATCGACAGGGTCAGCTCGTATTCGACGTCGCGCACGGAGGCGCGGATGGTCGTGGTGCGGTCGGTCAGAACCTTGACGTCGACGGCGTTCGGCAGCGAGGCCTGGAGCTGCGGCAGCAGCGCCTTGATGCGGTCGACCACGTCGATGACGTTGGCGCCGGGCTGGCGCTGGATGTTGAGGATGATCGCCGGCGTGCTGTTCATCCAGGCGGCCAGCCGATTGTTCTCGGTGGCGTCGACCACATCGGCCACATCGCTCAGCCGCACCGGGGCGCCGTTCTTGTAGGCGACGATCAGCGAGCGGTATTCGTCGGCGCTCTTCAGCTGGTCGTTGGCGTTGATGGTGTAGGCGCGCGACGGCCCGTCGAAATTGCCCTTCGGCGTGTTGACGTTGGCGCTGCCCAAAGTGGTGCGCAGGTCGTCGAGATTGAGGCCATAGGCGGCGAGCTTGCGCGGATCTGCCTGGACCCGCACGGCAGGCCGCTGGCCGCCGCTGAGGCTGACCAGGCCGACGCCCGGCAGCTGCGAGATCTTCTGCGCCAGCCTGGTGTCGGCAAGCTGCTGCACGTCGCGCAGTGGCATGGTCGCCGAGGTCAGGCCGAGCGTCAGCACCGGCGCGTCGGCCGGATTGACCTTGGCGTAGATCGGCGGCGCCGGCAGGTCGGCCGGCAAAAGATTGCCGGCGGCGTTGATGGCGGCCTGCACCTCCTGCTCGGCGACGTCGAGCGAGATCGCCAGGCTGAACTGCAGCGTGATGACCGAGGAGCCGGCCGAACTGACGGAGTTCATCTGGTTGAGGTTGGCGATCTGGCCGAGCTGGACCTCCAGCGGCGCCGTGACCGAGGACGTCATGACGTCAGGGCTGGCGCCGGGATAGAAGGTCTGTACCTGGATGGTGGGATAGTCGACCTCGGGCAGGGCCGAGACGGGCAGATAGCGGTAGGCCAGCAGGCCGGACAGCACGATGGCGACCATGAACAGCGACGTCGCCACCGGCCGCAGGATGAAGGCGCGCGACGGGCTCATTGCTGCTGCCCGGACTCCGCGTGACGGTGCTTGTGGCCCTGATGCTTGCGGGCCGTGCCATCCGGCGCCTGTCCGTCTGACGTTTCCGCATTTGGCGTCTGCCCATTCGGCGTCTGTCCGTCCGACGTCTGTCCATCCGATGGGGCTGCTGCCTGTGGCGAGGTCTGGGCTGATGTCTGCGCCGGCGTCTGGCCCGCCGCCGGGGTTGGCGCCGTCGCCCGAGGCTGTGCCGGTGCCTGGCCGTCCTGCTGAAGGTTGATATGGGCGCCGTCGCGGAGCTTGTCGGCGCCGTCGACGACGACGCGGTCGCCGGGGTTCAGGCCGGCGAGGATCTCGACGCGTTCGCCATTGATAACGCCAAGCGTGACCTTGCGCACGGCGACCGTGCTGTCGGGATTGACCAGATAGACGAAGGTGCCGGGCAGGCCGCGCTGGATCGCGGCGATCGGGGCGATCGCCACGTCCTTGTGCTCGTCGACCAGAAGCGCGACGTTGACGAACTGGTTCGGATAGAGGACGCGCGCCTCATTGGCGAAGCCCGCCCGCAGCTTGATGGTGCCGGTGCTCGGGTCGATCTGGCTGTCGAAGGTTTCGAGCTCGCCGTCGGCAAGCTTCTTGGCTCCGGCGCGGTCGAAGGCTGACGTGGGCAGCGAGGCGCCTTGCTGCATGCGCTGCGCGATCGCGGGCAGTTCATCCTCGGGCACGGTGAACAGCACACTGATCGGCTGCACCTGGGTGATGATGACGATGCCGTTGGTATCGCCAGGGGTGACGTAGTTGCCCTGATCGACCTGGCGCAGGCCGGCCCGTCCGTCGACGGGAGCCAGGATGCGGCAATAATCGAGATTGAGGGTGGCAGTCTGTATCATCGCCTGGTCGACCTGGACGGAGCCCTGGTCCTGCGCGACAAGGGCAACCTGCGCGTCGAGGGTCTGCGGCGTCGCCGTCCCCTGGGCCACCAGCTTCTGGTCACGAACGAGGTCGAGCTGGGCATCCTTGAGCATGGCCTGGTCGCGCACCAGCTGGCCCTGGGCCTGAGCGAGTGCCGCCTGGTAGGGACGGGGGTCGATCTCGGCTAGCAGGTCGCCCTTCTTGACGTCCTGGCCTTCCTTGAAATTCACCTGGATGAGCGGACCGGTGACCTGCGGCTTGACCGTGACGGTGGAGAGCGAGGTCACCGTGCCGAGCGCGTTGAGGGTGACGTCTATCGTGCC
Organism: Mesorhizobium loti; assembly: GCA_002356515.1. Classification (NCBI taxonomy): domain Bacteria; kingdom Pseudomonadati; phylum Pseudomonadota; class Alphaproteobacteria; order Hyphomicrobiales; family Phyllobacteriaceae; genus Mesorhizobium; species Mesorhizobium loti. The sequence goes on along the minus strand of AP017605.1, from coordinate 2,713,778 downwards.
CTTTTCGATGGCGGCGGCGCCGATCGTCGTCGGCTGCGCGCCCCGCCTGCCGCCGGGTTGCCTGGCCTCGACATGCGGACGCTGATAGAGATAGGCGCCGGTGGCGGCGACGATGGCAATGAAGATCAGCCAGGGAATCCAGCGACGCGAACGGCGTGGCGCGACGGTCGTCTGCAGGGGCATTTCCAATTGCTGGTCCATGGCGGCATCTTTCACCCCCGTGAACCAATATGGCTGAAACGACCCCAAGTCGAATTAACACTTGGACAGGTTTGGCGCGGTCTTGCGACCCGTCCAATCGCCTTCGAGGCGCTGTTTACTCGGCGGCCTGAACGCGGTTCGCCTGGATGAGGGCGCGGATTTCGGACCGGCAGGAGCCGCAATTGGTGCCGGCCTTCAGGGCACTGCCGATGGCTTCGACGGTCGTGCAGCCGGCCGCCACCGCAGCGACGATCTGGTTGGCTCCGACGTTGAAACAGGAGCAGACGGTGGCGCCGGCATCAGGCCGATCGGCACCGGCGCGGCCGGCGACGATCCGAAAGCGTTCGCGCTGGCTGGCGTGGACTTCTTCAAGCTGTTCAGCCGCCCAGCCACGCGACACCGCGACCGGGCCGGGCGCGACGAACAGCGCGCCTGCGAGCTGGTCGCCATCGAAGGCGGCGATGCGATGCTGGCCGGCGTCCCGGTCGTGATAGGCGAGCATTTCGGCCAAGGGCGCATCGAAGAGCGAGCCGGCGAACGCCGTCCAGTCGGCGGCGTCGTCGGCAAAGGCAAGCTCGACCCGCCATCCGCCCCGGCATTTGGCAACCGCCCAGTAGCTCGCCTCAACCCGTTCCGGCTTCCGGCGCATCACGGCGAAAGCAAAGGCCCTTGCGGCAAATTTCTCGATGCGGGCCGCGACATGTTTCAGCGCCGGCTGGCCTGAAACGGGGTCGACGAGCGGCGCGGTGAGCGCGTCGAGCCGGCCCTTTGCCGCGAACTGATCGGTCCAGTGCATCGGCGCGAAGACGCTGCCCTGGCGCTGGCGGGACGTGATCAGGGCCCGGACCAGCACGTCGCCGCGCGGGCTGGAGATGCGCACGATGTCGGCGCCGCCGATGCCGTGATGCTGCGCGTCCACAGGGTGGATTTCGACGAAGGGTTCGGCGATGTGCTGGGACAGACGCGGGCTTTTGCCGGTGCGCGTCATGGTGTGCCAGTGGTCGCGGATCCGGCCGGTGTTGAGGATGAGCGGGAAATCAGGGGTGGTGCGGATTTCGGTGGTGGGACGGATGGCGATGAAGCGGGCTTTGCGGTCGGGTGTGTAGAAATTGCCGTTGGCGAAGAAGCGGGTGGTCTGGTGCTCCGTCGTGCCGCCTCGTGGGCTGGGGGCTGGCCATTGGAATGGCTCAAGTGATGCGTAACTTTCAGCATCGGCCCCGGCATACGCACCGATATCGAAATCTCGCACGCCATCATTCTCAAACCCGGACAGCGCGGCGTGCTCACCAAAAATCTCTGCCGGGGTCTCATGCGCGAACGCCTCGCCAAACCCCATCCGCCCCGCCACCTCGGCGATGATCCACCAGTCGGGCCTCGCCTCGCCGGGCGCCGCCAGAAACGACCGCTGGCGCGAGATGCGGCGTTCGGAATTGGTGACGGTGCCGTCCTTCTCGCCCCAGGCGGTGGCGGGCAGCCGGACATGGGCGTGACGCACCGTGTCGGCGCTCGCCAGAACGTCCGACACCACGACGAACGGGCAAGCCTTGATCGCCGCTTCGACGGCATCGGCGTCGGGCATCGAATCGACCGGGTTGGTGGCCATGATCCACAGCGCCTTGATGCGCCCGTCGGCCACGCCCTGAAACATCTCGACCGCCTTCAGGCCGGGCTTCTGCGCGATGCCAGGCGCATTCCAGAAGCGGCGCACGCGGTCGCGGTGCTCGGCGTTCTCGATCTCCATGTGGGCGGCCAGCATGTTGGCCATGCCGCCGACCTCGCGGCCACCCATGGCGTTGGGCTGGCCGGTCACCGAGAACGGCCCGGCTCCCGGTTTGCCGATGCGACCGGTGGCGAGATGGCAGTTGATGATGGCGTTGACCTTGTCGGTGCCGGACGACGACTGGTTCACGCCCTGGCTGTAGACGGTCACCGTCTTCGCGGTGGCAGCAAACAGGCTGTAGAAGCGGACAAGTTCGTCTTCGCTCAGGCCGGTGGTAGCGGCAACATCGGCAAGATCAAGCGTGGAGGCGGCAAAGAGCGCTTGCCCAAAGCCGGTCGTATGCGCTGTGATATAGGCGCGGTCGAGCGCATTGTGCTGGCCGAGCCAGGCGAGCAGGCCGGTGAACAGAGCGACGTCGCCATCCGGTGCGATCGCCAGATGCATGTCGGCGATATCAGCGGTCATGGTGCGGCGCGGATCGATCAGCACGATCTTCATCGCGGGCCGCTTTTCCCGGGCCGCCGCGATGCGCTGGAAGAGCACAGGGTGGCACCAGGCGAGGTTGGAGCCGACCAGCACGATGAGGTCGGCAAGTTCCAGATCCTCGTAGGTCCCCGGCACCGTATCGGAGCCGAAGGCGCGGCGGTGGCCGGCGACGGACGAGGCCATGCAGAGGCGAGAGTTGGTGTCGATATTGGCCGAGCCGACAAAACCCTTCATCAGCTTGTTGGCGAGGTAATAGTCCTCGGTCAGCAACTGGCCCGAGACATAGAAGGCGACCGCATCCGGCCCGTGCTCGGCGATGGTTCGCGAGAAGGTCGAGGCGACGCGGTCGAGCGCCTCGTTCCAGCCTGTCCGGCGGCCGTGGATTTCGGGATGGAGCAGCCTGCCCTCGAGATCGATGGTCTCGGCCAGCGCCGACCCCTTGGAGCAGAGCCGGCCGAAATTAGCGGGATGGTCGGGGTCGCCGCGGACGGACACTTGCCCATCCGCGGCGACCTTCGCCAGCACGCCGCAGCCCACCCCGCAATAGGGGCAGGTGGTCCTCACCTCGCGTGCTGCGTCGATCTCCATGTTCAGGCGGCGCGGCTGGCCAGCGCTTCCAGCGCCAGGAACAGGTGCTCGCCCTCGACCTTGACCGGAATGGTGCGCACCACGCCTTCGTCGGCGCCGAGCGCCTTGCCTGTCTCCAGCGAGATGACCCAATTGTGCAGGGGACAGGTCACCGCCGCGCCATGGACGATGCCCTGGCTCAGCGGCCCGCCCTTGTGCGGGCAGTGGTCGTCAATGGCATAGACCTGATCATCCTGTGTGCGGAAGACGGCGACCTTGCCTTGCGGGGTGGCGACACAGCGCGCGCCACGGCGCGGGATGTCGGAGATTGTGCCGATGGCGATCCAGTTCATTGGGCTGCCTTTGCTTGATAGGATTGCACCAAGGCGCCCCCCTCTGTCCTGCCGGACATCTCCCCCTCAAGGGGGGAGATTGGCAGCATCAATGACGGCGACCGTCCTGTGACGTTGGAGATTGGCGAAAGCCGGAACAACATCCGATCTCCCCCCTTGAGGGGGAGATGGCCGGCAGGCCAGAGGGGGGTGCCTCGCGCAGACATCTCCATCACTCTGCCGCCTGCGCAAACCCGACCGAAGCCATCGGCCGGAACTCGTGCTTGTCCTTGCCGGAGACGCGCTCCGACCACGGATCGACCTGCGCGAATTTCTGGGAAAAGACGAAGCGGTCGTAGTAGGCCTTGCGCTTCTCGCCATCGTCCATGATCTGGCGCTTGATCTCGGGGATGCCGATGCGCTTGGCCCATTTGTAGATGCGCTCGAGATAGCGGCCCTGCTCGCGGTACATCTGTGTCAGCGCCACGATGTGCTCCAGCGCCTCATCCTCGGTCTTCACAAGGCCGAGCACTTCGGTGCCCTTGATGTCGAGGCCGGCGGCGCCGGCGAAATGGATCTCGTAGCCAGAGTCGACGCAGATGACGCCGACATCCTTGCAGGTCGCCTCGGCGCAGTTCCTGGGACAGCCCGACACCGCCATCTTGACCTTGGCCGGGGTCCATGAGCCCCACATGAATTTTTCGATGCGGATGCCGAGCCCCGTCGAATCCTGCGTGCCGAAGCGGCACCAGTCCGAGCCGACACAGGTCTTCACCGTGCGCAGGCCCTTGGCATAGGCATGACCGGAGACGAAGCCGGCCTGGCCGAGATCGGCCCACACCGCCGGCAGGTCTTCCTTGCGGATGCCGAGCATGTCGATGCGCTGGCCGCCGGTGACCTTGACCATCGGGATCCCGAACTTGTCGACGACATCGGCGATGGCGCGCAGTTCGGCGGCGTTGGTGACGCCGCCCCACATGCGCGGCACCACTGAATAGGTGCCGTCCTTCTGGATATTGGCGTGGACGCGCTCGTTGATGAAGCGCGACTGGTAGTCGTCGGCGTAATCATCCGGCCAGTCGCAGACGAGGTAGTAGTTGAGCGCCGGCCGGCATTTGGCGCAGCCGCAGGAGGTCTTCCATTCCAGCTCCTGCATGACGGCGGGAATGGTCTTGAGGCTCTTGGCCTTGATCAGCCGGCGTACCTCGTCATGGCCGAGCGTGGTGCAGGAGCACATAGGCTGCACGGCGGCGGGGTTGTACGCATCGCCAAGGGTCAGCACCATCAGCTTCTCGACCAATCCCGTGCAGGAGCCGCAGGAGGCCGATGCCTTGGTGTGGGCACGCACATCGTCGAGCGAGGTCAGGCCCTTGCCCGTGATCGCGCCAGTGATCTTTCCCTTGCAAACGCCGTTGCAGCCGCAGATTTCCGCATCATCCGGCAAGGCTGCAACGGCCGCCATAGGGTCCAGCGGGGCACCCCCCTGGTATGACTGACCGAAAATAAGCGTGTCACGCATCTCCGAAATATCGGTCTGCTTCTTCTTCAGATCGTTGAACCAGGCGCCGTCTGATGTTTCGCCATAGAGCACGGTGCCGATGATGCGGTCGTCCTTGAGCACCAGGCGCTTGTAGACGCCGGCCGAAGCATCGCGCAGCACGATCTCCTGGCGGTCGTCGCCATCGGCGAAGTCGCCAAGCGAGAACAAGTCGATGCCGGTGACCTTGAGCTTGGTCGGCGTGTCCATATGGACGAAGGCAGCGGTCTCGTCGCCGGCGAGTTGGCTCGCCGCAACACGCGCCATTTCGTAGAGCGGTGCCACCAACCCGTAGACCATGCCGTTGACCTCGGCGCATTCGCCGAGCGCGTAAATGTCGGGGTCGTTGCTGCGCATGCCGGCGTCGACGACGATGCCTCTGTTGACGGCGATATCAGCCTCTTTCGCCAGTGCCGCATTCGGCCTGATGCCGACCGCCATCACCACCAGCGTCGCCGGAATGACGGTGCCGTCGGCGAGTTCCACCTGCTCTACCTTGCCGTTGCCGCTGATTGCCTGCGTGTTGGCCTTGGTGATGACCTTGATGCCGCGCTGCTCCACCGCCCGCTGCAGCAGGTAGCCGGCGGCCGGATCGAGCTGGCGCTCCATCAGCGTCGGCATGACATGCAGCACGGTGACGTCCATGCCTTGCGCATTCAGTCCGGCCGCCGCCTCCAGCCCGAGCAGGCCGCCGCCTATGACCACGGCCTTGGCCCGCGACTGGGCGGCAAGCATCATGGCGCGTACATCGTCCAGATCGCGATAGGTCAGCACGCCGGGCAGATTGTGACCGGGCACCGGAATGATGAACGGCACCGAACCGGTGGCAATGACCAGTCTGTCGTAAGGCTCTGTGACGCCATGATCGGAGGTAACGGTCTTGGCCTGCCGGTCGATGGCAACGATCTTGTGGCCCTTGTAGAGGGTGATGTTGTTGGCGATGTACCAGCCGTCGCCATGGATGATGATTTCCTCATAGGCCTTTTCGCCCGACAGCACCGGCGACAGCATGATCCGGTCGTAATTGACCCGCGGCTCGGCGTTGAAGATGGTGACGCTGTAGCGGCCCGGCGCCTGCTCCAGCAGGTGCTCGAGCATGCGCCCGGGGGCCATGCCGTTGCCGATGATGACGAGTTTTTCGCTCATGATGCTACTCCGCGGCTTCGACGAAGCGGTGGCGTTCGTAGAGGAACTTCAGCACCGCCTCGCGGCAGCGCAGGAAGGTGCGGTCGGAGGCGAGTTCGATGCGCCGGCGCGGCCTTGCCAGCGGCACGGGCAGCACCTCGCCGATGGTCGCGGCCGGACCGTTGGTCATCATGACGATGCGGTCGGACAAGAGCACCGCCTCGTCGACATCATGGGTGATCATGATCGTCGTCGAGCCGAGCCTGGAATGGATGTCCATCACCGCATCCTGCAGATGCGCGCGCGTCAGCGCGTCGAGCGCGCCGAAAGGTTCGTCGAGCAGCAGGATCTTCGGCTCCATGGCCAGCGCCCGGGCAATGCCGACGCGCTGCTTCATGCCGCCCGAGATTTCGGCCGGCCGCTTGTCCCTGGCATGCGCCATCTGCACGAGGTCGAGATTGCGCATGATCCAGTCATGCCGCTCGGCCTTGCTCTTGGTGCGGCCGAATACTTTCGACACCGCCAGGTTGATGTTTTCGTAGACGGTCAGCCAGGGCAGCAGGGAGTGGTTCTGGAACACCACGGCACGTTCGGGTCCGGGGCTGTCGACTTCCTTGTTTTCGAGCAGCACGGCGCCGGCGGACACATTGGTCAGCCCGGCGATCAGGTTGAGCAAGGTCGACTTGCCGCAGCCGGAATGGCCGATGATCGAGACGAATTCGCCCTTGTCGATGGTCAGCCTGATATCCCTCAGCACTTCGCTGACCTGGCCGCCGCGAGCGAAGGATTTGTCGATATGGTCGAGTTTCAGATAGGCGGTCATGGCGCTTTCCTCACTTTGCCGTTGTGCCGCGGGTGACGAAGGCGCCGACGCCAGCGACCAGGCGGTCGAGGCAGAAGCCGGTGACGCCGATATAGGCGAGCGCGACGATGATGTCGGGCAGCCGCGACGAGTTCCACGCGTCCCAGATGAAGAAGCCGATGCCGACGCCGCCGGTCAGCATTTCGGCGGCGACGATGGCGAGCCAGGACAGGCCGATGCCGATGCGCAGACCGGTGAAGATGTAGGGGGCCGCAGCCGGCACCATGATCTTGACGAAGAACTCGAACGGGTTGAGCCGCAGGATGCGCGCGACGTTGCGGTAATCCTGCGGGATGTTGCGCACGCCGACGGCGGTGTTGATGATGATCGGCCAGATCGAGGTGATGAAGATGACGAACAGCGCCGACGGGCTGGAATCGCGGAACGCTGCCAGCGACAGCGGCAGCCAGGCCAGCGGCGGCACGGTGCGCAGGATCTGGAACACCGGATCGAGGCCGCGCATCGCCCAGATCGACTGGCCGACCAGCGCGCCGAGCGCGACGCCGACGATCGCCGCCAGGCCAAAGCCGATGGCGACGCGCTGCAGCGAGATCAGCACTCGCCAGGCCAGCCCGATATCCTGCGGGCCATTGTCGAAAAACGGGTGCGCGATGAGGTCGTAGGCCTCGTTCCACACCTGGCTGGGTGGCGGCAGGCTTGATGTGGGCGACGAGCAGGCGACCTGCCAGACGACGAGCATGAGGGCGATGACGATGACCGGCGGCACCAGCGCGCTCGCCAGTTTGCCGGCGATCGCCATCGGCTCGAAGCGTCGCCGCGCCTTGGAGGTGAAGGCAATCACCTCGGCCGGTTTGACGGGGAACGCCTTCACCTTGGTATCCTCGATAGTCTGGATCGACATGTCTGGGAAAACTCCGTGGGGGCGCCGGCGATCAGGCGGATGCCTTGATCTTCAGGCTGTCGAGATAGGCGGACGGGTTGGCCGGATCGAAGACCTTGCCGTCGAAGAAGGTTTCCGTGCCACGCGAGGAAGAAGCGGGTATATCCGCTGCGGCCACGCCGAGATCCCTGGCCGCCTCGCGCCACAGATCCTCGCGGTTGACCTGATCGACCAGCGCCTTGATGTCGGTGGTCGGCGCGAACTTACCCCAGCGGATGTTCTCGGCGAGGAACCAGGAATCATGGCTCTTGAAGGGGTAGGAAACGCCGCCCTTCCAGAACTTCATGTAGAGATCGGTGCCGTTGGCGACGCGGCCATTGCCATAATTGATGTCGCCCTTGAGGCGGCCGATAATGTCGGCGACAGGCACGTTCATCCATTGCCGCTTGCCGATGATGGCGGCCATCTCGTCCTTGTTTTCCTTGGCCTCGCACCATTGCTGGGCTTCCATGACGGCCATCAGGATCGCCTTGGTGGCGTTTGGGTTCTTCTCGATGAATTCGGCGCGCAGGCCGAGCGCCTTTTCCGGATGACCCTTCCACAATTCGCCCGTGGTGGCGGCGGTGAAGCCGACGCCCTGGTGGACGAGCTGCTCGTTCCACGGCTCGCCGACGCAGAACACGTCCATGTTGCCGACCTTCATGTTGGCCACCATCTGCGGCGGCGGCACGACGATGGTCGAGACGTCCTTGTCGGGATCGATGCCGCCCGCGGCCAGCCAGTAGCGCAGCCACAGATCATGCGTGCCGCCCGGGAAGGTCATGGCGGCCTTGATGTCCTTGCCGGCCGCCTTCTTGGCGGCGAAGGCATCCTTCAGCTTGGAGGCGTCGAGGCCGACACCGGTGGCGGCATATTCCTGGGCAACCGAAATGCCCTGGCAGTCGTAGTTGAGCCGCGCCACGATCGCCATCGGCATCGGCTGGTTGTTCTGCGTCACCTTGCCGGTGTGCATGAGGTAAGGCAGCGGCGTCAGTATGTGGGCGCCGTCGATGCCGTTGGCGGCACCGCCGAGCATCAGATTGTCGCGCGTCGCGCCCCAGGAAGCCTGCTTCAGCACCTCGACATCGGGCATGCCGAATTTGGCGAACAGGCCTTTCTCCTTGGCGATCATCAGGGGGGCGGCATCGGTCAGCGCGATGAAACCGAGCTTGGCGCCGGTGACTTCCGGCGCGGCGGTGGCGGCATAGGCGCCGGAGGGGAAAAGCTTGCGGGCCGCCATGAACAGGCCTGCCGTCATGGCGCTGCTGACCAGAAAATCGCGACGCGTCACATCCTTGGGCGATGTTCCCGTCCCGATCCAATTCTTCATCGTCTTCTTCATCGTCGTCTCCGGTTGAACGCGATTCCAAAACAAAAAAGCCGCCGGCCAGGTCTTCGCGCCCGAGAGACCGGGAGCGCATTTTGACCTGAGCGGCAGCTTTGCCTGTGGCGCCCGTCATTGGACGCCTGTTCCGTGACCCATGAAGGGCCTGATTATTTCGAAGCAGGAACCATGCCAGTTTGCGGAGAAAGCAAAAACATCAATGGAATCAGCGATTCGCGCCCGTCGACAGCGTACCGGGCAATATGGTGACCAGGCCAAAGATTGTTCATTAGCCTCATCGCGCGCACAATTTTTGTGCAATGCACAAGAATGGCGCGGAAATGATCAGGCTTCCGCGCGGGCCGATTTCTGGCGCGCTATGTAGGCATCAATCTCGTCGGGATCGAAGATCTGGCCGTCAAAGAAACCGTCGGGACCAAGCACCAGGCCGGCTCCGGTCGCGCCGACCGCGGTGGCGACCTTGAGCGCGCCTTCGACCTTCGCATTGGCGCCGGGAAGCGCGACGCCAAGCGGCTTCAGCGCCGCGCGGTAGAGGTCCGGCCGGTAGCAATCGCGGGCGATCGCAAGGTTTTCCGGCGTGTGCGCCACATGTCCCCAGCGCACCATCTGGGTGTAGAACCACAGCGCATGGCTCTTCCACGGAAAATTCGCAGCCTTGTCGAAGGGCAGGAAGAAGTCGTCGATATCTCGCTCTGCCCCGCCGCCCAATTGGAGATGGCCGGTCAGGATCGGCATCTGCATGGCCGGCGGCAGGCCGAGGAAGCCAGGCTGCGCCATCACAGCGGCCAATTCGGCATGGTTGACCGGATCCTGGCACCAGCGCGCCGAGTGATGCAGCGCACGCAGCAGTGCCGCCAGAACCTCCGGGTTCTCTTCCGCCCAGGTCTTGCGCACGCCGATCACCTTCTCCGGGCTGTTCTTCCACAACAGTGCCTTGACGGTAACGATATGGCCGGTGCCGGCGGCGACCGCGGCGCTGTTCCAGGGCTCACCGACGCAATAGCCGTCGATGCGGCCTGCGGCCAGCGCGTCGGCCATGAAGGGTGGTGGCACGATGACGATCTCGATTGCACGGTCGGGATCGATGCCGCAGGCGGCAAGCCAGTAGCGCAGTTCGTAATTGTGCCCGGAATGCGGATGCACGACGGCAAAGCGCAGCGGCTCGCGGCCCGCCGTCGCCCGTTCACGGATGAAGGCGCCAAGGGCAACGCCTGCGCGCGCCGGATCGAGATCGGCTTCGGCGCCGAGCGCGGCCATGCCAGCCCAGACAGCTTTGGAGATGGTGACGCAATTGCCGCCCAGCCCGAGCGAGAACGGCACGATGGTTTCGGAAGCGAGCGGTGTCAGCCCGAGATTGCAGGCGAGCGGCATGGGTCCCAGCATATGGGCGAGATCGAAGTGGCCGATGGCGATGCGGTCGCGGATGTTGGCCCAGGATGTCTCGCGGTGCAGCGTGAGATCGATGCCTTCGCGTGCGGCGAAGCCAAGCTCGCTTGCGGCGACCAGCACGGCGCTGTCGAAAAGCGGCATGAAGCCGGCGGTGATCTGATGCCTCATGCTCATTCGTCCTCCGCCGGCCCCAGCAAACCGGCCGCGGTCACCAGGCTCTGGGCGATGTCGCTGATCTTGCGGTTCTGGTTCATCGCCGTCTTGCGCAGCAGCGTGTAGGCGGCCTCTTCGGAGAGGCCGCGCGACTTCATAAGAATGCCTTTGGCGCGATCGATGACCTTGCGGCTCTCGAGCTCGCTACGCGCCTCTTCCAGTTCGCGCGCCATGCGCGAGAAGGCATTGAAGCGGCTCACCGCCATGTCGAGGATCGGCTTGACGCGCTCTTGCCTGAGCCCGTCGACGACATAGGCCGAAACGCCGGCATCGACAGCCGCCTCGATCGAAGCCTGGTCGGAGCGGTCGACGAACATGGCGATCGGGCGCTTCACCGCACGCGACAGCTGAAACATGTTTTCGAGCATGTCGCGGTTGGGATTTTCGAGATCGATGACGATGACATCCGGCTCGATCTCGGCGATCCGCCGGGCAATGCCGGTCACGTCATGGATGACGGTAACCTGTTGATGACCAGCTTCGCGCAGGCCGGCCTCGATGATCGAAGCACGGATGCGATTTTCATCGATCACCAGGACGGCTAGGGAGGATCGGACCATGCCTGCATTGTGGGCAAGGCCGCGAAATTGTGCAATGCGGCATAGCCACGTCCTCTTGAAGGGCGTGGCTATGCCGCATCATTGCTTTACCGCTGTGGATTGCTTCTTGCTCGGAAGCAGATCACGTCGTCTTGCTGAAAAGGCAGTGCGGGCTAACCGCAGACGCGAACCTGCTCGATCACCCTGTGATGGTGGCGCCAGTGCTTGATGATCTCGATATGACAACGGTGATGCCGGTGGTAGCGGCGATACTGGCCATCGTTGTTGTCATCATATTGCACATTCTGGTCGTCGCCATACTGGTTATCGTAATTCTGCCGGTGATGGCGGCGAACGATAATCTGGCCGTTGTCGGATTCGTCATCCGGTGAGTACCGGTTGCCGTCGTCCGACTGGATAATTACGCTTGCGGCTTGCGTCGGCGCAATGACTGCGGCTGTGGCGGCCAATGCCACCATGGAAGCCAGAAATAACTTCTTCATGTTTCGTCTCCTGCGGTTCAATGCGTATCAACTCGCAGAAAGAATTAGCGTTCCAAAATGAATCCCGAGCCTGTCGAAGCCATCTGCGGCAAGCCGGGTCTACAGGCGAACGAAGGCTGTCAACGGCAGGTGGTCCGAGGCGACGCGCGAAAGCGGCGTATCATGCGCTTCCACTGCTGCGATCATGCCGTGCCGGTTGGTCATGATCCGGTCGAGCGCCAAAAGCGGCAGGTTCGAGGGGAAGGTGGGGACTGCCGGCGGCTGCGGCCCGAAAGTCGCATGCAACGTGTTGAGCGCCGAGCGGTTGCCGAGCCGCCATTCGTTGAGGTCGCCAAGCAGGAGCGTCGGCTTCTCGTCGGCGCTGCTCATAATGTCCAGCACGACGCGGGCCTGTTGCGAGCGCGAATGGCGCAGCAGACCGAGATGGGCGGCGATGATGCGCAAGGTCCGGTTTCCGTCGAGGTCGATCTCCGCCACCACCGCACCGCGCGGTTCAAGGCCCGGAAGCCTGATCTGATGCACGTCGCGGACGACGCCCTTCTTGAACAGGAGGACATTGCCGTGCCAGCCATGGCCCTTGCCGGTGGCTGAAATCGGCACCGGCACCAGGCCGGTTTCCCGCTCGAGGCGGGGCAGGTCGAGGAGGCCGTCACGGTCGCCGAAGCGGTTGTCCGCTTCCTGCAGGGCGATGACGTCCGGATCGATTTCGCGGATGACGCGGCTGGTGCGGTCGGGATCGAACTTGCGGTCGACGCCGATGCATTTGTGGACGTTGTAGGAAGCGACCAGCGTGCCTGTGGTGGCGGTCGCCTTGTGCGCAGCCGCGTTTGCCTTGCGCATCCGCCTGTCGCGGATGGACAAAAGCATGGTTGCCGGGAGGCTGCGTCCGTTCATCCGCACCGTGTGCCTGCCATGCGTGCTGCTTCCACCATGCACCTCAAATAGAGTCTCTGCGCGTATGTTCCATGGCCGACACCAAACTATCCGTCAAACACGTCGTTTTGTTAAAGATGAAGGGTCTTTCTAGAGATAGGGCGAACCCAGCCACAGGATACGGTCGAACAGCCGGATGATGAAGGGCCGGGCCCGCAAGGAGTCCAGCGTGACAGGAATGGCCGTTTCGATCGCCGAGCCAATCCGGGCTTCGATCTCGCGGGCAAAGCCCGCGTCGAGGACTTCCAGATCGATCTCGAAATTCAACCGCAGCGACCGGGCGTCGAGGTTGGACGAGCCGACATAGGCCCAGACGCCGTCGATCGAAAGCAGCTTGGAATGGTCGAACGGGCCTTCCGTTCGCCAAATGCGGCAATAATTCTTCAGGATCTGATCGAATTGCGCGGTCATGGCGCGGTCGACAAGGAAGAGATTGTTGACCGCGGGCACCACGACATCGATCTCGACGCCGCGTCGGGCAGCGGTGATCAAGGCGCTGATCAGTTCCCGATCCGGCAGGAAATAGGGCGACATCAGGCGGATCGACTTGCGCGCGACCGAGAAGGCGCCGATCAGCAGTCTGTGGTTGGTTTCGTTGCTGGCATCCGGCCCGGACGCGACCGCCCGCACCAGCATCGGCTGGTCGGGTGCCGGCGACAGCGGGGCAATACGCCAGGCATCGCCCTTCAGCGCTTCATTGGCGGCGAAACGCCAGTCTTCGGCGGCAACAGAGAACAGGTCGGCGACGATTGGTCCGGAGACCTTGAAATGCGTGTCCCTGGCGCTGCTGGAGCCTGCGAACTCGGCGGAAAACCCCTTGCGGATGTTCATGCCGCCGGTGAAGGCAACCGTGCCGTCGACCACAAGGATCTTCCGGTGGGTCCTGAGGTTGGCGTAGGGCAGGCGCAGGCCCATGACGATGTTGCCGTTGAAGACATCGGCGGGGATGTTGGCGCGGCGCAGATGGCCCAGGATGCTGGGAACGGAGTACCGGGCGCCGACGGCGTCGATCAGCACGCGAACGGTGACGCCGCGCTGGACGGCACCAGCCAACGCTTCGACGAAAAGCAGGCCGACGGCATCATTGTCGAAAATATAGGTCTCGAGCAGGACGCTGCGCTCGGCGCCGTCGATCGCCGCGCACATGGCGGCATAGGTCTCGTCGCCGGTCTCCAGCACGTCGATGGTATTGCCCGGATTGAGCGCGCGCCGTGCCACCCTGTCGCCTAGCGTGCGCAGGCCAGTGAAGCGCTGGCCGTAGCGCTCGACGATCAGCGCCTCCTCGGCGGCGATGTCACGCTCATCCTTGGCGGATACTGGGTCTCCGGCAAGCGGGCGCTGCGCGGTGATCGTGGCGCGACGGATGCGGTTGATGCCGGCCACGGCATAGATCAGCACGCCGAGGATCGGTGACAGCACCATCACGCCGACCCAGCCGGTGGCTGCCCGCACATCCTCCTTGGTCATGACAGCGTGGGCGATGCCGACGGTCGCCATCACCACCGAGATGATCGCCAGGATTTGGGTCCAGTGAGTCGCAATGGTCTCGAACATTGCCGGGACTATCGAGCGAGCGATTGCAGAAGGCAATGCAGCCAGTCAGGCTTCGCATTCGGCGGATGGCGGTCGCGACCCGGTCATTGAGAAAATCAATTCCCATGCAGGGCTTGGGTCGATCAAGTTCCCCCGGAAATCCCGCCTGGGAAAGCCAACTTGACCCGAGGGAAAGCATAGAGACGGCGTGGTCCGGCATCGTCCTGTGCTGCTTTGGTGATCCAAGGCGTCCTGTACTTTTGTACCACATCTATTGTATATCAGAGGGAACGAAATTAGCACTATAACACTTTGATCAGAGGCGAGGGGGAGCGCCGAATGACGGGATTCAACTTCGAGGGACCTCCCGTGGGTGACGGCGACATGTCGGCCGCATGCCAGGGCCAATTGCTGCCTCTTGTCGATGAGATCGTCCAGGCGGCGGTAGCGGCCGGTTGGAATCAGGACGATGTCCTCCTGGCTTTTGTGGAACTCACCTGGGATCTGTACGAGAAACGTCGTGGTCTGTAGCAGCCGGCCGTAAGCTGTCGGCTCGGCGCCCCGTCTTGCCTGGCCATCGTTTTCGGGCCAAAGAACGCAGCAATGGATTCGAGAAAGCCGCGCCACGGCTGATGAGCGAAACTCAGGGATGGCGAAGACCTGCCAACCCTATGAAATAGAATGCTCGCCAACTTCCTCGATCGGCCATTTTTTCTGTCTTTTCGCGAATAAAAATTTTTCTTTGCGCGGGGGAGTTCTTCCCTAGCCGAGGTGTGTGCGTTACGCTGTTTTCGGGCAAGGCAAAGGGGGATTCAAGCGGCTGCAAGACGGCTGAGGCGATGCAATGAAAAATGCGGACGAGGCTCGGGAGAGCGGCGTTTCCCGAGGCGTCGATCGGATAGCCCGATACGTATTAGACATCATTCCGGAAAGTGCTGGTCCCAGAAGAGCCACCGCGCGCGGCAGCGTCATCCATTCCGTCCGCGGTCCTGGATCGCAGACGTTCCTGGCCAAGGAACATTCCGCGGGAATTGTGCTGAGGCCGACACGCAAGTTGAGAGCCTCACTCGGCAGCGACAAGATCACGGAATACGATGCACCGGTTGGATGCCTCGTCATCAATCCCGCTGGTGTCGACAGCAGCCTCGCCTGGCCGCAGACCAGGGAAAACGCCGTCATTTCCATATCTCCCGAAGCGCTGTCGGAGTTGGCCGCGCACGAGCACGATCTCGCCGACGTGGAGCTTGCGCCGCCTGCGTTCGGCACGGTCGACCTTAGCGCGCTCAACATAGCCCAGATGATCACCGCCGAGTTGACCGGGACGCTGCCACCGAACGAGCTCTATCTGGATTCGCTGCTCACTGTGTTCGGCGTTCATCTGCTGCGCACCTACACGAGCCGCAGCCGGCCGGCGGTGTCGCCCAAAGGCGGTCTGTCCGCCGTCGGCGCCCGGCGCGTGCGCGAATATCTCGACGAGAATTTCGCGCGAAAAGTCATGGTCGCCGAGCTCGCCTCGGTCGCGGGGGTTTCGCCCAATCATTTCATCGCAAGGTTCGCCAGGACGTTCGGCATGCCGCCGCATCGCTACCTGATCAATTTGCGCCTGGACCTCGCGGAAAAGCTGCTGGCCGGTGGCGAGCTCGCAATCGCCGAAGTCGCCTACGTTGCCGGGTTTTCGGATCAGAGTCATCTGGCCGCAACCATGAAGAAATACAGAGGCAGAACACCGACCATGACCGGATATGCGCCGGACAGACACTGAAAGCTCGGTATGGCAAAGTCGCAACACCTGCTGTCCGATGATCCAAGACCGGAATTTCTTACAAAGCTTCCGGAGTTTTCCAAAATACGTCCGTTACCGCTGTGCCCCAGGCATTACGGGAGTCATTCGAAATGGCATGGAGCCTGTGCCTTATTCGCCATCTGGCCGGACTGATCGAATGAGCCGGAGCGACAATGCAGCCACAGCTCGATCAATCACGAATTGTTTTTGGGGGGAACGGGGAGGGTGGTCTCGGGTTGAATTCAATCTGCGAAGTATCAAGGGACCGAAAGATGCGGTCTGATGATGGCCCTCCGGAATCGGCGTCCGGACCCAGTCCCGCGCGACAGCCGGCGCTGAACGTGAAAGGCGGGCTTTCCGCCCACAGCGCACGCAAGGTGCAGGAATTCCTCGATCAAAATTTTACGCGCAAGCTGGCGCTTGCCGAGATGGCGGCGGTTTGCGGGCTTTCGTCCTATCACTTCGTGCGGGCCTTCTCCCGCACGTTCGGGGTGCCACCGCATCAATATGTCCTCGACCTGCGGCTGGACTTCGCCGAGAGACTGCTTGCCGAAAGCCACATGACGATCGCGGACATCGCTCATTTAAGCGGGTTCTCGAGCCAGAGCCATTTTACTACCGTGATGAAGAAATATCGGCATGTAACGCCATTGCAGGCGCGCTTTGGCAAGCTTAACTCAAAGCGTAAGTGATGTATGCGTGCCTCAACATTGTTTCACTTTACCTTATCAAAGCGACAACTAAAGTAACTATCCGTTAACTCCTGCGAAGTTGCGCTGATTTTTCTCAAAAAACAGCAATTTCCTGAAATACGGCAAACCAGAATCGTGTCTTTCTGCGACGTGCTGGAATTGTCAGACATTTCCTGACGGCTGGCGAACGGAGAGGGACCATGACCGACAATCGCATTTCGAGTGGCTCGCTTGTTCAGCGTCGCGCGGCGCTTTTCGCCGGACATTGGATTGCTGGGGCCGATCACGGCTCCCGCTCGGCTCGCCGGCGCCTGATGGCGGTCCTGCGCATGGCGCATCGCGTGCTCGGCATGCGCCGCAAGGGGCATGGGCTCGGCATGCTCGGCACCGGCAGGATTTTGGCAGCGGCGCTGGGTGCGATCGTATTGGGCGGCATCGCCACGCCGGTATCAGCACAGGTTTTCGGCGGCGGCGGCACGGCAAACGGAGTGCGCGGTATCGCGTTTGGATCCGGAGCCGTGCAAAACGGAGCCGATTCAATAGCCGAAGGCACCAATGCCAGCGCGGGTGCCCAGAATGCTGTCGCGATCGGCTTCGGCACGATCGCCTCCCAGATCAACTCCATCTATCTTGGCTCACGGACCGTCGCTGGGACAGGTGCCACTGCCACGAGTGCCATCGGCATTGGCACGGATGTTACGGCATCGCAGGCCGACGCCATCGGGATAGGGCGTTCATCCGTTGCGTCGGCGCAATACTCGGTGGCTCTCGGCCTGAGCGCCAAAGCCACAGGCACAGGCGGCGCGATGGCGCTGGGCCAAGGCACGATCTCAAGCAATATTAATACGGTCGCGCTCGGCGTCCAGGCTAGCGCCACCGGGGGCGGCGCCAACGCCTTGGGCACCTTCTCTGTTGCTTCGGGAGGGAATTCCACCGCTGTCGGTACCAGTTCGTCCGCCACTGGTGGCTTGTCATTCGCCGGAGGCTGGTCGGCCGTCGCCAGCGGGGACAGTGCCGTCGCCTTAGGCAAGTCGGCCAATGCGGCAGGGCTGAACTCGACAGCGCTAGGCTCCAGCACCAATGCCTCGGCAGATTTCTCATTGGCGCTGGGCAACCAGGCTGTGTCGAGTGGAGTCGGCTCGGTGGCAGCGGGCTCGGGAGCCCAAGCCACGGGGGTGTCCGCCACAGCGCTCGGCAACAATGCCGCGGCGACCGCCGCCAGCGCAACCGCGCTCGGACTGGGCGCCACTGCGAGCGGTGTAGACGGCACGGCGGTCGGCAAGCAAGCCAATGCGAGCGCACAAGACTCCATCGCCATGGGTACTACGTCAAAGGCGAGTGGCACCGCCAGCACAGCGGTTGGTAACGTCGCCGTCGCCAGCGGCACAAACGCCTCCTCATTCGGGTCCGGAGCAACTGCGGCAGGAGACAATTCTCTCGCCGCTGGCGTCAGCGCCAACGCCGGCGGACTCGACAGCACCGCTCTCGGCATCGGCACCGTAGCCAGCGCCGACAATTCCACTGCCGTCGGACGTGAAGCCCGCGCCACCGGACTCAACAGCACCGCGCTCGGCCGCGGCGCCCAAAGCAGCGCCGTGAACTCCATCTCCCTCGGCGCTGGGACGAGGGCGACCGGGATAGGCGCCGTCTATGTCGGCTCAAGCACTTTTGCAACGAGCGCCAGTGGAGACAACGCCATCGGCATCGGCACGGACGTGACGGCATCTGCGGACGACGCCCTTGCAATGGGGCGCGACAGCCAGGCGACGGCAACCAACGCCATCGCGGTCGGTCTACAGTCCGCTGCGCTCTCCGCCGACTCCGTCGCCATCGGCACGGGCGCGACCACCGATGGCGGCCAGGCCGTGGCCATCGGCGCCGGCAACACCGCCTATGGCGACGGCGCGGTCGCCATAGGCGACCCCAGCTATGCCAGCGGCACCGGCGCCTTCACCGGCGGCGCCAACAACATCGCCAACAGCGACGGCACGGCGAGCGCCACCGCGGCCAATATGGCGGCGGGCGCTGTCGCCATCGGCAACAACAACAAGGCGATCGGCCAGGGCTCCGTGGCGCTGGGCAACGGCTCCACGGCGGGTGCCGCCGGCCTTGCGGGCAATGTCGCGCTGGGCGATGGCGCGACGGCGGCCGCGAGCTCCGGCGACGTGGCGCTTGGTTCCGGCTCGGTGACGACGGCGGCGGTCGGCACGGCCAGTGCCGTGATCAACGGCACGACCTATGCCTTCCAGGGCACCAATCCGACCTCGACGGTCAGCATCGGCGCTCCCGGGGCCGAGCGCACGCTCACCAATCTGGCGGCGGGCCGGATCAGCGGCTCCTCGACCGATGCGGTCAACGGCTCGCAGCTCTTCGCCACCAACCAGGCCGTCGATGCCATCGGCACGACGCTCAACA
Source organism: Mesorhizobium loti (assembly GCA_002356515.1). Lineage (NCBI taxonomy): Bacteria > Pseudomonadati > Pseudomonadota > Alphaproteobacteria > Hyphomicrobiales > Phyllobacteriaceae > Mesorhizobium > Mesorhizobium loti. Next base: position 2,694,723 of record AP017605.1, on the reverse strand, counting down.
ACATCAACGTCGGCGGCGGCATCAAATATTTCCATGCCAATTCGACGCTGGCGGACTCGTCGGCAACAGGCACGGACTCGGTCGCGATCGGGCCCACCTCGACGGCGTCTGGGACGAGTTCCATCGCGGCCGGTACCAATGCGAGCGCCTCCGACGTCAACGCCTCGGCCATCGGCACCGGCGCCGTCGCATCGGCTCTCGATGCAACGGCGTTGGGCTACATATCCAAGGCCTCGGGCCAATACAGCACCGCCATCGGCGCCAACGCCAATGCAACAGCCACGTCCAGCACGGCGATCGGCCAGAACGCGTTCGCAACCGGCTTCCAAGCGACCGCTCTCGGCGTAGGAGCGAATGCCGGCGCCGCGAATGCGCTTGCGCTGGGTGCCGGCGCCAGCGCCGGCAATGCCGGCGACGTGGCGCTCGGCATGAGCTCGGTGACCGCCGTCGCGGTCGGCACGCCCAGCACGGTGATCAACGGCACCACCTATGCCTTCCAAGGCACCAATCCGACCTCGACGGTCAGCATCGGCGCGCCCGGGGCCGAGCGCACGCTCACCAATCTGGCGGCGGGGCGGATCAGCGGCTCCTCGACCGACGCCGTCAATGGCTCGCAGCTCTTCGCCACCAACCAGGCGGTCGACGCCATCGGCACCACGCTCAACAACATCAATGTCGGCGGCGGCATCAAGTATTTCCACGCCAACTCGACCTTGCCGGATTCCCAGGCCCTTGGAACGAATTCCGTCGCGGTCGGACCGAATGCCGTGGCCAACAATGCCGGCGATGTGGCGATCGGCCTGAATTCCGCATCCGGCGCCACCACGGCGGTGGGTGGCGCGACGATCGGCGGCGTGAACTACACCTTCGCCGGCACCACGCCGGCCGGCGCGTTCTCGGTCGGGTCGGCTGGTGCCGAGCGCCAGATCCAGAACGTCGCGGCCGGACAGTTGAATGGCGGCTCGACCGACGCGGTCAACGGCTCGCAGCTGTTCGCAACCAACCAGCAGGTGACGCAGAACACCACCGATATTGCCAACATCGGCAGTGGCGTCACCAATCTTGGCAACACCATCAACAACATCGCCGGTGATACCTCGACCGCCTATACCGACGCCAATGGCATAGGCATCCGCTACGCCCGCACCAACGAGACGGGATTGGCGCAAACCGATTCCTTCGCGCAAGGGGTCGGCTCCACCGCCGTCGGCTACCAGGCGACCGCGACCGGCGTCAGCGGGCTGGCGCTCGGCCGCGACAGCAATGTCAGCATCGACGGCGGCGTGGCGCTCGGTTCCGGCTCGGTGTCCGACCGCGCCCTGGCACCGGCCACCGGGCAGATCGCGGCCGGTCCTTCCAACTTCATCCAGTACAACACCACCGACAAGACGCTGCTCGGCGCCGTGTCGGTCGGTACCAGCACGTCCTACCGGCAGATCACCAATGTCGCCGACGGCACGCAAGCCCAGGATGCCGTAACAGTGCGGCAGCTGCAGGGCGCCATCGCGTCTGTCTCGGTCACCTCGACGAAATACTTCCACGCCAATTCGGCGGCGGGCGACTCGCTCGCGGTCGGGGCGGAGTCGGTCGCGGTCGGCCCGACGACGGTCGTCAACGGCGACAATGGCGTCGGCATCGGCAATGGCGCCATTGTCGACCAGACCGCACCCGGCGGCACGGCCATAGGCCAGAACGCCCATGTCATGCTGGCCGACGGGCTGGCGCTCGGCACCAATTCGCTGGCATCCGGCATCCAGTCGGTGGCGCTCGGCGCCGGCGCCCAAAGCACCTTCATCAACAGCGTGGCACTGGGCGCACAGTCCGTCACCACGGTCGGCGCTCAGACCGGCTACACGGCCTTTGCCCTGACCGCCCCGCAGACCTCGGTCGGCGAGGTGTCGATCGGCGCCGCCGGCGCCGAACGCAAGCTCACCAATGTTGCCGCCGGCTCGGCCAATACCGACGCCGTCAATGTCTCCCAGCTCAAGGGCGTGTCGCAAAACGTCGCCAACCTGTTCGGCGGCAGCACCACGGTCAATCCGGACGGCTCGATCACCGGTCCGACCTACACCATCCAGGGCAACAATTATTCGACCGTCTATGACGGCTTCACGGCCGTCAACAACGCGCTGACCAACATCTCGAATGGCGGTGGCATCAAGTATTTCCACGCCAATTCCACGCTGGCCGACTCCACCGCCAGCGGCACCGACAGCGTCGCGATCGGGCCGGCCAGCGTGGCCAGCGGCACCAACAGCCTTGCCGCCGGCAATGGCTCGACAGCCACGGGCCAGGGCGCGGTGGCGCTCGGCCATGGCGCCAAGGCCAACAATGCCAACGACGTGGCGCTCGGTTCCGGCTCGGTGACCCAGACTGCCGTCGGTACGTCCAGCACCGTCATCAACGGCAAGACCTACAGCTTTGCCGGGACCGCTCCGATCGGCACCGTCAGCGTCGGTAGTGCCGGCGCCGAGCGCACGATCACCAATGTCGCCGCCGGACAGATCAACGCCAACAGCACCGATGCGATCAACGGCTCGCAGCTCTACGCCACCAACACGGCGGTCGAGGATTTGAAATCGGGCCTCGGATCGCTCACCCAGAACGCGGTGACGTATGACACCAATCCGGACGGCAGCAAGAAGAACAGCATCACGCTGCAGGGCGGCGACGTCAACGCGCCGGTGGTCATCTCCAATGTCGGTCCCGGCGTTGCCGGCACCGATGCGGTCAACGTCAACCAGCTGAACCAGGGGCTGGCCACGAGCATCAACACGTCCAACACCTACACCGACAAGGTGGCCGCCACGACCTTGCAGCAGGCCAACAACTATACCGACCAGAAGCTCAGCCAGCTCAATACCGACATCGACGGCATACGCGACGAAGCCCGCCAGGCGGCGGCGATCGGGCTGGCCGCGGCCTCGCTGCGCTACGACGACCGTCCCGGCAAGCTGAGTGTTGCGGCGGGCGGCGGCTTCTGGCGGGATTCGAGCGCCTTGGCCTTCGGTGCGGGCTACACGAGCGAGGACGGCCGCATCCGCGGCAACGTGTCGGGCACGGCCGCCGGCGGTCATGTCGGCGTCGGCGCCGGCCTCAGCTTCACCTTGAACTGAGGCAGGAATGAAAGGACTTGTCGCACTGACTTGCCTGGCGCTGTGCGGCGGCCTCGCGCCGGCCGCGGGGCAGGTGGCGTCGCCATACAGGATCAAGCCTTCGGATGTGGTGCTGCCGCCCGACGTGAAACTGGGAACCTATCAGCGCACGATCCGTCCCTTCGAAAACTGGACGCTGATCTGCGACGAGAACCTCAAGGCGCGCAAGAAGGTCTGCAATGTCTCGCAGGTGATTGAGGACTCTTCGGGCAAGATGGCCTTCAGCTGGTCGCTCGCCGCCACGCAGGACGGCAAGCCCTACATGATCGTCCGCACCGCGCCGAACGCCAGGAGCGACGGGCTGGTGTCGCTGAAGTTCGACGGGCGGGACCAGGCGATCGACGTCCACCTGAACGGCTGTAATGACGTGGTCTGCGTCGGCATGCTGCCGGTCGGCCCCGTCATGCGCCAGCAGATCGCACAGAACGCGGCGGCGGCGATTTCCTATCCGACCGTCGACGGCAAGACGATCACCGTGACCGCAGCAACACTCAAGGGGCTGACAGAGGCCCTTTCGCCACTCAAATAACCGGGGCAGCACCATGAGCCAGCAGGACCAGTTCATATCCGCAAAACGCAGCAGTCCGACCGTCGATGCGGATCGGCAGAGGCTGGTCGAACCCAAGCGGCGGCGCTGGCCACGTGTCGTCGGATTCTCGCTGTTGGGGCTTGTCGTGGCGGGTCTTGGCTTCGCCGCCGGCAACTATGCCGCGATCGCCAATCTGGTCGGCAGCGCGACGGCCGCGCAGCCGGAGGCGACCAACCCGGCGCTTCCGGACACGCCTTTCCTCGAGCATGTCAAGCAAGCCGGGGTGCAGGCCTGTTCGACCATTTATCCGGTGCTCGGACAGATTTTGACGACCGGCACGAAATACAGCGTCAAATCCTTGTGGAACGACCAAGCCGCCGACAAGCATGCCGTCCAGGCCTTCGTCGGCATGGACTACGCGACGGAACGCTATAGCGGGCCGGCCGCCGGCGTCGTTTTCGCATCGCCCACCGCTTCGGGTTGCGAGGGGACGATGGTGCGGGTGGCGCCGTTCGCCAGTCCGTGCGCCGACATCCCGTCCATCCTTCCGCAGGGCAGCAAGATCACCGACCATCTTGGACAGGTCGAGGTGTACGAACTCGGCGGCAATGCCGGAGAAGCCCTTCTCCTGCCGACAGGCAAAAGCTGCGTGGTGATCTCCGTCGCTTCGGCGGCGAAGTAGGGCGATAGGTTCAAGAAAAGGGGTGCTGACCATGAGATTGCGGGCTTTGGCAGTTTTGGGTTTGACCTTGTTGTGGAGCGGACAGGTCGTCTCGGCCGACCTGGTGGCGCCGTCGGAGCCGCAACGGGAGGAAAAAGGCATCTGGGCGGCCATCGCCTATTCGCAGTCGGACAGCAAATACGGCTTCTTCTGGGGGGCCGACAAGCGGCAGGAAGCGAAGGACATCGCGCAGAAATATTGCGAGAACGCCGGTGGCAAGGCCTGCAACGTCGTCACCGTCTTCCGCAACCATCGCCATTGGAACGATGACGACGAGACCGGCTTTCCCTACAAGCACTGCGGCGCGCTGGCCATGGCCGACAAGGTCGAGAACCGTTTCACGCCCTGGGGCGTGAACTCGGCCGAGACCCGCCGCGAAGCCGAAGACCTCGCTTTGCAGGCCTGCGAGGCGTCGGGTAGCAAATGCAAAGTCCGCGAGTGGGTCTGCACATGAAGCGTGGCCTCAAGGCCGCCTGCGCATGCGGGGCAATCGCATTGTCATTGACGTCGCCCGCGCTGGCACAGCAACAGGTGGCGGCTGTTCCAGACGGGCCGTCATCGCTGCGCGAAGTCTACCAGGACTGGAGCGTTGCTTGCTCCGTCCAGGAGAATGCGAGGGTCTGCTCGCTTTCGCAGGACCAGGTCCAGAAGAACGGCCAAAGGCTGCTTGCCGTGGAGATACAGAGACGCGCGGACGGGTCGACGACGGCCACCCTGCTTCTGCCCTTCGGCATCTTGCTTGATTCCGGTGTGACGCTCCAGATCGACGATCAGCCGCCCTTGTCCCCGCAGCGCTTCAGGACCTGCCTGCCAACGGGGTGCATCGCGGTCTTTGCCATCGATCGGCCGACACTCGGAAAGCTTAGGGGAGGCGAGGTGCTGAAGCTCAATGTCACGACCGACGCAGAGACGCCGCTGACATTCCCGGTGTCGCTGCACGGCCTGACCGCGGCGCTCGACCGCATGGTGGCGTTGAGCGCACGGTGAGAACAAAGGCGGCTGTCTTCGATGCCAGCCGCCGCCGGTGGTCCGATGGAACGTTGGCGTGCCGAGGCCGTTTAGTCCGGTGCCATTGCCAGCGGATCGTGATGATGAAGAAGACCTACGTCAAACCCACGCTTGTGAAACGCGGAAAACTGACCGAGCGCACGGCACAGATCGTGGCATCCGGGGTCATATTGGGCGAGTAGTCGTATCTCCTGGCGCTTCCGGCTATTTTTCCCGCATCGCCCGGCGGAAGTTCTGCGTGATCGGCTCGGCGAGGTAGGAAAGCACGGTGCGGGCGCCAGTGCGGATCATTGCCTCGCTGGTCATGCCGGGCAGCAGCTTGCGACCCTCCAGCTTGGTGAGTTCGCCCTTGTCGATCAACACGGTCGCGGCGAAATACGGTGCGCCGCTGCGCTCCTCCACCATGCGGTCGGCCGACACGATCTCCACGACGCCGTCGAGCGGCGGCAGGTTGTAGCGGGCGAAGGCCGGGAAGCTGACGCGCACGGGCTGTCCGGGGGCGATCGTCTCGACATCCTCCGGCTTGACCATGGCCTCGACCACGAGTTGTTGTTCGAGCGGCACGACCGTCATCAACGTCTCGCCGGGTTTAACGACCCCGCCCGCCGTGTGGACCTTCAGGTCCATGACGATGCCGTCAACCGGTGCGACGACATTGGTCCGGGCAAGCACGTCCTTTGCGGCACGCTCCTGCTGTCCGAGGTCGAACAACTCCGCCTCGACCTTGCTCAACTCGTCGACGGCCTCGTTCAACCGCACAGTGTCGAGGTTCAGGATTTGCATGTCGATCTCGGCCATGGCGCTTCTGGCACGGGCGATCGCCGCGGTGTTGGTAGCGCGCTCCCCTTCGATCTCCTGCTGTTGCCTTCTGAGCAACAGGTTCCGCTCGCGGGTGGTCAGCCCCTTCTTGAGGAGACTCTCGAGGTCCTTGGTTTCACCCTCGATCGCCTTGATCTGCGTGTCCTTGGTGACGATCAGCTGCTCCAGTCCCGTTATCTCTTCCTGGGTCTGCTGACGACGCTGGCTGAGGATTTCCCGTTCGTCCTTCAGATTGTGGTGCTTGGCCGCAAACACGTCACGCTGTGCGGCAACCGCGTCCTTCGCGGCGGTGGCGGGATTTGCGAGCAACGCCGGATCAAACGCGATCTCGGCCTTGCCGTCACGCTCGGCCCTGAGGCGCGCGGCCAGCGCCTCTCGCGTGGCTATCCGGTTCTGGATCAGGTCGAGCTGCGCCTTTGCCTGCGTGTCGTCGAGCCGCACGAGGACCTTCCCCGCCTTGACGATATCACCGTTGGCAGCGTTCAGCTCCGCGATGATGCCACCCTCGAGGTGCTGGATGAGCTTGCGGTCGCCGACGACCTTGACGACGCCCGGCGCCATCGCGGCGCTGTCCAGCGGGGCCAGGGCGGCCCAGCCGCCGGCCACGCCGAAGAACAGGAACAGGATCGCGAAGCCGGTGCTCGTCACGCCCATGAGGCGCAGGGGTGCCGGCTCCAGCAGGGAGGGCGGCGGGACGGGTAACGGCACGACGTTCATCTCTGTCCTCATTTCATGCCTGGTTGGCCACGACGGCCGTGCTCAATGCGCCTTGACGCGGCGTACGCTTTGAAGAGGAACGTGGCTCGCCGCCGGCGCCGACCGCGGAGGCGGAGATTTCCGGGATCGGGCTCGCTGGTATCTGAGTTACCGGGCGGATGCGCGCGGCAAGTTCGTTGAAGACATGGTCACGTGAGCCGAAGAGGTCTTGTTGACCCCGGTTGAGGACCAAAATCTTGTCGACCTTGTCCATGATGTTCGGTCGGTGGGCGATCAGGATAATGGTCGTGCCGGCCGCCTTGACCGCGCCGAGGGCCGCGATCAGGGCGTCCTCCCCCTCGCGGTCGAGATTGGAATTGGGCTCGTCCAGGATGATGAGTGCCGGATCGCCATAGAGGGCCCGCGCCAGCCCGATGCGCTGGCGCTGGCCACCCGACAGTACCGCGCCGGATTCGCCGATCTCGGTTGCATAACCCTTCGGCAGCCCCTTGATCAGTTCGTGGACTCCCGCCAACTGCGCGGCCTTGACCACGTTGTTGAAGACCGCCGGGTTGACATTCGCGAAGCGGCAGATGTTTTCGGAGACGGTTCCGGCGAAGAGCTCGATGTCCTGCGGCAGGTAACCGACATAATGGCCGCGGTCCTCTGCCGCCCATTGGGCAACGTCCATTCCGTCCAGCAACGCACGCCCCCCGGATGGGCGCCACGCACCGGCCAAGATGCGCGCCAGGCTTGTCTTGCCGGCCCCGCTCGGGCCGATCAACGCCATGGCTTCACCCGGATTGAGCCGGAAGCTGATGCCTTTCAGGATGTGCTCGCCACCCTGTCGGGCAAGCACGAGATTCTCGGCCTCGAACCTGCCTTTGGGACGGGGCAGCGGCAGAACCGGCGTGGCTTCCCGGTGCTCTCCGGCGACCGCGGTGAGACGCCGGTAAGCGGCACGCGCTCCGACCGTCGCCTTCCATGTGCCGATCGCTTGCTCGACCGGGGACAATGCGCGTCCCATCAGGATCGAGGCGGAGATCATGATGCCGGGCGAAGCCTCGTTGCGAAGCACCAGATAAGCGCCAAGACCCAGTATGGCCATTTGCAGGGCCAGCCGGTGGCAACGCGCTATAGCGGCGATGACGCCGCCACGGTTGGCGGCGAGAACCTGTCCTTTGTTGGCCTCGTCCTGCTGGGCCTTCCATCCCTCCAGCAGCGGCTTCAACATGCCCATCGCCTGGACGACCTCGGCGTTGCGGATCGCCGCCTCGGCCTGCACATAGGCGCGCGACTGTGCGTTCGCTGCCTCGGTCAACGGCTTGCGCGTGAGGTATTCGTTGAGCACCGCCAAGGCAAACAGAACGATGCCACCGCACAGCGCCAACCAGCCCAGCCAGGGGTGCATGACGAATATGGCGGCGAAGAACAGCGGCGCCCAGGGCGCGTCAAGGATCGGGAAGATGCTTGGGCTGGTGAAGAAATTCCGCACTTGATCCAGGTCGCGCAAGGGGCGGGCGTTGGCATGGCCGGGCGCCGAAGCGGCATATTCCACCGATGCGGTCAGGAGAACCGGTGCCAATCGCGCGTTCATCCACGATCCGACGGTCGCCAGCAGGCGCCCGCGCACCACCTCCAGCCCCGCCATCGCCGCCAGCGCCGCTGCCGCCATCAGCGACAGCATCACCAGCGTCTCCAGGCTGTGGCTGGACAACACGCGATGGTAGACCTGCAGCATATAGAGCGCCCCGGTCAGCATCAGCACGTTGATGCCGCCGCTGAACCAGATGAGCGGCCGAATGGCGCGTCTGGCCTCCTTCATCACCACCCGCAAGGCAGGGGGCTGTTGTCTGTCTTTCATCATCTGGATGACATCTCCGTGCAACGGATCGCGGGAGGCAGTGCGGGGGCAGCCATGGCTGCCCCCGTCGGTCACCTGTCAGGCGACATCGACAAGAATGTGCTGCGGCACCGTCTGGTCCAGGTCCGCGTCCGCCACCTTGAAGGCGAAGTCGAGATGGGCGTCGACTGTCCCACTGCTCTGCTGCACAAAGCCGATGTCGACGATCTTCAGGACATCGTTGTCGGTCGGGTCCCAGGTCGTCAGGTTGGTGGTGGCGCTGCTGCCGCCATTGACGCCGATGGCCCCGTTCAGGTTGATGGCGTTGCCCGTCAACCCATTGGCGCTCTGCATGATCTGAATGCCCTGTATCTGGTAGGTCTCGCCAGTGACCGTGTAGTCGTTCTGTTCGACGATGAGCAGGGCATCGTTGTTATCAAGCGTGAACTCGGTGCTGTAAGGGGAGGGGACATTGGCGTTCCCTTTGATCAGGTCCGAGTTCTGTACATTGACCGCTCTGGTTATCTCGTTCCCGTTGGCATCTTTCAGGTCGAGGATCAGGATCAGGTCTTCACTGTTGCCGATGCCGTCGAACTTGATGACGACACCGCTGGCCTTCGCGGTCGGGTCAATCCGCTCCGTGCCGCCGTCGGGGGCCTGCGGGTTCACATCCGGCAGGATGTTCTCCGTGAAGAACCTCAAGGTCAGGGCTTCACCCTTCTGGATCGTATCGCCAGCGACCCCGTTCGTCGCCTGGGTAGCGGAAACCCAGTCTTCGTGAAGGTTGGTGATCATGTCGTGGGCATTCTGCGTGAACGCAGTGTCGGGGGTGTTTCCGCCAGCAACCGCTCCGTCGCCGGTCGAGTTGAAGCCGAACCCGATGGAATTGGTTATCGAGTTCGCGGTGAACTGCACGAAGAACGGATCCGGATCCGCGTTCGGCGTCAGCTGCTCCGCGACGATCAGCGGGTGTCCGGTATTGCCGGTGGGCGCCTTGGCCAGCAACTCGTTGGTGTGCAGCACGTCGAAGCTGAAGCCTTCGAGCGGGTCGGTCAGCTGGATGGTATAAGTGTCGGCAACCTTGTCGAAGACGAGGGTGCCGGCCGCGGTGCCTGTCTGGACGTTAGGCGCCGGATCCTTGTCGTAGGTGAAGCTGAAGTTGAACGTCGCTGAGAGCGCACTCTCCGACGCAAGCGTCACGACCGGGTTGAGGATATTACCACCGCCGCCGCCGGAGATCGTGCCGGTCAGGTCGATCTGGATACCTGCGAGGTTAGCGTTGGCATCGACAAAGTCAGAGTGCGTGGCGTTGTAGAACGAAGCCGGGTGGCTGTCCGCGCCGATGTCGTACCCGAAGGCTCCGGTGGCCGACGCGTTGAGCGTGTTGGCCAGAGTCTCGTGGGTTCCGGGAGCGCCGCTCTGGTCACCGTCGAACGGCACCGTGATCGTCGGCCCGTCGTCCTTGAAGACGAGGTTCGTGCCGATGTCCAGGGTGGCCGATCGGTGATCACCGTCCTTGTCGGCGATGGTGGCGGTGAGCTGGACCAAATTGTCGGCATTCAGGGTCTTGCTGTCGTCGGGGTCATTGGGGTTGGCATGCACCACCGAGCGGATCTGATCGAGGGTGGCACTTCCGGTGGCATCGACGGAGACGGTGAAGACGAGGAGGTTGGTGGTGGCGGTGCGGCCTTCCAGGACGAGGCCATTGAGCGAGAGGACGACTGCCTCACCGGTCAGCGTATCGACGATGCCGGTTGCGCCGGCGTTGAAGCCCAGCGCATAGGTCAGCGTGCCGGCGCCGTCGGCGCCGAAGGCCGAACTGAAGTTGGCGGCGAAGCTTTGCGTGGCGTCAGGCCCAAGCGCGCTCTCGTCGACGGTCAGCGTCGGCTCGGTGCCGGTGGTCGAGATGCTCGGCCCGTCATCCTTGAAGATGAGGTTCTGGCCGATGTTGAGGGTGGCCGACTGGTGGTCGCCGTCCTTGTCGGTGATGGTGGCGGTGAGCTGGACCAGATTGTCGGCGGTCAGGGTCTTGCTCTCGTCGGGGTCGGCGGTCGGATGCACCACCGCGCGGAGCTGATCGAGGGTGACGCTGCCGGCGGCGCTGACGGAGACGGTGAAGACGAGGGCGTTGGTGGTGGCGGTGCGACCTTCGACGACGCCACATTGAGCGAGAGGACAACCGCCTCACCGGTTAGCGTATCGACGATGCCGGTTGAGCCGGCGTTGAAGCCCAGTGCATAGGTGAGCGTGCCGGCGCCGTCGGCGCCGAAGGCCGAGCTGAAATTGGCGGCAAAGCTCTGCGTGTCGTTGGTGGCCAGAACCGTCTCGTCGACGGTCAATGTCGGCTCGGTGCCGGTGGTCGAGATGCTCGGCCCGTCATCCTTGAAGATGAGGTTCTGGCCGATGTTGAGGGTGGCCGACTGGTGGTCGCCGTCCTTGTCGGTGATGGTGGCGGTGAGCTGGACCAGATTGTCGGCGGTCAGGGTCTTGCTCTCGTCGGGGTCGGCGGTCGGATGCACCACCGCGCGGAGCTGATCGAGGGTGACGTTGCCGGCGGCGCTGACGGAGACGGTGAAGACGAGGGCGTTGGTGGTGGCGGTGCGACCTTCGACGACGCCACCATTGAGCGAGAGGACAACCGCCTCTCCGGTTAGCGTATCGACGATGCCGGTTGAGCCGGCGTTGAAGCCCAGTGCATAGGTGAGCGTGCCGGCGCCGTCGGCGCCGAAGGCCGAGCTGAAATTGGCGGCAAAGCTCCGCGTGTCGTTGGTGGCCAGCACCGTCTCGTCGACGGTCAATGTCGGCTCGGTGCCGGTGGTCGAGATGCTCGGCCCGTCGTCATCGAAGTTGATGTGGGAGCCGACCTCTTCGCTGTAGGCGTTGGTGCTCGTCGAAGAGAAATGGAACTCGCTAATATCGCACCCTTCGTTCGCATCCACCCCCTTGACCTGCAACCTATCCATCGGGCCGGCGGTGGTGACATCGACGGTGGTGACGTTGTCGAGCCCGGTGATGGTGACGGTGTTCCCGCTCCCGGTGAGGCCGGTGATCGTGACGTTGCCGGCCCCCGTCGCATAAGTGCCATCAGCGGTGATGACGGAGGCAAATCCCGATGTACCCGTCAACTTGATGCTGGTGATGTCCACGGAGCTGGTCGCGGTGCCGTCAAAGAAGTCCGTGCCTTGCTCGTTGCCGGTATTGTTGAAGGCGCTGATGCTGATGTCCACACGCGCAGTCGGAGTGGAAGGCGTGATCTGGTTGATCGTGAACCCGGCCTGGGTGATGGTCTCGATATGGGCGCCATACTGGATTTGCGCGGCGGTGCCGGCGTTCAGATTGCCGCCGGTCACAAAATCGGCCTGCAGCGTTTCGTTCGGATTGATGCTCTGGTTGTCGACGCCGAAGCCCTGCGTGCTCACGTTGGCGGTGCCACCGTTCAAACCGATCACCAGAAGCTGCTTGGAAGCATCATTGGATGAATTGATCAGGTAGAAATCATGATTGCCGGGCGCGGCGGCCGAGCCCAGGAAATTGTTCACGGAGGTTCCGGTGACCGATGCGAACACCTTGTCGGCCAGATTGATGCGGTCGTCCGGGTTGGTCGTGTCCGGATGGAGCAACGGCACATACTCGACCGTGTAGAGGTCCGCATTGGTAGCGCTGGTGTTGATCAGCCCAAGCGAGAAGGCGAGCGGCCCGGTCTCGGCGGGCTCCGCGAGCGGGTCGGAGGTACCGATGACGCCGATCACGACGTTCGCATGGGTTGCATCCTGGAACAGCCAGACATAATTGCCGTCGACCGTCTGAATGCCGCTGTTCACGCCGACGGTGGTGGAAAACGGGGTCCCGGACGCGCTCTGCGTGAGAACAACCGAGGTGATGGTTTCGCCAGCGTTCGCCGAAGCCACCACGAAGTTGCTTTGGAAGGCGACCTCCGGTGAGGGCAGCCCGCCTGCGGCGTCGAGACCCAGGAGATATTGGACCGTGGCGTTGTTGTGCGGCGGGACGGACGAGTTAACGTCATCGTCCTGAAGGCCGGTGGTTTCGTCGATGATGATGTCTTGAGTTGTGATGTCGAGTGCCATGGAGGTTCTCCCCGGTTCAAAACGCATCAAGAAAAGGGGTTCCCCCCCGATGCCGGATGCCCCTACCCAAGCGCATCCGCTGGCGCACAATTGCGGCCTTTAATCCCGCAATGTGCCGCCGGCGCCGAGGGCGCGTCCATTTCCGGTTGGATAGTGTTATGGTGGATGGCCGTACCTGATCGAACGATATATATCCTTCGATAGGTCAGCTCGGCGCGTGCGGTTGCCCTGGTATCACGCCGATGCCATCAGGCGGCGTTCCGGCCCGGTGCCGGCATCATGTCGATGCAAGCGTGAAAGCGATGGTCAGAGCAGGCCGGTTCGGCCCATTCCCGGGTGGTCGGCATCTTTGCCATGCGCTACCCAGGCCAATTCCGCCCGGCCGCCGAGGTGCAGCTTCTCGTAGACGTGATGCAGGTGCATCTTCACCGTGCCCTCGGATACATGCAGCCGCTGTGCGATGGTTTTGTTGCGCAACCCGCGCGAGACGAGGTCGGCGATCTCGCTCTCCCGCCCGGTCAGCCTGGATTTCGACTGGGGCTGAGATCGGGGCATCAGCAATTGCTGGACGATCTTGTTGTCGATCCACTTCTTGCCGGCCGCTACCGCATTCACGCATTCGATGAGATAGCGGTGACTGATGCCGTCGAGCAGCAGACCGTCGCCGTTCAGCACCTGTATCTCCTTGATGTCGAGCCTGCCATGTGGCTGCACGATGAAGATGATGCCGAGGGCGCTGTTGCAGGCCTTCAGCCGGGAGGAAAGACCGGCTGCTTGCGGGTCGGTGATGTCCAGGCCGACGATGACGATATCGGGCCGATGGCGCTCCACATGGGGGACAACGTCGACAGGGCGGCGGCACTGGGCGACAACATCGTGTCCAGCCTTATGCAGAACCGATTCCAGACCGGCGAGATACACCCCCCGCGGGTCCGCCACAACCAGAGTCGACATGCGAACACCGTCCGTAAAAACGGAACGAACTTGTCTAAAAACCCGTAAAATCAGGTAACCAGAGCTTAAGCACTTTGTCAAGTAACAGCTAATATTCATTTGGCTATGATAGCAAGCCTGAGCTGCCTGGCCGATTGGCTGGAACACCTCGCACGGCAGCAGGTTCGGCTGATGCCAATGGCCGTGGCAGCCCTCATTTGGCCGCGCAAGCAATCCATCGTCGCAGGTTCACCTGCCCATGTCGCTACTGGTGTCGGCGACCTGGCTCAGCCCATCACGTAGGATGGGTGCCTGAAGCATCATCAGCTGAGGCCGCAACAGGTAGAAAATACATCCGGGCAGACTTCAGGCTCTCGCGTTGTCGACGCGGCTGGATGCCCAATCATTCAGTGTCGCGATCAGTGTCGCGATGATCGAGCAATTCAAGCATGGTGGACAGCATGCTTCCAACTTCTTCCGAGATTTCCTCAGGGCGAATTCCCGCCTTGATGGCGTCCGCCGTCACCCGGTCGGCGAGTTTCGCTGCAAGGAACGGATCGGACGTCGAAATGGGTGGAACATTATCCTCCACCCATTTCTGTAGGAATTCGATGCCCCGAGCGCTCATGACGGACTAATGCACGTTGGAGCGATTTCGTTCCGCCGAGGTATGTTCAAGAAAACGTCAGACCCTTGTGATCAGAGGCCTGACGTCCCCAAGGCTCACATGACGAGGAACGAAGACGCCGTCAACGACAGATGCGGAGCAAGAGTGGCAAACTGGATCTGATGCGCGCCGCCCGAGCCATCGGGGTCGAAAGAGAGGGCGCCGGTCGAACTGTTGTAGATAATGTGGTCGCTGCTGTCATGCGCACCCTTGCCGACGTAGAATGCCGAGGTGGTAAGGGGGGTGCCTTGAAGGGTGCTGCCTTGAAGGCCGGTAAACACAGTGTGGTCGAGCAGGATCTTGTCCTGGGCCACATTGAAGTCGGTGATCTTGTCGATATTGCTGGAGTTGAGGGCGGATTTGAAGACAAAAACATCCGCGCCCCCATTTCCCGTGAGAACGTCTTTCCCTCCACCGCCGTTGATGTAGTTGTTGCCGGCATTGCCGTCTACGGTTTGGGAGAACTCGTTTCCTTTGAGATTGATGGGGGCGGTGCCGGACTTGTTCGTGGTGGCGAGATGTTCGATCTCCGAGCCGGCCGACAATACATAACTCACCGATGCCAGCACGGTATCGTTGCCGCCGCCGTTCAGTTCCACCACCTTGTCGCCGGCGTTGTCGACATAATAGGTATCGTTGTAACCGCCACCGATCATGGTGTCGACGCCGGTGGTGCCGTGAAGCACATCCGCGCCGCCCGTGCCGTAGAAGGTGTGATCGGTGGTCGGAGGCACAGTGCTGGGAGGGGGCACGGTGCTGGTGGGGGGCGTGGTGGTGCCAGTCGTATCGCCGGTCGAAGGCGTGCTGGTGGTGCTCTGGTTGTGCTGAAGGAAGAGGGCCTGCAGTGCCGACGAGCTGCCAAGCGCCGTATCGCCCTGTTGAGAACCCCACGCATAGGCATAGTCGAAAGCGGGCGACGGAACCAGCTTGGCCCAGTGATCCAGCATGGTCTGTTCCTGGGTAACGGTGGGAAGGACATATTGGCCGCCCGTATCGGTGGTGAAACTGCCGCCCCCGAACGTCTGGTAGACCGGGACGATCTGGTTGACCGGGATGCCCGAGGCGACAGCCGCGGCCACGGTCCTGTCGATCATGTTGTAGTCGACCGTGCTTATCCCGGTGCGCACCGGATAGGGATCCAGGCCGTAATAGTCGATATGGGTGTTGGCGGGATTGTAGGTGTTTGAAAAATCAGGATTTGCGGAGGACCCCATATTCATCATGGTGATGAAGGTCTTGGCGCCGGGCAGGTTGGTGTGGATCCAGTCGGATTCCGCCCTCAGATTCGCGGCGGTGGCGTAGGTTCCCCATTTGCCGGTGGGGTCCGGTTCATCGACGAGGAAAAAGCCAAACAGGTTCGGATTGCCGATGAAAGGCGTGACCTTCTGGATGAATGACGAGGTTGCGCCATTGGCTTCATTGAGCCAGACCAGACCTTTCGTGCCGGCAGGCAGGGCGTTGAGTTGGTCCACGGATGAAACGTCGACAAGATTGAATCCGGCGGTTGTGACCTCGGAGGCCGACCCACCCGAGGCGTAGTGGAGGGTTGTCATGCAAATATCCTTCGTCCGATTCGGTAGGCACCCCATGCCTGCCTATTGGAAAGGATATATTAGAGCCAAATCAAATACCGGCGCCTATTGATAGAATCGTTGATCATGGCCAGGAGAGCCTACGCGATTGGAAGGCTGTCTTGGTCCAGGGACTTGTCGACTGTCTAGATCAGGATGACGTTTGGTTGGATCTTCATCCTGATCTATCTAACTCTTTGTCGAAGCATGATCTTTTCCGAAAGCCGGTTCCCAGTTTTCGGGATCATGTTCCAAGATATTTTCAGCGCGGCAACGCAGGACCAGACTGTCCCCGCCACGGCGGCAGCGCCACCGGATTTTGTTGTGGATCTATCAGGAAGGTGCACCAGCATCCTGTCTGATTTCAGCCTCGGAGAGTGCGCATAGCGGTCGTCCAACCACTATGCGCCGCTCACCAGAAAGGCTCTTTCTATCAGCGGCCGGTTGTGGCTGAGGTAGGGTTCAACCAGCATATCGAGATGCCCGCCGACGATCGGGACTATGCTCAGACCGGCCAGGGAAGCACTCCAGCCAAGATCTGTCGGAACGCCTTTACGCCTGCATCGAAACAGGGTGGCGGTAATCGGCAGCACCGTCCTTGGTTGCGCGAGCCACTGGGCAAATGCGCGCATCCGCAGGATTTCCTCGAGCTCGAGGCGCAAAATGAACCGCGTTCTGGCGAAGGTCTTCCATTTCAGCCAGTCGATGCCTCTCGCGAGCAACGCCTCGGCACCAAATCTGGCAAATATCTTGGCGATAGCCCGCAAAAGCATGCGATCCACCGTCACTCTGTGGGTGTGGATGCGCTGAGCGGTGCGTGCGAGAGTTTCACGGTAATTGTGCTGCCCAGGGCCGATATTGGTGTCGAGTATTCCCAGGAACGTGATCGATCGACCGGCGGCAACGAGTTTAGCGGCAACCTCGAACGCGACGCCGCCGCCAAGCGAATAACCGATCAGATTCACATTGCCGTCCGGTTGGGCCTGGTTGATCTGGTCGACGACCGCATCCACCATCCGCGGTATGGTGCCATGTCCCTTCAGCAGGTCGTTCAAATCCCCGTAGCGCACGGCAACCACCCTGGCGACATTGCTCATCTCGACACCGAAGGCCGCCAGGCTTGGACCGTAGCCGATCGATCCGGGCACGATGAACAAAATGGGCCTGGGGTCGGAGGCCTCGACAAGCGCGCCTTTTGTGTCTTGCCCTGGAGACGCTGCCCTGACGACATCGGCAAAGCTCATCCCGACCGTGAACGCGTCCAGGTTGAGTTCCCGCCCCAGAGCCGTCTCAAGTTCCATGACGAATTGTAGCAGCTTCAATGAATCGCCACCGGCATCGTCCCAGCGACTGCCAGCTGCCCTTTTGCCCGGAAGAATCCTCTCCCATACGGCCGCCGCGGTGCCTTCGATATCAAGCGGGTTCGCTGCCTGCCCGGCGATGGGCATGTCATGGGCGTCTTGCGCCTTCAGTGCGCGGTCCAGTTCCCGCAACTTGACGCCGTCGACCTTGCCGCCCTTGAGCTGCGGGATCTCGGCAATGCTGTGCAGTCGCGTTGGATGAACCGCCGGCGGCAGAGCCGCCCTGATCATCTCGCGCAATTCAGCAATGAGTTCGCCTCCGCCAGGTCTCGCGGGGACGACAAAAGCCACCAGTTCGTTCGCGTCCGTCACCACCGCAACGGCATCATTCACCTGAGGCGCTCGGCGCAAGACGAGCTCCAACTCGGCCGGTTCGACCCGTCGCCCGTTTATTTTGATCTGGCGTCCCTTTCGCCCGACGATCCACATCATTCCGGTATCGTCGACCTTGACCAGATCGCCCGTTGCGAAGGTTCGAAGCCGGGGATTGCCGGAGTTCGCCTGAAGAGGGACGTTTTCCCCATCCGTCCAATAGCCGAGCGTGGTGTAGTTGCCTCTGATCAGCAGCTCTCCTTCATCGCCCGGGGCGACCTCGCATGCGTTCTCATCCACGACGGTGTATTCGATGCCGGGTAGGACGAAGCCAACCGGGACCGTTGCGCCCCGTTCCGGGTAGTCCCTCGGCAGGAACCATTGCGTGCCCGTCGTTTCCGTGGACGAATAGCTGATCTGGACAAGGCAGGACTCGGGAACGTTGTCGCGGAGCCGATCGATGTCGGACCAAAGGATCTTTTCTCCGCCAACCCGCACGATCCGCAAGGAAGAGAATGCATTGGGCGCAGCACCATTCATCAACACACGCAGCAGCGCCGGCACGAGATAGACGACCGTTACCCGCCATTTCTCGAAATTTTCGCGGACGGCGCGAATGCCGACGCTTTCGATATCGGAGAGGTACAGTGTGGCGCCGCACAGCATCGGGGTCATCATCTCGCGGCATCCCGCGATCGTTGCCGGTCCGGTCAGCGGCATGAACACGTCGTCGGGACCGAAGTGGCAGGCATCCACATATTGCTGAACGCGTTGGAGGATCGCCCGCTGGCTGTTCACGACGCCCTTCGGCGCCCCGGTGCTGCCTGACGTGTAGAGAACGATTGCCGGGGCATCGATCGACACTTCGGACGGCAACGCCGGCAAGCTGCCATCCGGCGTCGCGGCCATGCAACTCGCCGCATCGATCCATTCGAGTGAGGAGGCATCGGGCCAGCCTGGCGGCTTGCCCGGCCCTGGCTTGACGATCGCGGCCAGCCGCGCGCTGGTGGCAATTGCAGCGAGGCGCTGAAACGGATCCCGGGGGTTCAACGGCACGGCGGGCCTGCCAGCCCGCATGGCGGCCAGCATGGCCACCGGATACCAGAGGGTATTTCCGATAAGAAGCCCGACCGCCTTACCCGGTGGGGCCGAACCAGCAATCGCACCCGCCAGGGTTTGGACTGCGTTCAGCAGTTCCGAAAAGCTGAGGGATTTGGAGCCGTCGCTGATCGCGATCTTGTCCGGGTATTTTTCGACAATCCGCTCCAGGTGAAAGAACGCCGATTTTTCGGAGAAGTCGTCGCCCATCCGTGGGAAGAGGCGGCTGGTTGGTCCGTCGATGTCAAGAGGGCGGGTGGAGGCCTGTTTCCATGTGAAGCCATCTGGAGGGCTGGTGTTGCGATTTGCCACAACATCTTGATCCGTCCGTCCGCCAACCAACGGCAAGGTGCCTGCAAAATAGCTTTCTAAACGCGGGCGCCCCGACGTTTCCAACACAGCCCCCTTGCTTTGCTGACTGGCTTCGCAGTGTCGTACGCGACCATGTTGGCCCTTGCATCGTCAGAACGAATGAGTTCCGGGTCAACTCATCGATCCGATGGCAGTCGTCGTTGCATCGCCGCATCGTCCAAGCCCTTGCTTCATTCAAACAGACGAGGACAGCGCGAAGGCCTGCTCCTAGCGTGGACTTGGGTGTTGTGTGTGCAGGGGCGATGAAACCGGGCCATGGAAACAGATAGGGCCAGCGGTTTTGCGCGATTGGGATACTGCCGGCATCCAGGAGGGACGGGATGAGTCCGCATCTGGTTTGCGTTGGAGGCGAGGATCACCGGCTTAGAATCCCGTTCCTTCTGGCGCTGCGTGAAAGGGGCTTTCGGGTCACTGCCGTCTCGAGCGATGCCGGAGGCGCCTTTTCACCCCATGGCATTGCGCATCACCGGCTTGCTTTCGACCGCTTTGCCAGTGGCGGTGGAGAATGGGGTGCAGTCAACGCTGTCCGCAAATTGATGTCCGAACTGCGTCCCGACATCGTTCAAAGTTTCGACACCAAGCCCAACCTCCTGACCCCTTTGGCCGTGCGCGGGCAGGTTCCGGTCATTCGCACCATCAATGGGCTTGGCTGGACATTCTCGTCACGGGAACCGCGGGCACTGGCCCTGCGTCCGGTCTTTTGCGGCCTTCAGTGGCTGGCGTCACTTTGGACAGCCACGACCGTGTTCCAAAATCGCGACGATCAGGCCTTCTTCGAGCGCTATCGGCTGGTGGGCCACGGCAAGGGGCGGCTGATCCGGAGCTCCGGCATCGACCCGAATGCATTCTCGACCGCAAGGTATCGTGGCCCTTCGGCCACCACGATGCGCGAGGACCTTGGGCTGCAGTCTGCCGAGGTCATAATCTTTGTCGGTCGGCTGACTCGCCAGAAGGGGATCCCGACCCTCATCAAGGCGGTTCCCCGCGTCCTCTCCAAGAGGCCCAACGCGCGTTTCGTGCTTGTCGGTCCGCAAGACTCCGAAGGTCCGTTTGCGGTCAGCAGGTCCGATATCGAGCAATATGCTCCTCATGTCATAGCCCTGGGGCCAAGGCGGGACGTTCCTGCCCTGCTTGGCATGGCGGATCTGTTCGCGTTTCCAACGCAGTATCGCGAAGGTATTCCGCGCGTCCTGCTGGAAGCAGGATTGTCCGGATTGCCAATCGTCGCTTCGAGAATGCCCGGCTGCAATGACGTGGTTGAAGATGGCTGGAATGGCTACCTCGTCGCGCCGCGCGATGCGGATGGCCTGGCATCCAGAATAGTCGATGTTCTGTCCGATCGCGCCCGTGGCAAGATCATGGGCAGCCGTTCCGTCGGCCTGGTGCGTGAGCGCTTTTCGCTGTCGTGGGTCGTCGACCAGTATTGCGACCTATACAAGACCGTGCTCGACGGCAAATACCGCGGCAGCCTTGCTCGATCAGCGCCCGCGATCTTGAGGGAAGAGGGTGCGCGGAACCCCCGGCTGGGTGAGGCGCGGCAATGATCCGTGATGCGCTCCTGGCCTTCGGTGTCGCGATGTCCTACGCGGTGCAACTCAGCATCCCGGGGCTGCCGTTCGGCTATAGCGAACTGTTCCTCTCGCTCTGGATATTGCTGTCGATCACGCGGATCCTTGCAGGCGGCCGGCTTGAGGCTACGCCGGCCCTGGCCAAGCTTGCACGTTTCTGGCTGATCCTGACGCTTACCCTGGGCGTGGGGTTTATCATCGGCTTTCTGACGACCACACTGTTCCTCGATCCGTTGTTGCATGACACGATGGCGTACGTGCTGTTGGCCTGCGTTACCTGTCTGGCTGCAGCGGAGCCCAACGCGGCCCTCCGTTTACGCCGTATCGCCTGGTGGATGATCGCTGTCGCGAGTGCAGGCTTTGTCGTTCAGCTAGGGCTTGGTTTCGGCTGGATCCATCAGTCTGGCGTCGATCCCTGGTACTGGGACCGTTTCTGCGGTTGGTCCGACAATCCGAACCAGCTTGCGCTCTACTGCGCGCTGCTTGGTCCCTTGGCCCTGCATCTTGCCACGACCACCAGCAATCCTTGGGCAAGATGTCTCGGGTTGTGCAGCCTGATCCTCACCTTCTATGTCGGAAGGCTGACAAAGAGCGATACCTATCTCTATACGACTGTCCTGGCTTGCCTGATCCTTCTCGGACTGCGGGTCCGGGCCTGGCTGACAAGCGACGGCGGCAAGGTCAGCCTTCCACGGCAACTTGCCCTGCTGTTGGCCGTTGGATTCCTTCCGTTGGCCATATCAATGGCGCCTTACGCTCTCAGCGAGGCCGCCAGCGCCGAAGACTTCGCCAAGAGCCTCACCAAGGACAAGGGCGGGGAAGCGACCGCGGAAACCGCGGCACTTCGCCTCTACCTCTGGGAGGAGGCATTGAACAAGGGAGCAGGATCCGGATCTCTGGGTCTCGGTCCAGGCCCGCACCTTGATACTCCCCCCGTCGTCAATCAGCAGTTTCTGCCGCGGCCTTTCGAAGCCCATAGTACAATCCTCGATCTCTACACTCAGGGCGGCCTGATTTCAGTCCTGGCCCTGCTGTGGATCCTTGGCTCGGCCGCCTTGTCAGCGTGGCGTGCGAGACTGGACGTCCTCGTGGCGCTCGTAGCCTCGATCGCTGTCTTCAGTGCTCCGCACCTGATCATCCGCCATCCGATCGTGTGGTTCTGTCTGACCCTGTGCCTCGTCGCTGGAATGCCGCAGGCGATCCCCGCGACCGTTCGCCAGAGGAGATATTAGAATGTGCGGGATCGCCGGAATTCTCTTGGCGCCCGATGCGGCCGATACGAATGCTCTCAGGGCGATCGGGCCGATGGCGATGGCCCTTCGTCATCGCGGGCCTGATGGCGAGGCGTTCTGGATGAACCGGGAAGCCGGGATCGCCTTCGGCCACCGGCGTCTGGCCATCGTCGACCTGTCGGAGGCAGGTCGCCAGCCGATGCACTCCGCCAGCGGCCGGTATGTGATCACCTTCAATGGCGAGATATACAATTTTCGCGATCTGCGTCGCGAACTCGAAGGGGCGGGCCACCATTTCCGCGGCACCAGCGACACGGAAGTCATGCTGTGCGCGATCGAGAGCTGGGGCCTCGACGCGGCACTGCAGCGCTTCGCCGGCATGTTCGCTTTCGGCTTGTGGGATCTGAAGAACCGGATCCTCCATCTCGCCCGCGACCGAATGGGCAAGAAGCCGCTCTATGTCGCCTCGACACGTGAAGCGCTTGTCTTCGCCTCGGAGTTGAAGGCGATCACGTGCTTCCCGGGCTTCAACCCGGAACTCGACGTCGATGCGGCGGCAACGATGCTTTCGAAAGGATGGGTGCCGGATGACCTTTGCATCTGGCAGGGCGTGTTCAAGCTGCCGCCCGGTTCAGTCCTGTCGGTGACAGCGGCGGATTTCGCCAGTGCCCGCGGTGCAGGCTCGCTTGCGCATCGCATTCGCCGCTGGTGGTCGCTGGCCGATGTCGCCAGCAAGGCGCAGCGAGATCCGATTGCCGGCAGCGACGAGGACCTCACGACCGAGCTCGACAGCCTGCTTCGCCTTGCCGTCAACGAACGCATGATCGCCGATGTCCCGCTTGGCGCCTTTCTGTCGGGCGGGATCGACAGCTCGACGGTCGTCGCCCTGATGCAGGCACAGTCCCAAAAGCCCGTTCGCACCTTCACCATAGCGTTCGGTGAGAGCGGGTTCGATGAGGCTCCTCATGCGGCCGCGGTTGCGCGGCATCTGGGCACCGATCACACCGAACTTCACCTTTCACCGACCGCGGCGCTAGAAGTCATTCCGGAACTACCGCGGATCTGGGACGAGCCGTTCGCCGATGAGTCGCAGATACCGACGCTGCTTGTGTCGCGCCTCGCCCGGCAACACGTAACGGTGGCTCTATCGGGTGATGGCGGCGACGAGTGCTTCGCCGGCTATTCTCGGCACTTCCTGGCAACCCGCCTCAGAAGGCAGCATGAGTTGCCATCGTCATTTCGTCGGATGTTGGCGGCGGGGGCTGGATTGCTGGCTCAGGCCTCCCAGAAAGACATCTTCGGCAGCCTGCCGCTTTCGGCGAATATGCGGCACGGTTTGCGCGGTGACCGGTTGAACCGGCTCGCCCGCCTGTTCGCGGCGGCAAATGAGGACCAACTGCTTCAGCGGCTGACGGAATCTTCGACCAACAACCTTCTTCATCACAAGCCGCCGGCATCGAATGCCTGCGCGGCAGAGCTCGACGACTTGCTATCGCGTCTCCTGTTTGACGACATGACCGGCTATCTCCCCGGCGACATCTTGGTGAAGCTCGATCGCGCCACCATGGCCAACAGCCTCGAGGGACGATGCCCGATCCTGGACCATCGCGTCGTCGAATTCGCCTGGCGCCTGCCGAGCAGTGCCAAGGTCCGAAATGGCAAGGGCAAATGGATACTTCGCCAGCTCCTTGATCGTTATGTACCGCGCTCACTGGTTGATCGGCCCAAGCAAGGTTTCGACGTTCCGGTCGGGGCCTGGCTGAAGGGACCCCTGCGCGACTGGGCGACGGATATCATCGCCACGATACGCCTGTCCGGAGACGGGGTCATCGACTGTGCGAGGGTCGACGCATGCTGGCGCGATCATCTGCGTGGAAACCAGGATCATTTCCGTGACCTGTGGCCGCTGCTGATGTTTCAGGCGTGGCGCAACGAAGCCATACGGCCATCAGCGCCGGCAACGCGCCCTTCTTACGATATTGAACTGACAGGGGATTGAAATGGAAGGTTCTATAGCCAGCCGCGCCAGGCTTCCGCGCGCTAAGCAGATGACTGTCGCAACGCTCGACACCAATTCGCGTATGAGCCGGCCGTCACGCGAGCCCGTGCAGTCGCCGTCTCCCCTCCATCAACTCGTCGTCACCTTGGCAACGAGAAAATGGCTCTTGCTTGCCGTCGCTCTTCTGGGCGGCATTCTGGCCGGCCTCGCGGGCTTTACTCGCCCGGTGCTGTTCGAGGCGACGACGCAGGTCATCATCGACGCCCCGAGCGGCGGTACTTCGGGCGCCACGGCATCCGCCCAAGACTCGCTGGAGTCGAGCATCGATGACCATCTGACGATGCTCTCGTCGCAAGGCCACCTGCGTCGGGTTCTGGCGGCTCTTCGCCAACCGCGGGCGGCCGACCTTGCCGCAAAAAGCGGCATCAGTGCCGTCCCGCCCGCCGCAGGCTCGTTCTTGAGCGATCTGCTGAGCCGGGTCTGGACGCAGGGCAAGCCGGCGGCAGGAAGTCCGGAAGCGGACGCGGCCGCGCTGAAGACCCTGCGGAACGGAATGAGGGTCGGACAAGAGCTGCGCTCGCGCGTCATCACCATCGGCTTTACCGATGCCAGTCCGGCGCGTGCCGCGCTTGTCGCGAACACATTCGCTCAAGTCTATATCGAAGATCTCGTAGAGAAACGCCGTGCGTCGGATCAGTTCGAGCTGGAATCGCTGGTCGCCAGCCTGCCGCAGGTGCAAAAGGATCTGGTCGAAGCGACCGATCGGCTGGAGACATACCGGCTGACACATGGTGCCGTTGATCAAAGCGCGGCCAACAACGCAGCCGGTGAGACAGCGGAGCTCGGCCGACAGATTTTCTTGTCGAAAGCCAATCTTTCCGCCTCGGAAGCACGCCTTCACCATATTGAGGACCTGCGAAAGGCGGGCGCCCCTGTGTCGGCCATCGCCGAAGCGATCGGATCGCCTGTGTTGACGGACCTGGTGGCACGCCAGCAGGGCGCCGCTGCGGACGGCGATCTGGGCAACGCGATCACCCGTGAAATGGAACAGGGCATCGCGCGCATTGCGGCCGAGGCAAACGTCTACCGCGCCCAGGTGGCGGCTCTCGAGGAGCGCAAGGGGATGCTCGACGCGGCCGTGGCCGACACGGCGAGCCAGCTTTCCGGGTTGCGGGCCCTTGAGCCGCAGGTGGCCATCGTGACGCAACACTACAACGAGCTCCTTGGCCGGCAGCAGGACTTGATACGGCGCATCGCCGCTCCCTCGCCAGGTGTAGCGATCCTGTCGACGGCATGGCCGCCGTCAAATTCCAAGACCCTGTCACCGTTTTTCCTGATTCCACCCGGCATGATCGTGTTTGGTCTGATGGGGGCGGTCTTGGTTCTGGTCCGCAACATGTTCAATCAAACCTTGCGCAGCGAGGCTGAAGCCGAAGCCGAGCTTGGGATCCCGTGCATCGGACTGCTTCCCAAGGTTCCGGGACTGCATGCCAGACAGCTGCGGCATCTGGTTCTGGGCCAGCAGAACTCGCCGTTCAGTCGCGCCGCGACATCCCTTCTCGTCACTGCGGCCCCAACTCAAGGCAGGGGGCAGCCGCCGCATATCATCCTCGTAACGTCCAGCATCCAGGACGATGGCAAGACGGAGTTGGCATGGAGCCTGGCGCTGGCGGCAACACGACTGGGAGGAAGGGTGCTTTTCCTCGACCTCGACCGCAAGGACGCACGGCTCACGAACGAGTTTCGTGGCGAATTCGGCACCATCAAGGCTCACAATTCCTTTGGAGACTATGTAAGTGAACGCTGCACTCTGAAGGACGCAATCACGAGAATGCCGGAAATCGGCATCGATCTGATGGCCGCTCCAGCACCTTCGGATGATCTGCTGACGCTTTTGTCCACTGTCGACAAATCGCAGTTTACTGATGAACTGCTCTCGGTCTACGACGTCGTCATCATGAACGGGCCGCTGGGACTTGGAGGCCCCGAAACCAGACTTCTAAAGCGCTGGGCCGATGCGGTGCTTTTTGCCGTTCGCTGGTCCAGGACGCGGCGCAGCATTGCCCGTGGTGTTCTGGAGTCGCTGCGGGCCGGCGGACCCGTCACCGCTCCTGTAGGGAGTGTGCTCACCCAGGTGAATCTCAAGAGGCATGCCGGCTATCAGCTCGGGGATAGCGCCGATCTCCTGCTGGCGAGGGTTTGATGAGGACCGTCATCACCGCTCTCCAAGCAATGCCGCAAGGGACCAGGTGCGTTCCCGCAATCGGGCTTGACCCATAATGATCATTGAATTTTTCGGACCGCCTGGATCGGGCAAAACAACGTTTGCGCATGCACTCGCCAAGCAGTTGCGCGGGAAAGGCTATAACGCCAGGGTCGCTCTCAGCTATAGACCCAGCACCAGGGCCGGGAGCTTCGATCTTGGAATCCTGCTGTTCGTCTCAAGAATCGTGTCGGCAATATTTTCGACCGCAAGAATATTGCTTTCCTCGACAGGGCGACTGGACGAAATTTCCAATTCGTTCTCGATGGTGAGGTTGATACCACCAAAGAAACGAATCTGGCGTGCGCGTATCTGGCGATATATCTTGCACCTTTCGCGTTGCTGGAATGCCGCTGAGCAATCGCCGGAAATTGTCATATTCGATCAAGGGTATGTTCAAGCGATTGGATCGCTGGCGATGTTCAATGGGGGCACCGAACTCGGAGCGCTCGAAAAGGCGCTCAGCCTCGCGCCGCCGGCCGATCTCATCGTCAGGCTGGTGGTGCCAGCCGCGGTTGTGGAGACTCGGCTCCGACAGCGTATCGAGCGCGAGCCGCCGGCAGAACGAATTTTCGAGGCCGACTTGAGCGTGAATATGCGCTCTATTGGTGTTTTTGAATCGATAAATGATCTCCTGACGACTTCGGGTCGGGAAATCATTTCCGTCGACAACGTTGACCGTCAATCGACCTTCAAAAGTATTTGTTATGTCGAGAAGCAAATAATTTCCGCATTGTTACGCACAGATAGGCCGGCCGCCGAAAAACAAAGGGAGTTCCCGAATCTTCCCATCGGCGTTCCTGCTTCGGCAACGGCGCCACCGCGGAACAAGGACATGGGTTCGCGACTCGCCTGGGCGAGCATCTTCGCTCTGTTGATCTATATTGGAGGCGCTGGGCTGACCAGTCTTGCGCAGTTGGCAATTGCACGCCTCATCGGGCCACGCAACTACGGCATCTATTCCTACGTTCTGGCATGGACCTCCGTGCTCGCCTATCTGGCAACGCTTGGCTTCAACGTATCATTGTTGCGTTTTGTCCCTGCCTACAGAGCCAACGGCAGGCTTGATCTGGCGCGGGGGGTGATAAGATTTGCCCTGCAAAGATCGCTGATTGCGGCGACGTTGTTCGGGATGATCGGCGCTGCCTCCGTGCTGCTTTTTTCAGACCACAAGCAAAGTGGGCTTGAGACAAGCATCATGCTCGGTATGGTGGCCGTGCCCTTGATTACCGCTTATGCTCTCGGAGCCACGCTGGTGCGTGCGTTCGGTGGCGTTGTCTCTGCGCTGTTGCCGGAGCGCATCGTACGAGACGGGCTCCTGCTCGTGCTGGTGGCACTGCTGGCCAAGTCCGGATTGCGAACGGTGGACGCGCCATCCGTGACCCTCGCCGTGGTGGTAAGTTCCGCCTTCACGGTTGGGCTGGTGTTCATCACCGCCAGGAAGTTTGAACCACCCGGCCTGCGGCAGGCTAAGCCCACTTATGCATCGAGAGAGTGGTGGTTTGCAGTCCCCCCACTCATGCTCATCACCGGGCTCGATGTTTTCGTCAGCCGAGCAGGCGTGCTGGTTTTGGGCTGGACAGACCATATCCGTGAAGCTGGTATTTTCGCCTTGGCGTTGAATATAGCGATGCTTGTGGGGCTCTCCCGCATTGCCGTCGCCACCATGTTTTCGCCAACGGCTGCCGATCTGTATGCCAGAGGCGATCGCAACGGACTTCAGCAGCTGTTCGCGCGGGCTACCTTGCTTTCTGCTGGCGGCGCCGTCGTTGTCGCCATCCCAATGATGGTGATCGCCGAGCCGTTCTTGAGGTTCTTCGGTGAGGGTTACGCCGCGGGCGCGCCGATCGCGCGGGTTCTCATCTTGGGATACGTGTTTGTCGCGCTGTGTGGGCCTCAGCAGAATCTCCTGACCATGACTGGAAACGAATGGGCCGCCGCAACGACCATGATTGCCGGTGCTGTGGCCAATATCATAGCCTGTGCAGCGGGCGTCGCGATTTACGGCCCGATTGGCGCCGCCGTGGGTGTCGCGCTAGCCCTGAGCATCTGGAGCGTTGCCATGGCTGTCTATATCGGCAAGCGCCTGAAAATCATGCCAGGCTTGGTTTTTGCACTGCTGTCGATCAGGCCGAGCGCGATCGATGCCCATCAATGGAATTGGTTCTTGAGGGCGAGCAAATGACGGTACTCCATGCGTCGGTGCCGGTGCTCATGATGGCCCCGACTTGAACGAGCGCCGGATGCATTTTTGATCGGCATTGCGGCAAGTAGGCCCAGGCATCGCCGAGATGAAGGCGTGCGTCGGAAGCGTCGACGTTCACCCGCCTCCTACTCCTGCGCTCCGCCGGCAGGGCCTCCATATATTGAGGGCTGTGTCCGTCATTTGAAGGATGCATGAGCTTCGGACGTGCCTCACGGTGTTGTGGCAAGCTGCGGAGCATCCATGGAACAAGTACCATTGGCGACGGCCCCGACGCCTTCGATGCGCCAGCGGTCCGTAAGGTCGACGCCTGTCGAGCCCGGCCAACGCGAAACCCTCACGCAGGTCCAGGTTCTGCGTGCCCTCGCGGCCACTTCGGTCGCGTTGCGCCACGCCCAGCACGATGCGGCGAGCTTGCAACTAGAAGCCGGCCGCACCTTCCAGGCGTGGAATCCGATACCATGGAGTGCTGGAGTCGATGTCTTCTTCGTGATTTCCGGCCTGATCATGGTGCACACGTCGCGACAGCTGTTCGCCAAGACGGGTGGCGCGCGTCTCTTCCTTTCCCGCCGGCTCGCCCGGATTGTCCCGCTTTATTGGGCGGTCACCACGCTCTACCTTGCCGTGGCGTTGCTCGCTCCCTCATTTCTCAACCAGGACTACATCAATTTCCGGTTTGTCATCGAATCCTACTTTTTCATTCCGGCCGCTCGCCCCGACGGCGTCGTTCAGCCTGTCTACGAGCTGGGTTGGACGCTCAACTATGAGATGCTTTTCTACGTGTTGTTTACGGCGGCGATCTTGCTGCCCATGCGTTGGGCCGTCACCGTTCTGCTCACGGCCCTGGTGGGGATGGTGCTCGCAGGCCGTCTCGCGGCGCCTTTGCGAGAGCCATTCGCGTTCTGGACCAATCCGATCATCCTTGAGTTCGCTTTCGGCGTGACAATCGGGATCATGTGCGCCTCGGGTCTGCGGCCCTCCGGTTTCATAAGGGCCTGCGTCGCTGCAACCGGACTGGCCGCCCTGATGCTGGCGGCGGCCTTTCCCGATATCTCGATCGGCCTTTCCCGCCCCGTGGTTT
Source organism: Mesorhizobium loti (assembly GCA_002356515.1). NCBI lineage: Bacteria > Pseudomonadati > Pseudomonadota > Alphaproteobacteria > Hyphomicrobiales > Phyllobacteriaceae > Mesorhizobium > Mesorhizobium loti. The sequence goes on along the minus strand of AP017605.1, from coordinate 2,665,207 downwards.
ACGGCATCCCGGCATCTCTCATCGTCTGGAGTGCTGCCTTGGCGCCAGCCGAGTTGAGGCATGAAAGCCTGGCCGCGCGATGGGGCGCTGGCGTCGGCGACGCGTCCTATGCTCTCTACCTGCTGCATCCATTCGTGATCCGCGCCACGCGCATCTTCTTCTGGCGAACAGGCTTGATTTTGGTACTCGGCCCGTGGGCCTTTATCGCGTCGGCGCTGGTGATCACCTTTGGTGTGGCACTCATCACCTATCGCCTGTTCGAGAAGCCTCTAACTCGCCGTGCCCGACGGCTTCTGGGAGCCGGGTCCAGCACTCGACAGCAGCTTCGCCCATTTCCGGTGCCGGCGTATCCCAAGACAGACTGATCGGGCGTTGGGTGTGAGCCGGCGTCGTGCTTGCCGCCCGGCCCCCACCCGCTGTTTCCGTCCTATGCCTGAACGAACGCTTGTCGTTCTCGGCCGACGGGCCTTGCGTGGAAATCCCGGTACCATTCCACAAAACGTTGCACGCCGTCCTCGAGTGCTGTCGCCGGTGCGAAGCCGACAGCGCGGCGGAGGTCGCTGACGTCGGCGCGGGTCTCCAGGACATCGCCTGGGGGCAAGGGCACGTTGACACGTAGGGCGCGGCGGCCAAGGGCCGTCTCGATGATCGCGATCAGACGGTTGATCTCTTCGGGCCGGTCGTTGCCGATATTGTAGATCCGATATGGCGCCGAACTGGTGGCGGGATCGGCCGCGCGGCTGTCCCAGTCCGGATCCGGCCGCGGCGGCGCGGCCAGCACGCGAACCAGCCCTTCCACGATGTCGTCGATATAGGTGAAATCTCGCCATACGCGGCCGGCATTGGCGATTTTGATCGTCCGTCCCTCGGCGATAGCATGGGTGAACGTATAGACCGCCATGTCGGGCCTGCCCCAAGGCCCATAGACAGTGAAGAAACGCAATCCGGTCGCAGGCAAGCCGTACAGGTGGCTGTACGAATGCGCCATGCATTCGTTTGCGCTTTTGGTCGCGGCATAGAAGCTGACCGGATGACTGGCGCCATGGTGCTCGGAGAACGGGATGCTTCGATTGGCGCCGTAAACGGAACTCGACGAGGCATAGACGAGATGGCTGACGCCGGCGTGCCGGCAGCCCTCCAGGATATTGAGAAACGCGACAATGTTCGACTGGACATAGGCATGCGGGTCGACGAGCGAATAACGCACGCCGGCCTGAGCGGCGAGGTGCACGAAGTGCGATGGCTGGAAGTCCGAAAACAGGGCTTTTACCAGCGCCTGGTCCGCCAGGTCCATCCGCATGGGCGTGAATCTCGGTTCGGCGCAGAGCTGTGCAAATCGCGCCTCCTTCAGCCTCAGGTCGTAGTAGGGGGTGAAATTGTCGACACCGATAACGTCGGCGCCGTGTCGCAAGAGCCGCAACGCAACATGAAATCCGATGAACCCGGCGGCGCCGGTGACGACGACCGGGCCCGCGCGTGCAAGTTTCAATACAGCCCCATCCGACCACGCTCGGGCGGTATCCACCAGCTTGTGGACCGTCGAATTCGCTTCGACCATGGCAAGTCACCCCCGCAGCGAGATCCCGCGCTGACCGCGTTCGATAACGCGTCGAAAGCGTGGAGATGGCGCCGCCAATTTTGCGATCTGCGCAAACGCGGCCGCGCAGAATGCCGCCGCGTTGCATTGGCCCGATCTCGATCGCCTGAGTCCGGGCGGCTGCCGACGCCCGGCGGTTGCTATTTCATGGCAGGACCGAAATGCGCCCCAGAAGAGCCACCAACTCCGCTTGACGCCTTGTCTCGGTCTTGGCGAACAGCGAGGCAAGCTGGGAACGGATTGTCGTGCGGCTGAGATGCCAACTGCGAGCGATCTCCAGGGGCGCATCGCCATGCGCCAGGCGCAACGCCAGCTGCGTTTCCGCACTGGTCAAACCGAACATCCTTTGCAAGGTCTGAGGGTTTGCCGACGATGTGTTCTCCCGGTCCAGCAATGCGACGATGCTGGTACCGTCCGGTGTGACGACGCCCGTCTCATTCAGGACCACCGGCCTGTCGCCCCTGCTGCGGATCACCACCCATGAGAGTGAGCCCGGCTGGAAGTGGACCGGAACATTCGCAACCAGCCGCCTTAGCCCGGCGGAAAGCTCGATGGCTGTGTCGGCCGCTTCGCCCTGCCGCTCAAGCGTCTCTTGAGCGGCAGCGTTCCATTCGATCACTTTCCTGTCGCGGTCCAGCACGAGATAGCCGCAGCCGATGCGGTCAAGCATGCCGGTTATGGATTCCAAACTGCGTCGCTGCGGTCCGCCAATTCTGGCGTCCGGCCGATCCGGCAGATGTATCGGACGTGCGTGACGAGTATCTTTCAGAGTAATGTATTGGCTGATCGCAACCGCCTCGTTGCGCCTCTCAATCAGTGTCATCGCTTCTACCCCAACCCTAGTTGCTACTGACCCAAGTAAATTTTTCACGATTTACTTGCTTTGAATTCCGCCAACCGACGGGAATGCACTCCTTTGTCTTGAATTTCGACACGTCTGAAGACATCCGCGGGAAGTCTGTTCCGCAGCGTTCGTTGAACATGCCTTTTGATGAGCCCAACCGAGCCTGATTCTATTCGCCGGCAAAGCCATAGCAATCCGGCAGTGGTACTAGGCTGCCCTGTCGCGGCCTAGTCTCGACGAACTAGATAGAAGGTTGTAGTCTGGCGCATGGGTTCGTATCTGCGCTGGCTCAAATCGAACGTGTCAAACACGCCGTTGGCTCATGTAGCTTCGCTATTGGTCCTTGCAGCAGCGATAGTACTCGAAGCGATAAATACGATATATCTCGGCGAGGGGGTGACGTTTATTGCGTTTATCCCCATAATTATTGTTATCGTTTATCTCGAAGGGCGTCTGGTTGCCATCGCCGCGACGTTTCTCATGGCGGCCGCCGGCTTGTGGATGCGACGCGTTCTGAACGCCCATCTCTCTGCTGAAGACTGGACGAGCGCCATCTTCCTTCTGGTCTCCGGTGGCCTGATCGCATTTGTGTTCCACCGCCTGCGACAGGATCTGCGCGGGGCGCTTGAGGTCGCAGAATCGAGGCTTGCTGCCATCGATGCCGCCGAGAGTCGTTACCGTTGGGCGTTCGAGCGCGCCGCCCTGGGTTTTGCAAATGCCAATCGACGTGGCGAACTGCTGCAATCGAACAGACGCTTTTGTGAGATGACCGGCTACGGAGGAGAGGAACTTGCCCAGCTCAAGCTGGAAGGGCTCGTTCTTGGCGACGATCGAGATGCCGTGCGGGGGGTGTTGAAGGATTTGGATAACGGCGCCTCGTCGTCCGCTGCGGATATTCGCCTGCTGCGGAAGGACGGCAAGGCATTCTGGGCTCGTCTGTCCCTGTCGTCATCGCGGCCTGACGAGGCATCGACCGAGAGCGTGTTCGTGGTGATCGACGATATTTCCGAGCGACGCGCCGCACGCGAGGCCCTCCGTGCTCAGAAGGAATGGCTTGATCTCGCTCTGTCTGCCGGACGCCTGGGTACGTGGCGAATAGATCTCAAGGAGGGGACAGTCGAGGGCTCCGGCAAGTTCTGGGACATTCTCGGCCTGCCGCCGACGCCCGTCCGCCGCTTGGAAGAACTCTCGGCCGTCATCCATCCAGCCGACTGGCCGAAATTGGCTGCCTCGGCAAAACCCTCGTCGGCGGTGAACTACGACATCGAGATTCGTGTCAGGCGGATGGATGGTCACATACGCTGGGTTGCTCTGCGCGGACGGCAGGAAGAACGCGGCGACCGCGCAATCCGCATCGGGATAGCTGCCGATCTGACCGAGCGTCGACAAACCACGCTTCTTCGCGCCGCCGTAAAGAAGCGCGAGCGCATCATGCTCGAAGACCGCCATCGGTTCAGCAATTTGTTCCCGGTGATCACGGCCCTGGTAAAGATGATCAATGTTCCCGAGAACGACGTTGCCAAATACAAGGAGATGCTGGTCGACCGGATCAGAACGCTGGAAGCGACGCATCTGCTCCTGTCTCGTCATACCAGCCTGTCGGGGATGCTCCACGATCTCGTGGCCCAGGAGTTGCAACCCTTCAAGGAGACGCGGGACATAACGATCGACGGCCCCTCCCTCACAGTGCCAGCTGGCGCAGCCGAGAGCTTTGCGATGATCCTTCACGAGCTGACGACAAACTCCGTGAAACACGGTGCGCTGGGTGACTCACAAGGCAAGGTCGAAGTTAAGTGGCAATTCGCATCCGACGGCGCAGGAGGCGATCTCGTGTTCGATTGGGTGGAATCGGGACGGCGGAAGAATTCAAAGGTCGTGCGCCACGGTTTCGGATCCATGATAATCGGCGTGGATGGCACACCGCTTGTCGGTCATTCCCCGAAACTGGAAATATCGGAGCACGGACTGCGATACTCGTTGCGGTTATCGCGGAAGGAAATTGAACTATAGCGCCTGTCGCCGCAATGCGATCTGGGATTTGGGAAACCAGCATCCATAGCAGGATCCAAAACGCGTCGGTCTCGCAGGTCTACCCACAGCATGCCGGTCCAAACCGCTACCCGCTTCGGGTGGCATAAATCAGCTCACATTTCTCGACTGCCAGGTTTGCAGCAAAACGGCTGCTTCAGTCCGGTTTCGTACCCCGAGCTCGCGCAGAATGGCGGCGGCATGGATTTTGGTTGTCGCTTCGGCAATATCCAGATTGCGGGCGATCTCCTTGTTCGAATACCCTTCCGCCATCAGCTTGAGGACGTCCTTCTGCCTCGATGTCAGCCTGCCGAGATCGCTTGAGCCCACGCGTCGACGGATTGGATTTTTCGCCGAGGGCAGGGCGGCATACGATCTCTGGTCCCCAGACGTTCGAGACAAGAGAGCCGGTACGTAGATCCGACCCGAGAGGATCTCATTTACCGCCAGCACGACTTCTTCGTCTTTCTGCGATTTGACGATGTAACCATGGAGCCCGATCGAAAGAGCGGTCAGGATCTCCGAGCGGGAATCGTCCCCGGAAACGATGGCAAAGCGTGTGTGAGGATAGGCGGAGAGAACCTCGCTGAGCACTTGCTGATCAAACAGCCCAGGCATGTTCAGATCGAGGATCGCAAGATCGATGGATGCCTGCTCCTCCAGAAGATTGACCACAGCATCGAAACACGCGGCCTCGAATATTTCGGCGCCTGGAATTCCAGCCGTAAGTGCCAGCCGAAGGCCGCGCCGATATAAGCCGTGATCGTCGGCGATGACGATCCGATACATTGAACTACCCCAACGCGTTACCCGGTTCCCGACGAGAAAACCCGCTGGAACCTCCCATTCCTCTGTGATGGTGGGAACCGTGGTGATCCCTGAAGTCGTGGCCAACCACTGGTCATTCCATCATCGTGATGTCCGCAACATCCCCATTCGCGCACATCACGTATGGCTAATATAATACTAATTTGCGAGAAGCTGTCGTTATTTTTTTTTACGCTGGCTTTTCGTGCCTGCCTGCCGAGCGATGTCGAGTGCCGATTTCCAATGTCCGGAACCAGTTTGCGGCACAGCGTTTTGATGCCGCACCTGCCTTCACTGGACGCGCGCGGGTCGGTTCCGGCACTTGGCGGATCACTGCTTTTTTGATCGCAAGACTCAGTCGGCTTCATTGGTCTCATGGTCAGGTCCAAAGCGCTTGGGTCTGTCCTTGATCCTGCGGCTATTCAATACCGGAAACGCTTGGGATCGTTGCCATTCGAATGCACGACGACACCCATTCAGAGTGATCATACCATTCATGATGAGGTGTTCGGATTGGCTCGTGGGCGACCCTGCGAGCACTCCATTCGCAACGATGATGTTCGGGCTGAATAAACTCGGGAGGATCGGATGAAAGCGGTGATTCAATGTGGTGGGATGGGTACGCGCCTTCGGCCCTTCACGTCAGTCCTGCCGAAACCCTTGATGCCGATAGGAGCCCGGCCCGTTCTTGAGCTGCTTCTGAAGTGGCTGCGCCGCAACGGCATCGAAGAGGTCTATATCACGACCGGGTATCTCGGGCACTTGATCCGCAGCGTCTGCGGCGACGGATCGCAATGGAATCTGAAGATCAGATACACCCAGGAAATGGAGCCACTGGGCACCATCGGGCCTCTCTCTCTGATCAGGGATGAACTGAACGAAACATTTGTCGTGCTTAACGGCGATGTTCTTACCGATCTAAGCCTCAGCCGGTTCGTGGCCGCGCACCGCATGCATAAGGATCCGGTGACGATCGCCACGGCCTGCCGCCATATCAAGATGGACTTCGGCGTCATCGACGAGATCGACAATGCCGTTCAGCTCTTTCGGGAAAAGCCGACGCTTTCCCATCTCGTCAGCATGGGAATTTACTGCATGAACCCGGATGTCCTGCGGTTCATTCCTTCCGGCATCCCCTTTGGGTTCGACGACCTGATGCTGCAGATGATGCAGGGCGGCACGACCGTTCACGTGTACAAGCATGACGGTCTCTGGCTCGACATCGGTCGCGTCGATGACTTCCAGAATGCGCAGGCGATTGCCTGGGAAGAACAGTCGACCTCGATCGAGGTCGCAGCCGCGGCCGCGTGAAAATCCGGATGTAGAGGCCGACACCGCAACCAGGAAGTTCAGGAGGTCAAGATGCTCTTGGTGAGCGCCCCGATCCTAGGCGTGCCCGAGAAGGTAGCCCTGTCCAAGGTGATTGACAGCGGCTGGCTTACCATGGGGGACAGGGTACGAGAGTTCGAACTGGCCTTTGCCACCATGCATGGCGCGCAGGATTGCGTTGCGGTTGGTTCCTGCACCGCGGCACTCCATCTCATCCTGCACGCACTGGGAATCGGCCCTGGTGACGAAGTGCTGGTTCCGTCACTGACGTTCGTGGCGACCGCGAATGCGGTGCTCTATGTCGGGGCTACCCCGATCTTTGTCGATATCGAGTCGGTCGACGTGCCGTTGATGTCGCTTGCGGAAGCCGAGGCACGGTGCACGCCACGCACCAAGGCGGTCATTCTCGTTCACTTCGCGGGCTATCTCGCCAATCGGGAACAATGGCAGCGGTTCGCCCGGCTTAGAGGACTGCACATCATCGAGGATGCCGCGCATGCGCCCGGCCTCAGGGAAGTGGGGACGTTCGGCACCGCGGCTGCCTTCAGCTTCTATGGCAACAAGAACATGACAACGGCGGAAGGGGGCGCGGTGATCGCCCGCGACCCCGATCTGCTCGACAGGGTTCGCCAGGCCCGTGGGCACGGGATGACCACCGGAACACATCAGCGGCTGAACAGTCGTAGCCCGCAATATGATGTCACGATGCTCGGCTTCAACTATCGCATGGACGAGATGCGAGCGGCGATTGGGCTGGTTCAGCTGCAGAACCTGCAAGAGTGGAACGAAATCAGGCGCATCCTGGCTGTCCTGTACCGGCGCCTCATCGCAGAACATTGCCCGGCCGTGACCATTCCATTCAGCGAACCCCGGACGTCGGCTTACCACATCATGCCGGTCCTCCTGCCGCGCTACGCGAGGCGGCAGGACGTTATCGACGAACTGCGGACGCAGGGGATACAGACCACGATTCATTATCCGCCGGTGCACCAGATGACGTTCTATCGCGAGCGTTATCCCGGCATCACCTTGCCGCGGACAGAGGACTTTGCGCAGCGAGAGCTGACAATTCCACTGCATCCCCAGATCACTTCACCTGTCGCCGAAGCGGTTGTGTCTGCACTCGCAACCGCGCTCAACGGCGGCGCCCAAACAGGAACTGCCGCATGAATGCATTAGATCTTTCCGTGCATCGGCGCGTCGTCTCAAGGCCCGTACACGGCCTGGCGAGACGTTCGATCGATCTCGTGGTCGCCGGCGTCGCGGCCGTCCTATTCGCACCATTGATGCTGCTGATCGCCGGAGCGCTGCTGCTCGAAGGCGGAGGCTCGATCTTGTTCGCACAGACCCGCATGGGCGCTGGTGGCCGACCCTTCCGCATGTACAAATTTCGCAAGTTCGGTGTGAACTGCGGCTCTCAAGGCCTCGCGCTGACCGTCGTGGGCGACAGCCGCATGACGACGGTGGGCCGGTTCCTGGCCGCAACGAAGTTCGACGAACTGCCGCAGCTGTGGAACGTCCTCAAAGGCGAGATGGCGATCGTCGGGCCGCGACCTGAGAGCATGGCTTTCGCCGATTGTTTCCGGGGCGGCCTCGAGGCCGTCCTGCAATACAAACCCGGCCTGCTGGGGCCAAGCCAGGTTCTCTTCCGGCACGAGGCGCATTTCTTCCCCCGATCCGCGGATCCGATCCTGTTTTACCGAGAGGTTATGTTCCCCGCCAAAGCCAGACTCGACCTCTCCTATTATCCGCAGCGCACCATCGTCTCCGACATCGTGTGGATGGCGCGCGGTGCCCTGGCGGTTGTCGGCTGGGCTCCATCACAGCCGATCGACGTATGAACCCTAAAAGGAAAGCGCACCAGTCAGCCGAGGGAATGCGCAGTCATGAGCTACAATGGCAAGAAAGTTCTGGTGACAGGCGCGGATGGATTCATCGGTTCGCATCTCACTGAAGCGCTCGTCCGCAACGGCGCGGATGTCACGGCTCTGGCGCTCTACAATTCTTTCGACAGCCATGGATGGCTGGACGATTTGCCAGACAAGATCCGGAGCCAGTTGAAGCTTGTTCGCGGTGACGTCCGCGACAGCGCGTTCCTGAACCGGATCGTGCGCGGCCAGGCCGTTGTGTTTCACCTGGCCGCGCTCATTGCGATTCCATATTCCTACGCGGCTGCGCAGTCCTACGTGGAAACCAACATCCTGGGCACGGTGAACGTTCTCGAGGCGGCGCGTCAATGGGAGACGGAGCGCGTGGTGCATACCTCCACAAGCGAGGTCTATGGAACGGCCCAGACCATGCCCATCCGCGAAACGCATCCGCTGCAGGGACAGTCGCCGTATTCGGCATCCAAGATCGGCGCCGACATGATGGCGGAGTCCTACGCCAGGTCGTTCGATGTGCCCGTGGTCATCATGCGGCCCTTCAATACCTATGGTCCGCGGCAGAGTGAGCGCGCCATCGTGCCGACCATCATCCGGCAGGCCCTCGACCCGAATTGCCCGTCGATCATGGTCGGCGATACAAGTCCGATCCGCGACCTGACCTTTGTGGAAGACACCGCGACAGCGTTCCTGACTGCGGGCATGGCCGGGCTTGAATTCGGCCACGCGTACAATGCCGGCAGCCAACGCGCCGTGACCATCTCCGACGTATTGGACCTTGTTCTCGAATTGAGCGGTTCCAAAAAACCGATCCATCGCGACGAAAGCCGTTTGCGGCCGCAAAATTCGGAAGTTCGCGCCTTGCTCGCCGATTCCTCGCTCTTTGAAGGCGAGACTGGATGGCGGGCGCAGACCAGCCTGCGCGACGGGCTGGAGCGAACGATCGCATGGTGGCGCGCGCGCCTTAGTGAAGGCCGGGTGCGGCGCGAAATGGGTTATATGACATGACCCTGCTCCGCCGGCATATATTGGCAATGTTGCTGATTGCCGGTGCCATGTTCCTGAATATCTACATGGCCGGCGGTCGCGAAAGCAGCGCATCGCAACCATCGCCCGCACAGGCCGCAAAAAACCTGCCGGGCTATCTGCGCGAAACGACGGATCCATGGTCCGGCATGATTTTCGTGCGGATCACCGAACCCGGAATTCTCGGCCTGGCGGGTGTCTGCGGGAAGAAATACTGCACGCACCGTTACTCGAGTGCACAGGCTTGGAATGCTGACCAGAGCCTTCTCCTGATCGTCAACGGTTGCGGTGGCATGTGCTTTCTCGACGGGCGCACCTACGTTCCATTGTTCCACCGCAACCGCTCAACTGAATGCGAATGGCATCCCAGGGATCCCGAGCTGATGATCTGCGTTGGCGGCCGGCAGATTTCAACCTGGGCGCCACGCACCGATCACGAGGACATCGTGTTCACTTCGGCAGCCTACAGCAAGCTTCAGTTCGGACCCAACAAAGGCAATCCGAGCCGCGACGGCAACCGCATTGCGGTGCGTGCGACGCGCAATGACGGCAAAGCGGTGGTCTTCGGCTACGACCTGAAGGAGCGGCAGAAATTCCCGGATATCGATCTTGGCCAGCTTCCAGGAACCACCGGCTCCTGCTCCATCTCCCCGCTCGGGATCAACATCGTGTGCTCACAGGCCTTGTCGGACGACCATGAACCGACCTTCGTCTTTTCCATCGACGGCGTCTTGCGCCAGAAGTGGATGGAGCACCACCGGCCCGGTCACGGCGACATGACGGTCGATGCCGACGGCAGCGAAATCTCTGTCGGGATCAGCAAATCGGATCCCGACAAATATCAGGTGATCAAGCGCCGATTGGCCGATGGCAAGGTCACCTTGCTGATGAAATATGGCGAGGCCATGCATGCGTCGCTCAGATCCCTGGACAGGCCGGGCTGGGTGTTTCTGAGCTATGGCGGCACGCCAGACGAAATATCGCAGCACCCGGATTGGGCGCCTTACGCGCAGCAGGTCATTGCGCTGCGCATGGACGGCAGCGGAGAGGTCCGCCGCATCGTGGACACGCAAAACGTGCACTTCGACTACTGGAGCGAGACGCATGCCTCGCCGTCTCCTGATGGCTCACAAGTGGTCTGGTCGAGCAATTGGGGTGTGCCCGGTGGCCCGGTATACGATTTCGTTACCCGTGTTGAATGGCCTTCGGAGCCGGTGCCGAACCAGAAGGAGATTGTCGCAAATGGCCTTCACTAAACGAACTGTTCTTGCCGCGGTTGCCGTGATGTCCCTGACATCGATGGCCATCGCAGGCGGCGCCGAGCCCTATCAACTGTCACCTGGCGATACCGTCGAGATAGGGATAGCGCCGATCCCCGACCGAACCCAGCGCGCCGTGGTCCAGATGGATGGCAATATCGCCCTTCCCGAAGTCGGGATGATCATGGTCGCAGGCCTGACGGCGTCTCAATTGCAGACGCGCATGCAAGCGCTTTTGCCGACCAAGATCTTCCATGTGCGTCTGCCCGATGGACGCGAGCAGATGGTTGTCGTCAAGCCGGACGACGTGACTGCCATCATCGCGGAGTATCGTCCGATCTATGTGATGGGCGACGTGCTTACCCCGGGACAACAGGCCTATCGTCCGCTCATGACCGTGCGGCAGGCGCTTGCCGTCTCCGGCGGCTTCAGCCTTTTGCGGTCACGGGCAGGCCAGACAGGCCCCGATCCGGTTGATCTCAGGCGCGACTACGAGACACTTTGGGGGGATTACACCAAAGACTATTTTCACGCCGCCCGTATCCGCGCCGAACTTCAGGGGCAGGCGGATTTCGACAAGCAGACGCCGCAGGGATCACCCCTGTCGCCCAGCGTCGGAGCCGCGATCGCCCAGGCTGAAGCGGACGGGCTGAAGATTGCGCTGAGCGATTTCCAGCAGGAGCAGGCTTTTCTCGAGAAGGGCGAGAAGGATGCGGCCGATCAAATCGAGGTTTTGCAGAAGCGCGAACAGGTCGAGGCCGAGAGCGTGAAGGCGGACCAGGAAGACCTGGCGAAAGTAACCAAGGCGTTTGACGCAGGCAATCTGACCAACAACCGTCTCGCCGATGTCAGGCGCGCCTTGCTTCTGTCGTCGAGCGGTGCGCTGCAAACCACGGTCGAGCTTATGAGAGCGCGGCGCCAGCAGGAGGACTATGTCAGGCAGCACGAACGCAATGACAATCAAAAGAAGATTGCCTTGCTGACGGATCTGAAGGACACCAACGCGCGGCTGGCGGATGTCACCGCCAGGCTCCACGCCGTCAGCGAGAAGCTGCAACCGACCGGTGCATCCACCCAGCCATTGCCGATTGCCGGCGAAACGATCCAGGCTCAGGTCACGATCGTCCGCAAGATAGGCGATGAGTGGCGCAAGCTCTCGGCTGACGAGGATACGGTTGTGATGCCGGGGGATACCGTCGAAGCCCGGTTCAACAGTGATCTGCAAAGCGCGGCGATCCAATAGGCCGCCTCGGTCGCAGTCCGATAAAATGGGCTTGGGGAGCTCACTGTTCGATTGGGCAGTCGAACGCAATGTAACGGGAGACACTGGTGAGGCTCAATTCCAAGCAAGGGGTGAAGCCGGCGCCGTCGACGAACTCGGCTCAAATGGCTCAGTCGGCAAATTATGCTTACAATACGCCTTCAGCAGCGCGGATTCCGCGGGCCAGGCCTCAGACCGGTAAGTCCAGGGTTTGGCAGGAGCTGACGTCCAGCCAGCAGGTCCACCCGCAAGGCGACCGAGTGTCGAACGACTACAGAGCCAGCCATTGCGCGCCAGGCTACGGCGCGCATTACAACAAAACACATGAGTCCGGCTACTATGGCGCGCTTTGGGAGAAAATCGAAAAGCCGCTGATCCTGGACGTTCTGCGCCCAATGGGCGGAGCCGGCCGAAAGTGCCTTGATTTCGCATGCGGAACAGGTCGCATCGCCAACGTGGCAGCCCGGCTCTTCGGCGAGGTGGTGGGCGCCGACATTTCCAGACCCATGCTCGACTGCGCGCAAGTTCCGCCCAATGTGAGACTGCGTCACATCGATATGACGAGGGAGCCTCTCGGCGAGACCTTCGACGTCGTAACGGCATTTCGCTTCTTCCTGAACGCAGAGGATCAACTGAAGTCGGACGCGCTGAAGGCAATAAATGAGCATCTGAAAGACGGCGGGCGACTCGTGTGCAATGTTCACATGAATGCGACTTCACCCGTCGGCCTGGTTTGCCGGCTGCTCAATCGGTTGTCTGGACGCACAATTCGCCACACGCTGAGCACAACGGCGTTCAAGGAGCTCCTGACCGCGTCGGGCTTCCGTGTCGAGGAGATGATACCTTACGGCTATCTGCCGCGGCCGGGAAACCTGTTGCCAGGGGTCTGTGGAGCGTTGATCGAGCCCTTCGAGAAGGTGTCCAGAACTCTTCGCGTTCCTGGACAACTGGCGCAGCATTTCCTGGTTGTTGCGAAGAAGCGCTAAAAAGAGATCGCACATTCAAATGGCTCCCAGAAGACCGCCGGAGAGCCGTTTGTCTGAGGGGCGACTCACCCCCTCGAAAGCAGGGCGCGGTGTCGCTCTCATTGCCTCGAACACGCCCCCACAGCCTTCCAGCACACCTCAAACCGACAGTTTTCCCCTGATTTAATGCGTCAGTTCCGGGTTTCTCGGGCTGGCGCCACGATTTCGCTACATTTGGACGGAAGGCCAGATACGTTAGTGGGGCGTAATATTAGAAGGCAAAGAGGGATACGCTCCTGAAGACCCAAAATTTGTCCATGGCCGGCGGAGCCGATCGGCCGACCCGACGACTTCTTGTCGAAGGTCGCAAGCCATGAGTTCCGGTGGGATGCGCTCGCCCGATCTACGTGGCGCCATGCTTGACGCTGTGCCCGCGCTGGTAGGCGTTGGTGTGTTCTCGGCGGTCATAAACATTCTCGCTTTGACCGGCTCCGTCTATATGCTGCAAGTCTACGACCGCGTTCTGCCTTCACAGAGCGTTCCGACGCTTGTCGGATTTACGATCGGAATGCTGGGCCTTTACGCGGTCTACGGGTTGCTTGATTTCGTGCGGCTTCGCCTCCTGGTTCGAATCGGCAATCGTCTCCATAAGAAGCTGCAGCAAAGGGTCTTCGGCCTCTCACTGTCCTTACCGCTCATCGGCGGCCAGGATGCGAACCGGATACATCCGCTTCGTGATCTCGACCAGTTGCGCGGTTTCCTTTCAGGATTGGGGCCGACCGTCATCTTCGACGCACCGTGGATACCGTTTTATCTGCTGATCATTTACTTCCTGCATCCAGCGCTCGGTCTCTTGGCAACGAGCGGTGCGATTGTTGTCGTGCTGCTCACGGTGATCGCGGAAGTCCTTGGTCGCTCATCCGCGGCGCGCGCGTCCGAGACAATGGTTTCGCAACGCAATCTTGCCGATTCCGGCCGCCGCAATGCGGAGGTTGTGCGCGCGATGGGCCTTTCCGGGCGGCTTGCCCGCCGTTGGAGCGAGATCAATCAGGCATATCTCTCGCACCAGGAGCGGCTTTCCGACATCGTCGGCGCCACCGGTGCCCTCTCGAGGGCGCTGCGGATGGCCCTGCAGTCCTGCGTTCTAGGACTGGGCGCCTATCTCGTGATCGGAGGAGAAGCGTCCCCAGGTGTGATCATAGCATCCTCCATATTGCTGGGCCGCTCGCTGGCCCCGGTTGACGCGGCGATGGCCAACTGGCGAGGCTTCGTGGCGTTCCGTCAGAGCTATTCCCAACTGGCAGCGGCGCTGACCGCCTTTGGTAGCCAAGGCGAACTCATGGAATTGCCGCGGCCGCAGGCGATGCTTGCGGTCGAGGAAGTCACGATAGCTCCGCCAGGCCAGCAAAAACCGACCGTAGCCAATGTCAGCTTCAGCCTGTCTGGAGGAACGGGCATGGCCATTGTCGGGCCAAGCGGTTCCGGCAAAACGACGCTTGTGCGCGCGCTGGTGGGCGTGTGGCAGCCGCTTCGCGGAACGGTCAGGCTGGACGAAGCCTCGCTCGACCAATGGGGCCATGAGCAGCTTGGCGCTCATATCGGTTACCTGCCGCAAGACGTCGAACTGTTTGATGGAACGGTTGCCGATAACATTTCGCGATTTGGCGGTAAGGGCGATGCCAAGGGCGTTCTGGCAGCCGCCAGGGCCGCGGGTGTCGACAAGATGATCATGCGATTGCCGAATGGGTTTCAAACACGCGTCGGCGAGGGAGGGGCAGCCCTGTCGGCCGGACAGCGGCAACTCGTCGGGCTTGCCAGGGCACTTTATGGCGACCCGTTTCTTGTCGTCCTCGACGAGCCGAATTCAAACCTGGATGTCGATGGCGATACCGCCCTGGCCGGCGCGATCCTGGGCGTGCGCCGACGTGGGGGCATCGTCATCGTTGTTGCTCACCGTCCTTCTGCCCTCACCAATATCGACAAGGTGCTCGTCATGGCGAATGGGACGCTTCACTCCTTTGGCTCCCGCGAAGAGGTCCTGGCTAACGTTATCCGGCCTTTCCCTTCGCCTGCTGAACGGCCGGCGGCGGTTGTCCCGATGCATAAAGGGGTGAGCGGTCATGCGTGAGGTGCTGTTTCGTGTCTGACGCGACGATGGGTTTATTTGCTCCGATCGACGATGGGAGCCGAGGGGGCGAGGCGAATTCGGCCGAGGCGCGGGATGGTATCAGGGCCAACCTGATCCTGGGCGCGGCGGTCACCGTCATGTTGATTGCCGGCGGCGGGCTTTGGCTCGGCTTGACCAAGATCGCCGGCGCGGTGATTGCGCCTGCCACCGTGGTGGTCGAAAGCAACATCAAGAAAGTCCAGCACCTGACCGGCGGCACGATCGGCGGCATCTTCGCGCAAGATGGGGATCACGTGCGGGCCGGCGATGTGGTGGCCAGGCTGGACGACACGCTGACGCGGGCCAACCTGCAAATAATCAGTCAGGATCTTGATCGCGCAACCGTCCGGCTTGCGCGGCTGGAGGCCGAGCGACAGGGGCTGCCGGAAATGCAGCTTCCGTCCAGCCTTCAAACACGGATGGGCGACCCGGAATTGGCTGCACTGGTGAACGGGGAGCGTACCCTGTTCGAAAGCCGCGCAACGGCGTTGACGGGGCAGAAGGCACAATTGCAAAGCCGTTCAAAGCAACTCGAACGCCAGATCGATGGCCTCAAGGCGCAGCAGGCCGCGGAAGACCAGTCCGTGGTCCTGCTGGACGGAGATCTTACCGATGTCCAGGCGCTTTATACAAAGAAGTTGGTGTCCAAGGAGAGACTGAGCAACATCAGATTGGATGCCACCCGGGCGCACGGAGAATCAGGACGCCTCGCGGCGGCGGTCGCTGAGGCACAGGCCCGGATCAGCGAGACCGAATTGCAGATTCTTCAGCTTGATGAACAAAGGCGCAGTGAAGTAACGAGCGAGCTTCGTGAAACGGAAGCCAAGCAGACCGAACTCAGCGAGCGCAAGGTCGTCGCGCAAGACGAATTGACCAAAACCAACATCCGCGCTCCACAATCGGGAACGGTGCAGGAATCCTCCATCCACACGATCGGCGGCGTGATCGCTCCTGGGGAAGTGATCATGATGATTGTACCCGACGCCGACAACCTCGTCGTCGACGCGCTAATCCCCCCATCGCGCATAGACGACGTTCGTCCAGGTCAGCACGTCTCGATCCGGTTTCCGGCTTTCGATGCCGGCACCACGCCGGCTTGCGAGGGATCGGTCAAGCGCATCTCGGCGGATCTGATCAAGGATCAGCAAAAACAGCTTTCGTATTTCTCGGCGCGTATCAATGTCGAGAACAAGGCAGCCTGCCTGACCGATGCCAAGGTGCTCAAACCAGGTATGCCGGCAGAGGTCCACATAAGCACCGACGAACGCAGCGTCTGGTCTTATCTGCTGAAGCCTCTCACGGATCAGATGTCCAGGGCCTTCCGCCAATGACATGGCGAACTGTTGGAAGCGAGCCGCAAAATGCGATTAGCTCCTACGACGCGGTGAGCGCCCGTCGGCGAACGCGGCGAGCGGTACGCACCGTTCGCTCCGCCGTCACCGGAATCTTGGCCATATCGTTCTTGTGCGGCATGGCGTTCGTGGTGCTATGGAGCCTCTCATAAGGCAGCAAATCTCTGATCCGGGCGTTGACCGATGCAATTTCGGCCCGTAGGTCCTCGCATTCCTGCCGTCTGATATCGAGTTGTATTTGATCGGATGCCTGCTGCAGCGACAGCTGTGAAAAATTGGCGGTTATCTTCGAAAGGTTCAGCTTGTCGGTTTCGGCCTCCTTGGTGAGGGCAGCCAACCTCTCATCCGCCACCTGCTTTTCCGCCACGGCGTCGCTCCATTGGAGCCTGAGCCTGTCGATCTCGGCCGAGGCCTCGTTATTTGCGTTCGATGCGAGCTCCAGTCGCGAGTTGAGGCTCTGAACTTCGGAACGCAATCCCCGAATCTCGGCTCGGCAGCGTTCGAGCTCGGCATCCTTGTCCGCCTCCATGATCTTTGCGGTTTCTGTGACCTCCGACAGTTTCGCCTGGGTGACCTCGAGTGCGTGGTGGAGCCGTGTCGCTTCCTTTTCGCTCTTGCCGAGCGCACCCAGTATTTCGGAATTTTTCGCAGCTTCGGTGGCATGGATCGAGGAGAATGCGTCCAGCCTGTGCCGCGCCTCGTCCTCGCGCTTCAGCGCCTTTTCCAGGTCGATCGACAGGCTGACATTCTTTTCACGCAGCTGTTTGTTTTCGCGCGCGCGTCTGTCGGCCTCGACGGTCGCGGCGGCAAGCGTGTTTGTGAGGTCTCCGAAATCCGCTTCGTTCTTTGCGTTGGTGTTCGCGGCCTCCACGAGCTCCAGCCTTGCCGCAGCCAATGCGCCACGAAGCGCCTCGCTGTCCTGAACCAGGCTTGCCTCGCGCTGCTGCAAAGCTTCCACCATGCTTTCACGCTCATGCTGCCTTCGGTTCAGATCATTGAGCTTGTCCGACAGGCTCCTTTGCTCCGCGGTCAGGTTTAGATTGGCCAGCTCCAGTTCGTTGGCGCGGAGAATGTCGGCGTGAAGGATGTGAAAGAATTCGAAGGTCAGTTGATGTGTGCTTGCGATCTCGGACAGTTTCGCGTTGATCTCCTCGAAATGCAGCTTCGCATCGCGAAACAGCCCGTCAAAGGAACTCAAGGCAGCCATGCGGCTCTGCGTATGAGAGGTCAGCCGTCGCACGGGTTCCGGAATGGCGGCATCGTCGGTGCCAGCATTATCCTCGGTTTGCGCGCTGTCGTCCTGTTCGCTGTTGTCGTCTGGCATGGGCGGCTCGCCCGCGCCGTGGTCTATTGCCGACGCTGACAGGTCATCCAAACCGAGGCACTCGTCAACGGCATCAGCCAAGTCAGCTTCGAGGTCCTCGAATGACTTCTCCACACTGTTGTCGGCACGTTTGATCAGATCCCTGAACTTCATGCCCTGCACCCCCTTGCGCATGCCTGGACCCAGCAAGGCGCGGATTGAGCTTCCATTTGTATCGAGAGATCAGTTCAGCGTCTTCGTGCAATCAAACGATGCCGGGTGCCAGCGATTCAGCGCTTTTGACGGCAACGAGTCGTCGGTTTGGCGGTCGCCAATCACCTCCACCCACCTTTGTGGCCTATGCCAGGATGGCTTTGCGTCGGATGGTCCCTCTCGTGTTCATCTTGACGTCTTTTGTTGCGTGGACACCAGCGCCGCTCGCTTGCCGGCACGCGAGGCAGTCAGGAGCGCTTTCGCGTGTAAGCCCCGGACAGATCAAGCGGCCCGACAGCCTCTTGTAGGGGGGCATCAGGCGGCCGGGCCTAACCGGCTGTTGGGTGTGTTTTGGTTTGCCGGCTGACCCAACATGCGCCTGGGCCGACGCAAGCGCATCATTCGAACGAACTGTTCGTCGGGCGGCTTCACGCGGCTAGTGAGGCAAACTCCGCCCCCGGACCGCGCCCTCTTGGACCACTTCGCAAGCACGGCGGTTTCTGGTCGCGAATAAGGCCGTAGGCTCCTTCAAATGAACGATCAGCCCGTAGTCGAGGAGGGATATCGTGGCTTCTACGGCGACAAGGACCGGAATTCTGCAGGTCGAGGGGCAAAGCCATGTGCGGCATCGTTGGGATCGTCGGCCACTCGCAGGTTGTGCCGCTTATCGTCGATGCGCTGAAGCGGCTCGAATATCGCGGCTATGACTCGGCCGGCGTCGCCACCATCGAGCGTGGTGAGCTTGCCCGCCGCCGCGCCGAAGGCAAGCTGATCAACCTTGAGCGCCGGCTCAAGGAGGAGCCGCTCGATGGCACGATCGGCATCGGCCACACCCGCTGGGCCACCCATGGCGTGCCCAATGAGACCAATGCGCATCCGCATTTTTCCGATGGGGTCGCCATCGTCCACAACGGCATTATCGAGAACTTTGCCGAACTGCGCGACGAGCTGGTCCGCGACGGCTATTCCTTCTCGTCGCAGACCGACACCGAAGTCGTCGCGCATCTGGTGGCGCGCGAACTCGCCAGGGGGCTGAAGCCGGTCGAGGCCGCGCACCAGGCGCTGAAGCGGCTGGAAGGCGCCTTTGCGCTGGCCATCATGTTCAAGGGTGACGAAGACCTGATCGTCGGCGCCCGCAATGGCCCGCCGCTGGCTGTCGGCCATGGCGATGGCGAGATGTTCTTGGGATCGGACGCCATCGCGCTGGCGCCATTCACCAATTCGATCACCTATCTCGAAGACGGCGACTGGGCGGTGGTGCGCCGCGACAGCGTCGCCATCTTCGACATTGACGGCAAGAAGGTCGAGCGCAAGCGCCAGCAGTCGCTGTCGACCTCCTTCATGGTCGACAAGGGCAACCGGCGCCATTTCATGGAGAAGGAAATCCATGAACAGCCCGAGGTGATCTCGCACACGCTGGCGCATTATGTCGACTTCGTCTCCGGCGTCTCGAAGCCGCTCGACCTGCCATTCGACTTTGCCAAGATTGGCCGGCTGGCGATCTCGGCTTGCGGCACCGCCTATCTGGCCGGCCTGATCGGCAAATACTGGTTCGAGCGCTATGCAAGGCTGCCGGTCGACATCGATGTCGCCTCGGAGTTCCGCTATCGCGAGATGCCGCTGTCGGCCAACGACGCCGCTTTCTTCATCTCGCAATCGGGCGAGACCGCCGACACGCTGGCCTCGCTGCGTTATTGCCGCAAGGCCGGCATGAAGATCGGCGCCGTCGTCAATGTGCGGGAATCGACCATGGCGCGCGAATCCGACGTCGTGCTCCCGACACTGGCCGGCCCCGAGATCGGCGTCGCCTCGACCAAGGCTTTTACCTGCCAGCTCTCGGTGCTGGCGTCACTCGCCGTGCGCGCCGGCGTGGCGCGCGGTACGATTTCGAAGGATGAGGAAAAGACCCTGGTGCGCGCGCTTTCGGAAGCGCCGCGCTATGCCAACCAGGTGCTCAAGCTCGAAGAGCAGATCGAGCGCATCGCGCGCGAACTGTCGCGTTACAAGGATGTGCTCTATCTCGGCCGCGACACGAATTTCCCGCTGGCCATGGAAGGCGCGCTGAAACTCAAGGAAATCTCCTACATCCACGCCGAGGGCTATGCCGCCGGCGAATTGAAGCACGGGCCGATCGCGCTGATCGACGAGAACATGCCGGTGATCGTGATTGCGCCGCATGACCGCATTTTCGAGAAGACCGTGTCGAACATGCAGGAAGTGGCGGCACGCGGCGGCAAGATCATCCTGATCACCGACGCCAAGGGCGCGGCACACTCAAGCGTGAAGACGATGGAGACGATCATCCTGCCGGACGTGCCGGAAATCATCTCGCCGATCATCTACGCGCTGCCGATCCAGATGCTGGCCTATTTCGCCGCCGTGTTCATGGGCACCGACGTCGACCAGCCGCGCAATCTGGCGAAATCCGTGACGGTGGAGTAGGGGGCGAGATGGACGGCGACGATGCCTTTCGCGCTGGCTTCTGTTATTTGGATTTTGGTGGCGTGAGACCACTACATCGCTAGACTCGGGGCGGTCTCACGCTCTTCCAAGACTCGCGTGATGACCTTGCCAAAATCGTGAGGTTCAGCACCGTTGATTTGTATCAGGGGCCATCCATCTTGGCGCAAGCACTCGCCGATCTCCCTCGATATATCGGCCTGTCTCAAGCCCCTGTCCACGCCGAGTTCGAACAGCAGGACCTCGAGGAGCGGTTGCTGCGCATGCCGATCCATAAGACGGCGGCGCAACGTTTCCTGCGGCGCATCGAGCTGGATAAGGAGGTCCGGTCGCGGCAGGAACGTCAGGCAGTCACGAACCACGTCGATGCTTGGAGTTCGTGCCAGCAAAACCAGCGCGCACAAAGCCTGGATCAGGCCTTCTTCGAAAATGAAGTAACCTTCCGATTCCTGCGCTTGACGCCAGGACTCGCACAACAGGGCGATGTCGATCTTCATGCGCCATGACCATGTGCGGCTTCTCAAGGGAATTGAAGCCAGAAGCCGCGCAGCGACACCGTCCTTCGGCAAGGTCGACAACAAGACGGGACCGGAGGTGGCAATCTTCCTGCCGATACGCCCAATGGCATGGCGCACCTCCGGGCTGTCATCCTGGACCGACCCATATTCGATCAGGCGATAGCCGTTCACTGTCTTCACGTTGATGCCGTGTTTCGCCATCTCCCGGCAAAGGCCGCGAAGAAGGGTGGTCTTGCCTGCGCCAGGCGGCCCAAACAACTCGATGATCATGGCGGTATGCCCAAGCGTCTCCGAGCAAGCATTCATTCACCTGCGGGTCAAAGCTTAGCCAGACTACAAACCACACCAACATTCATTTGAATGACTTTTCATACCGGCTGCCGGAGGCACGCGGGTTCGGCCTTGGGCTAACGTCTCAGGTCGGGGACCTCTGGGCGAACCAGCCGTTGCTGGAGAGAAACTGGAGACCTTTCCGGGAGGCCGGGGCGGGAAACATCGTCTGATCAAGATCGACGCATCATCCGAATGATTGATGAAAAGATTTCAGTGGCGAGCAATGTACCACATTCAGTTCGGTGGGGCCCTGAATGTCTTCAGCGTATTTGCACTCTGAAGCGGTGAACGAAGATCTAAAGATGGATCGTCGACCGGCGACGACCCGCAAATGGTCAGATATTCCCGAATATGCTCTCGACGAGGGCGGGCCTGTCTTGCGCCATTATCAACAGATGGGCGCCGGCTTTGCGGACATTCCCCTCATCGATCACCTTGGAAACGTCGCAAGGCAATATCCTGACAAGCTAGCGGTCAGCGATGGCGCCAATCGCCTGACTTATTCTGAGCTTTTCCGGGCTGTCGAGACATTGTCTCACCGGATCGCTGCTGTCGTTCCCGAAGGACAGGCGGTCGGAATCCTTCAGGCCAACTCGGCCTGGTATCCTGTGGCGATGCTGGGGAGCATGATGTCCGGGCGGCCTTCCGTTCCGCTCAACATGAGAGATCCGGGCTCCCGGATCATTGAGATTGTGAATGCTGCGCGGCTCGGCGCCGTCATAGGCGCTGGCGAGGTTCGCTCCGTCGATTTGGCACAGGATATCGTATGGATCGATATAGCCGCCAGCGTCGCGCCGAACAGTCGACCCGCGTCGCCACCACCGACGTCCGTTTCCGTCGATGCACCCGCAATGGTGCTTTACACCTCAGGCAGCACCGGACGTCCCAAGGGAATCGTCAACAGCCAACGCAGCCTGCTGTGGCGGGTTCGGCAATATGTCGATGCGTGCCATATCAACGCGGATGACGTCTTCCTGCCGCTGACCGGACCCGCCACGATTGCCGGTTGCCGGGAGATTTTTACGGCACTGCTGACGGGCGCCACGTTGCATCTTCTCGAGGTGGAGGCGGTCGGCCTGCGCGCTGTGCGCGCGCGGTTGCAAGCCGAAGGCGTGACGGTTGCCTATCTTGTTCCGGCGCTGCTTCGGGCGCTCTTGAGCGAGGCCCCTGCTGACACGTTCAGGTCCCTCAGAGTGGCCCGGCTCGGTGGTGAGAAAGTGTCGTGGACAGACATCGCATTGCTGCGCAAAGCCGTTTCCGACCAGTGCCTGATCCAGATCGGCTACTCGTCAACCGAGACCACCGGTTCGCAATGGTTCTTGCCGCCGGACTGGCCTGAGCAAGACGCCACGGTCCCCGTTGGCCGGCTGCTTCCCGGGATGGCATTCGCCATTGTCGACGAAGCGGGGCACAACGTTGGGACAGGCGAGAGCGGAGAGCTTCTGATCCGAAGCCCCTATGTTCTGCTTGGTCATTGGGAGAACGGTGTCGTCGTTCCCGCGCGGCCGGACCTGGACGATCCCGGTGTTCGGCTTTTTGCAACGGGCGACCTCGTTCGGCTGGACGATGATGGCCTGTTGCGCATCGTCGGCCGCAAAGGCCGCCAGATCAAGATCAATGGTCGACGCGTCGAGCCCGCCGAGCTCGAACGGGTCC
Source organism: Mesorhizobium loti (assembly GCA_002356515.1). Taxonomy (NCBI): domain Bacteria; kingdom Pseudomonadati; phylum Pseudomonadota; class Alphaproteobacteria; order Hyphomicrobiales; family Phyllobacteriaceae; genus Mesorhizobium; species Mesorhizobium loti. The sequence goes on along the minus strand of AP017605.1, from coordinate 2,642,206 downwards.
TGCGTTGCGCCCCTTCGGTGGCGGATGCCGTGGCAATCGTGACGCCGGCCGAGGAACTCATCGCCTTCGCGGTTCCCCAGCGCTTCGCAGGGGCTGCTTTCGCGGAGGAGCTTCGCCAGCTCATCAGAACGACGTTGCCGGCGCCGCTGCGCCCCTTGCGGTTGCACACCATTGCCGCGATCCCGCGCCTGTTGGGAGGGAAGGTCGACCTGGCAACGCTCACCCAGATGGATCGTTCGCAGAGAAAGACGGCGCGGGCCGCCCAGCCGCCCACTTCCCGATCCGCAGGAGGCGAACGGAATACAAGGCAAATCGTGCAGCACGCATGGATGCAGGTTCTCAACACGGGCGTTGCCGCGGGAAACTGGGATGAGGCGGGAGGAGATTCGCTGCAGCTGCTGCATTGCGTCATGGCGATCGAGAGCGCCATCGGGCAAGAGCTGGGCCTCGAGGCCTTCACCGTCGGTATGAGCTTCGACGAGATGGTTGAGGCGGTCGCGTCCGCACAGGCGGGCGAACGGCGCGCGAAGAAGCATCACCCCCCGGTTCTTTTCCTGTTTCCAGGGTCCGTCGGCTATGGCCCGAGCCTGGCCGCGTTCGCAGCCGCCATGGGCAAGGTCGCCCGGGTGAACCCCATAAGGTATCCAGGCCTCGCCGCGATATTGGACGGACATAACAGTCTCGCGGCCATGGCTGACGCCGCACTCGAGCAGATCAGCCGCGCCCAACCTGCCGGCCCCGTGCGGCTTCTTGGCCATTCGCTCGGCGGCGCGGTAGCGTTCGAGGTTGCGGCACGGCTTCTGGCCGCCGGGCGACCGGTAAGGTTTTTGGGTATCCTCGATACGAGCCTTCTGGACGAGCCGAGCAATCATTGGGAGACACTGACCCGCACGTTCCATCGTATTCGCACGAATCGCATATCCGCCCGCCGGATGGCCTGCCGAGCCCTTGCGAAAATCACCGTTGCAATCGGCCGCGAGGCGTATCTCACCAAGCTTCTCGACCGCTTTGCCAAAGGAGAGTTCAACCCGACAAGCTTCAGAACCAAACTGGAACTGCAGGAGGTCTTGCGGGCGCAGTCTTTTTTCCGGTGGCTGGATGCACCGAAACCGGCTCTGCCGATCGCCGGCACCTTGTTTCGGTGTCGTCGTGAGGGAATGCCTCGAACCTTGGGTTGGGATAGCGTTTTGGCACATCTGGACGTGGTTCCGATCATGGGCAACCACATCGACCTTGTCATAGAGCCCAATCTTGCCACCAACCGTCCGCTCATCGAGACGGCCGTCGTGCAGACCTACTCCCCGGCCGAGTCTCGCAAAAGGGAGGATCTGTCATCGACGTGATCTCACATTTCAGCAAGGATGTGCTGGCGCTCGATGCTCGTGCTGAGGTCGATCGTATCGTTGACACCTTGCGCAAGCAGGTTCTTGGCACGCTCCATCGTCGCGGCGTGGTCGTCGGCCTTTCCGGCGGTATCGACAGCTCCGTCGTCGCGACCTTGTGCACGCGCGCGTTCGGCAAGGACAAGGTCCTGGGACTGTTCATGCCGGAGCGGGATTCCTCCGGCGACTCACTCAGACTTGGCCGCCGCGTCGCGGCGCAGCTTGGCATTGATAGCGTCCTGGAAAACATCGGCCCGGCACTGGAGGCTATTGGCGCCTATGGAAGGCAGCTCGAAGCGATCCGGACCGTCGTTCCCGACTATGGGGAAGGCTGGAAGTGCAAGCTGGTGATCGAGCCGGTTCTCGAGAGCAACGGCCTCAACATCACCCGGCTCACCGTCCAGGATCCGGAGGGCAAGGTCGACACGGTGCGTTTGCCGCCAGCCGCCTATCTGCAGATCGTCGCCGCGACCAACTACAAGCAGCGCCTGCGCAAGATGACGGAATACTACCACGCCGACCGCCTCAAATACGCGGTTGCGGGGACACCAAACCTTCTTGAGTACGACCAGGGGTTTTTCGTCAAGCAAGGTGACGGAACCGCCGACGTGATGCCGATCGTTCACCTCTACAAAACCCAGGTTTATCAACTCGCGGAATATCTCGGCGTGGACGAGGAAATCCGGCGGCGCGCACCGACCACCGACACGTTCTCCATGGCGCAAAGCCAGGAGGAATTCTATTTCGCGCTGCCCTATCATCTGATGGATCTATGCCTCTACGGCCTGAACCATGGGATCGCGGGCGACGAGGTCGCAGCGGTTGCCGGCCTCACCGAGCCCCAGCTGCAGAAAGTCTTCAAGGACATCGACGCGAAACGGCGGGCCGCCCACTATCTTCACGCGCGGCCTTTGCTGTCCGTGGAAATTGGCGAGGATTGACCCGGGATGTGCGGCATCGCTGGAATAGTGGCGCTGAACGCCGCGGCGGCTTCTCCTTCGCGTGAGGCGCTGATGCGGATGGTGGGTGCGCTCTCGCATCGCGGCCCGGACGAGCGCGGCCTTTACCGCGACAAACGCGCCGGGCTGGCCCATGCCCGCTTGTCCGTCATCGATCTTTCCAGCGGTCAGCAGCCGCTTGCCGACACAGGCGATACGAGCTGGATCGTGTTCAACGGCGAGATATTCAACTATGTCGAGCTGCGCGAAAAGCTGATTGCGCTCGGCCACCGCTTCCGCACCCGCAGCGACACGGAGGTTGCGCTCCATGCCTATCGTGCGTGGGGCGAAGCGGCCTTCGAGCGGATGAACGGTCAGTGGGCAATCGCAATCTGGGACTCGATAGCGGGTCGTCTCGTCTTGTCGCGCGACCGGTTCGGCATTTGCCCTCTGCATTTCTGTGAACATGCGGGCCGCCTTTATTTCGCCAGTGAAGTGAAGGCCATTTTCGCGGCCGATCCGACCATACCGCGCGCCTTCGATCCCGCCGGCCTCGATCAGACTTTCACGCTCTGGACGGTCGTTCCGCCGCAAGGGGTATTTCGGGGAATCCATGAGGTCGTGCCAGGGCATGTCCGCACCTACCAGGACGGCACCGTTCGCGAGCAGGTGTTCTCGCAGCCGTCCTACCCAGAAAATTTCGGATCGTCGCAGGGCGAGTTCACCGGGTCGTGCGACGAGGCGGTGGAGCGCGTGCGTAGCGCACTCGAGGCTGCGACGGCGCTCAGAATGGTGCGCGCCGACGTGCCTGTCGGCTGCTATCTCTCCGGCGGGCTGGACAGTTCGCTTGTGGCGACGCTGGGAAGGCGCTTCGCCGGCCGACGCTTCCAGACCTTCTCCTTGCGTTTTGCCGACGCCGAATATGACGAGACCCGCTTCCAGCGCCTGGTTGCCGAAGCAACCGGCAGTGAGCACCATGAAGTGGTGGTTTCGCGCAGCGATATCGCCGCCATCTTTCCGGAGGTGATCTACCACACCGAGCGCCCGATACTGAGGACCGCCCCGGCGCCGCTGTTCCTGCTCTCCAGGCTGGTGCGCGAGCGCGGCATCAAGGTCGTGCTGACCGGCGAGGGCGCCGACGAAATGTTCGCCGGCTACGACCTATTCCGCGAAGGCAAGGTCCGCCGGTTCTGGGGGCACCAGCCGGCATCGACACGACGCTCGCGCCTGCTGGAGCGGCTTTACCCCTATCTCACCCGCTCGCCGGTGCAACAGCAAGCGATGGCGCGCCAGTTCTTCGGGCGCGGTATCGAGGCCTATGACGCGCCCGGCTTCGCTCATGACACGCGCTGGCGCAGCACCAGCGCCATCAAGCGGCTTTTCTCCGCGGACCTGCGCGCCGAGACCCAACGCCACGACGCCGTGTCGGAGTTGCTCGCCCGCTTGCCCGCGGCGTTTTCGCGTTGGAGTCCGCTTGCGCAGGACCAGTATCTCGAGGTCCAGACGTTGATGTCGGGCTATCTGCTGTCCTCGCAAGGCGACAGGATGCTGATGGCTCACTCCGTCGAGGGGCGCTTCCCGTTCCTGGACGATGAACTTGTGAGGCTCGCCAATTCCCTTCCGCCTTCCTACAAGCTGCGTGTCCTCGATGAGAAGCACGTGCTGAAACGGGTGGCGGAACCGATCGTGCCCGCCGAGGTCGTGACACGCAAGAAGCAGCCATTCCGGGCGCCCAACGCGCTTTGCTTCACCGCCGACGCCGCGCCGGAATACATTCGCGAAGCGCTTTCGGAGACGGCGATACGCAAGGCGAATGTTTTTGATCCGGCTTCGGTCACACGCCTGCTCGGCAAATGCCAGGCCAGGACCGGCGACGGCGATCTTTCCAATGCCGACAACATGGCGCTCGTCGGTGTGCTGTCGACCCAACTCCTTCACCAGCAGTTTGTCGCGAGCTGTCCCAGTGCGACCCACGTTCATGGGCTCAGCGTCGACGTCGACCGCGAACATCGGGAAGAGTGCTTGCATGTTGCATGATGCCGTACCCCTGCTGCACGACTATCTCGCCCACTCGGCCGGCCGGTTCGGCGACAAGGTGGCGCTTGTGTGCGGCAAGCAGCGTGTCACCTATGGTGAGCTGGAGGCGCGCGCCAATGCGATCGCCCGGGATTTGACCGCATCAGGGGTCGTGCGCGGCGATCGCGTGATGATCTTCGCCGACAACACCGTCGAGACGGTGGTGAGCTTCTGGGCGGTGCTCAAGGCGAATGCGGTGGTGTGCATCGTCAACCCGCTGACCAAAAGCGACAAGCTCAATTACCTGCTCAACGACTGCCGACCTGCGGCGCTGATCACGGACGCGCACCTGCACTCGATCTTCCGCGAGCCGGCGCGCAACTGCCCGTCACTTCTGCGGACGATCGTTTCCGGATCGATTGACGACGACGAGCTCTCCCAATTGCCGCATGCCATGCGCTGGGACACAGCAGTCGCCGATGGCGGCGATGCACCGCCGGCGCGGCGCTGCATCGATGTCGATCTTGCCGCCATCATCTACACGTCCGGCTCGACAGGCGAACCCAAGGGCGTGATGCTGACGCACAGGAACATGATGACCGCTTGTGCCTCGATCGCTTCCTACCTCGAGCTTGCCGAAGACGAGGTGATCCTCAATGTCCTTCCGCTCGCCTTCGACTACGGCCTGTACCAGATGATCATGGCGTTTCGCACCGGCGCGCGGCTGGTGCTTGAACGCTCGTTCGCCTTCCCGGCGCAGGTCCTCGGGCTGATCAGGCAAGAGCGGGTTACGGGTTTTCCGGGCGTGCCTACCATCTTTGCGGCACTTTCCGAACTCAGGTCCCTCAAGGATCAGGATTTCTCGAGCATTCGCTACGTCACCAACACCGCGGCGGCCCTGCCGCTCAAGCATATTCTCATGCTTCGGGAGCTGTTTTCGAGTGCACGCATCTATTCGATGTACGGCCTCACCGAGTGCAAGCGTTGCACCTATTTGCCGCCGGAGGATCTCAAGCGAAAGCCGCTGAGCGTCGGGATCGCGATCCCGAATACGGAAATGTGGATCGTCGACGAACATGACAGGCGGGTCGGCCCCGGCGTCGTCGGCCAGCTCGTCATTCGCGGCGCAACGGTGATGAAGGGCTATTGGGGCAAGCCCGAGGCGACAGCCAGGAAACTCAAACCAGGCCCGCTGCCCGGCGAACAGGTTCTATACACCGGCGACTACTGCCGGATGGACGCGGAGGGCTACCTCTACTTCGTTGGCCGTGGTGACGAGATCATAAAATCGCGAGGCGAGAAGGTGGCGCCGAAGGAAGTGGAGAACGTCCTTATGGATATTCCCGGCGTCCGGGAAGCGGCGGTCATCGGTGTTCCCGACGAACTTCTTGGGCAGGCGGTGAAAGCGTTTGTCGTGATGGAGAATGGTCGAACGATCGGCGAAAAACAGCTGCAGATGGAGTGCCAGAAGCGGTTGGAAAATTTCATGGTTCCGAAGTCCATCGTCGTCGTGGCCAGCCTGCCGATGACAGACACGGGCAAACTCAAGAAAACGGCCCTGTCATGAGGCGGGTCGCTAAATCTGTGGTGTCGCTACGGAGGACGAATTCATGTTGACGACCAAGGACCGAACCTACAGCGAGCAGATCCGCAACTTCCTGGTTTCGAATTTCTACGTGAGCGACGTGAAGGCATTGGTGAACGACACGTCCTTGCTCGATCAAGGCATCGTCGACTCGACGGGGGTGCTCGAGATTATCGGCTTTATCGAGGAGACCTTCGGCATCATCGTCGAAGATAGTGAGCTCTTGCCTGAGAACCTCGATTCCATTCAGGGGATCGAGCAATACATCATCCGCAAGATGAATTGATTGCCGGTGCAAAGCCCAGATCGGTTCCTGGAATTGCGCTGGTTTTCCGCACTCATGCCTGCGCCTTGGGTTGTCCCAGAACCACCCGGCCTTCGCCCGCTTCGTTCGAGACGGCGCGGATGTTCCCATATGCCTTGCTGCGCTCCATCAAGCTCATCACCTGCCGGTCCTGGCCAAGGCCGACCTCGAAGAGCAGGATGCCGCCAGGCCGCAAATATCGCGGCGCGTCTTTCACCACCCGCATATGGATGCTGAGGCCGTAAGGGCCGGCCGCGAACGCTTCACGCGGCTCGAGCTCGACCAGATGCGCGCGGTCGCCCTCGAGCCGCTTTTCCGAAATGTAGGGCGGATTGCAGACGATCACGTCGATCGTCCCGTCAAGCCCCAGGTCGGCGAGAGCGCCGAACAAGTCGCCCTGATGCACCGAAACGCGGTCAGCCATGCCGTGATGAGCAGCGTTACGGCGTGCCACGCCAACGCATCCATCGGTGAGGTCGCTCGCCCAGACGCGCGCGGTGGGGACATGATGGGCGATGGCGCATGCCAGATTGCCAGTGCCGCAGCACATGTCGACGACGCGCGGCGCCGGCAGGTTCATTTGATGCAAGACACCAAGGGCCGTCGTGCCCAGCAACTCCGTCTCCGGCCGGGGGACGAGTGCACCGGGCGCGACGAGCAGCTCAAGTCCCATGAAGGCGGCACGGCCCGTGCCATAGGCGTCGGCGACACTGAACTCATTGCTCATGGCGAACCCACTCGCTTGATCTTTCCAGTATAGGTGTTCGGCATTCATGCGCCAGCCAAACCTGCTCCGAAGCCATGAATTTATCGAGCCTGTCCAATGCGCCGTCGGCGGACGAATTCAATCAGGAAATGTTCGCATCACCATTGGCCCGGGTGCGCCGTCAGAAGCAGCGATTTTTAGGACCGCGCGGGTGTCGTTGGCGCGGCTCATCAGGAGCGGCGACGCTCCTCTGCGGGCCAATGATGCATGGAGCAATCGCATACTCAGCAACATCCTCGTCGCCGTTTTGCCGTCGACCGCGTTCGGCTTCAGCCCGAATGACTCGTGGCGGATATGAGCATCAGCCGTGCAGTGTTGAAATTATTGAGGATTGTTGTCCGATGCGCTGCCACGGAGGCGCGATTGACTAGCTATTTCAATAACCTATCCAATTTTGGTAGCGGGAGACCGTTACCGCCTTTCCCCCCACTCATCAGATCGGCGGTTCCTGCTCCGCTGTCTTCGATGAGGATCCATTTTGAATATCTCCCTCTACTCAATGTACACGTTGGCTATCTAGTGCCAGCATCTGGATTCGAAGACCTCGTTTTGTCCGCAGCCGAAATCGTCAGGCCGGCAGCCCGAGCTGCTTTCGCAGGCTTTTGTCGAATGCGGACGCGGGGACGAAACGGCGCAGGAGACTGACCTGGCGCGCCATTTTGCCCGCCGCATAGCGCTTCTTGGGAGCGGGATCGGTCGCAGCCGCCAAAACGGTCTTGGCTACCACTTCGGGCGCATCGCGTTTTTCCATCGCTTTCCGCACGGCTACAGTCATGCCAGCGCGCGCGGAATCATAAATATCAAGCAACTGATCGGGGGCGGCGAGATTGTCCTCGAATGACGTACGGGTATAGGCGGGCTCCACCAACGACACGCGAATGCCGAACGGGCGCAATTCGTGATCGAGCGATTCGGAATAACCCTCAATGGCATGTTTGGTCGACGCGTAAAGCGTGAAATAGGGAGCTGGGATTAACCCCTGCACGGAGCTCAAATTGACAATCCTGCCCGTTCCTTGACGCCGCATTGCCGGCAACACCGCGTTGGTCACGCGGAAAACGCCGAAGACGTTGACGTCGAACAGCGCCTGGGCCTGGGCGGTCGAGGACTCCTCCGCACCTCCAAACAGACCCATGCCGGCATTGTTGACGAGCAGGTCGATGCGTCCGGCCTTGGCCAAAACGTCATCGACCATTTTCGCAACGGACGCGTCGTCGGTCACGTCGCAAGTCAGCATGGTAACGCCGTCGGATTGTTTGGAGGCCGTGCGACGACTGGTTCCGAATACACGATAGCCCGCGCTGAGCAAGGCGTCGGCGGTAGCCCGCCCGATGCCGGAAGATGCCCCTGTCACCAGGGCGACGCCAGGATTGATCTTGTTCATGGAAATCATTTCTTTCTTTGTGTTGGATCGGGATGGCATAAGCACGAAAGGTCGTCGTGAAGGGTGCCAATCATGAGTGCCCCTGGCGCTCGCGTCGAGCCGCCGGGGCGATCCAGCGCCTGAACAAGGCGCTGGCATTCACGCCGCCAAAACCGAAGCCATTGGAGATTGCGTATTCCATCTCCATTGGCCGGGGCTCGTTTGCGACGAAGTCGATGCCGTCGGCGGCCGGATCGGGTGCGCTCAAATTGAGTGTCGGCGGTGCCACCTGGTCCCTGATCGCCAGGATCGAGAAGATGGCACCAAGCCCGCCGGCCGCGCCCAGCAGGTGCCCGGTCGCGGATTTCGTTGCGCTGACAGCTATCGCGAAATCGCGCCCGAATACACTCTTGATCGCTTCGATTTCACCCAGGTCGCCGACTGGCGTGGAGGTCGCATGTGCATTGAGATGACGAACCTCGCTCGGTGAAATCCCTGCTTGCGCAATCGCGATCTCCATGGCCCGGCGCGCACCGCCGCCGTCCTCGGGACCAGAAGTGACGTGATAAGCATCGGCCGTCGTTCCGTAGCCGACGAGCTCGGCGAGCGGTTTTGCGCCGCGCGCCAGCGCGTGGCTCAACGCCTCGATGACCAGCACGCCGGCGCCTTCGCCCATGACGAAGCCGTCCCGCGAAATGTCGAAGGGACGCGAGGCTTGAGCCGGCGCCCAATTGAAGCCGGTTGAAAGGGAGCGTGCGGCAGCAAACCCACCGAGACTGACGGTGTTGATGCATGCTTCCGTGCCCCCGCACACGGCAATATCAGCCTCGTTTGCGCGGATGAGACGGGCGGCGTCGCCGATCGCCTGGATGCCGGCCGCGCACGCTGTCACTGGTGCGCCCAATGGGCCTTTAAAGCCATGACGGATCGAGATGTGGCCCGCTGCGAGGTTCACCAGGAAGGACGGCACCGTGAAGGGCGACAGGCGGCGGGCGCCACGCAGATCGACCGTGCGCACCGCCTCGGTGATGGCGGGGAATCCGCCGACCCCTGAAGCGATAATCGTTGCTGTGCGCAGGCGATCCGTCTCCAAGGCAGGCTTCCATTTCGCCTGTGCAAGCGCCTCTTCCGCCGCGGCCAGCGCAAAGAGAATGAACCGATCCACCTTGCGCTGATCTTTTGCGGACAGGACGCCATCAGGATCGAAGCCGGCGTCGGGATCTTCCTTCAAGGAGGGCACCACGCCGCCAATCTTCGCCGGCAGGTCTCCCACCACATCGTCCGGAAGCCTGCGGATGCCCGAACGACCGGCCAGCAGGCGCGACCATGACGCTTCGACATTGGCAGCTAGGGGCGTGACCGCTCCCATGCCTGTAACAACAATCCGTCGCATCTATTCTCCTATCACTTGGGTGCGCCCTGCCCACGCCGTTCAAGCGGCGACTGCTTCGCGCACCTGATCGGTCGCTGCATCCAGAAAAGCCTGCGCAAGGTCGTGGTCATTGACGACCCGCGAGAGGAGCACCGCGCCGACCATCGTCGAGAGAATGGCCATGGCCTTGCTATTGGGCTGCTCGCCATTGGCCTCGGCAATGAAACGGCCGAGGATCTCCAGATGCTCGTTGATGCCTGCTTCGAACGACGCTTTCACGTCCTGGCCCTGTCTGGCGGCATCCGAACCGAGTGCCACGATCGGGCATCCGTCCATCCTTTCTCCGCGATGGCCCATGCTGAGATAGAAGGAGATCACTGCTTCGAGCGGATTCTCAGGGTTTGCCGCAGTTGCGTCCGACCAACGGTGGGTGGCGCTCTCCATCGCCCGCTTGGACGCCTGCGCTGCCAAGTCCTCCTTTGACTCGAATTGCTTGTAAAAGGCGCCCTGCGTCAGTCCTGCACCCTTCATCAGATCCTTGAGGCCAATGCCGTCAAAGCCGCGCTCGCGAAAAAGGCGGCTTGCCACATTGATGACGGTCTCGCGGTTTTCCGCGGCTTGGATTCGGCTCACGCGCATCATCGGTCTCCTTTTCGATTGCGTTCGTAATCTATAATCGATATAGAAGTCGAACGCAATCTAATTTGAGATGGGGCGACGAGCGTGAAAAAGAGAACCGTTATCGTATTGGGATCGACCCTGACGGCGATGTCATGGGTGGCGGCATTCGCCACGTTTGCCACTCCTGCGCAGGAGGCTCCTTTGGTGACCGACCCAAGGCAGGAAGCGCCTTTTGTCAGACTCGTATCGGCAGCGCCGGTGACCGGATTAGAGCGCGGCTTCACCGGCGTCATCGCGGCGAGGGTGCAGAGCAATCTAGGCTTTCGGGTTCCCGGCAAGATCGTGGAACGATTGGTAGACGTCGGTCAGGAGGTCAAAGCCGGCCAGCCGCTGATGCGGATTGACGACACCGATCTGCGCCTTGCGCTTTCGGCGAAACGCAATGCCGTTGACGCAGCGCACGCAACAGTCGTTCAGACGCAGCCGGATGAACGGCGGTACGCCAGCTTGCTCCGCGCCGGTTGGGTTACACCGCAGCGCTACGAGCAGGCGAAGGCTGCGATGGATACAGCCCAAGCGCAACTTGCCGCCGCCGAAGCCGACGCACGGGTCGCCGAGAACGAGGCGGCTTATGCAGTCCTGTTGGCGGACGCTGATGGAACGGTGGTTGAAACGCTTGGCGAGCCGGGGCAGGTCGTCGCTGCGGGCCAGCCCGTGATCCGGACCGCCAAGGCCGGCCCACGCGAAGCGGTTGTCGCGCTTCCCGAAACGATCCGGCCAGCGATAGGCTCGGTAGCCGAGGCCATCGTGTATGGTGGTGATGAGCGTCGTTATTCAGCGCATCTGCGGCAGCTGTCGGACTCCGCCGATGCCCAGACCCGCACGTATGAGGCGCGCTATGTGCTCGACGGTGAGGCTGCCGCGGCACCGCTTGGCGCGACGGTAACCATTCGGCTCGCAAGCCAGGTGAAACAGCCGGAGGTCCAGGTGCCACTGGGAGCCGTGCTTGATGACGGCCGGAAGACCGGCGTTTGGGTGTTGGACAGCGCCACCTCAACCGTACACTTTCAGCCCGTCCAGCTTGTTCGTGTTACCAGCGAAACCGCCGTGATCTCCGGTTTGAACTCCAACGTTCCCATTGTGTCGCTCGGCGCCCACCTCCTGCAGGAAGGCGCTCGCGTCCGGACCGAGTCCGAAAGCGGGAGCAACTGATGAGCTTCAATCTTTCCGCGATCGCCGTTCGCGAACGCGCCGTCACCTTGTTCTTCATCCTTCTGCTGGTGGCTGCCGGTGCCTACGCCTTCCTCATGCTCGGCCGGGCGGAGGACCCGAATTTCACCATCAAGACCATGACGGTCACGACGGCGTGGCCGGGCGCGACGGCGCGAGAGATGCAGGACCTCGTCGCCGAACCGTTGGAGAAGCGGCTTCAGGAGCTGACCTGGTACGACCGGGTGGAGACGACCACACGGCCAGGTTATGCGTACATGACGCTCACCCTGAAGGACAGCACACCGCCATCCGGCGTGCAGGAGGAGTTCTACCAGGCTCGCAAGAAGCTCGGGGATGAAGCGCCCAACCTGCCGCCCGGCGTCTTTGGCCCTTTCGTGAACGACGAATATTCGGATGTGAGCTTCGCTCTTTATGCGCTGAAGGCCAAAGGCATGCCGATGCGGGAACTGGCGAGGCAGGCGGAGGTGATCCGCCAGGACCTCCTGCACGTGCCCGGCGTCAAAAAGATCAACATCCTTGGTGAACGTCCCGAACAGATATTCGTGGAGTTTTCATACGCCAAGCTGGCAACGCTCGGCGTGTCGGCACAGGACATCGTCGCTGCCTTGCAGCGGCGGAACACGGTCACGCCCGCAGGCTCGATCGACACAATGGGGCCGCGCCTCTTCATTCGGGTCGACGGTGCCTATGACAGCGTTCAGGCGATCGCCGACACGCCGATTGTCGCTGGGGGGCGGACGCTGAAGCTCTCCGACATCGCCGAAGTCAGCCGTGGCTATGAGGACCCTCCCACATACCTCATCCGACGCCAGAGCGAGCCCACCATCGTGCTCGCGGCGGTTATGCAGGAGGGCTGGGACGGTCGTGCGCTGGGCAAGGCCCTGGAGGACAGGACTGCCGTGATCACACAGACACTGCCGCTCGGCGTGACGCTCGACAAGGTAAGCGACCAGGCCGTCAACATCACCTCGGCGGTCGACGAATTCATGTTGAAGTTCGCGATGGCGCTCGGCGTCGTGCTGCTGATCAGCCTGATCAGCATGGGCTGGCGCGTCGGGATCGTCGTAGCGGCTGCCGTCCCTCTGACGCTCGCCGTCGTGTTCCTCATCATGCTGGAGACCGGCCGGTTCTTCGATCGCATCACGCTCGGCGCCCTCATCCTGGCGCTTGGTCTACTCGTGGACGACGCCATCATCGCCATCGAGGTGATGGTGGTGAAGATGGAGGAGGGCATGGACCGCATCAAGGCGGCGGCCTATGCATGGAGCCACACTGCTGCGCCGATGCTATCGGGAACACTGGTGACGATCGCCGGCTTCGTGCCGGTGGGATTTGCGCGATCGACGGCCGGCGAATACGCCGGCAACATCTTCTGGGTCGTGGGGTTCGCCCTCATCGTCTCATGGATCGTCGCGGTGGTTTTTACGCCGTATCTCGGTGTCAAGATGCTGCCCGCGATCAAACCGGTCGAAGGCGGTCACCACGCTATTTACGACACGCGTAACTATCGACGTTTGCGGCGGGCCATCACATTTGCCGTGCGCCATAGGTTCCTAACCTGCGGTATTGTTGGCATCGCCTTCGCGCTTTCAGTCGTCGGTATGGCCGGCGTCAAACAGCAGTTCTTTCCAACATCCGACCGTCCCGAGGTGTTGGTGGAGGTTCGCCTGCCGGAAGGTGGTAGCATCGAGACAACGACCGCAGCCGTCGAGAAGCTCGAAAATTGGCTGGACAGACAGCCCGAGGCCAAGATCGTCACGAGCTATGTCGGTCAGGGCGCTCCGCGCTTCTTCTTCGCAATGGCCCCGGAGCTTCCTGATCCCGCCTTCGCCAAGATCGTCGTGCTAACCCCGGACGCCGAGGGGCGTGAGGCGTTGAAGAACCGGCTCCGAGAGGCGGTGGCGCAGGGTCTTGCACCCGAGGCGTATGTCCGCGTCACGCAGCTCGTGTTCGGCCCCTACACGCCGTTCCCAGTCGAGTTCCGGGTCATGGGACCCGATTCCAAGCAACTCTACAGCATTTCCGAAAAGGCCCTCGACATCATGCGGAGCGTTCCGGATGTGCGGCAAGCCAACCGCGACTGGGGCAATCGCACGCCCGTGCTTCGCTTCGTCCCGGATCAGGATCGGCTGAACCTCATCGGCCTCTCGCCGGCGGAGGTGGCACAGCAACTGCAATTCCTTCTCACCGGCATCCCCGTTACGCAGGTTCGCGAGGACATCCGCAACGTCCCCATCGTGGCGCGCAGCGCCGGCGGCGAGCGGCTGGATCCGGCGCGTCTGGCGGATTTCTCACTCGTGAGTCGAGACGGCCGCTCGATTCCGCTCGACCAGATCGGGCATTCGGAAATCCGTCAGGAGGAGCCGATCCTGAAGCGGCGCGACCGCACGCCTGTTGTCACGATCCGCGCGGACATCAATGAGGCGACCCAGCCTCCGGAGGTCTCCAAGCAGATCATGAAGGCCCTTCAGCCGCTGATTGCGTCCCTTCCGGTCGGCTATCGCATCGAAATGGGCGGATCAATCGAAGAGGCTGAAAAGGCCAACACCGCGCTAGCTAAAGTCTTCCCGGCTATGATAGCCGCCATGTTGATCGTCATCATGCTGCAGGTGCGATCCTTCTCAACGATGTTCATGGTCATGCTGACGGCACCGCTTGGCCTTGTCGGCGTCGTACCGATGCTGCTCACCTTTCACCAGCCCTTCGGGTTCAACGCCATTCTGGGCATGATAGGACTGGCTGGCATCCTGATGCGCAACACGCTGATCCTGACCGAACAGATAAAGGAGAACCGTGCTGCCGGCATTGATGACTATCACGCTGTCATCGAGGCCACGGTGCAGCGTACACGGCCCGTCATTTTGACCGCGCTTGCTGCCGTGCTCGCCTTCATCCCCCTCACACACTCCGTATTCTGGGGTTCAATGGCCTATACGCTGATCGGCGGAACGGCGGCCGGCACGGTGTTGATCCTGCTCTTCCTTCCCGCGCTCTACACCGCGTGGTTCCGGATCAAGCCGACTGCGGATGAGGTCCCGACTGCGGATGAAATCCATGAGGTTTCGACGGAGGAACTGGAAATGCGACCAGTTATGGCTGCTGAGTAGGGCACCGTTGCCGAGCCTCGTTTGTCTGCACGGGGCGACTGGCGGGTTCGTGTGCCGATGCTAGTGAGAGCAATCAGCATGGCTAACGGTAGCGGATGCCCACGTATCCAATTGATCTTATTGACCAAATGGTAGCGGGAGTGCGCTACCGCCTTTCCCCCCACTCGGAAACCCCGCGATATTTCCTGCGGAGTTGGGCGTGATGACCAGTGGGACAGGGCAAATCTGACCCGGAGCCGACGCCCGTCTCCATGACGTGAATGGCAGCTTTGCGCCGGTGAGTTCAATAGGTCATTGCAACACCCTCTGTAGCCTATCGGCCGGCGTTTCGAAGTCCAGGATTTTTCGGGGGCGCTGATTGAGCCGCAGGGCGACGGCGTTGAGTTGGTCCTGCGAGACGTGGGAGAAGTTGGTTGCTCTGGGAAAGTACTGCCTGAGCAGACCGTTGGTATTTTCGTTGCTGCCGCGCTGCCAGGGACTGCGCGGATCGCAGAAGTAGACCTGTAGGTCGGTGGCAACGGTGAAGCTCTTGTGACGAGCCATCTCCTTGCCCTGGTCCCATGTCAACGAGCGCCGCAACTCTTCGGGCAATGTGCCGATCTTCTCGGCGATGGCCCTCACGACGGTCGCCGAGTCCCTTCTCGCCAACTTCACAAGCATAGTGAACCGGCTGTGTCGCTCGACGAGGGTGGCGATGTTCGTGTCGTTAGCACCGGTGAGCAGATCACCCTCCCAATGACCTGGGATGGCACGATCCTCCGCCTCGGCGGGGCGGTCGCGGATGGAGATCATATCGAGTATTTGTCCTTGCCCCGTCCGGCTCTGTGCGCCTTTGGCGAGGCGCATCTGTCGTTTGGTACGCAGGTGCGCTGTCAGTTCCTTCTTGAGCACCCCTCGCGACTGGATGAATAGACTGCGATAGATCGCTTCATGAGATATCCGCATGCTTGGATCGCCCGGGTACTCTCGCCTCAACCAGCCCGCTATCTGCTCCGGCGACCATTGCAGCGCCAGCTTTTGCGCCACCCGCCATCGTAGCCGTCCAGAGCATGCCAGGCGACACTGCTTCGGGCGCAGCGCTCGCTCCCAAGCATGCTTGTCAGCCCGGGTTGCACGATACGTTTGTGCACCGCCATTGCGCGAGATCTCGCGACATATTGTCGATGGGGATCGCCCGAGACTTCGTGCAATAGCGCGTATTGCGAGACCCGCCGCGATCCCGCGAGAGATCTCTTCGCGCTCCGCCAGCCCGAGCGCCGAGGCCGCTCTACGCCTTGCTGACGGAGCAATGCCGCCGTGTAAGGATACGATCCGCTGAACGCCGGTCTTGTTCCGGCGATCCAGTGCCCGCGAGATCGACGAAATGCTCTGACCTTGCTTCCATCGCTCCCAAAGCTCGGCCTTCTGCGCTGACGTAAACCAGATCCGTGACGTCACCATGCAACACCTCCTCTCAGATTAAGAGTGTTGCGGCGACCTATTGAACCCACCGCCCGATATCAGCCATTGGAGGAGATCTTGCTGACGCCCGAAAGCACACATGGAGTCCAGCTTCGCCCCTAAGGTCTCGCCTCGCCCGTACTGTCAATCAGGCGCCCGGCATGTAACACTACTTGCTAATATACGGGTGGGAATGCATTCCGTTGAAGTTGGCGGAGGGTGGGAGAAGCCAATATGCAGGACTCAGTCGAAAGCGATCTTGCCAATCGCTTGGCATCCGCCGGCCGGCGTATTG
This sequence comes from Mesorhizobium loti, assembly GCA_002356515.1. Classification (NCBI taxonomy): domain Bacteria; kingdom Pseudomonadati; phylum Pseudomonadota; class Alphaproteobacteria; order Hyphomicrobiales; family Phyllobacteriaceae; genus Mesorhizobium; species Mesorhizobium loti. The sequence continues at coordinate 2,625,784 of AP017605.1, read as the reverse complement.
CCGAATTGGAAAATATCAATGCAGTCGCGGCGTTCGAACTTCAACGTCTGTCCGTTGAAAACAAGCGTCTGATCCAATTCGCCGAGGAACGCACCAAGGAATTGGCCATCCTCAACAGCGTCGGCGACGCGATGGCGAAGACGCTAAATGTCAAGACGGTGACCCGCATCGTCGGCGATCGGGTGCGAGAAATATTCGGGGCGGACATCACCGAAATTCTGTTGCACGACCAGGTCTCTGATATCATCACCGTGCCGTATTCATTCTACCGCGAGTACCAGGACGTCGAGCCCTTCACCTTGGGCGCGGGACTTACCTCCAAGGTCATTCTTTCTGGAAAGCCACTAGTTCTCGCGACGTTTGAGCAGTCCCTCGAGTTCGATGTGATCGCGCTCACTGAAGCGGAGCGATCAGAATCGTATATCGGCGTACCGATCATTGCCGGAGGCAGAACTCTGGGCGTTGTCAGCGTGCAGAGTTACGAGAAGAATGCCTTCAACGAAGATCACATACGCCTGCTGCAAGGGTTATCCTCCAGCATGGGCGTCGCGATTGCAAACGCGCGCCTTTTCGACGAAACCCAGCGACTGCTGAAAGTATCGGAAGACCGCGCAAAGGAACTCGCCATTCTCAACAGCGTCGGCGAGGCGACTGCCAAAACGCTGAATGTCAAGACGGTGACCCGTATAGTCGGCGACAAGGTTCGCGAGATGTTTGGCAGCGAGGTAACCGAAATCCTGCTCCGCGATGACCAGTCCGATATGATCACTGTACCTTACGCGTTCTACCGCGACTACCAGGACCCTGAACCATTTGTCATGGGCGAAGGCCTGACTTCCAAAGTCATATTGTCCGGCAAGCCACTGCTTTTGGGGAATATTGACGAACACATTGCTCTGGGCGCGCTGATGCCGACGGAGGAAGACAGGACCGAGTCATATCTGGGCGTTCCGATCATTGCCGGGGACAGAACGCTCGGTGTGGTCAGCGTGCAAAGCTATGAGAAGCACGTGTTCAACGAAGATCACGTGCGCCTGCTGCAAGGCCTCTCGTCCAGCATGGGCGTTGCCATAGCCAACGCTTACCTCTTCGACGAGACGCAGAGGCTCCTCAAAGTGGCGCAAGATCGCGCCAAGGAAATGGCCATTCTCAACAGCGTCGGCGAAGCGATGACGAAGTCGCTAAATGTCGATACCGTCATTCGACTGGTGGGCGATAAGGTGAGAGAGGCCTTCGGCACCGAGGTCAGCGAGATTCTGTTGCACGACAGCCAATCCGGCATGGTCCGAGTTCCCTACGCTTACTATAGGGGTTACAAGAAGATCGAGCCTTTCCCGCTGGGGATAGGACTCACATCGGAAATCATCTCCACCGGAAGGCCGTTGGTTTTCAGTACCATGGAGGAAGGAAAAAGGCGCGGTGCCTATTTTCCGTTCGAAGAGGACAGGACCTCTTCATACATTGGCGTGCCTATCAATTCGGGCGACAGAACGCTCGGCGTGGTTAGCGTACAAAGCTACGAAAAGAACGCATTCGACGAGAACCACGTACGCTTGCTGCAGACCATAGCCTCCAACATGGGTGTTGCGATCGCCAACGCCCGCCTGTTCGACGAGACCCAGAGACTTCTTAAGGAAACGCAACAGCGCGCCGCCGAAGTAGGCGCGATCAGCAAGGTCAGTCAGGCGTTGGTCGGCGAAGCCGAACTTGGCAACACGATCCAGTTGATCGGCGACCAGATGCAGGAAATCTTCAGCGCCGACATTGTTTATGTGGCCTTGCTTGATCCAAAGACGAAGCTCATTCATTTCCCCTACCAGTTTGGCGAAGCCTTTACCACGCTTCGGCTCGGCGAAGGCCTGACGAGCAAAATCCTGGAAACTGGAGAGCCGTTGCTCATCAACCAAGATGTGGCCGAGCGCGGCGCGGAAATCGGGGCAACCCCAGTGGGCAAGGATGCGCTATCGTATCTTGGCGTCCCGATCAAGACGACTCAAGGCAATGTCGGCGTGATCAGTGTGCAGAGTACGACACGAGAGGGCATGTTCAATGATGACTCCCTCCGTTTGCTTTCGACGATCGCCGCCACTGCCGGCGCCGCCTTGCACAACGCGCAGCTGTTTAGTGAACTCAAGTACACCGAGGCTGCCGTTCGCCAGAGCGAAGCACGGTTCCGACAACTTTTTGAATCAGCCCCGATTCCGCTTTGGGAGGAGGATTGGTCAGGCCTCAAGGTTATCGTCGATGGTCTGGTGAGGCAGGGGATCAGCGATATCCGTGGTTACCTCCACGATAATCCGCAAGTTGCTGAGTCACTGCACAGTTCCGTACGCTGGATCGATTTCAACGATGCACTGGTTCGGCTCTACGGCGCTGATAACAAGGACGCATTACGCGTTCGCCTGGAGGCAGATACTGGTGAACACTCCTGGGCGACCTACCCGGACGCCGTCGCCCAATATCTCGATGGCCGACTGCACACATCAACCGAGGTCGTCGACAAGGATTTTAGCGGACGCGATCTCTATCTCGTCGAGACAGTTCAGCTCCCGGAGGATCCAGCAAATGACTGGTCTCGCATCGTGTCGTCCACTCAGGACGTAACGCAGCTCAAGCAGTTGTCCCTGGCCCTGCAACAGGCGAAGGAAGCGGCCGAAGCAGCCAACGAAGCAAAGAGCACGTTCCTAGCGACAATGAGCCACGAAATCCGCACACCGATGAACGGCGTTATCGGCATGGCCAACCTGATGCTCGCTACTAAGCTTGACGATGAACAGCGGGAAATCGGCGAGACGATAAACAACAGCGCGGAAGCACTGCTAACCATCATCAACGACATACTCGATTTCTCCAAGGTCGAGGCGGGCAAGCTCGATCTCGATCCGCGGCAATTCGAACTGCGTGAGTGTCTCGAAAGCGCGATAGACCTGGTCGCGCCGAGGACGGCGGAGAAGGGACTGGATCTCGGCTACGTGGTCGAGCCCGGCACGCCGGAAACGATTGTCGCTGACGGCAACCGTCTGCGCCAGGTTCTGATCAACTTGCTCAACAATGCCGTCAAATTCACAGAGCGAGGGGAGGTCGTGCTTTCCGTGATGGAGGTGCCGTCCAAAGCCACGGACACCGGTCCACAGGAAGCCGGGCGAAAGGCGTGTACGCTCCAGTTCGCGGTGCGAGACACCGGGATCGGCATAGCCAAGGATCGAATGGATCGTCTCTTCAAATCATTCAGCCAGGTCGATGCCTCCACAACAAGACGTTATGGCGGTACCGGACTCGGTTTGGCGATCAGCAGGCGTCTAGTCGAACTGATGGGCGGCGAGGTCTGGGTAGAGAGCGTTGAGGGAGAAGGCACGACGTTCTTTTTCACCATCCGCGCGCCGGTAGCTTCAAGCCAAAAGCCGGCTCACGCGCCGCCAGCAAGGGATGAGCTGACCGGCAAGCGGCTATTGGTCGTCGACGACAACGCAACAAACCGGCGCATCATGTCCCTGCAGGCGCAGTCCTGGAACATGGCTGCATCCGAAAGCGAACATCCTGCCGACGCGCTTCGAAGGCTTGCCGGAGGCGAGGTCTTCGACGTCATCGTTCTCGACATGAACATGCCCGACATGGACGGGATCGAACTGGCCACTCAAATACGAGCGCTCGACGGCAAGGGCAGTGTTCCGTTGGTGCTGCTCAGTTCAATAGTGCCCATGCCCGAAGACAAGAAAAGGGAGATGGAGAGCATCAAGTTCGCGGCCACGCTCTCCAAGCCGATCAAGCCATCGCCGTTGCTCAATGCGCTGCTGTCGATCTTTATCGGGGCACCGACACGCCACATCCGAACTGATCAGCCGAAGGTTCCCGCTTTCGATAATTCGATGGCGAAGACATTTCCACTTCAAATTCTTTTGGTGGACGACAACGCCACCAACCGGAAGCTTGGCTCCAAGGTGCTCGAGCGCCTGGGGTACAAGCCGGACCTGGCGGTCGACGGACAGTCGGCGGTCGCTGCATACACCCAAGGCAGCCACGATGTTATCCTGATGGATATCGAAATGCCTGACATGGATGGTCTCGAAGCGACAAGATTGATCCGCGCTTCCGATACCAAACAGCTGCGTCAGCCATTCATCATTGCCCTGACCGCCAACGCGATGGCCGGCGATCGCGAGAGGTATCTGGACGCAGGGATGGACGACTACCTCAGCAAGCCGCTGCGCGTCGAAGATCTCATTGCCTCGCTTAACAAGGCCGTGATGAATTCCGGGCAGCGGCTCGCGGGCGCACCGGGTGATTTTGAGGAAGCAGGCGTGCCTGGGTTCTAAATGCAACGGCGGGCCTTGGCGCAATCGGCACCGGTATCGTGGCAGCATCGTTTGATTACATGCGCTATCGCTAATTTAGTAGAGCTGCGATAGTCTGCGTTTTGAGCGTGATGGAACTCTGACAAACGAAGCAGGGAGTTCACTTTCGATCGTACTGTGCCAGTACCCAGAGAAATTCGCGGTGACTGGTCGTAGCCGGACGAAGCATACATCGGGGGATGTTGTGGCGATCGACAGAGAGGCACTGGACAAGCTGCGTAAGCTTGTCGGTGGCGAAGAGGCTGACCTTCTAGAGCTTGTGGAGTCCTTTCTAGAAGAAGGGCCATCCATCATGCAGGACATGTGGTCGTCGGGTCGGGCCTCCGACCATGCTGCGGTCCGACGGGCTGCCCACTCCCTGAAATCTAACGCGCGGGATATGGGAGCGGCCGAACTCAGCCAAATCTGCGCTCGGGTGGAGGCGCGGTGCGCGAGCGGCCAGCCGACGGATCTTCCGGAAATCGGCGAGGCACAGCGTGCATTCGATGCCGCCATTACAGAGCTTCGAACAATCTTCAATCTGGTGATATAGCGTGAGCAACCCTGGCCGGATTCTCATTGTCGACGACTCTCGGACCATAAGGATCAAGCTCAAGAAATCCGTCGAGGCTCTCGGACATGAAGCCGAGGCAGTAGAGGACGGAAGAACGGCTCTTGATCTGCTCGCCACCGAAAATTTCGATCTTATTCTTCTCGATATCATGATGCCGGCGATGGACGGCTTCGAGGTGCTGACGAGCCTCAAGGCGTTGTCCCGGACGCGGGATGTGCCGGTAATCGTGATTTCCGGGCTCGACGATGAAATGAGCAGCGTCGTAAAGGCGATCGAATTGGGCGCTGAGGATTTCTTGCCCAAGGATTTTGAACTCGCGCTTCTCAAGGCGCGGATTTCCACCTGCATCGAGAAGAAGAGACTGCGCGACATCGAGAGGGAATATTTGCGCCAGGTGGCCAAACTGACGAAGGCGGCCGCAACCCTGGAAAGCGGAAGGTTCAACCCTTCAAAGCTAGGCATCCGCGATGTTGCAGGCAGAGCGGATGGTCTGGGCAAGCTCGCCACTGTCTTTGCCACGATGGCCCAGAAGGTCTATGAGCGCGAGCGGAAGATGCGGCAGAATATCCGCACATTCCGCGGCGCATTGCTGCTGTTGGCGTGTGGAGGACTGTGGGGCCTTGTCGTGCCGCTGTCGAAGATGGCCTCTCTCGTTGAAGCTCACCCTATAGGGCTGGCGATCCTTATCGACTTTATCGGAGCTGTGTTCTGCGTCGGGATAAGCGTGAAGCGCAGGACAATGCCGAGCCTCTCTGACCTTACGCGCTCGGATTGGAGGTTTGTCATCATCCTTGCGTTCATCAGCTCGGTGATCAATCAGGTGCTGGTCTATTGGCTGACAAGCAAGCTTCCGGCATTCATCGTTTCGATTGTCATTGTGTTAGAGGGATTTGCGGTATTCCTGTTCGCGGCCTTGATGCGGACTGAAGCGCCCAGCATGAAGCGGTTTTTGGGACTTGGTCTGGGTCTCGTCGGCATCGTCATCATCCTTTTCTATGGAGAGCCGGGGGAAATGGCCACCAACTGGTTGTGGCTTGCCATTGCGCTGGTCATCCCAGTCACTTATGCGACCGAGGATATTTACCTCTCGGAGTTCAAGCCAGCAGCTATCGATAGCGTCGCTCTGTTAGGCATTGTCCTGGTTGCTTCGATTCTGATGCTGATCCCGCTGGCAGCTTTCTACGGGGATTTCATACCGGTTGGTTTGTTAACTGGAAGGCTTGGCGTGATTGTCGTTCTGATGGCCGTTGCCGGAAATCTGGCGATGCTGCTTTTCATCGCGCTGATCTCCAGCACAGGCGCAGTGTTCGCAAGCCAGAACGCCTACGCGGTAACTGCGGCCGGCATAGGCTGGAGCATGCTGTTGCTGGGTGAAGCGATACCAGCGCTCACCTGGGTTTCCTTGGCGCTGATCGTGGTTGGCCTGCTGATGGTCGAACCTAAGCAGGAGGCAGAAGAAGAACCGCCGCCGCTTGACGAAGATTTGGAGGAATTCGTCCCGCGGCTTGACTTGGTGCCGTTACCCACTGAATGAACAGACTAAGACAACGATTACCAGGCAGCATGGCAAATTTTTCCTAACAATCGGGTGACTGCTCCCAGCCAAGCCAGAGAGATCGCTGCTAAGACCGGGCAGTGCTCCTGACTGCAAAGTCGTGTTTCCAGCACCGCCGTCCCGAAAGCGGTCCGTCTGCTTCCGTGAAGAGTTTCGGGCGTCGGCAGGCGTACGAAAGTCCCCGAGAAAGGAACCCGCCGGCCACAAGCGATGGCTATGGGGATTTCGGATTTTGGCAGATGTCGGCGATGGCGCGACCGTAGTCGGGAAGCTCTGGGGTGGTTGCGGACAGACCGCTTCGTGGGGCCTCCGCGCGGTGTTGTCGGAACGGTGGGCGGCTGGGCGCGGCCCTGTCGGGGTCGATAATCACCATAGACGTTGACGTTGCCCCCGTTTCTATCCAGTTTGAGTTCGTTCCCGGCGAGGGTTGTAGCCCTGCTGGGCGGGTGAAGCGACGGGCGAACCGCGCCATGATCGAGGCCTGCCCCTCGCCCGAACTCGCCGCTATCCTGACCTATTTCATCCACCCGGTGCTCGTACTGGTCCGTAACTCCAAGATGATGTTTCCGAGGATCGCCACAAGCACCAACGCGCCGCCGGCGAACGTTTCCATCGCAGGCCTCTCATTGAAAAATAACCAGACCCAGAGAGGGGCCATCGGCATTTCCGCTATCCGGAAATCGTGCTGCCGACAATCGCCTTCTGGATCCACAAGGCTAAACTCAAGTCCACCAGGACGTACGGTTTCGCGTCATCCTTCAATCCGACGCACCCGCAGGGCAAAGCCAAATGGGCGTTTGGCTGGTGGGTCTCACCTTGGCATTTCGGTCTGGACGAAGGCCCCGTCGTATTGATGATTGAGAACGTACGCAGTGAACTGTTATGGCGGTTGATGCGCTTGTGTCCGTACATTCGTGACGGCCTGCAACGGGCAGGTTTCGAGGGTGGTTGGCTGGATCAGCTTCCGTGCACCTGATGCAAACCTCAAGGGACTTGGTTGAACTTCAACGCATCCGCGTCGAATATCCTGCCATTGGTGACAGCTGTCGCCCGCATTTTCGCTCTCTCTCGCCGATCCTCGTTGGCCAACAGCTGAGGGCCACTCAGGCCCTTTTTGTCGATATCTCGCCGGAAAAATCTCAGGCCCAGAGGTCGGCCATCGAATATAGCACCAACAAAGGACAACAAAGCGCCGAGTACCAATCTCGAGGGGATAATCCAGGTGGCTAAAAGGTGGCGTACGCAAGTTAACACTCCTTCCGCCGGAAACAGCGTATCTGCTGGCTTCGCGAGGACTGCGAGCACTGTCGACGGACTCGTTAGTCTCTTGCCCCCTATCTGCCGTGTTGGGCTTCCGCGCCTTCCAAATCGGAATCCTCGCTTCAGCCAAGCTGGCGGGTTCGGCGGCGCCTACCTTGTCCGTCGGGCTCGTGGCGCACCGTTTCTCGCGCAGATAGCTCCTGATCGCAGCTGCGGTCTCGATGATCGCCGCCGCGACCAAGGAATGAGCACGAAGTCCAGACCGGCACGGATACTCCTTTGTCGCCGTCGCCGCTGTCGGGGGAACTCCGTGCGAGCCACGCCGTCGCGCTGTTGCCAGGGCCTCTAATTCCTGACGGGGTCGCGACGGTATTTCCGCTTGGCAGCCGAAGGAGAGCCTAACGAGGCGCTCGGGAATTCCGTAATGAAGGCAATGTGAGCGCGGATCGTTTCCGCCGAGCTGATCCGCTTCCGCTCCTTCCTGAACCGCGACTGAATGATGCCTTCAGCATCAGTTCGAACGGCATCTCCTAAAAAGAAGCCGTTCAACTCGCGGTCCCGCCCGCCAAAGGAGACGCTCTCATGATCCGCAATTCTCTCATCGCAACCGCGCTCGCCGCTCTTGTCGGTATCACCGCCGTCGCCCCGGCCATGGCCAACGACGTCAGCATCGAGCAATATGGCTGGTCGAACTCGGCTGGCGGCGCCCAGAGCGGCTTCAAGAACCGTATCCGGGTCTACCAGGACGGTCGCTTCAACACGCTGGTCGGCCAGCAGCGTGGGCGCCACAACCTTTCGGCTATCGGCCAGCAAGGCGTCGGCAACTACGGAGCCACCTATCAGAACGGCAACCGCAATGTTGCTGGCGTCGCCCAATTTGGGTCCAACCACACCACCATCCTGACGCAGGACGGCAATGGCAACATCGCCGCCGGCGTACAGGTGGGCCACGGCTGTGACGCCAATGTCAGCCAGGGCGGCAGCGGCAATGTCGCCGCCTTCGTCCAGGCCTGCCCATAAACACGGCAACGGCTGGGGGCGGCCGCGGAAAGAGTCCGCGACCGCGGCCAACGAACGCTAAGGAGACGAACCATGCTCCGCATCGCCAAGCATCCTCGCCCCGTCATAACGGCACTCGCCCTGATCCTGGTTCCGGTGGGCGCGCTGGCGACCATGGCCAGTGCCGACCAGTCCATCGCGCCGGTTCGCTGCGAGATTCGCGCCACGCCGGAAGGCGGCATGGTCTCGCTGGAGGCGCTCGCCCATGCCGATAGAGACGTCAGCGGCACCTATTCCTTCCATGTCGAAAGTGCCGGTCGCACCGGCGGCACCAATATCGAGCAGGGCGGCCCTTTCAGCGTTGCGCCTGACAAGCCAGCGACGCTCGGCACCGTCATGCTGGACGCGAAGGGCGCCGTCTTCGACGCCAGGCTCAAGGTCACGGTCGATGGCAAGAGCATCGGCTGCGCCAAGCGGGTTGGCGGCCCAACCTGACCGCATCGCCACATTTATGGAAAAGGGCGCCGGCATTCGGCGCCCTTTTCCATGTGCGCCAGGCCAGGGAGAAAATGACTGAACGACAGCTGGACGACCGATTCCGGCACGGTTCAGCCGCGAAATGAGAAGGTTGGCCATAGGCTGGGGCAGCCGGAAAATGGAGACCACGATGACCTTCACCATGTTCAAGACGCTTACCGCAGCTCTGGTTGCCGGCAGCATCGGCCAGGCGGCGCTGTCCGCACCGGCCTTCGCAGGAGGCTGGGTTTCTGTGACCTATGCCCCCGCCAACGCTCGCGACGCTGGCGCCCTGGCGACTGGCCTGCACGTCTATTCGTTGTATCGCGGCCTGCACGGCGCCAGCATCCGCCAGTTGGGACAGGGCAACGCCGCCGGCATCGGACAAAACGGCCGCGGCAATCTCGGCATCATCCAGCAGGAGGGCAACGGCCATTCCGCCACCCTGCAGCAGAACGGCAATGACAACGCCTACGGTATTTTCCAATTCGGCAGAAACACAGACACCAATGTCGTTCAGAACAGCGATGGCGGTGGCGGCGCCACTTTCAGCTACGGGTGGTAGCGGCCAACGATCGATCGAGACTCTGACCGGAGATAGTCATTGCTCGGCGCCGGCGGCTCGCTTGGCCGGTGACCGTTCGCATGGCCGGCTATCTCGGCCGCACGGGATTTCGTCCTTGTCGATGAACGCGGCTATCTGCCTTCGCCCAATCAGTCCGCCAATTGCTGTTCCATCTGATCAGCCGCCTCTCCGAGCAGACCTCGGTCATCGTCACCACCACCTTTTGGGGAATGGCCTCCCGTTTTCGGTGATGTCAAGAATGACCACGGCGCTCCTCGATCGCCTGACCCATCAATGCGATATCGTCGAGACCGGCAACGAGAGAGCTGGCGCTTCAAAACCGCGCCTGACCCTCAGCACCCGCCGATCCAGCCCGCTTGCGCAACCCCGACCAGCTCCGACACGTTGGTCCGGAACATCGCAAAATTGCGCCGCTGCGAATCTTTCCGCGGACCGTTGGGCGTTCTTCTGCGTGGCACTGCGATCATGACTGATTCCTCGACCCGTCGGCGGGAAGGGCGAGCGGTAGGAAACCTGCGAAATTGGACAGGAATGAATGCCGCCGCGCTTCAAAACACGCGCAGGATGTCAGTCCTTGAAAACGGCCACCGCGAGATCAGTCGGGTATTCGGCCCATCCGGCCTATGTCCGCCGGAGACCCTTGTCGGCCTGCAAGCAAACCGCCAGGAATGCGGCGAGGAATTCAGGATGGAGAAAGTGCAGACAGAGGCATTCGTGGTTTCGCTCCCTTGATCGAAACTCGGAGGGACGGCTTGTAGTGTTCGGTTCAGTGCGCGACGTGGACCATGCCGCGTTAGGCTGGGCAGGCCTCAAGGATGGAAATGGGTCCTCGGGTCTGAATCACTCGTTCAAGCCGCAGCCCAGCGGCGCCGAACAAGCTTGCATATTGGGTCTGCGTTCTCTCCAGGCCGCCAGTGACGGCGAGCATGACCACGTCGATACCCTTGATCTGGCTCGGCTCGTCACCCGGCGGCACGAGCGTCTCGGCCACGAACACCTTGCCGTTCGGCAGCATTGCCTTGCGGCAATTTTGCAGGATCACCGCGGCACGCCTGTCGTCCCAATCGTGAATGACCTTTTTGATGACGTAGACATCACCGGTGGGAACGCTTTCAAAGAAATCACCGGCAACAAATTCGGTGCGCGGCAGGTCCCCTCCGGCACCCTGGCGTGCTGCCGCGACGCCCGAAGGCAGATCGAAAAGCACGCCGTCCAAATGGGGATTGCGAGCCAGGATCGCTGAGAGAAGCTGGCCATGTCCCCCGCCAACGTCGACGACCCGCGTGAACGGCTTGAAGTCACAAGCTTCGGCAACTGCCTCGTTGCTGCCTTGACTCAGGGCGACCATGGCACGCTGAAACAAGGCAGCCTGCTCGAGGTGCGCCGACAGCCAGTCAAACCTTGGGCTGCCGAACACCTTGTCGAAGGCTGGCTTTCCGGTGCGGACAGAATGCATGAGCTGCTCGAAGGCAAGATAGACCTCGCCGTTGATCATATGAACGAAGTCACGGGGGCCAGGCTGATCGGAGCGCAGCACGGCGCCAACCTCCGTCAACTCAAAATGGCGGGGCAGCACTTCCCTAACGACCCCTTCGGGCGCGAGAAGCCGCATTACACGATAAAGCGCGTCAGCATCTGACTGAGTGGTAGCCGCTAGTTCATCCACCGACTGTTGGCTGGCAGCCAGGAGATCGGGGATGCCGAGTTCGATAATGACGCGCAGTGCCTGTGACACGGCGAATCCGAATCCTAGCCTCATGATCTGCTGCGACGGGTTGAGCATGACATCCCTCCGATATGCGCCGAAGTTTAGCAGGCTCTGAATGATGAGTCCTGCATGCCCTGCTTGGATGTCGATAGCCCTTAGACTAGGTAGCTCTGGGCGGGCCTTTATCTGGCAGCAGCCTAATTGCAACAAGCCCTGACAGGACTTCTGCTACCGTCGCGTGTCCGATACGCATAGCAAGGCCATGCAGGAGGTGCCCGGACCGGCGGACGTGCAATGGCGTCGGGTCAGGGTAACCAAAGCTGCTTTTTTGGATGGATTTGCGCCGCAAGGCCGGCGAGATTCTGCTTCGCACCGTTTCTGGGAAACATTTCGATCTTTGCGGCGTTGTAGTTTGCATGGGTGGCGGATTGTAATGCGAATGCTCCAGAAGTTCCTGTGCTTCCTTGTCGCGCTGACTGTTTTCGGGGTCTGTTTCGCGACCGGAGCGGTTGCCCAAAATGAAAAGCGCCTGGCCTTCGTGATTGGCAATGCCGCCTATCAATCCGGCGCACTCGCAACGCCAGCCAACGATGCCGGCCTGATCGCGCAGACCTTGCAGGCGGCCGGGTTTGACGTTGTCGGTGCGCGCGACGTTGACCAGGAATCGTTGCGCGGCGCATTCCGCGATTTCCTCGCCAAGGTGAACGCAGCCGGTGCGGATGCAATCGTCTTTGTCTATCTCGCAGGCCATGGCGTGCAGTTCGAAGGTGAGAACTACTTTGTGCCGGTCGATGCCCAGATAAACAATGCCGCCGACGTGCCGATCACGGCGGTGCGGGTGTCCGATCTCACCAAGCCCCTGGCCGCTTTGCCGACGAAGGTCAACATTGTCGTGCTTGATACGGCGCGGCCGAATTCCTTCGCGCAGTCGAATCAGCCACTTGCTGGCGGCCTTGCGCTTGTCGATCCCGACCCGAACATGCTGATCGCCTTCAATGCCGCTCCCGGCACGGTCGTGCCCGAGGGCAAGGGGCCATACGGCGTCTATGCCCAGGCGCTGGCCGAAATGATGCGCGAAGGCGGCCTGCAGTTGGGCGACGTCTTTGACCGCACGCGCCTGCGCGTCAACGAGGTGACGCAGGGTGCGGAAGTGCCCTGGAACGCCTCGAAGGTCAGCGCACCCTTCGTCTTCTTCGATCGTGCTTCGGATGCGCCCGCGCCCCCGGTTTCATCGGCGGACGCCCGCACCATGAGGACCAAGCCGATTCGCGACTTCAACGCGCGCGACGCTTACGTCGCGGCCCTCGATCGCGATACCATGCGCGGCTACGAGGATTTCATCGTCACTTATCCGCACGACCCGATGGCCAAGCGCGTACGCGCGATCCTGGCGGCGCGGCGCGAAGCGATCACTTGGCGCGAAACCTGGCTCCAGGACACGCCCGAAGCCTACTGGTCCTACCTTGATCGCTATCCGCACGGCCCGCACGCCTGGGATGCCCGCCGCCGGCTGGAGCATTTCGATGCAGCGCTGCAGCCGCCGGAGGATTTTGCGGTCTTTGAATACGACGTGCCGCCGCCGCCGGAGGAGGAGATCATCTATGTTGACCGGCCCGTGCTCTATTTCGACGACCCGGAATTCGATTTCGCGCCACCGCCACCCGTGGCGGTCACCTTCCTGCCGCCGCGGCCGCGCGACTTCATTGAACTGGCACCGCCGCCGCCGCCGGTCGGAATCTTCGTTCTGCCGGTGCCGGTCTTCGTGCCGGTGCCGGTGTGGGTCAACCCACCGCACAACATTGTGCCGCCGCCCGATGACATTGTCTTCAACAACATCCACAACACCCTGATCATCAACAACACGACGATCAACAACGAGACCAACAATCAGGCCGGGCAGAGCAATGGCAATGCGCCGGGCGGTCTCAATACGGGCCAGAAGCTCGGCGCGGCCGCAGGCTTGGGCGCGGCCGCGATCGCGACCAAGGTTGCGCTGCCGCCGCTGCTGCAGAAGAAGGCCGCGCTCTCTAACCAGAACCCTGCCGCTCAGGGCAAGCTCGGCCAGGGTGTGACGCAGGGTCAGCAGCCCAGCGGGGCGACGCCGCAGTCGAAGACGCTGTCCACCAGTGGCAAGCTGCCCACCGACCACGCCTTGCCCGGAGCCAACGGCAAGACGCTGCCGCTCGTCAACGGCAAGCCGCCGATGCTTAACGGTCAGAATTTGCCCAACAACAAGTCCAAGAAGCTGCTTGGCAAGCAAGGGACCGTAGACGGCAACAATCAGCAGCCTACCGGAAATGCCGGCGCCGCTATCGGACAGGGCAATGGCCAGCAGGGCGGGCTGACCAATGGACAGGGCAAGGGGGGCAAGCCTCTCAAGCTCCCGAAGGTCAGTGGTGCGCCGGCCGTGAATGAGCCAAGCGCCGAGCAGAAGGTCAAGCCGCACAACCCGTCCGTGCTCACCGACCAAAACGCGCCCGAAGGCAAGCAGAAGAAGCTGCTGCGCAAGCAAGGGACGGCAGGCGGGAACCCGCAAGCTATAGGAAATGCAGGCGCCGCCAGTATGGAAGGCCAGGGGGCTGGGCAGGGCAATGGTCAGGGCAAGAATGCCGAGTTGCGCAAGCTCCCCACGGTCAATGCGCCGGTCGGGAAGGGTTCGAGCGCCCAGCAGAAGTTCAAGCCGAACAGCCCGTCCGTGCTCACCGACCAAAATGCGCCCAGCGGCAGGCAGAAGAAGCTGCTACGCAAGCAGCGTCCATCGTCCGGCCAGGCCGTGGTCGTGGAGCCGAAAGGGCAGGGGGCCGGTTCGGCGAACGGGAACGAAAGGAACAGGAAGTTCCGCAAGCTCCCCAACGCCGTTGGCGGATCAGCGGGCGGCGAGGTCAACGTCCAGCGGAACGTCAGGGTCAACAAGCCGAATGAAAATGTGCAGCGCCAGGTCAAGCAGGAAAAGCCGCCCGCGCAGGTGTACTCCAAGCCGCAGAGACCGGAATTCCGTGCGCAGCCGAAGCCGGAGTTCCAGGCGCAGCCGAAGCCGCAGTTCCAGACCCAGCCAAAGCCCCAGATGCGAGAGCGACGTCTGCCGGAGCAGCCTAAGCCCCAGCCGCCGCCGGGTAAGAAGCCGTTCTGCGGGCATCCGGGTGAGCCGCCCTGTAGCAAGTAAGACTGACGACGGTGGCAAGGCCAGTGCCGACGAGGGCGATCACCTGGGGCAGAAGAGGTGGCGTACGGTTAGTGAGCCGTCGCAGCATATATCTGTCTTTTTGGAGGAACGACAGGTCGTTGACCGCTGCGGCTGAAAGGCAATCCAGATCTAAGTGATGGTGGCCTTCCGGCTCGACCATCTTGAACTGCAGCACCCGTTCGCGATCCTTCGCGGCCAATACCAGCCTCGCCTGAAACTCATGGGCTTCCATAGGGGCCACCGTGCTCTGAAGGCGATGATGGTTGCCAGCGACGGGTTCAAGGCGAAGCGTCTCTGGCCCGTTGGGGCGTTCGACAATCACCGTTGCGGTCAAGTCGCCGGCATGCCGGTCCACGGTGAGACACATCCGCTCCCCTGCGGGTGTGTCGACAATTTCCAACGTTCCGACGGCCAGCTCACATGCGACCGTGAAAGGAGCCGTCGCATGATGATCATGAACATGTGGCGCTGCCGCGCCCATCGTTGGCAGCCCGCCCGGATTCTCCAGGCGGATATTCGCTTCTGATAGCGCCGGCAGATGAGCAAACAATTCCTCCCTGAAGGTTTCGGTGACGCCAAGCACCTCCTTGGTCGTTGCCGCATCCGCGACGCTGATGGCGACGTCGGCATGCAGGCGATGGCCAATCCAGCGCGCCTGCACGCCCTGGACACGCTCGATGCCGGGCACGTGTTCGGCGGCGTGATGGATTTCATCGACAATGCCGGGTTCGACGCCGTCAAGCATGCGCGTCAGCACTGCCTTGGAAGACTGCCAAACGATCGCGAAGATGGCCACCGTGATCAAGAGGCCGATGATCGGATCTGCAAGTGGAAAGCCCAGCCATACGCCGACGGCGCCCACGCCTCTCTCTGCCGGCGGCGCCACATTCTTTCGTCGGCGGCGTGGCGGCTATCGCCTTCAGAGTTGGCCAGTGACGGAGAACCTTCGTTCGGGATAGGTCGCCGCAAGAAGCATGCAAAGGACGCCGCCTTCAGAACTGCCGAACAAGACCGCCCGTCGCGATGCGATTGCATCGACAGCATAGGCTAAGCCTCGGCATAGCCGCCTCCTGGGCGATCAAAAAAATTAGATGCCATGTCGGATTTGCAGGCGGTCATCCGTCTTCAAGCAAGCGGCCACTCGCTCGACTGGCGTCTCGACAACCAAAGGAATGATCCATGACGAAGAAGATTTTCGTAAGCCTGCCGGTAACCGACGTAAAGGCATCCAGGGCTTTCTATGAATCTCTCGGGTTCAAGAACAATCCCCAATTTACCGGCGAGACAACTGCCGGGATGGTATGGAGCGATGAAATCAACTTCATGCTGCTCAGCCGTGACACATGGCAAACGATGACCACCCGTCCGATCCCGCCATCGACGTCCAGCGAGGTGATGCTGGCGTTGTCCCTGGAAAGTCGCGAGGCCGTCGATGCGATGGCGGCCGCAGCTGCGGCAAACGGAGGCACAGCCGACATCAATCCAGTCGAAGATCATGGGGTTATGTACTCCCGCGATCTGGCTGATCCGGATGGTCATGCCGTAGGCGCGATGTGGATAGACGCCTCTGCAATGCCTTCGGTCGACCAGGCGGAATACATAGTCGACCCGAGAAATCGTAGGCGTTTGCCGCCGAGCGCTTAAATGCCTGTGTCCCAGCCGGCAACCAACAGGCCCTGACGCAGTTGCTCGCGGTCTTCTGCCCGCTCCATCCTGCATTCATCGACGATCTGCGCGATCGTGAGATCGGGTACCAGCGCGTGACCGTGCCTGACGCAAGCGAGCGCTTTGTCGCCGTCGCCCGTAGCGGCGTAGCACACCGCAAGTCGAGCCCATTGCCAGGCGCTCTTGCGCGGAAGGCATGCGAAAGACGCGGCAGCATCCCGGTGACGCCCGGCGATCAGCAAGGCTTCGCCGCGGTCGTGATAATACCAGGTCGGATGAATTGGGTTGAGCAGAACTGCCTTGTCGAGCAGGTCCAGTCCGGCCTTGGCATCACCGCGCAGTGCCCGAAGATAGCCGGTCTGGGCAAGCGTATCGGCGTCGTAGGGATTGAGATCAAGCGCGCGAGTGAAATGCTCCTCGACGGAGTCGTATTCATCCCGCCCGCGATAAAGCAGCGTAAGCGCCAACATGCGGTGGCAGCGCGCTTCGTCGGGGGCGAGGGCGATTGCATGCAACGCCCGGTCGCGCGCCTGGTCAAGCACTCCGAGTGGCGCATCGCCGTAGCCGCCGATGATCACATCAGCAAGTGCGAGATAAGCGTGGGCGAGCCCTGCAGTTGGATCGAGTTCGATTGCTTTGAGAAAATGGTCCCGTGCCGCTTCGTTGACACCCTCTCCATAGCTGCGGAGCAGTTCCTTCCCACGAAGGAAGTGGAGATAAGCATCGACGTTGGCGGTTGGCGGCGCCACCGATCCCCGACGCATGACAGCATTTTCTATGTTGGCGACCAGTGCGGTGGCGATCCTTTGCGCCACCAACGTCTGGAACGCAAAGATTTCACCCTTGGTGAAGCTGAAGCTCTGCCCCCAGGCGCGCCGGCCCGACGTGGTCTCGGACAACTCTATGCGGGCGGTATAGTCGGCGCCTCCGCCCTCGACGTAGCCCTCGGCGATATAATCGATCCCTAGACCCTGGGCGGTGGCGCGAAGCTCTGCGCCAGAATTTTGCGCCAATGCGAAGGCAGAATAGCGCGCCAACACCGCGACCGTCTTGAAACAGGAAAGGGCATTGGTGATCTCTTCGACTGCACCGTCGAACAGCGCCTTGCCAACGGTGTTGCTGGCATCGACGCGGAACGGCAGCACTGCCACCATCGGCTCCGCTCTCAAAGCCTCCGCGTATGGCGTCGGAACAGGCCCGGTCTCGGGCACCTGGAGCAGGTAGCCGCGGCGAGGCACCGTTCTGATCAGGACCTGTGCTTCATCGCCGATGGATTTGCGGGCGTCGCGGACCGACTGGGTGAGCGAATCCTCGGAGACGATGATCCCCCGCCACACGGCTTCCAGCAATTCTACCTTGCTAAGTACCCGACCGGGATTTCGTGCGAGGTAGGTCAGCAACTCCAAGGTCTTGGGTCGTATCGACACGATCTCGCCATTGCGCCGGAGAGTGCCCCGCTCAATGTCGAGAATCGCGCTGCCAATCTGTAGCGCCAAGTCCTTGCCCCATAGACGCGCTTGATCGCGCGGCCATCATCGGAGCGGCATCATGGTAGAAAATCAAGCTGGAAACAGTCTCAAGGCTGAAAAGAGGCTGCGAAAGCGCAGTTGCGGCCTTGACCGCTTCAGGGCGGGAGCGCCTGGCTTGTCACTGGACGCTGTCGTCTCGAGGTAGGTCAACATCTCGTTGCTCTCGCCCAGACAGGAGCCCGCGAACCCCGTGGAAAGGAAGCGTAGCAGTTCCTCTCTTGCCAGTTCGGCGGATGGGGACGGCACTTCTGCCTTGGTGTACATGACCAATCTCCGACGTTGTGCTTAGAGCACCCCTGGGTTGTTGGAATAAGGATGGTCCTATCGCGGCCTTCTTGTCCTGAACGGTTGCTGATTTTTTGCTGAAAGTCCGACCGCTTTGATTGCAGTCAGTTGGAATGGCCCAGAGCTTTGGATCCTCCGCTCCAATTGCCGTAGATGTCTTGCCTTCGGCAGACAACAAAAGTCATCGGAAATGAGCACCGACTATAAGCCCTCGATGGGCAGCGCCATCTCCACGTCCATTTGGACCTCATCGACCACTGTGAAAGTCATGGAGCTGGCTAACGGAACAGGTCGACCGCTTGAGCCGCCTCTCGGACAAGGACTGAGACCAGCTCAAGCGCGAGATCAAGGACCGAGAGGTCAAGGTCGTGGCTCTGGACTCGCTGACTTCGCACATGATGCTGAAGACCGAGGACGCCTTCACCGGGCGGATGTTCGACGCGATCAATGGGATGTTGCTCGACATGCTCGCGGCCATCGCCCGCAAGGACTACGACGACCGGCGTCGCAGGCAGGCTCAGGGAATCGCGACGGCGAAGGCCGAGGGGCGCATGAGGGGCCGGCCAGAGGACACCGAACGCAACGACGCCATCATAGCCATGCTTCGGAAGGGACAGAGTTGGAACACCATCCTGAGGGCGACAAACTGCTCACGCTCGACGGTCGCAAAGCTCGCCAAGCGCCCCGAATGAACTGGCCGCGCAGACCTACAACGAGCCGCGGGGCAGCTGGCTCGCTTGCGGTGGCCGCCGGGCCTAGCCGACTTGGGGCTTTTTTCGGGGCAAGCCGACTACGCTTTCGTCGGACCACGCTCATCGTCAGTGGCGGCCTCGGCTCGGCTGGGGTGTTGCCTCGCATCACGTTTTAGACCCTGCGCAGCTTTGATCACGGCCTTGCGGCTGTTGCCGTGTTTTAGGATCAACTCCCAGACCAGGTCCGCAGCCAAACGGTTCTCCGAGGCGAAACTTTCGACCTGATGGTCGTGAATAGCATCATGCCAGGCCTTATAGCCGCCCATTTGGTCTCCGCTCTAGGCGCCGCACGGCAAAGATATGCGCTATTGCTAATATAAGGAACATGCGAACGAAGGACGGTCCTTGCGAGGACGAGTGCCGGCGCCGTTTAAATGCTGACCAGGTATAAAGCCGGGCTCCCCACACGGTCACCGGCGGAAATATACGGGGTTTGAATAGCTGAAAGGACCGCGCGGGCATCCTAAAGCTGCGAGACTGAGGCGATCGTCCATCACGAACCTGGCTTGGCTGACTGACTAGTGCCTGGAGATAGCCGCAGGCGGCCGCGCTGGTAACGTCCCATTCCATCGGATGAACGGCCCCGTAGCCAGTGAATTTAATTGTGGTTGTCTAACAAGATAGCAAGTTTTCTGGTTACGGCACTTTCTACAATCAGTTCCTCCAAACCGATGTCTCCGATGCGCGAATTGTTGACGCGACGCCTGATTACTCGGAGCGCCTCAGATATCGAAACTGCGGTGGTCTTCGCATGATCATCCAGATATCGGCCGACTTCGATCACGGCATCTGCATCGATGTCGAATGGTAATTTTCGCATGGCGCCCTCCCGCGCGGCACCTGGACCTTGTTAGCATAAATCAGCCAGCCGAAACGCAGCATCATCAAAAGCAGGAAGCCCACGCTTTAACGCCCAAGGGGCAGACGTAGCTGCAGTTAGCGCAACCCCTGCATGATGAACCGGTAGATCGTGCCAATTTCTTCGTCGATCTCTTGGCTGGGAATGCCTTGGGCTACCGCCGCCTGTTTCGCAGCCACAGCCATATCGATCACAAGCAGCACCGGGTCCGCGATCGGCTCGTCCCGCAAAGTATCCGATATTGGTAGAGGAAATCGCCGCCTCGCTTGCTCATTCTTCCCGGAAATCCTGAAGTGAGGCGTGGCGGAGGTCTTCCTCGCCCCGCACATGCTTCACACGGCCAATGATGCCAGGCTTCACCCATTGCGTGGCTGGCCGCCTCACGCCCTTCTGCGCCGACCCGGCGTGCTCCTGGACGCGCTTCCACAGCCGCTCACGGATAGGCCAGCTTGAGTTGATGAAGGCAGAACCGACATAGCGGCCGGTACCCGATGAGCCATCAGGGCAAATGCCGGTTTGCCGGCTTCGCGTCCGACGCCGAACAGTTCCTATTCGCCGACAGAGTAGCATTTCGCCTTCAGCCAGTTCGTCGACGCGCCAGGGCGAAGCCGTGCAGGCGGGTTGTCGGTCGGCTCGGTCACAGGGATATTTCTTCCGTAGCTCCCTGCGCCGCAACCGGCGTTTTCGGACGATCAGCATATCCATGGGTGAGGCTACGACCTTCGGACTAGTCCGCCGAGACTAGGAGCAAGTTTCGGATCGTAGTCCCTCATGTGGATAGCCCTGACCTAAGCCAAGATCAATTTATTTCGGGATATCGAACTTCAAGATGAAGCTCGGACAGACAGAAGGGTTGGGGTAGGAACAATGACGCTGATTGACGGGCGCAACGACACCGTTGCGGGCAACAGGTATGTTGTCTTGGGGAATGAATCTGGAACCGCAACTTCTACTACGCGCAAAACTTCAGCTCGGCCGGCTGCCGATGTCGGGGACTCGAAGCGACGCAACATGGAATCCGTCACCGGCATGCTTGACCGCATTGGCTGTGGCTATCTCCTCCTGAACCGCGAGAAGAAGGTGGTTGAATGGAACGCCGCCGCCCAAAGCACATTTGAGCGTCAGGACGAAGCGGCTGGTACAGCTGCCGAACTTTCGGCTGCGCTAAGGCGGCTTGTTGCCAATGTTCCGGCCAACTTTCTGCCAGGGTCGTTGTCATGGGTAGTGATCCGCAGCGCCGCCGACCGTCCGGTGGTGCTCAATGAGGGCGGTGTCATTGCTCCTGATGGGACGAGCATCGTGGCATTGTTGGACCGCGACAACAGGTCGTCGGCCAATCCTCAGACGCTGCAAAAGATGTTCGGCTTGACGAGTGCGGAGACCCAGCTTGCCATGCGCCTGGCTCAGGGAGATGCCCCCTTGGAAATCGCCCGCAGTTGGCACCTCAGCCCCACCACGATCAGATCCCAGCTAGCTTCGCTGTTCGCCAAGACCGATACCAAACGTCAGGCCGAACTGGTGGCCCTCCTCGGGCGTATTTCCGTATTGCCGTGAGGCTGCCGTCTCGTCAGGCGGCGTTCGCCAACACAGTCAGGCAATTATGGCGTTGCCCGTGCGCAGCACTCAGGTTGCAGAACGGTAGGCAACTGGCCGATCCATCATCGCGGTCGCAGTCCTGTTTTTTGGGCTGTGGACGCCGGGATTTGTGATCGTGCCGAGTTGCCTTGCTCGGGCGGGTTTTCGACCAACTCAAACTCGTGGACGACCAATCAGCCGATGCGCAGGACGATTGGCCTCCCGGATCACAGCCAACTACATGGCCGGGATAAAGGATGAGGCCGAGCTCGTCCACTGTCCACACAGCCACCGGGCCGTTAGCCCAAGGCGTGACGGCCGAACCTAATATCGGCACCGAGCTTAAGCGGTCATGAGCACCGGCGGAATCAACTTCCTGGATCAATGGATCGCTAGCAACGTCCCGGGGACGGCCGGCGCCGAAGTTATCTCAGTCTACGACCAACAGACTGGCCGACGCCAATGCGCTTGGCATCAAGCGGGGCGAGATCGACGAAGAGGTTGACAGCCGCTACCGCACGATCCTGGACGCGATTATGCACTGTGATCCGGGATGACGGAATGAATGAGCGCTCGCGGCCTGAAATGTCTCGACAATTGGGTGGCCAGGCAACTGCCCGCTCTCGCACGTGAAGGACCGATCGCCGAGTGTCAAACGGCTTCCAAAACTGACCCTCGATTGGAGTGAGCCCTTCGGAGCGGACAGCTTGACTAAGCAGAATTGACTTGGAAGCCGGGCTTTCGAAGGATGGAAGCCATGACTGCACATCGTGCGCACAGCATCGAGTTCAAACGTCAGGTAGTGCAAGAGTTCCTCTCCGGCGAGACGCTTCATGGTCTGGCCAGGCGGCACGAACTAGCGCGTAACCTGATCCGTATCTGGGTCCAGAAACACCAGGCCGGCGCCTTCGACGAGGATGTAGCGGCGGCCGAGACGCAGACCTATGAGGCTCGGATCGCCGCGCTGGAGCGGCTGGTAGGCCGGCAAGCCTTGGAAATCGAGTTTCTAAAGGGGGCTCTGAAAAGCGCACCACGTCCCAGAAGCGGGCCTACATCCGTGATCACCGGCCCCGCGGTGTCTCTATCGCTGAAGGATGCCGGCTGATGGGGATCGCGCGGTCAACCTACTACGATCAGCCCGAAACCGCCGTGGATGACACTGCGCTCGTCGAGACGATGGGTGAGATCTCCGACAGCTTCGAAGCCTACGGCTATCGCCGCATGCAGGCTGGGCTGCGGCAGAGCGGCATTGTCGTGAACCACAAGAAGATCAGACGATTGATGCGCGAGCATGATCTGCAGCCCAGGATCAGGCGACGCTTCATCGCCACCACGGACAGCAATCATGAATTGCCGATCTTCCCGAACCTGGCGAAGGACGTGACACTCGATGGCCGAACCGGCTTTGGGTAAGCGACATAACCTACGTGGCGATTGCGGCAGGCTTCGTCTACGTCGCGGTCATCCTGGATGCCTGGTCCCGCAAGGTCGTTGTTGCGGCGACCTATTGAACCCACCGCCTCAAGTCAGCCATATAGGGTAACACCTGCCGCGCCCGGGAGCAGACATCGCGGGTGACCATGACACAGGTCACGGTCGCGCCATAAGCAGGCCTCCCGCCAGACGGGCCGGCGTGTGCTCGCGAACGTTCCAGAACATCGGTGGGACGGCGATCTCCGAGCAAAACTCACGTACTTCGAGGGGCGAACAGTATGATCGCTACCGCAAGCAACGCGATAGCGCCGCCCATGAGATCCCATGTATCCGGTCGATGCCCTCGGCCAGCCACAGCCAGAGCAGCGACGCCACGATGTAGATGCCGCCATAAGCCGCGTAGGCGCGTCCACGCATAATCGCTGGGAATGAACGTAAGGAGATATGCAAACAGCACCAGAGATGCGACGCCCGGCGCCAGCCATAGGATTGATTTCCCCTGCCGCAGCCAGACCCAGAAAGCAAAGCAGCCGGCGATTTCGGCGAGCGCGGCCGCTGCGAACGTCAGGAAGGAACTGAGGAGGAGGCGCATGCCGTCCGAACGTGTCACAAGCTCGTGGTGATGGCCACCAGCCAATCCGGCAAAGCCTGTTCAAGGCCGATTTGTATCGTGCGGTCGAACCCCGATAGCGTCGTGACGCCAGCCACGATTAGCACGGCGCCGAGTGCCATTTTGATGCGGCTGGACGCAGCCAGCATCCTACCTCGCCAGCGGAGCAATGCTTCTCGGGACATCAGTGCCAGAGCCAGCAGCGGCAATGATGTGCCAATGCCGAAAGCCAGCATGGTCAGCACCACCATGCCGAGATTTTCGCCGCGCGCAGCCATGATAGAAGCCGCACCAAGCGTTGGCCCGACGCAAGGTGTCCATACCGCGCCCAAGAGCAGCCCGACACCGAACTGGCCAGAGATGCCGGAGGTCGAGAAACCACTGAAGCGGCTTTGCGTCCAGTTGCTCACCGGGCCGGCCGCGGTGGCGAACTGCGTCTGGAAACGCGGGACCAGCAGCACCGCGCCGACCAAGATTAGCAGCACGGCGGCAGCCGAGCGAAACACCGTCATGTCGAGGCCGATTGAAAAGCCAATGGTGGCCACGAAGACGCCGATCGATGTGAAGGAGACGGCGACGCCAACCGCCAGGGCCAAGGGTGCCAACCGATGTTCGGCCACCGCCCCAGTCAGGACGACCGGCAGCAGCGGCAGCACACAGGGCGAGAGGATCGACAGAACACCGGCAAGCAGGGCAAGCAGCATGTCACAGCGCCTCGCGCAGCAGTGCTTCGATGACCGCCGGGTCGGTCTGGCCGGTTTGCCGGTCGACCTCCTTGCCGCCCTTGTAGACGATCATCGTGCTTTGCATCTGCACGCGGTAGCGAGCCAAGATTTCCTTTGCGCGTCGAAGTCGACATCGAACTTCTTCATGTTCTTGAAGTCCGGCGAGGCCAGCAGCGATGCCACGATGGGCTTTTGCGCCTGACAGGTTTCGCACCATGGCGCTGTGACGTGGATCATCACCGGGCCGCCGGCTTTGAGCGCGTCGTCGAAGCCGGGAATGGTTTCGTCGCCATTGTGGGCGATTGCGGGGTAGACAGCGGCAGCGATACCGGCAGCGGCCGAGAGCATCAGAAAGTGACGACGTTGCATGCTATGCAGTCTCCGTGACGTTGGATGCAGCGAGTTCGGGGGCAGAGCGGTCGAACAAGAGGTCCGCTGCCTCGGCCGCTTGCTGTGGGGCGGTGATTGTTAGGACAACTCCGCGAGAATTGTTCTTCAGGTGAAAGGTCAGGAACGCGCAGCAGATCTGCTCCTTGCGCATCAGATCGCTGACCTCTTCCAGTGCTTCCGGCCCATAGGTGAGTTCGAGTGACAGCGGCGTACGATCGGCATTGCGCAATGACCGACGCGCCAAGGCACGGATGCCGGCGACACGCTCCTTGAAATCAGACGCGCCAAGGGTGCAGGCGATCGATAGTGCATCGTTCTCGGCCGCAGGGGCGCAAGACGGGCCGCAGCCGCAATCGCCTTGTGCCATCAATGATTGAAATGTGGTGTTGGGCGCGGCCTTCCGGCGCGACAGAAGATAAAGACCTCCGGCGGCGACGACCACAAAGCCAGACCAAGCTGGCCGATCAAAGCTAAGCCGACACCACTGGCAGCGATGGCGGCGATAACCGGCGGCGCGATTAGAGGTGCGCAGCAGGCCGCGCAGGCTACAAGAACAAGGCCGGCGCCTGTGATCGTCTTATCAACGTCCATGCATATTTCTCCCTGTTGCCGGGCCGGCGTGGGTGGAAGCGGCCTGCCAAGCCAACACAGCCAGGATGACGACCGCAGCGTGAGAGAGGGCTGTGAGCGCTGCCAGGCTCGCCACGCTTGCGTTAGCGCGAGCGAGTTGCAGGAAAACCTCGCGGCCATCGAGAATTGCCGCGGCACCCGCCAGGAGAATGGCCAGCAAGAGGGCCGCTTTGCCAAGCCTCAGAACAGCGGCGGCGAGCATTATCGAAACGCCGACGAACCCCCATGCCAGCCAGGGGGTTTCGAGATTGATGCCAAGGATCGTCTGTTCGGCGTGGCTGCCCGTTTCGCCGACCTCGGTATTGTCACCACCTTGTTTCGCGGCAGGACTCTCGGCCGCTTCGTCATGGCCGCCCTGTTCCTGAGCCCCTGCCGCTTCGTCGTGCGCGGCCATGCTGGCGGGCTCCCGATGTCCGCCCCCTTCCATCAAGACGGCGGTGGCGAAGAGAAGCGCCGAGATCGCCAGCATCGCCGACGTCCAACGGATAAGGGCGACACGATTTGCGAAAAGACCCATCAACGAAATCTTCCTCTTGGATCAGTACGAAGATAGCGTACTCCTTCAAGTAACTTGAGGTTCAAGGAGTATCTTGCGATGAACGTTCACGTCCGCGTGCTCACCATCGGAGCGCTCGCCAAGGCTGCCGGCGTCACGACGCCGACCATCCGCTACTACGAGGAGATCGGTTTGCTGCCTCCCGCGCCTCGCACGGCCGGAGGGCAACGCATTTATGACGACGACGATTTGGGTCGGTTGACGTTTATCAAGCAGTGCC
This sequence comes from Mesorhizobium loti, assembly GCA_002356515.1. Lineage (NCBI taxonomy): Bacteria > Pseudomonadati > Pseudomonadota > Alphaproteobacteria > Hyphomicrobiales > Phyllobacteriaceae > Mesorhizobium > Mesorhizobium loti. The sequence goes on along the minus strand of AP017605.1, from coordinate 2,599,841 downwards.
GGGACTTTGGCTTCGGCATTGGTCAGGTGCGCGTGCTGATGGAGCTATCCATCAGCACCAGCCGCGATTGCGTCGAGACGCGCGACATTGCCCAGGTGCATCTTGACGAGGTCCGCCAGAAACTCGCCGAACTGCGCTTGCTCGAACGTCGGCTGGAAAGCTTTGTGACACGCTGCAACATCGCCTGTGCCGGCGGTCCAGGCCAGGACTGCGTGATTTTCAAGGACATGGCTGCACTGGCCAAATCTGGCGTTTGCTGCGGATAATAGCCCGAACTGTCCACAGATCGGTGTCGCGCTGAAGTTCAAAACTCAGGTCAGCGATATATTGCCGACGCGGCGGGGGACGGACACCTCGCAAGAGGCACCAGTGGGTAATGCTGACCGCGTCCAGGGTCTTGGGCACCGTCTGCGAATTAAGTCAGGCGCAGACCTTAAGGCCGCCGCGCAACCTCGCGTCCCTTATGGGTTGACGACCTAGTCGGTCCTATATCCCGAGTCTCAGTGCAACCAACAAAGCCGGCACGAAGACAAGGACAATTGCCATGACTACGACAACGAGAACGCCAAGTCTCTCCGTTCGTCTGACCAGGCCCTCAATATTCGCGTCCTCCGCAGAAGAAAGGAGGAGGTCCAGCGCTGACGAGGTGTCTGGAGCAGGGGTATTGTTGTCATTTGCGGCGGCTTGATTTGCACCGTCATGGACCGTCGGTCTTTCGTCAAAAGTCACAGCCTGCCTCGATTCTAGGAATCTCACAACCTCACCACCAAGTCGCAGCGATAGAAGAGCCGTCCGCCCAAGGGCGGCTCAAAAGGGGGTGCGGTCGTAACGTTGTTGCCAGGCCACGGTTGCGGGGCAGGGCTTCAGTCGGGTGGCTCCCGGACCTTAGTCCCGCAGCGGAACGCAAATGCGTGGGGGCCGTTGCTCATCCGTTATAAATCGAAATGGAGAGCAAAATCATGGCTGACGGCCCAACTGTTGTAAACTCGGGAGGGGGCGGCGGCACTGCGGTCGCTATCGTTCTCGCAATCATCGCAATCGTGGTCTTGTTGGTTTTCACCGGCGTCATCAACATTCATGGCGGCAGGGGGCAGGACATCAACGTAAAGGTTGAATCGCCTAAGGTCGAGGCGCCGAAGGTTGAGGCGCCCAAGGTTGAAGCTCCTGCGAAGCCTGCGGCTGCGGCACCTGCTGCCAACGGAGGCTGATTGCCGCTTGGCTCAACTTTGTGCGGCCCCGGCAGTTAGGAGCGGACATGCTTTCATACGGGAGAAATGTGCTGGCCGACACTAGGCCCACGCAGCACTGCGTAAGCGTTCAGCTGTACGAATTGCTAGGAGAGTGGGTCGTCCGCCTCGTGGATGATGGTGTAAGCAGTTACAGTAGAACCTTCGCCCAGAAGGACTTTGCCGAGTCTTTTGCCGAAGGGCAGCGCCTTCGCCTTGGCTTGCATTCGTACCAGCGAATTTAACATGTTAGCCAGTCCGGTATGGCCCGCTGCCGACGGCGGCGGGCTTTTTCTATTGGATGGACATCGGTCGACCGGCTTTTCAGAGGGCTTGCCGCTGACCAAAGACCCAAATCTTGGTCGGCCCGCGCTATCTCCCGGCCTTTGCGGGCCTTTATCGTTACGAGGATTTCGGCGGTCGTTGGAATCCGCAGATTTTGTCGCGCACTCCGATCTGTGCCGCACGCCTCGCCGTGTGATGCTTCGAAGGGTTTAGTACGTGCACCTGGCTCACCTTCAGGCCGTCAATGAGGTCTGGAGAGGTCTCGGAAGACCGTGCACCAAAAGCGGAAATCGGCCGATCGGCCGCGAAGAGTGCTTCCATTGCACAGTAGGCCGCTGCGGTTTTCGCTTCCGGCCCGTAGAGCTCGATTGCGGCAATGACTGCATCGTTAGGATCGGCGAATTCTGAAAGCCTCAGCGCCGCGCCCTTGTCTGTCCGAGGTATCAAGAACGTATTCCTTCTCTTCGCCACAAGCCGATGAAGGTCGACGTAAGATCACCTGGTACACGGAACGCTTCCGTGGGTAGCGAACGCCGGACGGTCCGGTTCGCGTACCAGCAAGGCTGGCAAGTCGCCGAGAACAACCAGGCGATCACGACATTCGACAGCAAGGACGAAGCCTTCATCTTCGTGAAGGCCAAGCACGCCCGCGTCCGGTTATCCTGGGGACGGACCGTCATCGCCGGGAAGACGATGCATTTCGACTTTGAGGGAAGCTTTCAGGACACAGGTGTTGCGCTGGCGGGCCGCATGGCCGCACTGCTCGACCCTGGGCTCTCCTGGACCGACGTCGACTGGCTGCGCACCGTTTGGTCCGGACCGTTGTTGCTGAAGGGCATTCTGCATCCCGGAGACCTGAAGAGGCATCTGGCGATCGGCGCGTTGAAGTGATGGAAGCTGACGATGAATGGTTGGTCCGCGTGGTCGAGGACGACCAGGAACTAACCCGATCATTCGCGCTGCAATCTTTTGCTCTAGCCTTTGCTGAGGGGCAGCGGATACGGCTAGGCCTTGCCCATTTCAAACGGATCTAGGCACCCTTCGGGTTCGAGGCCATGGCTTACGGCATGGTCGATGCCGCGACGCGCGCGCGGTCGAACGATCCTCAAGCTCGTCGCCAAACGGCGCCGGCCGGAGCGGCGATAAGGGTAACTCAAGTCCGCCGGAACACTATGTTCAGCCAATGCGTTTCATGATCCTGCAAGGGACGATTTTTATTGGAGGCGGAACATGCGCAGCTTCGAAATGGTCGATCTGCTTTACGTGGTCGAGGCCTGCAGGCACGATCGAGTGGTCGGAAATTTTGTCTCGATGGCTGAGGGCGTCGAAGAGTTGAGGGTGCTGACCGGCGATTTCGTGTCACCGGACGACGTCGTGGCAAACGCCCTTTCCACGGTAGCGCTTGCGCGAGGCTGCTCGGTGTTGTTCGACGAACAGGCGGGTGCTGAAATCCACTTTGACGTCCTGACAGGTAGATCCTAGCGGCCTTGCCCCAGCAAACGCGGTCTGATCTCCACTGATCCGCCTCCATGCCGCGAGGTGGCCATCGCTCCGTCGGTTCATCGGACCTATCATCGCACCGCCCGCCACGTGGGTGTGGCGGGCGGTGCGATGGATACGAGGTCAGGTCAGGATAAGCACGATCTTCAACGTGTCCGGATCGACGATGACGATCCGACCATCGGCCAATACGAAATACTCGTAGCTTTCGTAGGCCGGCACGATCTTGACGATGCGCGCGGGCAGACGATGCAACCGGATTTTGTGCCGGGGAACCTCGATGCCGACTGAAATGTCGAAATCGACATTCGACACCGGCTCGACCCTGGTCTCCTTGATGACCTGGGTGATCTGGGTTTTCTGTTCGACGGTCACGTTGCTGATGGAAGCAGTCGACCCCTGATCAGTCTGTGTTGAGGTCTTGCCCTGGGCCTGCTGATCGGTTTTAGCGAAATCTAATTTAACTGCGGTCTGTCAGAGTTCCGCGCATGCGTTTGAAGTTCGTCGCGCCATTGATGCCTACCCTGGTCAACCAGCCTCCGGAAGGCGACGTTTGGAGTCACGAAGTCAAGTTCGACGGCTATCGCTCGCAGATGATCATCGATGAAGACGGGACGCGCATTTACACCCGCAACGGCCATGACTGGACGGCCAAATATCGCGACCTGGTGCAAGAGGCGAAGCGCCTCGGAGCGGAAAGCGCCATCATCGACGGCGAGATCATCTTGCTTATGCCGGGGGTTTTTCCGACTTTGGCGAGTTGCGCAAGGCGATCACCCGCCGGCAGCATGATCTCTATTTTGTCGCCTTCGATCTCCTGCATCTCAATGGCCACGATCTGTGCGACATGGCGCTGGATGAGCGCCGCGAGATTCTGCGCAGCATGATCGAACCTGGCGGCCGGATTCAGTTCAGCGAGTCGTTGCCGGGTGAGGCCAAGGCAATCTTCCATCTTCTCGACAAAGCCGGACTCGAAGGCATGGTATCGAAGCGCCGCGACAGCAAATATCGCAGCGGCCCGTCAACCATCTGGCTGAAGGCGAAATGCTATACGGTTGATGAATACGATCTGCTTGGCGTCGAGCGTGAGGCCGGTAAGCCTGCCTTTGCCCTGATGGCCGATCGGGCGACAGGACGATATGTCGGCTCTGCATTCATCAATTCGAGGGGCGCAATTCGCGAACGCCAGACCCGGCCCGCGATAGGGTTATGGCCTCGATAGGGCCAAGGCAGCCGCTGCTGGGGGGTGCTGATCGGTCGCGTTGCCTTAAATCCTGCGCAGCTTTGATCACGGCCTTGCGGCTGTTACCGTGTTTTAGGATCAACTCCCAGACGAGGTCGGCAGGCAAGCCGTTCTCTGCAGCGAAACATTCGACCTGATGGTCGTGAATATCGTCATGCCAGGCCTTATAGCCGCCCATTTGGGCCTCCGCTCTAAGCGCCGCATGGCTAATATATGCACTCTTGCTAATATGGCGAAACATGCGAACGAAGGAGCGCAACCCGCGGGCATGACCGACAAGCCTGCAACGACCTACGTCGTCAGCGTCTTCGAAACCCCGAACTGGCGGACCGTGCTGACCACCAAGGACGAGCAGGAGGCGTTCGATATAGCCAAGGAGATCGGCGACAAGGTGAGGATCGAGGAGATCACCCCGAAGTCGAAGAAGCGCTGAAATGGGAGCTTGCAGCGCTACTTCCCGACAGCATCTCGATCAAGGCTTCTGTCGTCGCCCAAGCTCGATGGGCCGGACGGTTTTTTGCTAGACTTAGGATTTTGATCGTCTGGCACGCGGCTTTCCTCTGCCGGACTGTTCCATTGCGTTTTTGGCGCTTCGAAGAACAATTCAAAAATAGACCATCCGACGGCCATCACAAAAAGGATGCCCGCGAAGATTGGAAGAATGCCCCACCGTGGGGGTTTCTCCTCTGAAACATCGGGGGGTATCGAAATCACCCTGCTACCAACCAAACGGATGCCGTCTAACCCAGTACGGGTCGAAATGTTCCAGGCCGCTCCGCCGCCGGCCAGCATGAGCGCGCCGATTAAATGACGCTCACTCGCTCGCAAATTTCGTCCCCGCAAGGGCAATAAAATGGCCGGGCGCCCGCTGGGCGGGGTGGCATTGGGCTAAAGGCGCCGCCCAAGCGGAAACAGGTCCGCCGCCGACGCAGATTATCAAAGGTCAGGGCAGGGGATATGGTGTGATCGCGCAAGGCTTGGGCTTAGGCGCGCCCGTCCGTTTCGCTTTCCTCGTCAATCATCCGGACCGGCAGATAGGCGTTTGTCTCAAGCCATTCCCGCAGGACGATCTGAATGAGATCCGACCTGCCTATCTTCATCTCAGCGGCGATGGAGTTCAGAGCGTCTTCGATCGCCGGCTCTAGTGGCACGCCCGCGACGTTTCGCAGCATCAGCGCGGCCCGCCGCAGAACAATCTGCAAATCGGGCCGCGACACGTCAGCAATCCGGTCGGCCGCGCTCTCAAGCTGTTCGGCTATGGACAGGCGCGTCATGACGCCGAACGCGACGAAGGTGACGGCGAAACGTTCGTATGGTCCGCGGACACCAGCATTCCCCAGGAGGGGCCGGCCTGGCACGGTGGCAGATTTGGCCCGCTACCACTTCCGGCAGCCTTTAAGTTGGCGCCATCGGAACAGACAGAACGGCAATTTGGTTTCATGTGACGGAGGAACTGATGCCAAATCAAGCCAAAGAGCCACGGCCGGCGCCCGACCCGAATAAGACGCCTGTCGATGACGAAGCAGCCCCGGAGCCTAAACATATCGATCCGTCACCGCGAGACGTGCGAGAGGCACCGGTACCAAATCCAAAAGGCGCCGACAAATCCTAGACCGCCGGAGCCTGCGAAGCCCGCTGCCCCACAGTAGCGGGCTTTCTACTTTCCGTGCGGCACAATGTAGGTACTGCTGACGCCGTTGCTCCCAATGCCCCGCGTGACAACAACTGTTGAGTAGCTGTTCGGCAGCGAGCCGGTCACTGTCGCGTCGATTCTGCGGCAGCGGCCGACAATTTCGCCCCTGGGAGCGCTAGCCAGCCTGCTTTTCAATGAAGTCAGGCACTCGCCAAGCGACGAATACACTGCCGGGGGCATGTTAATTGGCTTGCAGACAAGAGGCGCATTCGGGCTGCACGAAAGCAAAATCATCACTGCCGCAGTCGCCGGGTCCATCACCGAAGCTCCCATGTTTGGACGAGGCTTTAACGCGGATCGACCGCCTTTGTTGCACTTCCGACGCAACGGCCCGGCTTCCAATTTTCTTGGGCTAACAGCGGGATCAGCGGGCATAAGTCAGATGACCGGCTGCAATTCATTGGCGCCAAAACCGTCTTGTCTCTCTCGGTTTAAGCGAGTCGTGACCACTCATCCCTCGCACTTCGAATGACACTGTCTCTGTCTAGATCGAGCTCCTTCAATCGTCCGATGACAGGCTCTTCCGCACCATCTCGATGCTGACACGAGATGCCAAGACCGCCATCCTCCTTGCTTAAAGGAATGCCGAAAACGCCCCAGATCATCGTGTCTTTTGCGACGGCATGGAGATTGGCGCGGCATGGGATCGCACCGGCGAGAAGGCTGGTGCTTATCTTTTACGCAACCGATCCGCGCCAATCTGTTCCAGTCCGATGCCGAGAAAAGTGGCTGGGCCTTGCACTGGAGCCGCCCGTCGAAGCGCGACGAGCGAGGCTGATCGGATGCTTCGCTTGCGCATCAGCGAGCCTCTCGTGTCATACCCTTGGATCGATCGGGCGCCGGTCAAACCCTTCGACCCGATCGGCCGTCAGGCAGACGCTGCGCGCAGCGAAGGTCAAGGGCGGCCGGACGCATGCCCGTCGTTCAGAACTTTCACCACGCAGCAGGTGGCGGCAAGCAGATTCGGCCGGCGCAGCCTTGCCCTTGACGGAAGCGAGCACGGCGGCAAGCTGGAGGCGCGTCGGGATCGTGGTGCATATGCGTTCATCTGCCGAGGCATTGCGGTGCTGTCTGCAAGCGTCGTGCTCGCGCTCCCGGCGACTACGGTCTGTGCAGAGCCTTCCGCGCATCGTGAGCAGCCGGCGCAACCCGGCAGCGTCATCTTGCCTTCTGATCCGTGGTCGGCGCATATCCACGAGGCCGCCAAGCGCTTTGCCATTCCCGAGCGGCTGCTTCGCGCCGTCATGCATGTCGAGAGCGTTGGTGATGTTCACGCCGTGTCGGGCAAGGGCGCAATGGGCTTGATGCAGATCATGCCGCCGACGTGGAATGAACTGCACACCAGGTACCGCCTGGGGACGATCCTTATCAGCCGCGCGACAATATTCTTGCCGGTGCAGCCTACCTGCGCGAGATGTTGGATCGCTTCGGCCGTGACGGGTTCCTCGCCGCCTACAATGCCGGGCCTGCGCGCTACGAAGAGCACCTTGCCACCGGCCGTCCGCTGCCGCGTGAGACGATCGACTACGTCAGGAAGCTCGCATCGCTGATGGATGATGCTGCATTGATTTCGGCACGTGCACGCCACGGAGCGGGCAGGGCGCGCACACGCGATTCCACGATGTTCGCGCACCTGGCGAACACATGGGATGGCGCAATTTCGCAAGGCGAGCGCGAAAGCGATGTTCCCGTCGAGACCGTGTTCACGGCGATCCCCTCAGCCAGCGTGCGAGCACAGGCGGGACGAGCGGTCACCGATCTCACCGCGCTCGTGCCGCAAGCGGACGGCTCGCGTGGTGAAGGTGCGCCAGATCCGAACCACACTGTTCGCAGCCTGTTCGTGCAGGGTCCCTCCGCGATATCACAATGATCGCCGCCTTCCTGGTCAATCGCATTTTGACCTGTTCCGTCGCGAAAATTTCGGCGGGCAGGTGGGCCGTGAGAGGGAGTGAGGGAGTGATGAGGGATGGCAGGATAAAGAAGCGCGATGTGCGGCTCGGTAGGGGTGTTGTTTGTGTTGTGGTTTTCGCCTCGATTTGCGGTGTGCCCCCCAAAGCAGCGAGGTGGGTGCGCGCCAATTTCTCAATGGTTTCAACGGGAGGCGCACCTCGCAGTAATCGTGCTGTGCCAGACTATTCCAAAATGTCTCCGTTGCCGCCCGGCTCTGCCAAAACGCAACCACGGCTTCGAGCCGTAACGCCTTCAAGCAGATCCGGGCTCGCCGGGCTGCGCAACCCGACCAGCTTCGCCCAGCGAGCGCTAACCGAGATTTCCTTCGTACGACCGCAGCCGAACCACATATGGATCGACAGCGTCAGTCTCGACCTTGAGGCGGAGCGGGATCATGTATGCACCGGGATCATGTGATCCCCCCAAGATGGCACACGGGCCCATTTCGCAACGGATCGAAGCGCGGCCTCGTCCCGCCGACTGATAACCTCTACAACCTTGTCGAAGAGGCGCATGTGTCGCTGGCATAACCAGGTATCAGTGCGAACCAGGTCAATTCGCCCGTCCCTCGACACTCTAGATATGATCGCATCGCGGGTTATCGCAAACTACATGGCCGGCATCAAAGACGAGGCGGAACTCGTCTCGCTTCGCGATGGCCGCTCGGTCGCTAGGGCTGGATCGCGCCGTCGCTCATAGCGGATTGATCGGACAAGGGCAGGGTCCTCATTAGGCTCGCGTGGCGCAGCTGCTGCGCCACGCGACGCTGAGGGACTTCTGGGAAGATTAGATATGGCCAGGCGCGCAAGAACGCGCCGGGCCGGCGCCTAAGGGGATGAAGCGGCTGGCGACGCAATAGATGAAGCCCGACATCATCGACCGTATGAAGCACTTGCGCGGCGAAGAGGATTTGCGGCACGCTTCGCTGCAGGATTTTCGGGAGGAATGAGAGATATGGGTAGCGATGATCCACCTATTGAGCGACGTGCTCATCATCGAACGGCTGTCCTGAAGGATGGGGTCATCATTGCCGAGGGTGTAACCATCAATTGCTCCGTCAAGAACCAGCACACACATGGTGCGGAGTTACGGGGTCGATCCCGGCGTTGATATTCCTGACAGGTTCGTCCTGCATATCCATGCCGACGACACTAGATATCGGGCCGTGGTGCGGTGGCGAAAGAACGAGCGCCTTGGCGTTCAGATCTATTGAAAGAGAAGGCTGACGATGGCCGTGGCTAAGAAGGACCAGGAGCGTGTGAACTACGCCTGGATGTATGGCGCACAGGCGCGCAAGGACGGCAAGGAACGCGCCGTGCCGGATTACTGGCAGGAGTTGGCCGATGCCTGGCTGCAGGGTTTTGATGGAGTCGCTGCACCGGGCGGAGCCAAAAACAGGCCCGTCGGTGATCAACTAGAAGCCGAACTCGACGAGTCCGCGGTTATCGAACCGACCGGGCCAAGCGGGCGATAATCCATTCCAGAAAGGCGGAACATTTTCGACGGGTAGGAATTCATCGGTCAGCTAGCCCATGGAGGCTTTCTTGACCCAGCGACGGATCGATAGGGAACGAATCGAGCGTGCAGATCGCGAGGCGAAGCTGGCGATCGAGGATGAGCGAGCAGCCAGAATTGCCAAGACGGAGCGGCTGCGAGCACAGCGCCTTCTGGCGGAACCACCCGTCGCCAACCCGGCTCCGGCCAAGTGTCGTCGAGCAGCTTGGAAGAAGCCAGCCCGAAAGATTATCGAGGTTGAGTAAGGCGGAACTTAACCTTGCGGGCGAGCTTATCGCGACATGAGCACGCGCGGAATCAATTTTTTTGGAGCAGTGGCTGGCCAACAACGTCCCTGAGACGACGAAGGCGGACGTCATCTCGGTAGACGAACTCACGCACAAGCTGATCGCAGACGCGAAGCCGATTGGTGTCAAGCGGAGCGAGATCGACGAAGAGGTCCACAGCCTCTATCGAACGATCCTGGACGCGATTGTGCATTACGACCCCGGCCTGCCCGAATAGGCCGAGCTCTCAGAGATGATTGGTCTGCCAACCATTAGATGCGACGGACACCTGAAGGCGGCTGTCTGCGGCGACCAACCGGCCAGCGTTGGCGCGATTAATAAACGCCAATTCGTAAGGGCGCAGCCGGGAACCGGTCCGGGCAAATGGACGTTTCTTTTATAGGTCACGTTTTGTTGAATGGCCTGACAGGAGGATACTCAGATGAACTTCAAGATGCTCACAATGGGCGCGATGGCGCTTGCGATGATGACCGGTTCGGCTCTTGCCGCTGGCAACACATCTGCACTCGACGATCCGGCAAAGATGTCGCCGTTCTTCACCGATGCCGGCATGAAAACTTTGAAGACGGAAAAGGATTTCAAGGCCGCATGGACGGCTATGAAACCTGATGAACAGAAAGCGGTGTTGAAAGATTGCGGCGATACCACGCTCAACAAGTCGCACGCAGATTTCTGCGCCATGGCAAAGAAGATGGGCGGCTGAACCTAGGCCGGACGTCGAAGGCGGGCCCCAGGTCCGCCTTCGAGTAACTGCGGCTGGTGCTGTGCCTACAATCCCTCAGCTATAAAGGCTTCCCGGCGCGCATCATGGCGCGCGCAATGGCAAGCTGTGTTTCCGTCCTGGCGTTCTCTCTCTGGGTCATGTTGTCCGCCGCGATCAGCCGCTTCAGTGACCGCAGCATTTCGCCGCGCGACCAGCCAGCCTCCAGCATGCAATCAACGATGGCCTGGAAGCCGGGCTCCATTGCCTCCTGGCAGTCGATGACTCGGTCTGGATAATCGTTCGCTTCTCTTGGTCGACTGATCATCTCACCCCCGCCAAATAGCGGTCGCCGTGTTCTCGATGTTCGAAACAGAACCAGTGCGATGGCTGTCTCGGCTTGGCAAATCCGAACGGCGCGCGCTTCCCGCATCCTTCAAACTCGCAGACGTGATTTTCGATCCGCCCGCCTTGCCGCGGCGCCGCCATCATGCCTTCGGCAAGCTTAATTGGTTCGTCGCTCATAGCGGATTTATCGGTCCGACCAGGGCAGGCTGATCATTCGGTTGCTTGTTGACGACGGTCGAATTGACGTCGCGCCCAACTCGGTTGAACTGCAACTGGCCGCTTTCCCCCTTTATGCAGAGGTTACCCCGCGCCCACGCCAACTGCATAGAAGGGCTTCCAATTTTCGGAGGTCTGCTCGGAGTCGCGATCATTATTTCAAAGACAGATGTCACGGATCCGCTGGCCTCCACACTGTTAGGCGCGCGAATAGTTCAGTCGATAATTCACCTCGTCTCCACGACCCAGGTCGCAGTCAGTCTCAGGTTCACTGCGTTCGCAGTGCAAATGGTAATTGGTGCGTATTGGTCGTGGGCGCTGTTGAGGTGAAAAGTGCTGCCACTTCAGAAGCCCGGCGGCCCGTGGCGCATTGCGCGGGAGCCGAAAAAGGGGGCGCCCGACGCAGGGACGGATTGGCGTAATGCCGATAACCAGACGCCCTACCCATTCAACTCGGCACAAAACTATGCCGCGTTCTCAGCCTGGGTTTTTCCGACTGTTGCCCGACTATCCGCACTTGCGCTTTCGGACAACCGGTTGATCAGCAAATTCGGAACAAAGCAGCACAGGCTGCGTTTTTTCAGAAACGAGGTCCCTCCGTTCAACCGACCGCGTTTGAAGTGGGCAAGAGAGTGCTCTTTAGACGCCGAAATCCTGATGGTCTCTTCGAGCGATTGCGCATTTATATGTGGCCGCGCCGGTCCTTCTCGCGATCGTTTCAGTATGTTTCAAAGCGTATCCTCCGACTGAATGCCACTCCAAACGCCGTCGCGGCGGGGGTGGCGGCTGGGGTTTTCGCGTCTTTCTTTCCACTAGGGTCCCATTTCGCCATTGCCGCCATCGTGTGCTGGATGATTTCAGGAAACATGGTGGCGGCAGGGCTAGGAACATTTGTCTTTGGCAATCCGCTGATCCTCCCGTTTGTTGTGGGAGCGACTTGGGAGACCGGCAAGATCATTTTGCACGGCCACATTCAAAGTCACGATCGGCCAGCTCATCTGAGTGAAATGTTGCAGACCCTTTCAATTTCGCAATTGTGGGCACCGGTCTTAAAGCCCATGCTGTGCGGTGCGGTGCCACTCGGCCTGATTTTTGGCCTGTTGTTCTACGGCATCACCCGCTACGGCATGACAGTTTTCCGCGAACAGAGGCGCAAGCGACTGGCCGAAAAGGGGAGCCTGCCCCAGCAGCACGAAGACGTCGTGTTATCACCCCCGCTGCCCACTCGACATCGCCGTGCTGGAGGGTGAATCGCGGCAGGGCCGCTGTAGAAATGCGTCCGCTCGTCGGAAATATCGCCGCGCTTTAAGCGCTTCCCTACAATTGGCGGCCCGGATATCTGGAGCCTCCGTCATGGGTTCCTCGCCGCACTTTTATTGATGAACGCCCCGTCTGCCGAATGGCAGCTATCCGCCGTGCTCGCCCCGATAGCGGACTGGCCGTTTCCCCCCCATTCGGACAAAGCAGCAAAGAAAAACCCGCCGACCGAAGCCGACGGGCTTTTTTCCTCGTACTACGCGGCTTCCCGGGATGGCCCCCGCCAACAATCCAGAAAACTCAAGCGCTGCGGTCACTCGTATCTCAGACCCTCGATCGGCGCTGTAACCCGGTGGCAACAGGCGGCCTGATTTCGCAACGTGAGGCGTGTTGGCGCCTCCTTTGTGTCGCCTTGAGTGTGTTGGTTCTAAATTAGACGCCAGAATCTTTTGATCCCGGTCAAGGAGATGATTTCGCATACACTATTTCATCCCAAGCTCAGCACCATTTTTCTTGGGTGACTTAGTGGTGAAGAAATCCCGGACCCCCTTATCAGTAAAACGGATAATCCCAATTCTCGCTTCTTTTGCCAGAAAGAGGCCAACCTGCAGTGGACCGTATGGGACCGCGTCGCCGACAGACCTGCCAGCCTCGGCGGACGTGAACTGGTCGGATGCACGTCCTATCGCGCAAGTGCGGCCGCTTCCCTGCTGACGCATATTTATTCGCATGGGCTGGAGGCAGGTGCGCACCCGCAGCGGCCCGAGCCAGAAACGCCAAAGGGCTCGGAAGTACGCGCCTCGCGGGACGAGGAAAACTCGCGCCAGTCTTCCTAGCGCCTTCCTCGGCCAGGGACTGTCACCCCCTCCCAGCCGGATGCGACAGGCTTCTTGGTGCTCTCAGGGCGCGCCCCCCTGCAAGCCCAGGCGACATTGGCAAAGGAACGCGGGCCGTCCGGCTGGCCGGCCTGATATGCTTCGCGCACCGCCGCCTCGGCTCTCGCGCGATCCGGCGCATCGAGGGACGACAAGAACTTGCCGAACGGGCCCTCGCCTGCGGCCATCGGCGACCAATAGTCGTCAAAATTGCTGTAATCCATCCGGATCATCAGCTGCGTCGCGCTAACCTCCAGAAGCCCTTGCTCAATGAAGGTCGCCTTCATCTCTCCCGGCCTCATCATGGGTTGGTAGCAATAGCGCTCACGAAACTGGCGGCCGGCTTCGCTGAGCGCCGCAACCGTATGGACCATCATGCGCATGCCCGGCATGCCTCCCAGATGATCCCAGACAGAAGCGGCGACGACGCCGCCAGGCCGAACGACGCGGCGCATTTCGGCCACAGCCTTGCCGGCGTCGGTGACGAAATGCAGCACCAGAAGCGCCAGCGAGCGATCGAAGGCTCCATCGTCAAAGGCCAGCGCGCAGGCGTCGCCCTGCTCAACCTTTATTCTTGATCAGTGCTGCGCCTGATCGTTTCAGCGACGAAAACCGGCGAATAGTCGATGGCGGTGATCTCCTTGAGGTCAGCCGCCTTCAGCAGGGCAAATGTCAGACTGCCAGTGCCGCAGCCGACGTCGAGGATCTACTCGCCAGCCGAGATGCCCGCGAAATCTATGAACAGCGGCGCAAGCTTCTGGCTCCATCGGCCCATGAGCTTCTCATAGCCGCTGGCATCATGGACGGTAAAAGTCGAAGTCACTTGTCCCCTCCCTCAATGCAACGCGAACACAGCCTTGTTTGGCCGGCGCGTCGGTTGTGGGAAAGTATAACGCTCGCTAGAGATAACGCCACCAATGCGCACCAGTGAGACGAATTTGTCTGAAAATCCAACCGACAAGGTCATGCTGCGTGGCTCCAGCGCTCTGCTGGCGATGGGCCTGCTGGTTCTGATGGGCATCGTCACCGCCACATACCTGCTCGCCGAGAAGTCGCGCATCAGCTTCGACGATGTGATCGCGGCGCGCGACACGCGCACCGCCGCCGTCGATGTCCGCAATTCGCTGCTCTCGGCGGAATCCAGTCAGCGGGGTTTCCTCTTAAACGGCAACGAGATCTATCTCTCGCCTTACGATACGGCAAAGTCTTCGGCTCTTCGCCGGTTCGAAAAGTTGCAGCTCCTCGTTGCCGGCGAACCCGAGACTGCGGCATCGATCGACCAGCTCAAGGCAATCATCGGCGAAAAACTTGCCGAAATGGACAAGACCGTCGCCCTGAAGCGACAGCGCAAGGACGATGCCGTGGCGGCGATCGTCGCTTCCAACCGTGGCAAGACGCTGATGGATCAGGCCAACGTCTACTTCAACGGCATCATCCTTGCGGCCGACGACCGGCTGACCGCGCGGGTGGCGGAACAACGGTCCTACTTCGCCTGGCTGCGCATGATCACCATAGCCGGCGGCATAGCGATCGTTATCGTGGTCGGCTTTGCCTGGGCGTCGCTCTTGCGCCACACGCGCGAACTCAGCGCCGCGCGGCGAAACCTCGAGGCTCTCAACAGCGGGCTGGAAACCAGGGTGCGCGAGCGCACCGCCGACCTGGTGCGGGCCAATGAAGAGGTTCAGCGCTTCGCATACATCGTCACCCATGACCTGCGCGCGCCTCTCGTCAACATCATGGGTTTCACCAGCGAGCTGGAAGCAGGCGTCGCCAGCCTGCAGACGCTCATCGAAAAGTCCGGCATCGGCGCCAACGCGTCCGACCCCCTCGTTGCCAACGCACGAGTGGCGGCGGCGGAGGACCTGCCGGAAGCCATCGGTTTCATCCGCTCGTCGACGAGCAAAATGGATGGGCTCATCAACGCCATCCTCCAGCTTTCGCGCGAGGGACGCAGGCCGTTGCGGCCCGAAACCATTCAACTTGCGTCTTTGATCGAAAGCACCGTCTCCAGCTTCCAGCATCAGGTCAAGGAAGCGGGCGGGAAGATCGACGTCGATCTCGCAGGCGTTGAGATCGAGGCCGATCGCCTGTCGCTCGAGCAGGTCTTTGCCAACCTTTTCGACAATGCGACCAAATATCGCTCGCCCGCGCGGCCACTTCGCATCAGGGTCGGAGCAAGGATTATCCCCGGTGGCCGCATCGCCATCGATTTCGAGGACAATGGCCGCGGCGTCGCCGAGCAGGACGTGGAACGCATTTTCGAGCTGTTTCGGCGATCGGGTCTACAGGACCTGCCTGGCGACGGTATCGGACTTGCGCATGTACGAGCCATCCTGCGCAGGCTAGGCGGCGATATCACGGTCAAATCAAAGCTCGACGTTGGGACAACTTTCAGGATAGAGCTGCCGCTGATCGCGGCATCAAACGAAAGAGCGTTTGCATGAGCCAAGCCGGCAAACCTGTAACGATCGTCATGATCGAGGACGATGAGGGCCATGCGCGTCTCATCGAGAAGAACATTCGCCGCGCCGGCGTCAACAACGATGTCGTGGCTTTCACCAACGGTTCCAGCGCGCTCGCCTATCTGCTCGGGCCGGATGGCTCTGGCGATGCGAGCGTCGGCCGTCATCTTCTTGTCCTTCTCGATCTCAATCTGCCTGACATGACCGGCCTCGATATTCTGCAACAAATCAAGGCCAATCAGCATCTCAAGCGGATTCCTGTCGTGGTGCTGACAACGACCGACGACAGTCGCGAGATCCAGCGCTGCTACGATCTCGGCGCCAACGTCTACATCACCAAGCCCGTGAACTACGAAGGCTTCGCCAACGCCATCAGGCAGCTCGGCCTCCTGTTCACCGTCATTCAGGTCCCGGAAACGGCCTGAAAAGCGATGCCTGAAACCAGGGTCCTCTACATCGATGACGACGACGCGCTCGCGCGCCTCGTACAGAAGAAGCTCGGCCGCCTCGGTTTCGTCGTCGAGCATGCTTCCAGCCCGGAACAGGCTCTGACCAGACTTGAGGAAGGCGGCTTCGACGTCCTGGCGCTCGACCACTATCTGGGAGCCGGGACCGGGCTTGAATTCCTGGCAAGGCTTGCAACGCGCGGCGCTGCTCCCCCCGCCGTCTATGTAACAGGCTCTTCCGAAATGAGCGTCGCGGTGGCCGCCCTGAAGGCCGGGGCTAGCGACTTCGTGCCGAAGACGATCGGTGACGACTTCATAGCCCTTCTGGCCTCCGCTCTCGATCAGGCTGTCGCCAAGGCACGCCTCGTCGCCGAGAAGGAAGCCGCCGAGGCGCAGGTGCGTGCGGCGCGCGACCGCGCCGAACTCCTGCTGGCCGAGGTCAACCACCGGGTCGCCAACAGCCTTGCAATGGTCTCATCGCTGGTCAACCTGCAGGCCAATGTGTTGACGGACAAGGGTGCCAAGGATGCGCTTGCCGAAACCCAAGCGCGCATCTTCGCCATAGCCTCGGTGCACAAGCGCCTCTACACCTCCGGCTCGGTCGGCATCGTCGAACTCGACGGCTATCTCGGCGGCCTCCTGGAAAACCTTGGCGGCTCGATGCGTGGCCAGGGGCACGGCGCCAACCTGATCAGCGATCTGGCGCCGCTGACACTCGGCATCGACGCCACGATCAATCTCGGGGTGATCGTGACCGAATTGGTCACCAATGCCTTCAAATATGCCTATCCCGATAAATCCGGCGATGTACGCGTATTGCTGCGCGAGGACGGGCCGGGTCGCGCTTTGCTGACCGTCGAGGACGACGGCGTCGGCAACGCCGGCAACGTCATCAAGGGCACCGGCTTGGGAACGCGCATCATCAAGGCAATGGCAAGAAGCATCGACGCCGATGTTGCCTATCAGGCACGCGATCCCGGGACAGCGGTGGCTCTGAGCTTTGCCCTGCCGCAGTGACGGGCTATGCGCGCTGGCAGGCTTTGCCTCCGCCATGGGTCATGCAAGGATGCGCCCGGCGTTTTCTTCAGGTGGAGAGTTCGATGTTTTGGCAGACCGGTAGATTCGCCATGCAGCAGGTGCTGCCGATCGCTGCTCTGCTGCTCGCAACCAATGTCGCCTCGTTGGCCGAGGGGTCACCCGGCATTACCGTTCCGACGGTTCTACAGCCATTCGTTCCAACGGCGCCGAGCTGCTCGAAGCCAACCGCCCTCAAGCCGATCCTGGCATTCGCCAAGGACAACAAGCGTGAGTTCATCGAGGGTGTCGATCATGGCCTGGCTCAGGCGGCCGAAGACAACCATCTGGAATATCGTGTCGCCCTCGCCGCCAATGACAGCGCCAAGATGATCTCGGACGTCGAGGCGCTGCGCGCCGAGCGGGTGGGAGGGATCGTTGTGTCTCCCGTAGACCCGGCGGCGCTGGCCCCCAGCCTGCAAAAGGCCATGTGGTCGGGAACCTATGTCAGCACGGTCGTCGCACCGCCGGCAACGTCGCTGCTCAACGCGCCGCAATATCTCACCGGGAAGGAACTGGGAGACGCGGCGGTCGCGTATATCAAGGACAAGTTCCACGGCCGAGCCGACGTGGTGCTGCTGACCCAGGACAGCCTGCAATTTCTCACGCCGCGTTTCGTCGCCATCCGCGATGCGCTCGACACGCTGCCAGACGTGCGCATCGTAGCCGATATCTCCCCCAATCCCGTCAGCAAGGAAGGAGGATTGGCCACGATGCGGATGGTCATCCAGGCGCATCCGCATGTGGACGTGGTGCTGGGCGCCGATGGTGTCGTCCTTGGCGCCCTGCAGGCGCTGCGGGAGGCTGGCAAGGACAGGCCGGATCAGTTCATCGGAGGGATCGACGGCGAGCCCGAGGCAATAGCCGAAATCACAAAGGGAGGTCCCTACAAGATGACGGTCAGCCTGAATTCGCCTGTCTTCGGATATGCGATGGGCCAGCATGCGGCCGACTGGCTCGAGGGAAAGCCGATCCCGCAAGCGATGGATATCCTGCCGCACGTCATCACGGCGCAAAACCTTGGCGACTATCAAAAGGATCTTGCCAATCCAGGCGCGGTCTATGCCGATCCGGCGCGAAGAGATGGCTATCTACGGATGTATGGCAACATCTGCTACGACAGCCGCGATCAATATCTCAATTTCCCCTGGTCGTCTGAATCTCGATAGTAGACGCACCATCCGGAGGCTGGGCAACAGGCCATTTGACCGGACCAACGCCATTACGACACCGACGTGTCGAATTGTTTGCATTCAAACGACTTTTGCGACGCTATCTCCGTGCCCTCACTTGGTGATCGTGGGAGGACACATGGGATCGCCCGAGCACGCAGTCGAAATCATTCGCGACAAGAAATGGACCGTCCGCGTGACAGCCTACGGCAACACGCTGACCTTCCCTTTCGAGGCCGAAAGTTACGCGCGCTCCTACGCGGACGGCCAGGCGTTCCGGCTTGGTGTCGAGGTAGCTGAACGCAAGAAGTGCGCGTGAAGGCTCGTGCGTTCGCCTAACACGTGATCGAGGTCTCGACCGCCAGGGAACGAGCTGGCTTGGCTCGATCTTTCACTTGGAGTCGGTATTGGCTTGTGGGACCGACGGGGTTCCAGAGCGAACCGGGTCCGGGATCAACTTCTGGAAGATCGCATCGTTCTTCGCTCGCCACGCTTCATCCGCAAGCCACAGATATTTCTGGTCGGGCATCAACGGCACGGCTTTGACATCGGCGCTGGAGATGCGGAGGTAGAAGCTTGTCCGCTCCTCGTTCACTTGAAGATAACGTAGCGGGACGACGATACTGTCCCTACCGGCGATAAAGAACCCACCTGAGGCAACGACTGCGTAGTCCCATCGGTCCTTCGTGCCAATCACGACATTTCGAACTTCGCCAACGATCTTGTCATCCGAGCTGCGGACCTCGGAGCCGACGATCTCGTCGACGCGAAGGCCAGGTCCAAGGTCGTCGAGATTGATGAGCGGGCGGGCGTCTGGGGCGTCACGATTGCCCTGGATACCCCCACCTTCATGCTGCTTAGGTTCGCCTGCTGCCAATTGCTCATCGGCAAGATCCTCATCATTACCCGCGAGCTTGGCCATTGACGGCGCGGCGATCAGTTGGCGGATATTGGCGAGCACGCGCTCGCAATCGTCGTGCAAACCGTATGTCCATAGAACGAACGCCGCATCCCTCAAGGTGCGCAGGTCATGGACCAGGTATCGGTTTTCTGGCTTGCGCAACTCAGGGCTCTTGAGCACGGCCTCCTCGAGTTTCGCATCGGAGATATTGCATACAGCGAACGCCGGGCTGACACCAAGCGCGCAAAACAATGCCAACGGCGCTGCAACCTTAACGAATTTCATATTGTTTCCCACAGGCGGCTTCTTGCTTTGACTTCGTGTGTCGAGCACGCCAATCGGGTGGAAATGTACCGCGGAACATTTGTACCAGCACAGCTCAACAGCCCGTGTGGATATTGGTTCCAGCGGTGGGGGTCATATTTTTCCGAGTCGGCCTGAACACAACAAGCTCGCGTGGTGGTTTCGATCGCATTTGCCTAGCAGGCGATTGCGGTCTCGACCTCCAATACGGGCAACGACCCGTAGGAACAGAACACCCGGGCGTCCTCATATTCGCCACTGGCCGGATCGCCGCAGCGGCTGAAGGCGATCACCCCAGCGGCGGTCTTAGAGGATGGACGGCTATGAAACCTGATGAACAGAAAGCGGTTTTGAAAGATTGCGGCGATACCACGCTCAACAAGTCGCACGCAGATTTCTGCGCCATGGCAAAGAAGATGGGCGGCTGAACCTAGGCCGGACGTCGAAGGCGGGCCCCAGGTCCGCCTTCGAGTAACTGCGGCTGGTGCTGTGCCTACAATCCCTCAGCTATAAAGGCTTCCCGGCGCGCATCATGGCGCGCGCAATGGCAAGCTGTGTTTCCGTCCTGGCGTTCTCTCTCTGGGTCATGTTGTCCGCCGCGATCAGCCGCTTCAGTGACCGCAGCATTTCGCCGCGCGACCAGCCAGCCTCCAGCATGCAATCAACGATGGCCTGGAAGCCGGGCTCCATTGCCTCCTGGCAGTCGATGACTCGGTCTGGATAATCGTTCGCTTCTCTTGGTCGACTGATCATCTCACCCCCGCCAAATAGCGGTCGCCGTGTTCTCGATGTTCGAAACAGAACCAGTGCGATGGCTGTCTCGGCTTGGCAAATCCGAACGGCGCGCGCTTCCCGCATCCTTCAAACTCGCAGACGTGCGGCGCCGCCATCATGCCTTCGGCAAGCTTGATTGGTTCGTCGCTCATAGCGGATTTATCGGTCCGACCAGGGCAGGCTGATCATTCGGCTGCTTGTTTATGACGGTCGAATTGACGTCGCGCCCAACTCGGTTGAACTGCAACTGGCCGTCGATGTCGTGGCTGAGGATATCTTTCAGATATTCCTTCGGCGTCGCCGGGTCGAGCCATGCGTCGTAATAGGTCTGGTCGAGAATGACCGGCTGACGGTCGTGCAGGTTCTTCATCGGCTCGCCTGCGGGCTCGGTGATGATAGTGCAGCTGGTGATATCGAGATTGGAGTTGTGTGCCCATAGACCCGCAAACGAGAAAGGCGCGTGGCCCGGCAGGTAGATGTGCCAGGGATCTTTCTTGCCGTCGGCTGGCGAAATCGTCCATTCGTAGAAGCCATCAGCCGGGATCAGGCAGCGTTTCGACTTGAAGGCGTCGCGGAAGGCCGGCGTCGTGTCGATGCTTTCAATCCTGGCGTTGAACATGGCCGCCTTAGGCATTTCCTTTGCCCAGAACGGAACGAGCCACCATCCCCCCTCCCGCAGGCGGTGGTTCCCGTTCTCGCCGGCGGTGACGAAAGGCACGTCCTGCGTCGGCGCGATGTTGTAGCGCCGCTCGTCATTGCGGCCGATTTCCGCCGGCGCCGTGAGCCGGTAGAGTCGGTGGATTTCCGACCATGTCAGATATCGGGTGTAGCGGCCGCACATGACATTTCCTCGATCGACAGGCTTCCCGATCCTACGGTGTGGCTGTCCTGCCGACAGTGAACGAAATGAGAACAAAATAGTCAAGCGCCTCTTGACCGGACAGGAATATGTTCCTTATTCCTGATCTATCTGAGCAGGAAAAGGGCCATGGGAAAGCGCCAAAATGCGCCGATCGGCGAAGCTATGTCCGAATTGGAGTTGGCGGCCCAGCAAGCTATTGCTGCAGCCGGGGGCGACGCTGTGGTCGCCTTGCTGACCGCTCTGGCTAGGAACGCCGAACTTGAACGGGAACTCGCTTTGTCGCGCGGCGATCTCCAATGGCTTTTCTCGCGGCTGGCATAAGGCGCGCCCCTAAATGGTGGACACTGCCGAAGACAATTTCCGGATCGAGGTATGGGACCGAGAGGAGAAGACGCATCTCGAAACCATCTGTCGATCGCCGGATGCAATGGTGAGCCAGGCGGCCTGGCACGCCGCCATCCGGCGCCGGCCGGGCATGCTGCTGATCCACTACAACAGCCGCCACGTTATGGAGAAGATCATTACACCGGGCGAAGTGAAGGTCCCGCCGCAGACGATCATCGACGGCAGTATTCACGCCGGACTAGACGTCGCGCTGGGCGACCTGCGCAGCTGGCACACGCTGCGAGCGTGGTGCACGACCTGCTCGCATCATGCGGAAGTGAAGCCGGCAAGCTTGATCAAGCGCTACGGCAAGGAAGCTCTGTTCAGCTCGGTGGAGCGCGCTCTTTTCTGCACGAGTTGCAAAAAGGGAGGACCGGTTCGGATGGAGATACACAGCATGCCGCGAAACTGAGAGTGGTCGTCGGCGCTGTTGATCAGTGTCTCGAATTTCGAGATGACGCGCGGGCTCCAGGCTCGCGCCTGCTCCACCTTCGTCATCTTGCTTTCGAGAAGACGATCGTTGACTAGCGTCACGCCAGATCCTCAACCTTTCCTCGCGACAGCCTACTAAAAACGAGCGCGATGCGAATGGATTGAATTCCTTTGTTGGCACGACCCCCCTGCACGGCAACTTTCTGGGTGGTTCGTCTCGGAACCGGACCGTCTTCTTGCGGCCCCACTGCGGACATCGCTGCTTAGCGCCACACCTCAGTCGCAGTGATCATCGTCTGTTAGTCCTGAAAGCAGCCGCTGTTCGCGGCACCACGAAGCCCGCCAATTTGCCGTTTCACATTTGCGGACATCCGGACCGGCGACCGTGCCGGCGCCGCCGACGGCCAAGTGCCGGCGCTGAGGGTTGATAGAATGACGCCGATGCGGGTGACAGCCGACGCCGTATTTCTACATCCTATCCATGATAATTTTTCCTGAACACCCGCTGCCAGCTCCTGTCCCTTTGAATTTGCCCGTTCCATTGTCACCCCTTATGACGCCAGTCAGGGTGTTGCCGCCTGTTCTTCCTTTATAGACAAAGGTCTGCTTCATATTGATCGCGCCACTGCTCGAAATACTTCCTGTAAATCCGGAATCAGACGATACTTTGCCGTCACTGATGACGACGGACGATGAGAGTTCTCGCCAATCGCCGCAGTTCGTTGTAGCTCGTCTGACCAATCTCCAGGTGCCGTCAAACGCGCTCAGGCCGCTGGCCTGCGGCACACAATGATCGCCTTGCACCCTCATTCCGTGCTCGCAAGCAAGCGGGCAGACACGGCCTCCGAGCGCCCTTAGCCTTTCCAGAATTTCCGCCGTCGGTTCCAGCGATGCAAGCCTGACACCTTGCCGATCCGCGTAGGCCTGCAGCGCTTTGCGGCTGTCGGCTCCCCACTCTCCGGTAGCCCGTCCCCAAAGGCATCCTATGCGCAAGAGTTCCCTTTGAGTGGCGCGCGCAAGTTCGCTGGCGTCTGTGCCAGGTGCGGATGACTGGACGAGCGGGTCGCGATGCTCAAGGCTTGCGACTTCCGTCCCCTTGGCATCGTCGGTCGCGTTGGTGGCGCGCCCCGCCTCCGGCAGGTGCGCCGCCTGCCGTTCCGCTTCCATGCGCTTGTCGATCGCGTCGATCTTCAACCTCGCAAGGGGGGCAAAAACGCCGCCCGGAAATTGCTGCAAATACGCCTCGAAGAAGCTCTTGTCGGTCGAGTCCTTGATCGTCGCCCAATAAGCAAGCTCGACAGCATTGTCCGGCGGCGCCGACTGTGAAGTGGGGGCAGATGCCGCTTTCGGTTCCTCGGGGAAAGGCTTCAACACGACTTCGCCAGTCAGCGAAGAGTTCTCCCACGGCACTTGCTTGCCATCCGTGGCCGCCAGCACGTCGCGGCGCACATCGATGAGTTCGCGCATGATGTCCTGCCCCGGTGTGCCAAGGTGAGCGACCAGTGCGCTCGTGAATGGAGAATTCCGCCCCGCTCCGTCCATGGCGACATTGCCCGGTTGCGTCGCGAAAGCTATGAGCGAGCCGACTCCGCTGCCAAGCCTGGCCAGCCCCCGGCTCACGGAGCCTGAGCGCGTCCCCATCGAGCGGGACAGCTTCTCGGCGAACGGATTGTCCCGGCAGGCATCCAGAAAGATGAGGTTGACCTTGGTGCTGCGCTCCATCGCTGAAAGGACGAGGTCTATCGGAAGGGCCTCGAAGTCGAGGTCATTGTAGCTGGAGAGCTGGGCATCGACCGGCACCATGTAGTTGTTGCCGTTCACCTGCAGTCCATGCCCGGCATAGAAGAACAGCGCCATGTCGGCGCCGTCGAGCCTGTCCAGGAACTGGCGCACCGTACGACGCATTCCCGCGAGGTCGAGGTCCTGGCCACTGACAACCTCGAAGCCAAGGCTTTGAAGCTTGGCATTCATATCGGACGAATCGTTCTTCGGATTGGCGAGCTGTGCGGCGTGTTGGTAGGCCGAGTTGCCAATTACCAGCGCCACCCGTTTCTCGGCGGCTGCCTGTCCCGCAACAGCAACAAACAATAAAACCAACAGGATGAAAGCGCTGCGCATGGCAGAGACGGCTCCCCCAGGGAAATGTAGCAGAGGCTAATGCAACCGAAAAGAGCTTTGCCCCGGGCTGCGGACGAATGGTCGGCGCAGGGAGGTGGCTTTCGGCGGACACCCGTTTTGGCGCCAGCCCTGCATTCCCAGGCAAAACAGGTGACAATTTGCCTGATAGGGCCGAACGGGTATGCTGGCGGCGAGTGGCGCTTCCACTGGCTTAGGGGGCTATTTCGGAGTGCGAATACCTAGAGGGATCGTCAGCCTCCGGCGAGGTGGCATCGCCGCTTCGCTCGCCTATCTGGTTCTGCTGTGCATCTCGACTGCTCTCGTTTCACCGCCCTTGGAGAATGTTCTGCGCGATGTGATGATGGTCTCGATCTCGCCATTCACTCGCGCTCCGCCCAACATCGTTGTGGTCGCAATAACAGAACAAACCCTGGCGAAATTTCCATACCGCTCACCGTTGGACCGCGGCTTCCTGGCCGACATCGTAGCCCGGATCGAGTCGGCTCACCCGCTTGTCATCGGTATCGACCTGCTGTTCGACCAGCCAACGGAGCCGCAAAAGGATGCCCGGCTGGAGACGGTTATCGAAACCGCCAGCGTGCCCGTCGTGATCGCCTCCGCGTCGCGCATTGACGGCCTCACCCCGAGGCAGTTCGACTATCTCAACGCGTTCGCCCCGTCGGCAAAGAGGGGCCTTGCCGCGTTGTTGCACGACAATCTCGACGGCGTGGTCCGTGGGGCTTTTCCCGGTCGACAATCGAAAGAGGGCTGGACGCCAAGCTTTGCTGCCGCGATTGCAGCATCGACAGGCATTGGTCGCGACCCCGGGCCGAAGGAAATGGCCTATTACCGCACAGCCAACAGCTTGCCCTTCAACTTTCCGACTTATCCGGCACAGGCCGTTCCGCTGGCACCGCTGAGTTGGTTCGAGGGAAAATATGTGCTTATCGGCCTGGACCTGCAGCAGATAGACCGTCATCCAACACCGTTCGCGTTGTTGAGCGGCGCGGAAACTGGTGTTCTGCCTGGCGTCGCCATCCATGCCCACGCGTTGGCCGGGCTCTTGTCCGGGGACACAGTATCGATCCCTTGGCCTGCGGTGGGATACGCGCCGATGTTTCTTGCCGGGCTGTTCTGCCTGTGGATCGTTTCGCGGCCGATCCCGGTGGTCTTCAAACCTGTTGCGGTCGCCGGTGCGGTGCTGCTGGTGTGGATCGGTGAGGCGTGGGCCTTCGCGAGGTTTGCGATCATCGTTCCGATGGTCGCCCCGGCATTGCTTGTCCTCGGTCTGTCGGCCTTTACTGGCTTCCTGGCTTGGAGACGGGACGCGAACGCTCGCCGCTTCATTCAGAGCGCGTTCTCGAAATATGTCAGTCCGGCCGTCGTTGCAGCGATCGTCAAGGAGCCCGACGCTCTCCATCTCGGTGGCGAGCGCCGTGAGATCACCTGCGTGTTCACGGATGTCGAGGGATTTACATCACTCAGCGAGAAGCTGGCGCCAGAGGTGCTGGCAGACATACTGAACGAATATCTGGACGGGCTCTGCGAGTTGTTCATCGAGCATGGTGCAACGGTCGACAAGGTCATCGGCGATGCTGTGGTCGGCTTCTTCGGGGCCCCGGCAGCGCAAGATGACCAGGCAGAGCGCGCGGTGTCCCTGGCATTGGCAGTGCAGGATCTGGCGCAGCGGCTGCGAGAGCGGGGACGAGGCCATTCATTCGGCGCTACCCGCATAGGTATCCACAGCGGGCCGGCGATTGTCGGCAACTTCGGGGGAAATCGGTTCTTCAATTACACGGCCATTGGAGACACGGTAAACACTGCGGCCCGACTGGAGGGCGCAAACAAGTACATAGGCACGAAAAATTGCATTAGCTCGGAAGTCGCGAAAAGGACAACGCGCTTCTTGCTGCGCCCTGCAGGAGTTCTGCACCTTAAGGGCAAGAACCAAGGCATCGAGGCCTTCGAGGCAATGAGCCCTACGTCGGAAAATTCGATACTTTGCGAAGAGTATGCCAAGGCTTACGCCCTACTTGCCAACGACGACAAGCTCGCGACAGCGGCGTTTGAGCTGTTGGTCGCAAACTATCCGCAAGACGCTCTGATCGCTTTTCACCATGGCCGTCTTGCAAGCGGACACTTCCGGGCAGACATTCATCTTGCCGACAAATAGGGCCATGATAAGCCGTATGCGTTCGATCTCGCAAATCGCCTCTCTGACCCTTGCCATGGCCGTTGTCGTGACGGCGCAATGCGCAGTGGCCGGCAGCCAATATGTGGTCCTGTCGACTGAGCCGGTTGTGGAAGAACTGCCGCCAGGCAAGGTCTTCGCGCCAAGCGACGTTATCAACGTGCCGGCCGGTACAGTCGTCACCTTGCTCGGCGAGGACGGTAGCGTGAATCCAATTTCAGGGCCTGCTGCCTTCGTGGTCACAGAGGATGCCTTGACGCCCAACAGTTCGCCGGGGGCAGGCGACGGGCAGGCGGGACCCTCGAATCTTGCGCTGATAGCGAGCCTATTGACCAACGAGCGCCAGAGAAGCGAGTCCATCGGAAGCGCGCGCACCACGGCCGGCCAATCCAAACCAAGTGGACTTGACGATCCCTGGGCGATTTCCATCGAAGAATCCGCTCCCGGCTGCATCCGCAATGGCGACGTGGTGCTTGCACGCCGCGGGATCGGAGAGAGGGTAGTGTTCTCGGTTCGCTTCGGCGGTGGGCAGTCCTTGACCGGCTTGGTCTGGAGCGCCGGCAAGCCCACTTACTCGCTTCCGGACCCTGTTCCTGCCCCGGTGAAATCTTTCGTTGTCGAGACCAACAAGACATCGGCGTTGATCGAGATCAAGGTGTTTCCGCAGAACGCCATTCCCCAAAATCCGCTGGACGTTCTTGGATGGATGGTGAGTAGCGGTTGCAAACGCCAAGCGTTGGCCTTTGTGCGTCAGCTTGTGTCGAAACAGCAGTAGCTTGCCGGCCGGGATCGGCGCCGTGAGCGACTTGCTGGCCGGCATGACCACTGGTGCAAGCGTGCCCCGAGCCCAACCGGTCGGCTCCGTGTTTCCCGTAAGGTCGATTCCTCTGTCTGCGACGGCCAGCGCTTGATTGCCTGACCGGCACCTCGCTGATAGCCTCGCCTGTCAGAATTGGGAGGGGAGCATGAAACGGTGCATTCTCCTGTTTGTGACGTTGGTGGCGGCGCTCTTTTCAAGTTCCGCGCTGGCCGACAAGTTTCCTGTCGGGTTTAAGAACAATGGGCTGAATGGGCCATTGAGACCGGTGACCAAGGGCGGCGTCACCACTTTCCAGATATTCGATCGCAAATGCAGCAGCGTGGACTACGGTGACGGCCGTGGCGAGAATGACTGCCACAACGGCAATGTACGCGCCACATTGATTGGGCCGGACGGCAAGATAGGCGAGAGCATGGACTATCGCTTCGACCTGTGGGTCGATCCATCGTTCAACTATCCCGGCTTTTTCAACGGCCACGCGATGGGCTTTCTGCCGGGCGGATTGGACAGCCGCCTCCGCATCGCCAGTTGGGAGGGGCCGTTCATCCACAATTTTCTTTATATGCTGAAGGTAGACGCAACCAAGGGCGTTACCTTCCTCGGCAATGAGTGCCAGTCACCGGCGCGTTTCGGTTCCTGGGTGGCCTTTTCCATGAAGGTACGATGGGCGGCCGACAGGACGGGCTGGATCAGAGTCACCTGCGACGACAAGTTGATCTATTCTGCCGACAACGTTCCAACCAACCAGGCACCGCATTGCTATATCACCAATCAGTGCGAGCCTGGTGTCGCGAAGAATCCGAAGTGGTTTACCTTTTGTGTAGGTCCGGTGATGGCGGGCTTCGGGCCCGAATGGGAGAAATACGGGCTCACGTCGCAGTTCACTGCGATCCAGCCCGAGGGCATCACCATCAAGATGCGCAACCTTTCCGCAAAGAAAGGGGTCAAGCCGTAAATAGCGAACTCATGTTTGGGACCGAATGCCCAATTACCCCAGGCATGTCGTCACGGTTATCGCCACGTCTGCGGCGACCGCCACGGATGATTTCACCTTCACGCTTTCAGGGTCAAAGACCTTCGTAGGCGCGGCGATCAGCTTCGGCCCTTAGCCGGCGATTGCCATCCCGATGCCGACGCTTAGGCAGATAGCGAGGCCGCAACTAGGACGCTAGTTGTCATCCCTTGGTCCGTATTCTCAGCAGCCCTTTGATCTTTGTTCCATCTGGCCCAAACATTGAGTATGCCCAGCGGCACACGTCTTGCGGGAGTTGTGATGCTTCGGGACGCCCAGCGAATGGCGCTACGTTCGAGAGCATGGACTGTTCGCCCTCGTTTTCTGCAACTATGATTGAACTTGGGGTATCCGGAAGCCCTATGGAAACTGCTACCCCCATGGCTATATCAGGGTCGAGTTCATAGGCTGGGCACTTAGACGAATACCAAAGAGCATTGGTGAAATCACCCCGCCGCGTGTCAGCTTGAGATCCAACAACACTGGCCAGCAAAGCGGCTACTGCAATCTGGTATTTCAACGTCCGCGCTATCACCGCCTGGCCTTCCGCCAACCAGCCGCGACGGCCTCGGCCTCACTACAGAACCATCGCTCGCCATACTCTGGCCGGATGATCGTCTCGATGTAATGTTTTTGGCCGGGGACGTGATAAATGTGCTCCCCGGTGTTGATCGAGATATTTCCTTTGATGTTGCAACCGACGCCAAAGAGGGAAGTGCTGGGAGCCGCGTCGACAATGCCTTCAGGTGGCATGAGGCTTGGTGCCGCGCCGATGATATCGGGGTTCTGAGAGAGGATCACGGCCACGGGCACAAGGATCAGCGCGAACAAATACTCCAGCCGCCAAAACCCGCGGTGCCGCTTCTTGGCGTTCTTTCGCCACCGGTCAGTCTGATCGGCACCTTCATGACGCTGGACTTTGCCCACGTTCGTCTGTCTCTCTCGGCCCCGTTAGTAGCCCGTCTCGTGACCCGTACGACCGCCTGGCTTCGCCTCAGCAGCTCGGCCGCCGCAAAGCTTGCCCGCGCTGTCCGTTTGTATTTGAAGGTCGCAAGGATGTTGTTCGCCTGAACCGACATTCACCACGATGCCAGCTTGCGGTGCAGGCCCCAACGTCGTCCCCCGATATCGTTGAACGACGCCGGCGATCGGCTGCCCATCGCTCTCAATGTGCGTGTTCTGGCTATTCGGGTTGAACGGGTCGACGGTCTGGGCGATGCTGTTGGCCCGGTTGGCTTCGCCGGCGGCGAGCGTCACGGAGTCGTAGTGGTTGAGGTAGTCAGCGCCGCACCCGCTGACTCACAGAAGGGCGCTCAGGCAGAGCAGCGATCCCCGGCGCCAGATCGTCGTCGCGCCAACCATCAGACCGGTGCCGGGTTGACGCCAGCCGCCCTAAGTCGAGCCCCAAGCTTCGCTCGAGTGCCATATGCGGTCATGTCGCCAGCGACGCATTTGTTGTTCGCATCCGACCAATCCAGAAGGGCCGTGTTGATCCAACTGCCAGGTGCGCGCTGGATCCCATAGGGTGTCGGCGGCGCACCGGCGGCTACGGCTGATGCAGCGGCAGCGCCCTGTCCGTGCAGTGCGCGCTTCCATCCACTTAGGATGAGACAGTTCTTCATATATTGATCTTCGGCGGCCAAGTTGCCAAGAGCATTGCCGATTCCGGCCCCTGCAAAGAATCCGGGCGATCCGATAGCAATATAGCCTTGGTCAACCGATCCTTTTTGCATCTCGCACTGAGCATGGGCGACATCAAAACTTGGCCCATAACCGATTTGCATGTAGTCGGCTTGATTGCTTGTTTGGAATCTGCCAAGGAGTACGAGATTTCGCTTCGCCTCAACCCGAACGAAGCGATCATGCGATGAAGAACATAGCTGGGGCAGTTCGCGCCTACCGGGTCGAAACGGGAGAGCGGGCACAAGAAGCCCCGGCGGCTATCGCCTCGGCGAGGGATTTGCCACTTCCGTTCAAGCCGTCGGTGGCCGTGCTTCCCTTCACCAAATGTCGTCCGCTTGGCTAATCTCCTTGATTTCGAGAAACATCGTTACTTTCACGCCCCGATATCGTAGAATATGTGCGAGACACCGGGCGTGAATATGATTGCGGTTAGTGGTTGGGCAGCCCTGCGACGAGAACAAGTATCAACGCCCCGGCAATCACTCGAAATGCGCCGACAACGCCTCGGACAGAAAAGCTTTAGGCGTCGGCATCTCGTCGATAGTTTCGGCTAACGCCCTCCGGGCGATTGCACCCAAGCTTTCGCGTGAAGTGCTGAAACCCGTCACCCATTTGACTGCCCGCCGTCCCTTGTGAGCCTAGCGCGTAAAGGCCACTTCTTTGTCAGGACGCCTTCCCGATAGTGGAATGACAGCTTCGTATGGTCTCTTCCGGTTAGCTGTCAGTCCGCCATCGGCCCAACGCTGCCGGTCTGCAATGCGCCGCATGTCAGACATCGATGAGTCTCGGACTGTCCGCCTATGCCGTAGGAACGCCTAGCATTGCTTTGCATGACCGCGCAGGCGCCGGGATTTGACTCACGGACAGCGCGGGGTAAATATATTAGCATCTTCAAATATTAACCGGTGGGGCGATGTCAGCAGGAAGAAGCGGCAAAACTCGATCGTCTAGCGCCGCCGTCGTTGACTACGACCTGATTATTGTCGGCGGTGGTCTGGCGGGCTCTTCACTTGCCATCGCCCTTGCAGGCCACGGCCTCAGGATTCTCATCGTCGAGCACCAAGAAAAGTTCAGGGACCGAATCCGCGGCGAGGTGCTCATGCCCTGGGGAAGTCTCGAGGCGAAGCGCTTGGGTATCTATGATCTGCTTCTTGAGAGGTGCGCCATTGAGGCAGCATACTTTTCAAGTTTCACAAATGGCTCAGCCCCCGTAGTGCGTGATCTGCTTGCGACGACTCCGGCTGCCACCTGCTGCGTGACATTTCCACATGCCGAGATGCAAGCTGTCCTCCTGAAACGTGCCGAAACGCTCGGGACCGCGGTAAGGCGCGGGAACGCGGTCTCGGGAGTGACATTTGGAGATCTGCCACGGCTTCGTATCGGAGGCGACGCCAGAGAGTTCTCTGCCCGCCTCATCGTTCTAGCGGACGGACGGGATTCACGGCTGCGGTCGCATCTCGGCTTCCAGGTACTGCACGACCCTGAGCAACTGGTCACGGCGGGCATGGTTCTGGAGGGTAACATTAATTGCTCGGAGTTCCTCGCCCGCGAGGCGAGGCCGACGGCGAACACTGTCAATCTTTTCTACGATCCCGCGGGCGGGCGAATGGTAATCGCCATGCGCATCGCGCCCAGACGCAACCGAATTTATCTCATCTATCACAAAGATGTCCTGCCGAAGCGGCTGTCCGGCCGCCATTCGGTCGATGAGATGATACGGCAGCTGAAGGCGGTCGGCGCTCCCGGCCATTGGTTCGATAGGGCACGACAAGTTGGTCCGTTCGCCAGCTTCGACGGATCGCACCGTTGGGTCGAGGACCCATACCGAGATGGCGTTGTTCTGGTTGGCGACTCAGCGGCCGCCACTGACCCTGCCTGGGGCAGGGGCTTGTCGAGGACACTTCGGGATGTGCGACTGCTGAGGGACCGATTGCTGGAGAGCTCCGATTGGAGATCGGCAGCGGAGACCTATGCCACGGACCATGACGACTTCTACGGGCGGATGCGGCGACTGGAGGCGATGCAGACAGCCTTGCTGTTCGATCGTGGAGATGCTGCTGACAAGCGACGTAACCACGCATTTGCGCTTTTTGCCGGCGATCCGACGCGCGTTCCGGACGCGCTGGGGCTGGGGCCGGAGGCGCCGTCGGACGACCAGGCGCGTGCTCGCTACTTCGGGGAGATATGAAATCGTCGGCGGAGACGTCAGATAGGCAGCGACCTATCGCTGGCGCCGCGTTCTCTCACACAAACCAATGGAGGGCGACGTGAGGCAGTTCGACTTCTTTTACTTCTTCGGCAGCGGCTATGCCTACCTTTCGGTGATGCGCATTGGAGCGATGGCCAGGCAGGCGGGTATTGCCGTGCGGTGGCGGCCTTTCAATGTCCGGACCGTCATGGCCGAAAACAACATAGCGCTGCGTACCCAGGTTGCGAAGGTCTCCTACATGTGGCGCGACGTGGCGCGGCGGGCGGCTACCCATGAGGTGCCCTTCGTCAAGGCACCGATCTGGCCGACGGATCCCGATCTTCTCGCCAACCGTGTTGCTATGGTGGCGGCGGAAGGCGGCTGGTGCGAAGCCTACACACTGGCGAGCTTCAGGGCCTGGTATCTGGAAGGAATGGCGCTGGGCGATCGCGCCCATCTCGAGCATGTGTTGCCGCCGCTCGAAAAGGACGTGGACGCTGTGTTCGCCGCGGCCAACGCGCCTTCCGCTCATGAGCGACTCAAGGCCGAGACCGATGCGGCGCGAGGCTACGGCATCTTCGGCTCTCCGGCCTTCGTTGTGGACGGCGAGACCTTTTGGGGCGACGACAGGCTCGAGGAGGCCATTGCCTGGGCCGAGGGCCGACATAGGCTGCAGCAGGCGGAGTGACACCGATATCCACTCGATGTTGGCTCGCCGCGATGTTTTTGAGCATGCTGGGGTAACGCGACCGCACGGTCACGGTTCCAGGCTCTGGCAAACGGGGTGGCTGTGTTTGCATAACTTGTGGCAGAAAAGTCACGCAGCTTGAATATGCAAGGCTTCAACTGGCGCGAGCTTAAAAACCAGGTGAGCCAGGCGTACCGTTTTGGCTATCCGCGAGCAAATGGGGTGCTCGTGACTCCTCCCTAACTAGCGCCCGCTGCCTCTGGTGGCGGGCCTTTTCATTCGGCAACGTTCGCGGGCGTATGTTCAATACATATTCGACGGATAAGGTAAAAAGTGAGCTAAGTACGCGGAACATTCTTAGCGGGGCAAACATTCCATTGGTCAGTTAGCCCAGCGAGGCTTTCTTGACTCAACGACGGATCGACAAGGAGAGAATCGAGCGTGCAGATCGCGAGTCAAAGCTCGCGATCGAGGCCGAGCGCGTAGCCAGGATTGCCAAGACGGAGTGTCTGCGTGCACAGCGCCTTTCTGGCGGAACCACCCGTCGAAAACTCGGCTCCGGTCAAGCGTCGTCGACCAGCCGCGAAGAAGCCAGCCCGAAAGGTTATCGACGTAGAGTAAGGCGGAACTTAACCCTGCACGTCAGCATATTCGACAAGCCGCATTGGCGCACAATCCTGACCACAAAGGATGACGGTGAAGCCAAGGCGCTGGAGCAGGCGATGTATCAGGATGGTGCGAAGACGCAGGTCGAGGAGATGGAGGGAAACGCGCGCGGGTGGGGCTCTGGCAGAAAATGCGGAAGGCAAGGATCAGCCAAGGCGTGGAAGAGCGGGCGGGCCTGGACATGGCCGCCTCCTACGGCGCCATTTGCACAATCCAGATCATATCTGGCTCAGCGCACTTATGCGACGCTGCTCGAAGCCCTCAACGGTCATTGCGTGCCCCCGGCGGAATGTTCCCGTGTCCGTACTCTGGACACTCCCAGGCGCCGCTAGGTTCGCGGCAAAGAAACATTGGGGTCGACAGTTCATAGTAGCCCTGTCCATAATAATCCGGGTAGCGATCACGATAATAGTCAGAATTGTCGCCGTAGTCCTCGTCAAAGCTACTACCGATGCCAATATCGCTGCTAGTCGGGTGACGGGCCCAACCTTTGGCGAGCGGGGAAGGTTGCCGCGGAAGTTGTTCAAATGGAGACGTAATTTACCAATGTTCAAGGCCCTTTCTCTCCACTCCGACGGTGCCGTGGTTTAATGACGTGGCGGTAGTGCGGTGGTGCCTCGCGAGCCGGCACCGTGCCGAATCGCGAGGAGCCTTTGTCAGTTGGCATTTGCGACAGGTGCCACCAGCGGCGTGATCCGACGAATCGCGACGCGACGGTTCTGTCGTTCCGGTCCTGTCGTGTTCACCTTAAGATAGCGTTCGCCATAGCCTTGGGTGGTCAGATTCTCCGGTGGTATGCCGAAGGACTTGGTGAGGGCCTCGGCAACCGCCTCTGCTCGCTGGTCGGATAAGGCCAAGTTTGCGTTGTCGCTACCAACAGCATCGGTGTGGCCTTCGATCAAGAACGTTTCAGCAGGGTTCTTCTTCAGCAGCCGCTCCATTGCGTCTGCCACCCCTTGCAGTTTTTTGACTTCGCTTTCAGAGATCGATGCCGAACCGGTCTCGAAATTCAAAGTGTCGAGATCAACGCGCCGCGCTATATCGCGTACACGGGCCGAGCGCTTGACCTCGTCGACCGAGTAGAGGCGCTGGACTTTTTCCACCGGCGGCTGTTCGAGGAAGTTGTAGTAGTCGCCTGGATCCTCGACCAGTTCCGAATCCAGGATGTATTGGTTGCGCGGGATGGTGAGGCGGATCGGTGGCAGGTCATCTGCGGGATCGCGCCAATTGTGCAAGTCCTGGTAATAACTCTCGTCGACATAGCTCAACACATACTCGTGGCCATCGGGGGTGATGCGCGAGCGCTGTATGACGTCTCCGTTGCGGTTGCGGATCGTGACGACTTGATCGCCATTGTCGCGAATGATCGTCTCGCGGGTGCGCCCACTCGGCAGATCCTCGTAGTACACATCCTTGGCGCCACGTTTCATGCGTGGAGTTTCGTTGCTCTCGACAATCGTCTGGTTGTTGAACTGGACGATAATGCGACCTCCAATCTCCGAGAGGACATCGGCGCCTTTGGGGCGTTCGGGCAGCTGGATATCAGGCGCCTTGTCACGGCGAGTGCCCTTTTCTTCTGTTACCGGTGCGACCTTCGCAGGCTTGATCTCCTGTTGCGCTGACTTGTCGTCGGCAGGTGGCGGTCCCGTGTCTACCGGTGCAGCCGCAGGCGCGGTGGCCTGATCGCTACCCGACTGCTGAACAGGCTGGGTGCCGTCCTTGCCCGGACGTTTTGCATCCTTCTGGCTGTCGAAAATTGGTGCGGCGTTGGGGTCCGTTGCGGCCTGGCCCTGAATTGGCTTCTCATTTGGGGTTACAGCTGCCGGTTTACCATCGGCTGGTTTTCCGCCGGCGGGAAGCTTCTGATCGGTTGAAGGTTGCGCTCCAATCGCAGGCTGATCCGGTGCAGCTTGCCCTGCGGTGGGTTTCTTTTTTTGCTTGGTCGTGGTTTCCGACGGCTGTTTGCCCTGGGCCGGGGCTGGCTCAGCAGGCGCCGAAGCCGGTGAGTTCTCCGAAGGTGCCAGAGCTGCAGGCGGCTGGGCTTGCTTCATCGGAGCCGATTTGTCGAGGGCGGGCGCTTGCTGGTCAGTGGGCGCGGGTGCAGGCTGGGGCGCCGGCTCTACCGCTGGTGCAGGCTTAACCTTGGGGGCAGGTTCTGAAGAGGCTTTGGGAGTGGGAGTTGCCTCAGATGCCGGGGTTGCTGGTTTTGGTTGAACCTGGGGTTTCTCTGTAGGCTGTGGCTCGGTCGCAGGAAGTGGAGCAGCGTTTTCGGACGGAGCCTGTTGCCTCAGGGCGCAGGCTTCAGCGGACTCGCCCTCCTTGCACTTCAACTTGATCAGGACGAGCGGTTTAGCAGCAGTGACCTGTGCCGCGCCGAATGCTGCGCTGCCAAGCAGCGGGAACACGCCCAACGGCGCGGATGAGACCAGCAGTCCGAGTGCGGTGCTGGCCAATATCCTTGGTCGGCATTTCATTTTCAATTCTCCGTGTGGTGTCCCGTCGATATGCAAACTGCGCACTGCCAGAATTGTTCCGCCGCCGGAGAGCCGGTCCACTAGCAGGGCGGTCTCCATCAAGCCGAACCCAGATGCCGCGTCGTTTCTGGGTTGCTTTGCTGCACAAGATTTACGTCCGAATTCGGGAGATTTACCGGCCGTGTATTGCAGCCCTAAGGGATGCCCAGGGGCATGAACCCGCGCGAATGGCGCCAGTCTGTCGAGAAACGCCTGAACGACCTCTTGGACCGCGCTATGAGCCTTATTACCGCGCTGGATCTCATGGAAGCCGATTGCGACCTGGAGGACACAGCCGACGAAGAATATTCGCGCGGCTGGCCGGATCGTGGTCCCGGCGGTGCCTATGGCTGCCAGTGCGACGACCGCGAGGAAGAGAACGAACACGGCGGGGATATCCTCGATGTCGGCCATGATGGCGATGCCGATAGCGAGCCGTGGCTTGGCTGGGGCGATCCCATGGCCCAGAACGGCGTGGCGTTGAAAGCGTGGTAGGCTGGAGGACACCCCGGACTTTTGTGGCGTCGGCAAGTTCAACGGCGACGGCGGTGACGAAGCGCGCAGGATGCTTCGCGGACGGGCGCAATGAACCTTCACTGACAGTGGTGGCACCGGCCAGTGCGGTTGCCAACTGGTACGGCATCCCTGTGAAGGGGAACTGAAGGCGGCGGATAACTTTTCCGCAAGCAAGCCCGCTGCCTCACGGTGGCGGGCTTTTTTAATGGAACAGGACGCAAACAAAACGGCTGGTCCGTGTTGCAGTCATGTTGCAACGACAACAAGGGACAGATCGGGACATGCCCGAAAATCAAGGGTTTGAGCGTTACGGGGCGGGAAAACCCATGCAACACGTTTACACGGATGCTTACTGATTAGGGGCTGATTTCATTTAGAAAATCGTTGGCTGGGGTTTCTGGAAGCTTTTCGAATTTTCTCCGTCGTGCCTCAGCCCGAATTGCGTGTGCTTATCGGACAAATTGGGACATTGGAGTCGTTTTTAGAAAAAGCGTGAGGCATCGACTTCAGGCGCGCGTGCCTTTCTGGTCGTCCACGTCAGAAAGAAACCCTGTGGCTCCGCGTCCTCAAGGCCGCCTGTGCGACACACTACGGCTAACAAACTGTGGGGTTGTGCCCGTCCACACCCGAAACGCCCGGAGAAAAGAATCGCCTGCTGAATATCCGTTAGGTCCGCCGTGCGAAAAACAGCATGGCAGATCGCCAATTGGAACGAAGGCGTGCGATGAGCGTTGTATGCGTCGTTTCTAATAATATCGCCAAAAGGGGGTCGGCGTTGCAGCTAAGTGGGGGTAGCGACAAACTGACAGCGAGGTTGGACGAACTCAGCGCACTTTACGTGCTGACGGATCGTCTATACCGGGCCAAGTCAAGCCACGAAGCTTTTGAAGCCGGCCTGGATGCCATTCGCGACGGTCTTGGTTGCCAACGTGCCTCCATGCTGCTCTTCGATGAAGCTGGCGTGATGCGGTTTGTCGCTTGGCGCGGCCTGTCTGAACGGTACAGAAAGGCTCTTGAGGGGCATTCCCCTTGGGTCGCGGGCGAACGCAACGCTGATGCCATCTTTGTTCGGGATATTTCCGAAACAGAAGAACCCGCCGTCGTCAAAGAGATGATTGCCAGCGAAGGCATTGTCGGCTTGGCGTTTATTCCATTGACAGCCCAGGGCGAGGTAGTGGGGAAGTTCATGACCTACCACCAACGCAGCCACTCGTTTGCCAGCCACGAAATCGATCTCGCGACGGCAATTGCCAGACAGATCGGTTTTTATCTCGAGCGCACGCGGTTAGAACAGGCTCGAAAAGCTGCCGAAGAAGATTTGCGAGCATCCGAACAGCAGTTCCGACTTATGTCGGAACATGCTCCAGTGATGATCTGGACGTGCGACGCTTCAGGCAAATGCACCAATTTGAACATCATGCTTCGCGATTTCTGGGGCGTCGAGACAAAGGATATTCCCAAGTTTAATTGGCACCCCACCATCCATCCTGATGATGCTGCCGATATCGGGGCCAGGATGGCCCAGGCGTTGGCTACGCAATCAGCCGTCTCCGTCCAGGGGCGCTACAGGAATTGCAAGGGAGAGTATCGCGTTCTGCTCACAACGGCTCGTCCTCACTTCTCCGCAAGTGGGATATTCCGCGGGTTGATCGGCGTAAATGTCGATGTAACGGAACGTGACCATGCAGAGATGGCGATGCGTCATAGCGAGGAAAGGTTTCGATCAGCGGTAGAGGCCGCCCCAAGCGGGATGGTGATGACAGGCGAGGACGGGCGCATCGTTGTCGTCAATCGTCATGCAGAAGCGCTGTTCGGCTATGATCGCGACGAGATGGTCGGGCAATGCATCGAGATGCTGGTGCCGGATCGCTATCGTAGCTCCCACCCAGTGTTTCGCCGCGGATATGGCAATTTTCCGTTGGCACGGCCAATGGGGGCGGGCAGGGATCTTTATGCGCGACGAAAAGATGGAACAGAGGTTCCAGTCGAGATTGGGCTGAGCCCAATCAAGACGAGTGAAGGAATGATGACGCTCGCCTCTGTCGAGGATATCAGCGAGCGAAGGCGGTCGGAGGCGCACAGAGAATTGCTGATGGCTGAACTCAACCATCGTGTGAAGAATACGCTCGCGGTAGTCCAGAGTATTGCCCATCAGACGTTCAGGGGAACGAAAGCGGCCGATGCACATGCCGCATTCGAAGGCCGCCTCATGGCCCTTTCGGCAGCGCATAACATCCTCACGCAGACCAGTTGGGAACATGCCTCGTTGGACCAAATTGTTTCCGACAGCCTGCAGATCAAAGGCGCGTTCTCCAACCGGTTTTCCACGGCCGGGCCTGCAATTTTCTTGCGGCCTAACCAGGCCCTTTCGCTGGCGTTGGCCTTCCATGAGTTGCTGACAAACGCAATCAAGCACGGCGCCCTTTCAAACGAGGCCGGGAGAATTTCCGTAGAGTGGCTTTGCACCGGCAAACCGAAGCCAAGGCTCAAGCTGGTTTGGAGCGAACTCGGCGGCCCCACGGTTTCTGCTCCCACCAAGCGAGGCTTTGGCTCCCGCCTTATCGAGCGGGGCTTGGCGGCGGACCTCGAGGCCGAGGTGGCGATGGTGTTTCAACCTCAGGGCCTCGTCTGCCGGATTGATGCTCCCATACTGGAAGGAGTGATCGCACAATGACAACACTGTCTGGCCGACGTGTACTCATCGTCGAAGACGAATCGCTGATTGCCATGATGGCCGAGGATTTTCTGATTGAGCTTGGGGTCGCCGTTATTGGCCCTGCAACTTCCATCGACGGTGCGATTGCGATGATCGAAACCCAAGAAATCGACGCGGCGGTCTTGGACATAAATATACGTGGGGAGAGGAGCGACCGCGTTGCCGAAGCCCTTCGGCTTCGAGGCATCCCGATCGTGTGCGCGACTGGATATGGCGAGGGTGCGGCTGAGTTCGCGAAAGGATCGACGACTATCGCCAAACCCTATTCCAAGGAGAAGTTGGACCACTCGTTGCGGGCTCTCTTTGGATAGCGGGGAGGGCCTATTGGCTGATGTCGCTCAGGCGGCGGTTCGCTATCTCGGATGAGCACTCGGGAATCAACTTCTCGGATCAATGGATCGCCATCCACGACCCTAAAACGGCTGGCGCTGATGTCATCTCTGTTGTCGATTTAACTGAGAAGCTTTTCGCGGACGCCAAGGCCAAAGGCATAAGCAGCTCCGGCATCGAGGAAGAGACCGGCAGTGTCTATGAGGCAATCTTGGACGCGATCGTCCATCACGATCCTGGCTCGGCTGACTAACTAGAGCCTTTCACGTTTTGACGGAAGCGTAGCCTGCGTTTTCGAAGTAGTTCCTGCATTCGGCTGCCTCGATGGTTTCGACGAGGTGGCCGATGTGGCGCCAAGTTTCCTCGACGGTGCGTTTCTGGGCTTGGCGCATCCAGTGTTTGATCTTGGCGAAGGCCTGCTCGATGGGATTGAGGTCTGGAGAGTAGGGCGGCAGGTACCAAAGCCTGGCGCCGGCAGCCTTGATCATCTGCCTGATGGCCGCCGACTTATGACTTCCCAGATTATCCATGACGACGATGTCGCCGGGCTTCAGAACGGTGACGAGCTGCTGCTCGACATACGCGCGAAAGCATTGGCCGTTGATCGGTCCGTCGAAGACGCAAGGTGCTGCGAGCCGATCCCAGCGCAGCGCGCCAAGGAAGGTCAGCGTGCGCCAGTGGCCGTGCGGCGCCAGACCGCGCAGCCGCTTGCCCTTCGGCCCCCAACCTCGCAGCGGAGCCATGTTGGTCTTGATCCAGGTCTCATCAATGAAGACCAGGCACTGCGGATCGAGACCGGTCTGCCAGGATCGCCATCGCTGACGCCTGCGGGCAATATCAGCGCGTGCCTGCTCAAGGGCGAACAGCGTTTTTTTTGAAGCTCAGCCCCTCGCGGCGCAGGAACAGCCACACCGTATTGTGCGAGACCTTGACCCCGCGCGCATCCAATTCGTCCTTCAGCCGATGCAGCGTCAGTTCAGAGGTCTGATTGATCCGCTCCACGATGAAGGCCCGATGCGGCTCCAGAACGCGCTTGCGGTGTCCGCCCATCTTGCCCGGCGCCACCGATCCGGTCGCACGGTAACGCTGCGACCACTTCACTACAGAGGAAACTGCAACGCCAAAGCGCGAGGCAACCGCACGGCAGGTCTCCCCCTCGCCAACTGCCGCTACTGCACGCTCACGAAGATCATTTGAAAGCGCTCGCGTCATCAGATGCTGGCCTCCAATCCAGCCAGCATCTTGAATCACAAACACCCTTCTTTGGGAATCCTACGATTCTCTCAAAACAGGAAACGCTCTAGCTAGTGCTCGGATATGATCGCTCCAATGACAAAGGGCTGGACGTTCCAATCTCTGGTCGACAGCAAGATGACCGTGACGGCGTTCTGCAGCGATCCGGCATGGCATCATAAGCAAGTGCTCGACCTGGTAAAGCTCCGTGACCGCTTTGGCCCGGATGCGCTAGCAATGGAATGGGATATCAGGCCGAAGCTTCGCTGCAAGAAATGCAACGGGAACGACGTCGGCTTGACCTATACGCCGAACACCAGCCCAACCGGCTACGGCAAGACCAAGGGTGGATAAGGATTGGAGCGGAGGCCCCGGCGCTGGGGCGAAAGCGCCGGGGCCTTGTGGGCATGTACTCACTACCTATCATGTCCGACTATTATCGTGGGCTAATATGGTCAACAAACCATGAAGGACCACGGCCGATGACCGACGAGCCGGAGACGACTTACGTCGTGAGCATCTAAGAAGCGCGCCATTGGCGCACAGTGTTTACCACCAAAGATATGGCCAAAGCACTCGCCTGGGCGAGGAGATCGGCGACAAGGTGCGGGTCGAGGAGATCAGGCCGAAGCCAAAGAAGCGTTGAGGTGCGCGATGGAACATTAGGCGTCGCTGATGGTTTCTAACGCGGCAGAGGCCCACCCGCGCCTCGGCAAGTCCCGCGCTCCATTAACCTGTGGGACGCCCGTCGCTGCCGTGAATGGGGCGGCGGGTTCTGCCGCCGGCTCCCCAAGCTGCCAACTGAGCAATAGTTGGGATCACATTCCATCAGCTCCGCACGACCGTGTATAATACCCCATTCAGACAGAAGTGGGCGGCTTGGACCGTCCGCCGCTAGCCAATCAACTCAATGTTCGCTGGTTTCTATGGACTTCATGCCGTTCAGTTAGAATGCCTGCTTTCCCTTCGCGGCCCAAAGGCCCCGCGCATGCCCGCCTTCATCGCTCTGCAGCTTGGCGGCGATCCAAAGCAGCGCTCCATAAATGATGGTGCGATCATCATTTGTCAGATCGACAATGCCTGCCTTGACGACGAGACCGCCAAGTTCGATCAGGTGTCGGGTGCGCTTGCGCCGCTCGGCCTGCCAACTCCGCATATCATGCCGAGCCCGTGCCGCCTGCCGGCGATTGCGGGCTGCCCTGTTGCACTGGAGCGCCGCGACGATTGCGCTGAGACGCCGGAACAGCTCGCCGGGAGCCGCTCTCGAAAAACATGCCCCCACGCTTGGCCCATGCCTCACGCTTCGCGGTTTCTTTTGTTTCGGCGATTGCGACCAGCGCGCCGGCCAGTTCGTCGGTGCTGAGCTGATCGGCGCCGGTGGCGATCACCAGTTCGCCAAGCTGCTGAACCTTCCGCGTTTTGAGCTCTCGCGCTTTGTCTTCGAGGGCGTGAAGTTCGGCGTCGAAGTCTCGTGGTTTGCGCATGGCTATCTCCATTGATTGTCGACGTGGCAATGATAGGGGAGTGTCTGCCGGAAGGCTTCAGGGTTGCCGAGACAGCCCGGGACGGGCTGGTCCATCCCGAGATTTTTTCGAGGGAGGGCGCGCTTATACGTCGTGCCGACGTACGCTTTGGCGTGCAAATGATCTGGTCGCGATGGCGATCTATCATCTTCACGTCAAGGTCATTGGCCGCAAGGCAGGATCGAGCGCAGTCGCGTCGGCCGCCTACCGTTCGGCTTCGAGGTTATGCGACGAGCGGATCGAACGCAGCCACGACTTCTCCGCCAAGCGCGGCGTCGTTCATTCCGAGGTGATGCTGCCGGAGAATGCACCGGAGGCCTGGCGCGACCGCGAACGACTGTGGAACGATGTTGAGGCGTTCGAGGTGCGCAAGGATGCGCAGCTTGCCCGCGAGGTCGAGTTTGCGCTGCCTCGTGAACTCAGCCAGGCGCAAGGCATCGAACTGGCGCGCGACTTTGTACAAGTCGAGTTTGTCAGTCGGGGCATGGTCGCCGATCTCAATGTGCATTGGGACAGGGCGGAGGACGGCAGTGCAAAACCGCATGCTCATGTCATGCTGACCATGCGGTCCGTGGACGAGAATGGTTTTGGCGCGAAGGTACGCGACTGGAATGCTACCCAGCTGGTTGAACGCTGGCGCGAGCGGTGGGCGGAGCTGACCAATGAACGCCTGACCGAACTCGACATCGACGCGCGCATCGATCATCGCAGTCTGGAAGCGCAGGGCATTGGCCTGGAGCCGCAAACCCAGATCGGTGCACCGGCTCAACGTATTGAGGGCAACGGACTTGACGCTGGCGACATTGAAGCAGATCGCGCCGAACTGCATCGCGAGATCGCGCGCAACAATGGTGCGCGCATCATTGCTGATCCATCCGTGGCGCTGGATGCCATCACCCATCAGCAATCGACCTTCACCCGAAGAGACATTGCGAAGTTTGCGCATCGCCACAGCGAAGGAATGGAGCAGTTCAACGAGGTGGTGGCCGCGATCAGCAACGCACCCGATCTGGTCGAACTCGGCAAGGATGGGCGCGGCGAAGACCGGTTCACCACAAGGCAGATGATCGAGACCGAGCAGCGCCTTCACCGCGCGGCGGAGCGTATCGATTTGAACGAGCGCCATCCCGTGAGTGACGCACATCGCGAGGCAGCACTGGCGCGGGCCGCGCAACGCGGGCTTGTCCTGTCAGGCGAACAAAGCGATGCACTTGCGCACATCACCGATGGTCGCGGTCTTGGTGTCGTTGTCGGTTTTGCCGGGACGGGCAAGAGCGCCATGCTGGGGGTTGCGCGCCAGGCATGGGCAGCGGCGGGCTACGAGGTTCGAGGCGCGGCACTCTCCGGCATTGCCGCCGAGAATCTGGAAGGCGGATCA
The DNA here is from genome assembly GCA_002356515.1 of Mesorhizobium loti. Classification (NCBI taxonomy): domain Bacteria; kingdom Pseudomonadati; phylum Pseudomonadota; class Alphaproteobacteria; order Hyphomicrobiales; family Phyllobacteriaceae; genus Mesorhizobium; species Mesorhizobium loti. The sequence goes on along the minus strand of AP017605.1, from coordinate 2,556,361 downwards.
GGCATCCCGTCACGCACCATCGCCAGTATGGAGCATAGCTGGGGACAGGGCAGGGATCTGCTCACCACGCGCGACGTCCTGGTGATCGATGAGGCCGGCATGGTCGGCACGCGCCAGTTGGAGCGCGTGCTTTCCCATGCGGCGGACGCTGGTGCAAAGGTCGTCCTCGTCGGCGATCCGCAGCAGCTGCAGGCAATCGAGGCCGGCGCTGCATTCCGTTCGATTCACGAGCGACACGGCGGCGTCGAAATTGGCCAGGTGCGCCGGCAGCGCGAGGACTGGCAGCGCGATGCCACGCGCGATCTGGCGTCCGGCAGGATTGCCGCCGCCATCAGCGCCTACGACGCGCAAGGCATGGTGCACCAGGCTGCGACGCGGGACGACGCGCGAGGTGAACTTGTCGAGCGCTGGGATCGCGACAGGCAGGCGCATCCAGAGGCAAGCCGGATCATCCTCACCCACACAAACGACGAAGTACGCGCGCTCAACCAGGCAGCGCGTGAGCGCATGCGCATTGCCGGCGATCTCGGCGACGAGGTTCAGGTGGATGTCGAGCGCGGCACAAGAAACTTCGCGAACGGCGACCGGGTCATGTTCCTGCGCAACGAGCGGTCGCTCGACGTCAAGAACGGCACGCTTGGCGTGATCGGAGAGGTCAGCTTCCAGAGCATGACGGTTCAAACCGACGACGGCAGGTCTGTACGCTTTGACCTGAAAGACTATGCCGACATCGACCACGGCTATGCCGCGACCATCCACAAGGCCCAGGGCATGACCGTCGACCGCACCCACGTGCTCGCTACACCGGGCATGGATGCGCATGGCAGCTACGTTGCGTTGTCGCGACATCGCGACAGGATGGATCTGCATCACGGCAGCGATGACTTCTCAACCCGCGAACGGCTGTTCCGGACGTTGTCACGTGATCGAGCCAAGGACATGGCGTCGGACTACCAGCAAGCCGATCCGTTTCGGAGCTATGCGGAACAGCGCGGCATCACGTTCCGCGAGCGCCTGGTCGAGATCGTGCGCCGGGTCGTTCCGGAGAAGTTGGGTGACAGGATCGGCGGACTGCTGGACGGGTTGCGCTCGCCTGGAGAAGCGGAGCCCATGCAGGAACGTGAACCTGGGCCGGGAAGGGAAAATGTTGGGGCGCAGATCGCAAATGGCGCTGCCAGGCCGGAAAGGGAGAAGCCAAGGCCGGATGCACAGCGCAACACGGAAGCACCACTGGATCCAGAAGCTGCGTTGCGCGGCGCTCGTACGCAAGCGCTTGTGCGCCACGCGCGTGCGATCGACGCGATGTTGCACAACGCAAATGCGGACGGGCGGGGCAGTCCCGACCAGATGCGCGAATTGAGGGATGCCCGTAACGCTTTCGAGAAGGTGCGGCCGCATGGCTGGCGCGATGCCGAAGCGGCTTATGTGAAAAATCCCGAACTTGTCCGCGAGGCGGGGGCCGGTCGCGTCAGCCGCATCGTGCTTGCTCTCCAGCTTGAGACGGAAATCCGCACCGGGATGGACATCGATCCCGGCCGCCGTGCCGACCGGTTCGTGGAACGTTGGCAAAAGCTCGAACGGACGAGCCAGCACCAATACCAGGCCGGCGACATGTCCGGCTACAAGTCAACGCGCACGGCAATGTACGACATGGCCAAGAGCCTCGAACGCGATCCGCAGCTTGAATCCCTGCTTGCGAACCGCAAGCGCGAGCTTGGCATCAACGTGGAGTCGGGTCGTCGTCTGGGCGCGGAACTCGCCTTCAGCCACGGTATCGGTAAGGGGCGGGGCATTGGGATCTAAGACCTGCCGATTTGCCGCCGTTTCCACTCCGCGGTCGGCTGAGGCGACAAAGCTGATTGCCTGCGGCATGCGTTCGTCCTGTCTGTCCCAGCAGACATCAGCGAGAACCAGTGAGGTGCAGGCAAGCCATGTCCGGGCCGGATCGTATCATACGCCTCCAAACCGTCCTTGCCCGGACCGGCCTGTCTCGCTCGACCATCTATCGCAAGATCGCCGAAGGCACGTTCCCGGCTCAGATCAAGATCAGTGTCAACGGGGCCGGGTGGCGGGAATCCGATATCAATAGGTGGGTCGCTGACCCTGTCTACTGGCACACCAATGCATCACGAAAAAAGAGCGACTAGTGGCGGTCGAGAGGTACGTTGCGCCCATCGTTGAACAGTCCTCTCTGATGTAAGGTTCAACGACCGGGAAGGGGCCGGGAGCAGACTGACGGCTCTTGGCTTGGAACTTCAAAAGCGGACTTTCAAGAAAGCGCTTGTGGTGATCTGGCCAAGAAAGGACATTAGTCCCACAATGCCTTGCCCATACGCTCGCAGCAAGCCGGCTTCGTATTCATGATGGTACTACTGCAGCCGCCACACCGCTCGGCTCTGTCACCCGCCCGCTCCTGCCAGCACTTGTTGACAATCGTCGAGATGCGATAGTCGATCGGCACCGCTCACACCCCAGACTAGTCGCCTCGTCCCGTATCGGCATTGACCCGCATTATAACCCCCGTAAACTGGCCTTTGGATGAAAGCAGCCTTCGTTATGCCTGACGAAAAGCCAATCCTTAGGCTACCTCAGTGGGCAAAATGTTCGGCTCGATGCAGCCTTTTCGGATGTAGGTTTCGAAGGACGCAGCCATCGAATGGGTTTGCGGCACTCGCGGCAGGCGTCCTTTGATGGGAAACAAGGCGGCTACAAACGCGCCCGCGGCTTCGGCCGTCACTTCCATAGCCCCCATCCCAGCGGGGATCGATGGCTGCCTCCGACAAAGGCCGTTTCGACGAAGTCCAAACGCCCCGCGCAATCATAACGCTTATACCTCAAACCATCTGTCATTGTATACGACTTGGCTCACCCAACATATTATCGTTAATGGCGTTTCTCGGACCGAGGCATGGCACAATCAATGTAGCGATTCACGGCTTCGCACATTCCGGCCGTGATCTTGCACGTCTAATCCAATTGGGGAATGCGCGCATTCGGCGCGACAGACAGTGTTGTCGAGCTATCCGGAACAAGGTGGCCGGATTGCTCCAAAACTGGGTTGCTTTCTTGAAGAAATATTGGACTCTGACGTTATTTTATGTATTGCTAATATGAGGGAAAAGATTGGGGACGCTACCCAATAGGGGCAGCTCCGAAGAGATCAAGTTTGGGCGGTATTACTCCGTCTGGACTGGGTTCTTGTTGCCCCGAGGCGAGTGAGCCCCGCGCGTGAGAATCCCGAGCTACCCCCAATGCCGGGTAACCCCATGAGTAACATCAGGGGTATGTCCTATGGCCAACAAGTTGCCCAAAGCCACACCGCAGACCAGCTTCAGCGGCTCTGAAGATCATCTCATAACTGTAACCTTAAGCGGAACAGATCAGGATGGGACGGTCACGGGGTATATCCTGGCCTCGCTACCCTCGAATGGCACTCTCTACCTGGATGTTGCTCATACGCAACCTGCCCTCCTAAACACTGTCTACTCGACCAATACTTTTTACTTCCTTCCTGCCGCCGATTTTAACGGCAGTACCTCCTTCAATTTCAATGTCCGCGACAATCAAGGTGGCGTTTCGTCGAGTACCGGATCTATCACCATAAACGTTGCCGCGGTGAATGATGCGCCGGTCGTGGATCTGAACGGGGCGGCTAGCGGCACATCCGCAATCTTGAACTATTCGCCCGGTGGCACGGCGGCAAAAATTGCCCCCTCTGCAACCGTTACAGACATCGACTCCTCGAAATTCGCCGGGGGATCGCTGCGCGTCTCGATTACTCAGAACAAGGCAACATCGGACCAGCTCACCATTGCCTCCGACGCGACCGTCACGGTTTCGAACGGCTCTGTGTTTGTAGGTGGAACCAAGGTTGGAGCGGTTTCAGGCGGCAGCAATGGCTCGGATCTCATCATAAGCTTGGCAAATGGTGCAACGCCGAGTTTGGTCTCGACACTTCTCGAGCATATTTCCTATTCGAATTCGTTAGGGACTCCTCCTTCGTTACCACGCACGGTCACGTTCACAGTGGTGGACGGCGGCGGAACGGCCAACGGTGGTAGCGATACTGGCCTGGCAACAGCGACGATCAATATCGCCAGCGCCAATCATCCCCCGACCGGCACCGTGTCGGTCGCCGGCACGGCGACCGAGGACCAGGTGCTGACGGCCTCGAACACACTGGCCGACGCCGATGGGCTGGGCACCATCAGCTACCAGTGGCAGCGCAACACCGGCGCCGGCTTCGTCAACATCGGCGGCGCCACCAACACCACCTACACGCTGGGCGACAACGATGTCGGCGCGACGGTGCGGGTGGTGGCGAGCTACACCGACGGACACGGCACGGCGGAATCCGTCGCCAGTGCCGCGACCGCTTCCATTGCCAACGTCAATGACGCGCCGACCGGTTCGGTGTCGGTCGCCGGCACGGCGACCGAGGACCAGGTGCTGACGGCCTCGAACACGCTTGCCGATGCCGATGGGCTGGGCACCATCAGCTACCAGTGGCAGCGCAACACCGGCGCCGGCTTCGTCAACATCGGCGGCGCCACCAACACCACCTACACGCTGGGCGACAACGATGTCGGCGCGACGGTGCGGGTGGTGGCGAGCTACACCGACGGACACGGCACGGCGGAATCCGTCGCCAGTGCCGCGACCGCTTCCATTGCCAACGTCAATGACGCGCCGACAGCGGGATCCCTTTCGCCGCTTGCGCTAGCAGTGGCGAGTCCCTTGCATTTTACAATCCCGTCGGATCTTTTCTACGATCCAGATCCGGGCGACCATCTCACGTTGACCTCAGCACAAGCGAACGGAGATCCTCTGCCGTCTTGGATCAGCTTTGATCCAATTGCCGGTGCATTTACCGGCACGCCCTCGAACTTTGATGTCGGAACACTCGAGATTCGGATTACGGCAACGGACACGTCTTCGGCTGACGTGCATGTGGATTTTGCGCTCAGTGTGGTGAACGGGGTAATTATCAACGGAACGCCTGGTGATGACACGCTGGGTGGCACGATTGACGTCGATGCAATCTTCGGTCTTGCCGGCAATGACACGTTGTCTGGCTCGGCTGGTAATGATCTTCTCGATGGGGGAGATGGCGACGATACGTTGAATGGCGGGTCTGGGAGTGACGTGCTGGTCGGAGGCCTGGGCAATGACACGCTGCAGGACGGAGGCGGCAACGATTCGCTCTACGGCGGCGACGGGGATGATAATCTGCAGCTAATCTATTCGGGACCTTCCGGAGTGTCGCTGACGCAAGTGGCGAACGGTGGCGTAGGCAATGATACAATTTCGCTTAATTCTGGAGCCGCGTCGATTTCATACACGGTTGACGCAGGTGACGGGAACGACCAACTGACTTTCGATGGAGGCCAGTCGACCATTACTGGGTCGCTAGGGGCGGGAAATGATACCGCGTTTTTGGGGTATTATAACTGGGTTCCCAACAGTTCCTTTGCCTTGGATTTTGGCGAGGGATCAAATACGGCCTACTTGCTAGTTTCTAGCTCATCCATAAACCTTACGTTTGGATCCGGCAATGATAACGTCTATGGTGAGGGTCTAAATTCAAATGTGTCTCTCTCTATGGGGGACGGGGATAATTATACAAATTTAACAACGTATTTCGTGATTAACAACTTACAATATAGCTCCGGCTCTGGAGCTGATTACCTTCAAGCGGTTACTCAAACTCTTTCTATCGATACCGGCGGCGGCAATGATATAGTCAATGTGAGCGGAGGCGGCACTCTTTCCACCGGCGACGGCGATGATACCGTTACAATCTCCGGGTCACTGACCGCAAATCTCGGCTCTGGCAATGATACAGTGCATGCAAGCGGCGCGGTTTCACTTTCCGCTGGCGATGGGAATGACACAGCCTACATCGATGGGGCAATAACTGCCGATCTCGGGTCGGGCAACGATGTGGCCCATCTCGCGCTACAGAGCGGCAGCCCGACTCTGACATTGGGAATTGGGGCCGACAGCATCTTTATCGATTCATGGAATGGGGCGGCCTTCGCAACAGTCGCGGACTTCGTCGCCGGCGCAGCCGGAGAGGTGCTCGACTACAGTGCCGTCCTCAACCAACTGGTCGGCTGGGACGGCTCTTCCAATCCGTTCGGATCAGGCTTCATGCAGTTAGTCCAGGACGGCGCCGATGCCGTCCTGCAAGTCGATCTCGATGGCGCCGCCTCAAACAGCACCTACACCGACATCGTCCGCTTCCAAAATACCAACGTCGCCGACTTCACCGCCAACAACTTCAATCCAGCATATCCAACAGATGGTAGCGGCATTGCCGGGCAGGTTCTTTCCGGTTCTTCCGTTGTAGGCACGATTGGGGATGACACAATTGCCGGCACCAGTGGAAACGACGTGCTTAATGGCGCGAATGGCAGCGATCACATTAGCGGGGGCGGTGGCGACGACACCCTGACCGGGGGATTTGGCCGAGACACTTTTATGTTTGAAATCGGTTTCGGCCATGACGTCGTAACAGACTTCAACACGACATCGGTCGGCCACGACGTCATTCAGTTGGCCCAAAGCCTGTTTGCAGATTTCGCTGCCGTTCAGACTGCGGCCGTGCAGGTCAATGCTGACGTTGTGATCACTCACGATGCAGATAACACAATCACACTGACCAACGTCGACCTGAATCACCTGGAAGCAAGCGACTTCGCGTTTGTGTAGTGTTGAGTTGGAGCCAGAAACGGCCCGCGCTGTTTGTCAGGGACGAATAAGCGGATTTGTAGCCGCGCTATCGCTCTCGGAACGCTCGCTGGAATGAATCCACGAGTGGCTTGGTAAGGTACGACAAGAAGGTGCGTTCACCTGTCGAGATGAAGGTCTCGACAGGCATGCCTGGATAAATCTGCTCGGGTTTGATCTGCGCCGGCAGAGTTTCGGACAGCCTGATCCTTACCGTGTAATATGCCTGGCCGGTGTTCGGCGTGACCAACCGGTCGGCCGAGATGTAAAACACCTTACCGGCAACCTTTGGGGTCGTTCGGGCATTGAGCGCCGTGAACATCATGCTGGCGGCCTGATCAACGCGGACGGAGTCGATGTCTTCGGGTTTGACCTTAGCCTCGACGATGAACCGATCCATCGTCGGCAAAATTTCCATCGCCGATTCGCCGGCGCGGATAACGCTGCCCACCGAATTGTAGACGGAGCGGACGACGATGCCGTCGACAGGTGTTCGAATGGTCGTTCGCTCCAACACCGACCGGGCGGCGTTGATTTGCTCCTCCAGGTCGGCCACCTGCGCCCGGGCCTTGTTCAAATCCGTGACCGCGTCCTCGACTCTCGCCGTAGTCAGCCGCTCGATCTGCTGACGATCCTCTTCGATTTGGCTCAAGAAGCTTGCAATCTGCGCTTCCATTGCCGCAGCCTGGCCGACCAAATCCGCCGTGCTACGCAGCAAATCTGTGTATTCCGAGCGGTTGGTCAGCCCTTTATCGAGAAGCGCCTTTTTTCGTTCCGTCTCTTCGTTGACGATCGCGAGTTGTTTTTCGACGGCATCCTTCCGGGCTCTCATGCCCACGATGGCTTCTTGCAGGGCTGCAATCCTTTGCTTCAGAATGTCCCGGTCCGCCGTATAGCGTGCAAACCGAGCCTCGAACTCCTTATCTTGTTCGACGACAAATCCTCTGTAGCTGGGGTCCGTCGAATACGGACGGAGTTCGTCGGGCAGATCGATCTGTTTCGAGCCGTCCCGCTCCGCATCGAGCCGAGCGATTTCAGCGCTTTGAGCAACCCATTGCTTCAGCACGCGGTTGAGTTGGGCTTGTGCCAGGGTCGTATCGAGTGTGATCAGCGCCTGGCCTTTTGAGACCCGTTCACCTTCCCGCGTGAGGATGCTGGTGATGATCCCGCCATCGAGGTGCTGAATCATGACGTTCTGGCCTGCCGCCGCAACCACTCCAGGGGCGATTGTTGCGCCACCAATTGGAGCGGTCGCTGCCCAATAGCCGAACGCGAGCAAGAAGGCCGTTACACTCAGAAACCCAAACAGCGAAACCCGGCCTGTACGGGTATCGACATTCTGCTGCCAGCGATATGTCCCGGCGACCACGGGGAGGGTTAGGCTAGGAACCGTCATCGCCCGCCTTCACCCTCGGTGCGGGAAGGCAACGACACCTTCGCTTGTGACTGGCTGCGACGTCGACGCTGGTTGGCCTTGCTGGTTCATTCGGTCGGCCAACTGAGCCAGCACCTCCTTGGTCGAGCCGTAAAGCTCGATCTGGCCATTTCGCATCACCAGCATGCGGTCGCATTTGGATGCCAGCGAAGGGCGATGCGTTATGACCAGGACCGTCGTCTTTCGGGAACGCGCCTGCAGGATAGCTCGCTCGAGTGCGGCCTCGCCATCAGCGTCGAGATTGGCGTTCGGCTCGTCCAGGATGACAATCCTCGGGTCGCCGTAGAAGGCGCGGGCAAGCCCAATCCGCTGAAGCTCACCGCCCGAAAGCCGGACGCCGGTTGGACCGATCACCGTCGAGTATCCCTCGCGGTATCCCAAAATGAGCTCGTGCACCTGTGCCAGTTGCGCCGCTTCAACCAATTTCTCGTCAGGGGCCGCGGGTTCAAAGCGCGAGATGTTCTGGCCTATGGTCCCTGGAAAGAGCTCTACGTCTTGGGGGAGATAGCCTACATGCCGGCCGAGCCTTTCAGGATCCCAGTTTCGAATGTCGCCGCCGTCGATGCGGATCGCACCCGAACGTGGTTCGATGGCACCAACGATCAGCCGCGCGAGGGTCGATTTTCCAGCCTGACTTGGGCCGACAATTGCCACGGATTCTCCAGCAGCCACCTGAAAGCTCATGCGCTTGATCAGCGGCAGCGACCCGTCGGGCAATCCTGGAGGGTAGTAGATAACTTGATCGGCGGTCAAAGCTCCTAGCGGTGTTGGCAGCGCCACAATTTCCTTTCCCCTTGAGTTCGAATGGATCGTCCCCAGCCGGTTCCACGCAAGTTTCGCGTCCGTGATCTGGCGCCAGCTTCCAATGATTTGGTCGAGAGGCTGTAGCGCCCGGGCTGAGATCATCGAGGACGCGAATATCATTCCGGCCGTCATTTCATTGCGCAGGACCAGAACGGCACCGACACCTAAGATCGCGATTTGCAGGATCGACCGCGCAGTGCGGGAGACGCCGCCGTAAAACGCGTTGACACGAGCAACTCTATCGGAGGCCTTCACGGAACTCGAAAATCGGCTGCCCCAAAACTCCACCGTATGGGACACCATTCCGAGTGCTCGAACGGTCTCGAAATTACGTGCGAAGGTCTGAGCGGAGTTCATTGAGGCATTAAGGCTTTCAGAGGCCTCCTTGGTTGGTCTGGAGCTGGCAGCCTGATTGAGCAAGGCGATGAAAGCCATTAGGACGGCGCCGGCGACTGTGACCAGGAACAACAGAGGGTGGATGAAATAGAGAAGGCCCACGAAAATGGGCCCAAACGGAACGTCGAAAAGAAAAAACAGAGCTCGCGATGCGACGAAATTTCGAAGCAGCGTCAAATCACGCAGTGCTTGAACATCGCCAAGCCCAGCACGAGGGCCGCTCATGGCAGCGAGAAAACACGTTGAACCCAAAGAGACATCGAGCTTTGCGGCGAGACGGCTCGCATACATACCGCGAACGATTTCAAGGATGCCGAAAAGCAAGAGGGAAGAAAGCGCAATCAAAGTAAGATAAATGAGCGTGTCCAAGTTGGCGGCTGGTAACACCCGATCATAGACCTGGAGCATGTACAGCGGCAAAACGAGCAAAAGCGCATTTATCACCGTCGAAAAGATACCGAGTTCGACGATACTTCTCGACACGACACCGCGTGCGCCAGTTGGTGGCATTTGCGATCTGATCCCTCCCTGTCAAAATTATATTAGAAAATCCTCATATATCAAAGAGCCCTAGTACCGTTTATTTGGTGGCACTGGAGTGCATCGGGACCCGACGGCCTGTTCGACCGCGGTACGAAGAAGGGAAAGTCCGGTCCCCGCATTAGTCTTTATGCGCGAGCGCCCATTTTGAGGTCAGATTGCCTGCCCCTACCGGCCAATCGACCTGGTCGCTTCCGGCCACTTACGGCCTCCAGTCCGTACGGCGTCTGCTTTCGGGACACGCCAAACCTGACCTACGGCAGGACGCGAATATGATGTTCACGGCCCTCAATGCGCGCACGACGCCGAAGGTGCCAGGAAAGGCGTACTTCATCAGCGGATCGTCTGATCACACCCAGCTCTGGAGTGCCCTATTACACCGTCCGGCTAAAAATGACCGACCGGCTGCCCCGTCAGATCAACCCTGAGCAAAATATATCCAGGCATGCCGGTCGAAACATTCATCTCGACCGGCGAACGAACGTTTGTAGCCTATATTACTGCCGATCGTGGATTCGTTCCAACGCGCCTTCCGGGAAATATAGACGGCGCTGCATCTCTCGGACAACGACCCGCCGGTAGCGTGTGCCCGGCACATCGTTACCAGCGGTGCCGGTATGCTGCCCTCACTGATCGTGCCGAAAGCTTTAGCACCACCCTGCTAATGCCGCTCCAGTCGGGATTAAGATGACTGTCTTCGACCGTTTGCGTTTTGGACCTGATCACGCTGCAAATAGACGACCGCTCAAGAGTGGCGTCCGGTTAGGTCGTAGCCAATAGGAGAAGGATAATTTAGCAAAGCCTAATTTGTTAATTGACTCACTTGGTTAAAAGAGTCAAAATTCTTGCTTCATAATGGCAGCAGGTAAGTGGGGCATCGGCGAGCAATCCGGTCGCAGCGAGAGCTTCGACCTTTAATTCGTCTGCAATTCCCTCGATAAATCTACGCGAAAACAGACGTTTCTACCTTTGGAGGGGGGGGAATGGCTAACAAACTTCCAAAAGCAAATAAGTTAACACTTTCGTGTCTTGAGGACCACACTTTAACAATTATTTTGAGCGGGCTAGATCAAGACGGTACAGTGACCGGTTACTCCCTAAGCTCTCTCCCATCTAATGGAACCCTGTTTGTCGATTCTGCTACAACTCAGATAGCTGTTGTGGGCTTTAATTATCCAACTAATACATTTTACTTTATTCCCGCTACCAATTTCAGCGGTGCCGCCTCCTTCTCTTACAACGTCCGCGACAACTCGGGAGGCCTGTCGGCAAGTCCCGCTGTCGTTACAATCAATGTCGCGCCTGTCAACGATGCGCCAACCCTGGATCTAAATGGTTCCAACCCCGGTACCTCGGAGACCTTGCTGTACACGCCTGGCAACGGCGCAACCCGGATCGCACCACTCGCCGCAGTTGCAGACTTTGATTCCGCGAACTTTGGCGGAGGAACTCTTCAAGTATCAATCCAACAGAATAAGTCGCCGACTGATCAACTTGGCATCGTAGGCGACGCTAGTCTATCTGTTTCGAAGGGCGCGATCTTCATAAATAACGTTAAGATCGGTAGCGTCTCACCGACGCTAAATGGCGCGAACGGATCTGACCTTTTGATCAGTCTCACCAATGCTGCTACCCCAGCCCAAGCTTCGAGCCTTCTTGAACATATCACCTACTCTAACTCTACAGCCAATCCGAGCGTAGCGCCGCGCACTGTGCTGTTCACTTTGGTGGACGGAGATGGAGTTGCAAATGGCGGAGCGGATATGGGTACTGGTTCCGCCACCATTAATATACCAAACCGAGCGCCCGTTAACACGGTTCCAGGCGCGCAGACGGCTGTTGAGGACACAAGCCACGCCATTAACGGACTGTCTATTAATGACCCCGATGCGGGGACAGGGATTCTTACGACGACGTTGTCGGTGTCGCACGGCTCGCTGGTTGTTGCTGCGGCTGCCGGGGCTACGGTGTCGGGCAGCGGTAGCCAGTCTGTGACGATCACAGGCACGGTCTCACAAATCAATGCGACCTTAGGAGTGGTTGATAACTTAAACTACCTTGGGGTTCACAATTACAACGGTTCCGATGCCCTAACAGTGACCACCAACGACGGCGGCAATTCAGGTTTCGGGGGGGCGCAATCCGACACGGACGTAGTGGCCATCACCGTCAATCCGGCACCTGAAATCATTTCGCTCAGCGACTTGGAACAAGGAATCCTTGGTTTTGCGATTTTGGGGGAGCATCAATACGACAGCGATGGATATTCGGTCTCGAGCGCCGGTGATGTCAACGGCGACGGAATAGCTGACCTGTTAGTTGGCTCATACCAAAATAGCCACTTCAGCGACGCTAACGGTGCCGCTTATGTCATATTAGGCGACGCCTCCTGGTCTAGCGCGGGTGCTTCTAGTATAAATCTCTCTGATGTCGCGTTAGGAAGCCATGGTCTAAAGATCGTCGGTGAAAATCCAGGTAGTACTGCCGGATACTCGGTCTCTATCGCCGGAGATGTCAATGGTGACGGAAATGCTGATATCCTGGTTGGGTCATTTGGCTCGCACGCTGCGTATCTTGTATTTGGGCAAGACGCTTGGTCGAGTGCCGGACAAAATGCGACCATCAATCTTGACGACGTTGCGCTCGGCACCGGCGGCGTGAAACTCATCGGTGAGAATGGCCTTCAAGCGACTGGATGGTGTGTCTCGGGAGCGGGCGATGTGAACGGTGACGGCTTCGCCGATATGGTCATTAACGCTCCGGACGACCAAAGTGGAGCAGGCGCAGCTTATGTCGTGTTCGGCAAAAATTGGGTGGTCACGGAAACAAACACCAGTATCAACCTGGGGGACATTGCTCTGGGCAACGGCGGTTTCAAGATCCTGGGCGAACAAACGTTTGATAACGCCGGCTGGTCGGTCTCGAATGGAGGCGACTTTAACGGCGATGGCGTCACTGACCTATTGATTGGCAGTCGCCCATTTAAAACAGGTTTGGGCGCCGCGTACGTTGTACTTGGAAACACCGATTGGTCGGCTAGCGCGTCTAATACGAATATTAATCTAAGTGACGTGTCATCGGGAACCTTTGGGGTAAAGATTATTGGTGAAGGCGCGGATTTCGCAGGGTACTCCGTGTCAAACGCCGGCGACGTCAATGGTGACGGCATCGATGATATCCTTGTCGGCGCGATTCTTAATGATGCTGGCGGCCACAACGCTGGCGCGGCTTACGTCGTTTTCGGCAATCTCGGTTGGTCGAGTGCCGGAGCTAACGCTTCTGTGAACCTCGACGACGTGGCCTTGGGAACTGGCGGGTTCAAGATAGTCGGAGTTGGAGGGACGGTAGCTGGCCAGTCAGTCTCGTCGGCCGGAGACGTAAACGGTGACGGCCTTTCCGACATCTTGGTAGGTACTGAGGCAGGAGGCACCTATCTTGTTTTTGGTAAGTCCGATACGAGCTCCGTCCACCTCGGGGATATCAATGACGGCGTCTGGATTGTTGGTGACGCTTCGAACCGGGCTGGCTGGTCTGTCTCTGGCGGCACAGACGTAAATGGTGATGGTCTCGCAGACATACTGGTCGGCGCCCCTGGTGACGGAAATGGGCCCGGCGACGCTTACGTTTTATTTGGGCAGGAGGACTGGTTCCACGCGATCCCATAACGCCTGTCGCTTGCGAAATTTGAAGGCGCGCCCTTGAGTGGTTGCTTGCCAAGCTCGGGCTCGATCGGGCGAATGAGGCTGTCAGACGCGCGGCTTACGCATTGAGACCCACGCACTCAATATCGCGGCTGAGGTTTCTGTTCCGTTAGCTGTTTCTGAAAAGCGCAAGAATCGAAATCAAGCGAAGCGACCAGCTACAACCCCCCGCGATTGAACCCGCGCCCATCCGCACAAAGAACCAAACCTACCGCAGTTTCTGCCCTCCTTCGCGACTTATCGGCTGGAGAACTTCGCAGGAGTGGTTCTGCTCATCCGGCGCAACTTGGATGCGGTTTCGTGAAATGAACCATTCCCCTCGGCGGATCGTTCCGCGAGTGTTGCTGAGACTGCTTCATGAGATAGCCATCTCTGATGGGCCGGACATCGCTGGGAGGATCTGTCCGGTGGCCCAACGGACCGGCGCCAAGCGCTCGCGCGCTCTGCATTGGGCGAGCATACCCGGCGGCTGATTTTCGTCACCGTCGCCACGGCCGGCGACCGGACTCCAGAACTTTCTATCTAACTCAAACAGTGCCGAGGCGGCGAGCATGTCCGCTTTCGCTGAAAGTTTCCGACTGCCCGGATGACCGACATGTGGCGCATTGCTGACATTGATTGAAAAGCAGGTAATCCTAAAGGCACTTCTAGATGCCGCCTTCCTCTAAGTGTTCGCGCTACCGCGTGAGAAGCGCACACCAGGGCCACCGCCATTCTCTGGAATGAATTCTATTCCGGCTGCTTCGAGCGATAGCTTCAGCGCTTGCAGGATTGATTCAGATGCTGGTTTCGAACCACGTTCGAACTGCACGATCGTCCTCAAACTTACCTTGGATAGATCCGACAGTTCCTGTTGAGAAATGTCGAGAAGCCCACGAGCCGCGCGAACTTGGGCCGCACTTACCTTCATTGTTCAAATGCCCTGTTGCACAAAAAGTGCAAATATGCTTGTTTTAGGAAACGGCGGCTGGAAGTGGTTCACCCCGCTGCCAACAGTCTAACCACGCCCACGCTTTGCGGAGCTCGGATCATGGCTGATTCCGACCATAGCACGACTATGCCTTTCGTCACGAATGGCAGGGACACGGCGTCGAACCGCTTGCCGGATGCAGACCCCCCGATTCTATTGCTCCGAGATTGGTTGCGAGCGCAGTATGTTTCTCAGGTCCTTTGCCGTCTTCAACAGCGTCTAGAGAGGCGTTATCTCGATGCTAGAGGCTCGGAAGCGATGGACAAGCAGGTTGCCTACTCGATCGCCTGCCAAGCGGAGGTCGAGTCCTCCACTGTGGCTTTGAAGCTTCAGGACAAGCTACCGCAAATACGGGCGCGGTCGCTTCTTGGCATCGTCGCCAAGCTCGAAATCATCGCTGGCGCGGATCGTGACATCGACGATCCAACAGACTTTCCCTGGCCGCATATTGCTTCGGTCCTTGCCGACTTGAAGGAAATCGCCGGAAGCCTGCCGCTTGAACGGCCTGAGCGAACCGTCGTCCAGGCGGACTGTAGGCGATACCAAGCGATGGCGGCCGACTTGGTCGATCTGGAAAAGCAGACATCTGATCTGCGTTTGGGGGAGGCGCAGCCTGTCGTCGGCATCAGCTCAGGATAGAGGCCCTTCGGTCCACGTGGTTGTTCAACCAACGCGACTCAGTGCTAACGCGGCTTTTTCGTTACGACAGGTTTGAACCGGAGTATCGGATCAGGGCGAAGTTTGTCCGAATAGCACGCCTTGCTATCCCTTTCTGCGAGCGCCCATCGTGGCGAATTCCCTCGTCTCGCGCATGAGCACATGTTGCGAGATATGGAGGAACCACGTTTTCTTGGCAAACTTGCTGGCCGGCAGCCATCCTGCCGATCGCGATCGTTCGGGGTATTTTGCTCCCCGCCATTTTTGCCCCGTCGCAAGCTGTTCCTGCAATGGTGGTGAAGTCCCGCAAGCGGGTCTTGCGCAAGGGCCCCGACCGGGCGATTCTGCGCCTTGCAAGCGCACTCGCTCGCCAGGCGGCCCGCGAAGACCATGCGCGAGAACAGGCCGAGAAAACTCACCATGAATCGGACCGCGATCTACGCTCGCTTCTCAACCGACCTCCAGAATGAGCGATCGATAGACGATCAACTCGCTTTATGCCGAGCATACGCAGAACGTGAGGGGTTGAACGTTGTCGCAACGTTTGAGGACCGAGCGCGCTCCGGTGGCTCCGTCCTGGGCCGTGACGGTCTACTTCACCTCATG
The DNA here is from genome assembly GCA_002356515.1 of Mesorhizobium loti. NCBI lineage: Bacteria > Pseudomonadati > Pseudomonadota > Alphaproteobacteria > Hyphomicrobiales > Phyllobacteriaceae > Mesorhizobium > Mesorhizobium loti. The sequence continues at coordinate 2,540,520 of AP017605.1, read as the reverse complement.
GACAAAGCGCGTGAGCACGAATTCGACGTGCTCGTCGTAGAGGCACTTGATCGGCTCTCGCGCGACATGGAAGACCTTGCCGGCATTCACAAGCGTCTTTCGTTTCTCGGCATCGAGATTCGTGCCGTTCACGAAGGCGTAGTGAACACGGTCTTGGTCGGCCTACGCGGTCTTGTTGGCCAACTCTACCGGGAGGACATCGCTCACAAAGTCCGTCGGGGCCAGGCCGGCCGGGTTAACAAGGGACTCCATGCCGGTGGATTAACCTATGGCTACTCTTACGTGCTCGGCGACCCTGGAACGCGGCTGATCGCCGAGGGCGAAGCGGAGATCGTGCGTCGTATCTTCAGGGAGTATGTCGATGGACAGACCCCGCGCGACATCGCCCACAAACTTAATAGCGACCGCATACCGCCGCCCCGTGGGCGAGCCTGGAATGCATCTACTATCAATGGAAATGTGCAGAGAGGGACGGGGCTGCTTCACAATGAGCTTTATGCTGGCCGCTTGATCTGGAACAGGGTCAGAATGATCAAGGATCCTGACACGGGGAAACGTGTCTCGCGCCCAAATCCCAAGGGTGAATGGCGAGTAGTCGCAGTGCCCGACCTCGCTATTGTTCCGTCCGACCTGTTCGACGCAGCACAAGCACGCAAGAAGGCGCGTGCAACCACTCATCCAAGCCACCAGCGCCGACCACGGCACATGTTGACGGGGCTGCTGAGGTGTGGTGCCTGTGGTGCGGGAATGTCGTCAAAAGGCGTGGACAAGTCCAAGCGCATTCGCATCCGCTGTTCCGCCGCGACTGAAAGCGGAACATGCGCCGATCCCAAGACATTTTATTTGGATACGGTCGAAGCTGCAGTTCTCAACGGCCTTTCCGCCGAGTTGCGCCATCCCGAAGTGATTGCCCAGTACGTCCAGACCTACCACGAAGAACGAAAGCGCTTGGTAGCCGACACCGATGCCAGGCGCACTCGTTTGGAGCGACGGCTTGGAGAACTAACTCGCGAGATCGACCGGCTGGTCAACGCCATTGCCAAGGGGCATGGAGATCCAGCCGTGCTGGGACCGCAATCAACAACGCTGAATGAAGAGCGTAAGGGCATTCTAGCCGAGTTGGACCGGGTACCCGCCGCGACCGGAGTGATCGCGCTGCATCCTGCTGTGCTGGCACGCTACGAGGAACAACTGAACCAACTTCAGACAGGGCTTGCCAAGGGCATTGCTACTGGCGACTCCGAATCTGCAGAGGCCATGCGGGACTTGATCGAAACCGTCACGGTATTTCGAGATCCGTCCAAGATCGGCGGGATCGAAGTCGAAATTGCTGGGCGGCTAACGGCGCTCTTGGGCGAGGGTGCCTTCCCCCACGGCGTCAAAGGAGCGGGGGGAATGGTGGTAGCGGGAGAGGGACTTGAACCCCCGACCCCAGGATTATGATTCCCGTGCTCTAACCAACTGAGCTACCCCGCCAGGGCGGCGAAAGGCCCGAAATCCGCCTTAAATCGAAAGGCATTTCGAGGCGTTCGCCAAGGTCGCGCGGATATAAGGTTGGGAGGGCGAGCCTGTCAAGCTTCGATGCATTCCATATCGCCGCATATTCTCATTGCCGAAAAAAGCTTTGCCCCGCCGACATTTGGTTACATCCGCCGGGGTTGAGTTCGAACGGGCACGTCGCTATGTCTCGGCCACGAGTTTTTAGAGTTTGAAACAGATGAAGCCGCGCATTGCAGTCCTCGGTTGCGGATACTGGGGCAGCAACCACATCCGCACCCTCAAGGCGCTCGGCGCGCTGTACGCGGTTTCCGACGCCAACCGGGCGCGAGCCGAAGGCTTTGCCAGCGAACAAGATTGTCTGGCGATCGAGCCCGACCAGCTGTTCGTGCGTGACGATATCGACGCCATCGTCATGGCCTTGCCGCCGCAGTTCCATGCCGACCTTGCCGTGCGCGCCGCCAAGAGCGGCAAAGACGTGCTGGTCGAAAAGCCGATCGCGCTGACGGTGCCGGATGCCGAGCGCGCGGTGCAGGCGGCCAAGGACAATGGCCGCGTCTTCATGGTCGGCCATGTCCTGCGTTTCCATCCCGCCTTCGAGACGCTGAAGGGGCTGATCGACAATGGCGAGCTCGGCGAGGTCCGCTACATCCACTCGCACCGGCTTGGCCTTGGCAAGTTTCACACCGAGAACGATGCGTTGTGGGATCTGGCGCCGCACGATCTGTCGATGATCCTGGCGATCACCGGCACCGAGCCGATCGAGGTGCGCGGCGAGGGGGCGGCACTCCTCGACAACCTCAGCGATTTCGCGCATCTGCACATGCGCTTTCCCAACGGCCTGCGCAGCCATCTTTTCACCTCGCGGCTCAATCCCTACCGCGAACGGCGGCTGACCGTGGTCGGCACCAAGGCGATGGCGGTGTTCGACGATGTCGAACCATGGGAGCGCAAGCTTGCCGTCTACCGCCACGCGGTCTGGCAGGACAGCGGCCAATGGGCGTTCACCACCAACGAGCCGTCCTATGTCGCGGTGGCGCAAGGCATGCCGCTGACGCGCGAGCTGGAGCATTTCATACACTGCATCGAGACGCGCGCCGAACCGCGCACCAGCGGCGAGGAGGCGATCAGGGTCCTGCGCATCCTGACGGCGGGCACGGTCACCCACACGAAGTCCTGAGACCGTCTGGAAACTCTACTCCGGCGGCCATCTGACTCACCGGAGCGAATTTCGAAACGGCCTCTGGAGAGTGGTGTTTTACTCAGCGGGAATTTGCGCCGGCCTTGCCGCCAGCTTCGTCAGCATGGCTTCGGCCTCGGCGCCGCGCTCGGAGCGCTCGATGAAGCCGCCGCCGAAGATGCGGGCCTCGTTGCCGTCGTCGGAATAGAGTACGCAGGCCTGTCCGGGCGCGATGCCGGATTCGCCGTCGGCCAATTCGACCGATGTCACGCCTGCCGCGTGGCGCAGCACCGCCGGACGCGGCGGCCTGGTCGAGCGCACCTTGGCGAACAGCTCGAGGCCGCCGTCGGGGATATCGCCGAGCGGCCCGTCGCCAAGCCAGTTCATGTTGCGCAGATAGATCTTGTGCGTCTCCAGCGCTTCGCGCGGACCGACCACGACACGGGCCCGTTCGGCATCGAGATGGACGACATAGAGCGGCTCGCCCGAGGCGATGCCGATGCCGCGGCGCTGGCCGATCGTGTAGCGCAATATGCCTTCATGGCGGCCGAGCACGCGGCCGTCGATGTGGACGATGTCGCCCGGATTGGCCGCGGTCGGCTTCAGCTTGGCGATGATGTCGGAATATTTGCCCTGCGGCACGAAGCAGATGTCCTGGCTGTCCTGCTTGGCCGCCACCGTCAGCCCCATCTCCTCGGCAATGGCGCGAACCTGCGGCTTCGACAGGCCGCCCAGGGGAAAGCGCAGATAGTCGATTTGCGCCTGCGTGGTGGCGAACAGGAAATAGCTCTGGTCGCGATCGGCATCGACCGGCCGGTAGAGCGCGCGGTGGGCGCCATTGGCGCCGGAGCGGATGTAATGACCGGTGGCGAGCGCATCGGCGCCCAGCTCCTTGGCGGTGGCGAGCAGATCGGCGAACTTCACCGTCTGATTGCAGGAGACGCAAGGAATGGGGGTCTCGCCGGCGACATAGCTCTCGGCGAAGGGATCGATGACCGCCTTGCGGAAGCGCTCCTCGTAATCGAGCACATAATGGGGGATGCCCAGCGTCTCGGAGACGCGGCGGGCGTCGTCGATGTCCTGTCCGGCACAGCATGAGCCGGCCCGGTGTGTCGCTGCGCCATGGTCGTAGAGCTGCAAGGTGACGCCGACGACATCATACCCTTCGCGCTTCAACAGGCCGGCGACCACGGACGAATCCACGCCGCCCGACATGGCGACGACAATGCGGGTGTTTTCGGGACGTCCGGGAAGGTCGAGACTGTTCATGATGCTTTCATTCTGCGCGGCATTCTGAATGCCAATGTCGAGAATATAGGTCAAGCTTTCTGCCGACGCCAGCTTGCAAGGCGATTCCCGGATTGCCAGCGATCCGCTATCGGCTGGATTTTTCCCAGCCAATTCAAGGCTTCCAGCGCGATGTTTCAAATGCCTGCGAAAAGACTAACGCGCCGTTCACGATCCTTACCTAGTCATTAGGGTCTGCTTAGGCAATTTTTAAAGCTGTGGCGGTAACGTGGCGGGGATTGGGTCTTTGAGTTTTTTGTAGAGAGTACGATGACCGATCTGGTTAGACCTAGAGTCAAGTATGTTATTGGGCCTGACGGCAGCCCTCTTACGATTGCCGATCTGCCGCCGACCAATACGCGTCGCTGGGTCATCCGGCGCAAGGCGGAAGTGGTTGCGGCGGTGCGCGGCGGGCTTTTGAGCCTTGAAGAGGCATGCCAGCGCTACAAGCTGACCACCGAGGAATTCCTGTCCTGGCAGGCGTCGATCGACGAATATGGCCTTGCCGGGCTGCGCACCACGCGCATCCAGCAATACCGGCACTAGAGCCGGCCTGAACACGATCAAAGGGCGCGGTACTCCGCGCCCTTTTGTTTTGGACCTGATCCTTCCGAAGCTCAGACCGTCAGCGCCACCTTGCCGATCGGCTTGGTGGCGAGAAAGGCGTGGGCGGCACCGGCCTCTTCGAGCGGGAAGCTCTTGGCGACATGAACGGTGAGCTTGTTCGCATCAATCAACCGGCCAAGCTCCACCAGGCCTTCACGGTCTGGCACGACCGACATGCGCTCGACCCGGATGTCACGGGCGCTGGCCAGCGCCCTGGTGGTGTCGTTCAGGTTCAGCAAGGACACCAGCACGCCGCCATTCCTGATGACCTTCAGCGAGCGTTCGGCGTGCTCCCCGCCCATTGGGTCCAGCACCAGATCGATGTCGCTGATCCGGCTGGTGAAATCGCCCTGGGTGTAGTCGATGACCTCGTCGGCGCCGAGCTTGCGAACGAAATCGAGCTTGTTCGGGCTGGCGGTGGCGATGACGTAAGCGCCGCGCGCCTTGGCGACCTGCACCGCCAGATGGCCGACGCCGCCGGCCGCCGCATGCACCAGCACACGCTGGCCCGATTTCAATGCGCCATGGCGAACAAGGCCCTGCCAGGCGGTCAGGCCGGCCAGCGGCAATGCACCCGCCTGGATGTGGTCCGCCGCCTTCGGCTTCAGCGCGATCTCGTCGGCCGGCACCGCGGCGAGTTCCGCGTAGGCCGCCGCCTGCTTGGGGAAGCGCGGCATGCCGAACACTTCGTCGCCGACCTTGAGGCCGGTCACGCCGGCGCCGAGCGCCTCGACGGTTCCTGAAATATCCCAGCCAAGGGTGAAGGGCGGCTCGCCAAGCAGCGGATAGTAACCGCCGCGCACGGCGCCATCGACCGGATTGATGCCGGCTGCCTTGACGCGGACCAGCACTTCGCCGGCCTTGGGCGAGGGGGCGGGCTGGTTGGCAATAATTAGGACGTCGGGACCGCCGACGGTATTCTGGGTAACGGCACGCATGGGATCTCTCCTGCTTGGTTGGTGCCGCTATCATTTGGATAGTAATATTCTCTTGTCTAGTATGTACCTTTTTGATATATAGGTACCTCATGGATAGTGAAGATACATCTCCCTTTGGCTATGACGCGTACCGGCGGACCTGCCCTTCGCACACCGTGCTCGAGATGCTGGCCAGCAAATGGGTCTACCTGGTGGTCTGCGCGCTGCGCAAAGGCCGGCTGCGCAATGGCGAGCTTGCCCGCAAGCTCGAAGGCATCACGCCCAAGATGCTGACGCAGACATTACGTGTGCTGGAGCGGGACGGCTTGGTGCGACGCGAAGTCTTCCCAGTCATTCCGCCGCGCGTCGAATATGAATTGACCGAGCTCGGCCAGAATCTGGCGGGATTGCTCACCCAGATCAGGTCATGGGCGGAGCAGCATGCGCCAGACATCAAGGATGCCCGTGCCAGGGCGATTGCCACAAATGAAGGGGATTGGGCCGCTTAGATCGGTGATCTCTGCGGCAATTCGGCTGGGTTCAGGGCCACCGCAATACCAGCCGCGCGCCCGCGCGGACGCGCCGACGATGCGAATTTCGGCCGGTTCAGCCGATCATGGCACTGCGGCCGCCGGTTTCGGCCTCGCGAATCTTGGTATCGCGCGATTCCAGCATTTCAGCCTTGGAAAGCTCCGCTTCAGCTTCGCCGAGTAATGATTCGGCAGCGCTTCGCTGTTGGGCGAGGTCGCTTTGCGAATTTCTGAGGTTGTCGCGGCGCAAACGTGCCGCCTTGGCGAAGGTCGGATAGGCGAAATGATTGATGTCGGTGATGCCGGCTTTCTTTTCCTCGGCGGTGATCTGAAGCTCCAGTTCGACGGCCATGCGTTCGAACTCGGCAATCATCATGTCGAGCTGCAGCAGCTGCCGCCGCTTCTCATTCACCTGAAACTGTTTCAGCCGAACGAGGTTTTCACGTGACTTCATGATTCGGTACTCCCGGAAACGCACACCCGCACATATCGTCCAAACCACCTGGAAAGGCCCAGGCGCTGCCCATGTCCACCGGCATTCCCCGAACTATGGGAAACAAAACCCTAAAGTTTTTTGCCGGCGGTAACCATTCGTTTACGGGCATTGTTAATCATACGGGTCAGGGCTTAAGGCCGGGTAAAAATTCCGGCCGCCGAAGCGAAGGCGCGTCGATGAGTCCCTGGAGTCGCTTAGTCCAGGTTATTAATGTGTTGCATTAGGAATTTGGGTCTGGGATTCGTTATTAGATTCAAGAGGGTGTAGAAAGGGGTTAAAAAATCTGATACCGTCGTGGACGGGAAATTAGGTTTTGTTAACCATTCAATGGCAGCCTCTGCACAAGGCAACCACTGCTCCGGGGCAGGACGGGTCGTGAAATGATCCGGCAGCAGAAAAGGGGAATGAAATGCGTGTTCTGCTGATAGAAGATGACAGTGCAACCGCACAAAGCATCGAACTGATGCTGAAATCGGAAAGTTTCAATGTCTATACGACGGACCTCGGCGAAGAGGGTGTCGATCTGGGCAAACTCTACGACTACGACATCATCCTTCTCGATCTCAACCTGCCCGACATGTCCGGCTACGAGGTCCTGAGAACGCTTCGCCTCTCCAAGGTAAAGACGCCGATCCTGATCCTCTCCGGCATGGCCGGAATCGAGGACAAGGTACGCGGCCTCGGCTTCGGCGCCGATGACTATATGACCAAGCCGTTCCACAAGGACGAGCTGGTGGCGCGCATCCATGCCATCGTGCGGCGCTCCAAGGGCCACGCCCAGTCGGTCATCACCACCGGCGACCTGGTGGTCAACCTCGATGCCAAGACCGTCGAAGTCGGCGGCCAGCGCGTGCATCTCACCGGCAAGGAATACCAGATGCTGGAGCTGCTCTCGTTGCGCAAGGGCACCACGCTCACCAAGGAAATGTTCCTCAACCACCTCTATGGCGGCATGGACGAGCCGGAACTGAAGATCATCGACGTCTTCATCTGCAAGCTGCGCAAGAAGCTCGACGCCGCGTCCGGTGGCCAGAACTACATCGAGACGGTCTGGGGCCGCGGCTACGTGCTGCGCGAACCGGAAGACATTCGCGTCAGCGCCTGAGCGGCGAGCGCCGTCCAGATTATTGCCATCTCAGACAAAAACCCGGCTTCGGCCGGGTTTTTGCGTTATGGACCAGCAATGAGAGTGGGTCGCCCTCTCAGGCGGCGATTTTCAGATTGCGAAAGCGCTCGAGCAGCTGCGGACGATTGAACGGCTTCAGGAGATAGCCCTGGGCACCGGCGCGCTTGGCCCGCATGATCGAGGCGATGTCGAGTTCAACGAGCGAGATCAGGATCTGCGGCTTTATCGGGCTTTCCATGGCGCGCACGCGGCGGATGAGGTCAACCGCCGGCACGTCCGGCAGGGCGCCGTCGACGACGATGATGTCGGGCATGTCGGCGGAGCACATCTCCAGTGCGTCAAGCCCGCTGGCAGCTTCGATGACCACCATGTCGGAACCGCCCAGGATGCGTTTTGCAACCTTCCTGATGACGCTTGAGTCGTCGACGAACATACAGCGTTTCATTTCCGGGTCCTCTTTGCCCTGGGGCAATCCGGTCGTGCGGGGCATCTGCTGAGCACCCTAGACCGATCTGGTAAAGAACCCGAAAAGCCTTTAGGTAAAATTTTTGGAAAGATGCCGCCGAAGAGGCTTTTCTTCGCGAATGCTTCGCTGCCGCTGCCAATCGAGCCGTCACGGCAATATTACGCCGCTGAAATACTTTGTTCTCCCGACAAGCCCGCCTGACGCTCAGACTGCCGAAAGCACGATTTCTTCCGCCGTTGCATGGATCGATATCGTCATGCCGGCCTCGCGGGCAAGAAGCAGCGTGTAGTAGGGCTGCACCGAATGCGCGTCGATCGGCTCTTCCGGCTTGTGACCGGAATGCAGTTCGAGGAACTTCGGCGGCACGCGCAGCATCGGGCCGCTCGCCGAAATTGAAATGCGCGGCTCGGTTTCGAGATTCTCGAGGGTGACGACCAGCTTGCCACCGCGCGGAATGGCGGCATTGCCGACCAGGATCAGGTTGAGCAACAGCTTGACCTTGTTCTTGGGCAGCAGCGCGCGCGCCCCGTTCCAGGTCAGTTCTGGCTTTTCATTCTTGAGGAAGGCGATGGCCACCGCTTCGGCGTCGCCAGTGTCGATCAGCATGCCGGCGGAGCCTGCCGCGCCAAAGGCGATGCGGGCGAACTGCAGCCGGGCCGAGGCGTTCTTGGCGCTCTGGCGGATGAGCCGCATGGCGTCTTCGTCGGCGCCGCCCTCGTCAAGCAGTTCGAGCCCGTTGTTGATCGCACCGACCGGCGAGATGATGTCGTGGCAGACGCGGCTGCACAGAAGCGCCGCCAGGTCAGGCGCGGAAAGGGTGAACAGTTCGGCCATCGGTGAAAATCCCTGCAAAATTCCGCAAATCGTGGCCGAGCGATTGATCGTCGCGCCTGCCCACACGAATCACGCTCCAACCCGAGGCTTTCTGAATACACAGCACTCGTACGTACAGCAACAAACCCAAAATTGTCGTCGGGGCAAATGGCGTGTTCGCGCAGGCTCCCGGCGCCGCGCGACCCCAAAAGCCAGCCTTTGAACCGCCATCTTCCTGTGGGAGTTAATGGTTGAAAAAGGATTACGGCATAGTTTGCCCCTAACAGTCATCCTTAACGGCCGCCTAAAGAGCCGGACCGGATGCGAGGCGTCGGCGAAAGTGCTCCATGACGGAGATTGGAAGCATGTTTTCCCGATTTTATGACCGGAGCTTTCTCCGCGTCCTCTCAATGGCGATCACGCTGATGGGCGTTCTCGTCTTCTCGACTTCAGCCCTGCGAGCCCAGGAATACACCGCTCAGGAGATTATCGATTCCGGTCACAAGTTCTTCGGCGCGACGTCGGGTGGTCTCGCCACCGTCGTCGAGAAGATCTTCGCCTCCTATGGTCTGCCCAATGGCTATCTGCTGGGTGAGGAGGGGTCGGGCGCGCTGATCGGCGGCCTGACCTATGGCGAAGGCACGCTCTACACCAAGAATGCCGGTGACCACAAAGTGTTCTGGCAAGGCCCGTCGCTCGGCTGGGATTTCGGCGGCGAAGGCTCTCGGGTGATGATGCTGGTCTACAATCTCGACGATGTCAGCAACCTCTACAACCGCTATGGCGGCGTCGCCGGGTCGGCCTATGTCGTGGCGGGCGTCGGCTTCAATGTGCTGAAGAACAACAATGTGCTTCTGGTGCCGATCCGCACCGGCGTCGGCGCCAGGCTTGGTGTCAATCTCGGCTATCTGAAGCTGACCGAGCGGGCGACGTGGAATCCGTTCTAAAGTCCAATCCGCCATGACCGTAGCGCCGAGTTTTCCATGAGATTTGTAGGCCTGTGACCCCCAATGCGCTGTGGCAAGCTCTTGCCGCAGCGCCGGATTTCCGCCATGCCAGTGTGATGCGGTCCAGTTCCGGCGGTTGCCGCCGATAGCGGGTAGTCCTTTGGTTCAGTCGGTCCTGTTCTTTGCCCTCGGCTTTCTGTGTGCCGGCTTTCTGGCGCTGATCGTGGCTCCGGCCGTCTGGCGGCGTGCCGTCGCGTTGACCCGCAGGCGCATCGAGGCTTCTATCCCGTTGACGCAGGCCGAGATCCAGGCCGACAAGGACCGCGTCCGGGCCGAGTACGCCATGGCGACGCGCCGCCTCGAAATGAACGTCAAGGCGCTGCGCGAGAAAGCCGCCGAACAGCTCGTCGAGATCAATCGCGGCCGCGAGGCGCTGAAGGGGCTGGCGATCGAACGCACGGACAAGAACCAGGCGCTCGCCGAACTCGGCGCCAAGAACGAGGCGCTGCGGCAGCGCGAAGAGGAACTGCATCAGCTTTCGGAGCGGCTCAAGGAAACCGAACGCAAGCTGGAGAAGCGGGCGCTCGAGCTCGAAAAGCTGGAGCATATGTACGACGATGCCAGTTTCTCCTCCTCCAGCCGGCAGATCGAGCTTGTGGCGCGCGAATCCGAATTGCAGAAGCTCGCCAGCGACATCTCGCTGCTGCGCGGCCAGCGCAAGGAAGCGGATCGGCGCCAGCAGGAGATCGCGGCCGAAAGCAAGGCCGCGCGCGATGCGCTGAAGGCGGAGAAGAAAAGGGCGGCCGAACTCGACAAGAAGGTCGAACGGCTGCTGGCAACGCTCGCCGACCGCGAGGACAAGCTCGACCGCCGTGAAAAGGAGCTGGCGCGGCTGCGCGAAAAGGCGAAGGCCGAGGATGGTGGATCGGCCTTGCGGCTGGTCGGCAAGCCGGATGAAGCCGGGCAAGACGAGGCCAAGAGGCGCGATGATCTGGATCAGGCGATCGCCAAGCTTGACAGCGATCGCGAGCGGCTGGAGGCCAGGCTGACGGCACTGGCGCGCGAGAACAAGCGGCTCAAGGCGGATCTCGGCGCGGTTGCATCGCCGGGCTCGGCGAATGGCAGTGCCGCGTTGCGCGAGCAGATGAACGAGCTGGCGGCTGAAGTCGTCCACCTGACGGCCAAGCTCGAGGGACCTGATTCACCGATCGCCAAGGCGCTGGCGGCACCACAGGAAAGCCGATCCGGCGGCGGCGACCGCAGCCTCGCCGACCGCGTGCGGGCTTTGCAGAAGGCGGCCGCGAACTGAAGCGGCGGTCTGTCGTCACGCCTGTTCAACGATGTGAAAAGTGATGCAGCGCGATAGCTGATGCTGCAGCGACGTTCAAACTGTCAAAACCTTTCGACATGGTGATCCGTACGGTTTGCAGGCGCGCAAGCAGGCTTTCGGGCAGGCCTTCGCCCTCGGTGCCGAGATAGAGTGCCAGGCGCCCGGCCGGCTTTGCATCGCGTATGTCGGTTCGTCCGCGCGGCGACAGGGCGAATTGTTGAAAGCCCCGTTCGGCGAGCATCGCTGTAAAGCCTGCGGTGTCGCTGAAGAATGCGAACGGAATCTTGAGCGCGGCGCCGACCGAAACGCGGATCGCCTTGCGGTAAAGCGGGTCGCAGCATGTCGCGTCCATCAGCACCGCATCGGCGCCGAAGGCGGCGGCATTGCGGAAGATCGCGCCCATATTGTCGTGGTTGGCGATGCCGACGAGCACCACGACCAAGGCTTGAGCTGGCAAGGCATCCAGCAATGGTCCGGCTGCTTGCGGCGTCGCCTTACGGCCGATGGCCAGGATGCCGCGATGCATGTGGAAGCCGGCGATCGCGTCCATCACCGCTGAGGTCACGACGTAGACCGGCAGGTCGGCAGGTGCCTTGTGCAGGATGTCGTTCAGGCCGCTGAGCCGGTTTTCCAGGATAAGAATGGATTCGGCGCCGAAGCGGCCGGACGACAGAAGCAGGTCGAGAACCACTTTGCCTTCGGCGACGAAACGGCCTTGCCGGCCAGCAAGATCGCGTTCGCGGATATCGAGATAGGCGGCGACTCGCGAATCCCGTGGGTCGTCGATGCGAATTGGGTCCATGTCCCGCGCTCAAAGATCGAGAGCGCGGTTCGTGCGTCGGGAGAGACGCACGAGCCACGCTCCGGAAATCGTCAGCGAGGTAAACGGCCGCGGGAGCGTTCGGTCAAGTCCCGGCGCGCCGCAATCTCTGCGCCATCTGGGACAGATCCTCCTTGCCGGTGCCGAAAATACCATCCAGCACGACAAGCAGCTCGCGCACCGCGTCGGATTTGCAGGAGTAGTAGATCATCTGACGGTCGCGGCGGGTTTCCACGAGGTCGAGCGCCCGCAGCTTGGCCAGATGCTGGGAGAGCGCGGATTGGCTGAGCATCACCTTGTCGGCGATGGCGCCGACCGACATTTCACCGTCGATCAGATAGCTCATAATCAAGAGCCGCTTTTCGTTGCCCATGAGCATCAAAAATTCGGCAGCAGATTCGGCGTTGGCGGTTAGCTTTGTCGAGACCATGAATGCCCCATGCTGTTTGCTCATCGAGGCGCCATGGGGGCAATGGTGCCTGAATCCATAAATTCACTTGTGATCGGCCTCTGACGAGTCAGCGCCATCTCTGAAGGGTAGAACATTTCTTTCAAATCTCAAGTGTTGCTTTTGATCAAATGCAATTAAGTTTCATTATTTGCCTGCCCGGCCGCCCGGCCGCGCCTGACCATATCGACTAGGACGGGTCTCAACTCCCGTGCTGAAACCAGGGGTTGTGGAAAGAATACCCGGCAAACATTGTCTCTCGACACCAAATCCATGCCGTCTGCGTCCAAACCGGCGATGCTCCAGCCGTCGCCGTATGCCCCAGCAAAATGATGCGCGTAGACGGCGATCGCGTCAAGATGATCTGCGTTCATGTGTTCGACGGCTGATTGTTCGCTCGCCGCGAGCTCTTCGACGATGGGTCCGCCGGTGACGAAATCGGCGCGATCGAGCAGATAGGCCTTGCCGAAGCCGCCATTGAGGCTGGCGCGTTGCGGCTCGAGGCGAAAGATCGAGAAGTCGCCGAGCCCGGCATAGAGGCTCGCCTTGGGATTGCGGTTGAGATAGCGGCGCTCGGCACGGGCATGCGCGTCCGAGCCTCGCTCGAGCAGCAATGCCTGGCAGATCAGCGTCAGGCGTGGATGCGCCAGCGGGTCGCCCTTGCCCGGTTCGCCAAGCAGCAGGGAACAGCGCGGATCGGCAAGCATGGCAGGGGTGTGCGCCGAGAGCATCGAGACCAGGATCAGCGGCGCGCCGTCGATGTCGGTGGCGACGCCCACCCGGCTTGCCAGCGGCGACCCGGTCCGCGGTTCCAGCACCGCCAGCGCGCCGAAGCGGGCGCTGCGCAGAAGCGTTTTCGCCAACCGGATCGCCTCCGCGTCGGTCTCGCGGATCACGTCCTTATCTGGATTTTGTTGCATCAAAACGCTCGCCACAATTTCTATCGCTTATCGGCGCCGCAGGTCGGATTTGGCAAGGTCGCCTGATCCGCTTCCTTCCTCACCTTGGCCCTGCAGGCGGATCGGTCCTTCCGACAGCAGGTCGGCCAGCGCTATTTCGGCGCCATGCGGATGGCGCCGTCGAGGCGGATGGTTTCGCCGTTCAGCATCTGGTTTTCGACGATGTGCAAGGCAAGCGCGGCATATTCGGATGGCTCGCCGAGGCGGGACGGGAAGGGCACCGCGGCGCCCAGCGAATCCTGTACGTCTTGCGGCATGCCGGCCATCATCGGCGTCTTGAAGATGCCGGGTGCAATGGTGCAGACGCGGATGCCGGAACGGGCAAGATCACGCGCCACCGGCAGCGTCATGCCGACGACGCCGCCCTTGGAGGCGGAATAGGCGGCCTGGCCGATCTGGCCGTCATAGGCGGCGACCGAAGCGGTGTTGACGATGACGCCACGCTCGCCACCCTGCAGCGGCTCAAGCCTGGCGGCGCGGTCGGCGACGAGGCGGATCATGTTGAAGGTGCCGACCAGATTGACCTCGATCACCTTGCGGTATTGATCGAGCGGATGGGGCCCATCCTTGCCGATCGTCTTCACGCCTATGGCAATGCCGGCGCAATTGACCAGGATGCGCGGTTCGCCCAGCTTGCTCGCCGTCTCGGCGACGGCTGCGGCGCCGCTGTCGGCGTTGCTGACGTCGCATTGCACGGCAATGCCGCCGATCTCGGCCGCGACCTTGGCGGCGCGGTCGATGCCGACATCGAAGATGGCGACGCGGGCACCCTTGGCGGCAAGCGCACGCGCCGTTGCCTCGCCAAGGCCGGAGCCGCCGCCGGTGACGATTGCGATCTGGCCGTTCGGGTTCATGACGTCATCCTCTCCCGGAGCAATTCATTATTTCACGAAAGCGCCGAACCGTTTCACATCTTCCTGGAATTGCTCCAAGAAAACAGGGACGGATCAGGCCCGGATCGGCGGGCAAGGTCAAGCCATGGCCTAGACGTGCTCGGCGACCCTGGCCTGGCTGGCATGGCCGACTTCGCCGGCGAGCCTGGCAACCGCGCCCGTTGTGATCTCGTGCGACAAAAGGCGGTCGAGATCGACAGGGCGCGGCATTGAGATCTGGCCGCGCGGGATCCGCTTGAAGCCGAGCGGTCCGTAATAGGGCTCGTCGCCGACCAGTATGACGGCTGGTGCGCCGGCCTTTGCTGCCGCTTCGAGCGCGATCGCCACCAGCCGGCGGCCGATACCCAGGTTCTTGAAGGCCGGCCGCACGGCGAGCGGTCCGAGCATCAGCGCGCGGCCGGCGCCGGCTGCGATGCGCGTCATGCGCACCGAGGCGACGACGATATCGCCGTCGACCGCGACAAAGGACAGCGCCCGCTCGTGGCCGCCGGCTTCGCGGATCTTGTAGGCGGCCAGCACGAAACGGCCGGGCCCGAAGGCCTCGTCGTTGATGGCTTCGATTTCAGGGTCGTGCGCCGGAGTTTCCGGCAGGTATTTCACGTCGGCAAGGCTCATGGTCTTTGCGTTCCGGTAAAGGAGGAAAGGTTTGCTGCAAACGGCAGCATTCGCCAGTCAGCGCTTCATCAAGCGCGGGCGCTCTTTCGTCGTCGGTCAAACCGGATCAAAGCAAAGTCGAACATGCGGAGTGTCCGCTAGCATCAATTTTCGGTCGCTGCAATTGGCCTGATATGTCCGCCGTCTCCGTCAAGTGACGGTCTGTTCAGCACCTGACGTCTTCGGCAGGACAACCTTGCGCCTACATTAGGGTGAGGACGCAAGGAGATTTGCATGGGATTGCTGGTCGAAGGCAGGTGGCAGGATCGCTGGTATGATACGGCGGACAGCGGCGGCAGGTTCGTGAGGACGCAGTCGCAATGGCGCGACTGGATCACCGTTGACGGGGCGCCGGCCGAGGGCCGGACGCGCGGCTTCAAGGCCGAGCCCGGGCGCTATCACCTCTATGTCTCGCTTGCCTGTCCGTGGGCGCACCGGACGCTGATTTTTCGCGCGCTGAAGAAGCTGGAAGACATCATCTCCGTCTCGGTCGTGCATCATTTCATGGGCGCCAATGGCTGGACATTCCTGGCTGAGGACGGCGCCACGGGCGACGCGCTTTACGGCCTCGATTTCCTGCATCAGATCTATGCCAAGGCCGATCCCGCCTATTCCGGTCGGGTGACGGTGCCGGTGCTGTGGGACAAGAAGGAGCAGACGATCGTCTCCAACGAGTCTTCCGAGATCATCCGGATGCTCAATTCGGCGTTCGACGCATGGGGCGATGCGAGCCTCGACTTTTATCCGCAGGACCTGCGCGGTGAGATCGACCGCGTCAACGCGCTGGTCTATCCCGCGGTCAACAACGGCGTCTATCGTGCCGGCTTTGCCACCACGCAGCGCGCCTATGAGGAGGCGTTCGGCGAATTGTTCTCGGCGCTGGACACGCTGGAGGAGCGGCTGTCAAAACAGCGCTATCTCGTCAGCGACCGCATCACCGAGGCCGACTGGCGGCTGTTCACCACGCTGGTGCGCTTCGACCCGGTCTATGTCGGCCATTTCAAATGCAATCTGCGCCGCATCGCCGACTATCCGAACCTGTCGAACTATTTGCGCGACCTCTATCAGGTGCCTGGTGTCGCCGCGACCGTGAACCTGCATCACATCAAGGCGCATTATTACGCCAGCCACGAAACGATCAATCCGACGCGGATCGTGCCGGTAGGCCCGGAACTCGACTATGGCGCGCCGCATGACCGGGCAAGGTTCGCGATCTGAAATCGCCTATGGCTGCAAAACGCCGAGACCTTACTGGAAGGTCTCGGCGTTGATGCGCGCCTGTCTGGCAAGCTCCGCTTTCAGGAAATTCTTGCCCATGCGGCTGGAATAGCCCCAGGCGTTGATGCCGAAAACCACAAGCCCGGCAAACAGCAGGATGAAAACCCAGCCGAGAGCAGGGATGGTATCGCTTCCCGGCATGGCTCCGCCCGCAACAGCAAGGCCCAGGAACACCAGTGAAAGCAGGCACGAGGCCAAAGACGAAAAAAGCGTTATCTTCCAATATTCGCTTCGATTGAAAAGCCGAAGGTTCCTCTTGACGAATTTGTAAGAGGCGAAAGAGGTCGATCCGAACGTGATGGCGAAGCCACTTGCATGGCCGAAGCCGTCGGGCAGCGACGGAAACATCATCGCGATGCCGATAAACACGGCGGTCAAGCCGACCATCATAAGACAATAAAAGCCGACATAGGGCCAAACGCTTACCGATTTTACTTGTTCGACGTCCATGGATTCGCCCCTCGTGTATTTTCTTGATCAATACAACCCGGAACTTTTTTAACAGCTAATGCAAGCTTACCAATAGGGCGACGCGGCTTCGTCCTCAAAAACCTCGGCGATCCGCCGCAGTGTCGCTGGCGTCGTGTCCCTGGGCAAGCGATCGAGCGGGAAGAAACCGGCCTCGGCGATCTCGTGGTCCGGCTGCTTCGGCGCTGTCTGGCTGAAATGCTCAATGACGTAGAAGCCGACATGGTCGCGCCGGCTGGAGCGGCGGTTGAAATGCATCGATTTCAACAGCGGCGGTGCCGCCAGCGCGATGTTGCCTTCCTCGGCGAGTTCCCGCGCCAGCGCTTCGGCCAGCGTCTCGCCGACTTCGACGCCACCGCCGGGAAGCTGCCAGCCCGGCACATAGGTGTGGCGGATCAGAAAGAGGGAATTGGTCGCCGTGTCGTGGACGAGGCCGCGCACGCCGAGCGTCATCGGCCGCCGCAGCACGAAATAGAGGTGAAACAATCTGGCCCGCAACCCCGGCCAGCCGATCTGGCGGAAAGCGGTTTCGGAATCGTTTGTCATCGTTGGCGAAACCGTGGGTGGAAAGCCAAGCTTTTGTGGCAAGGAGGACGCGCGTCGCCTATGAAAGAAACATGTTCAGGCTCGCGCATATTTCTGATGTCCATCTCGGGCCGCTCCCCGATGTATCCTATCGCGATCTCGCCTCCAAGCGTGTGCTCGGCTACGTCAACTGGCAACGCAACCGCCGCCGCCACATGCATGACGCCGTCATCGATGCCATCACCGCCGACATCAAGGCGCAGGACCCCGACCATCTCGCCGTCACCGGCGACCTGGTCAATCTGGCGCTCGACGGTGAGATCGAGATGGCCAAGCACTGGCTGGAGACGCTGGGATCGCCGCACGACGTTTCCGTCGTTCCGGGAAACCACGACGCCTATGTGCCAGGCGCCTTCGACAAGGTCTGCCGGTCATGGGCGGCCTGGATGAGCGGCGACGGTGTCAACACGCCGGTCGACCGCAACGCATTTCCCTATCTGCGCGTGCGCGGCAATGTCGCGCTGATCGGCGTCTCGACGGCGCGCGCCACGGCACCCTTCATGGCCAATGGTTTCTTCATGGAGGGGCAGGCGGAGCGGCTTGGCAAGATCCTGCGAGAAACCGGCGGGCAAGGCCTGTTTCGCGCGATCATGATCCACCATCCGCCGGTGCGCGGCGCCGTCTCGCAGCACAAGCGGCTGTTCGGCATCTCACGCTTCCACAAGGTCATTCGCAAGAACGGTGCGGAACTCGTCCTGCACGGTCATTCGCATCTGCCGTCGCTGTTCCAGATCGGGCTGCGCGGCACCAAGGTTCCGGTGGTCGGTGTCGCCGCCGCCGGCCAGGCGCCGGGCGGCAAGCATCCGGCGGCACAGTACAATCTGTTCGACATCGATGGCGAAAAGGGCAATTGGCGCATCCGCTTGACGCGGCGCGGCCTGACCGGGCCGGCGATTCCGCCTGCCGACCTGCAGACGCTGGAGATCGGCGCGGAGGCGCCAGCCGCTATGGCCGCAGGCTGAGCCCCATCGCCACGATACGGTCCCAGAACAGGGCGGCCGACACCGCCAGGCCGACCAGGGCGCCGGCGGCGATCACGCCAAGGCCCGACAGGAAGGCCGACCAGCCCTTGCTGCGCGCCATCGAGCGCAGCGGCGGTTCGGCTTCCGCTACTTCGGCACGCTTCATGCCGGCGACGGCCGGCTCGACCCCGCCTTCCATCATCCTCTGGCGTTCGACGATGCGCTCGGCGACATAGCGGGTCACGGAATCGGCAATCGGCTTCATCTCGGTCGATTCGGCAAGCACCACGCGGCCGATGCGGGTGTCCTTGAGGAAGCGGTAGGTGCGGCGGTCGCGCCCCATCGCGACATGACTAACGGCATCGATCCACAGGCGCGGCTGCAGCCCAGCGGACACGACGAAGTCGAAATTGTCCATGTCGGCGGGCACGTCGGCAAAGATGGGTGCAAGCTCGGCGGCCAGGAGATCGAGGCGCATGCGATGCGCCTCGCGCATGTCGACGACGACATCGTCGCGGTCGGCGAAGGCATTCTTCACATCACGGATGGCATCGGACAGTTTCCTTGACGGATCGATCTTTTCGCCTGCGTCCTTCATCGGCGTCTGCCTCGCGGGGTTGGTTAACATGGGGTTAACACAGCCGCCGGCAAAATGCACTGACGAGATCAAGGGATCGCGGCATCGAGGCGCTCGGCGCGCCGGAAGCAACTCAGCCGGCCGCGGCGGCGAGTTTCGGGCGAACGGTCCTGGCGCGACGGTTCATATTGCGCTGGATGATGCTGGCCATCAGATCGGGCGCTTCCTCGATCAGCATATGGCCGGCCTCCAGCACGTGATGCACATGAAAGCGTGCTGGCAGGTCATCCGCATGGGTGAAGGGCAGCACCGTGTCATCACTGCCCCACACCACCATCACCGGCATGGTCAGCCTGTCCAGCAGGTCGCGCGGGATGACGCCTTGCCGGTCGTCCCTGGTCATGGCGGCGGCGATCTCGACGAGTTTTTCGACTTGCCCGGGCCGCTTGCGCATTTGGAACAGCACATCGGCGACGCGTGGCGAAGGCGTGCTGGCGGGCCCTGACATCGCGCCAAGGCAGGCACGCACATCGGCAAGATCCCGTGCCCCGGCATAGCGGCGCAGCAGGGGGCCGTTGATCTCCGGGCCAAAACCGCCAGGCGCCAGCAAGGTCAGCGAAGCCACTTTCTCAGGCTCGGCCAGAGCCATCAAGGTCGCCACCGCTCCGCCCATCGAGTGGCCAACGAGATGGATGCGTTTGACCCGGCGGGCCTCAAGGTCGGCAAGAACGGCCCTTGCCGCGACCTTAGCGGGCCCGGCACCGGGAAAGTCGAGCGACATGCCATGTCCCGGCAAGTCGTATGCAAGGGTGCGCGCGGAAGCGGCGAGCGAGGCGGTCACCTCGCGCCAGACATCGGAGCAGCCGCCGAAACCATGCAGCAGAACGATGGTCTTCGAACCAACACCTTGTTCGGCGGCATAGAGCGATGAAATCATGAAAGCGGGGGGCTTATTGCAGGACTGAGAAAAGCGCGGGACCGGGCACCAAATGTGGCTGGATTGCTCTTCGTCCAGCGCCATAGCCAGTAAAATTTTCGCGATTATTCGCGAGCGCAAGCATGGAATTCAACGGATTCGTCTGGCAAAGCCGGCAAATCAGCCCGATTGGTGCTTTGTTCTCCGCGCGCGTACGCCCAACAATTCCATTGGTCCAAATGGTCGGAGACCGTTGAACTTCAGCTGGCGTTGCTGAGTCCGGCGGCGCGCAAGGCGCCGACCAGCCGATCGGTCAGATCGGCCGGGTATTTTCGCTCGACGAAGGTCGCGCGCGGATCGGCGGCAAATTTGGGGAACTTGGTGTTCAGCTCGTCCAACAGCGTGGTCACCAGTTGGTTCTGTCCGGCGGCCTTGGCGCCGATCAGCGCTGCCAGATAATGCGATTTCGTTGCCGTCGTTCGCAATGCCATGCTGGCCGCTATGGCCTTGTTCATGTCGCCCAGCATGAAATCACCGACGAACAGTCCGTAGTCCCACCATGTCGAATGGCCGCTGAAGGTCTCGGCCGCATGGGCAAGGATCGGCGTTCCCTCCGCGTATCGGCCGGCGAAGATCAGCCCATAGCCGTAAGCCGCGGCCATGCCGAGATCATAGGGATTGAGTTCATGGGCCTTGCGCATCCAGCGGATCGCTTCGTCCGTATTGCCGAGGCGCGAGCTGACATAGCCATAGGCGCGATGCGCATAAGGACTGGTCGGTCCCATCTGCACGCCGCGGTGAGCAAACTCGACGGCCTTTTCGATCGTCGCATTGGGCGGGTAGACATAGTGATCGGAGACCGCCTCGACTTGTAGAGAAGCAAGTTCCGAATAGACGAGTGAGGATTTTGCCCCTGAGTTGGCCAACGTCTCGAGGCAGCGATAAGCGGCCTCATGGGTTCTGGCATTCTGGTCGAGATAATATTTGTCGTTGAGCAGCAAACATTGAGTCAGGCCGTTTGGCGTGCCGGTCTGCTCGATATAGTTGTAGATCGTGCCCGAGGCGGGAAGTGCCGAGCTCAGCATGTCGGCAACACGGTCTTCGACAGCAGCAGGGGCGCTGTCGGCCGGCGTGAGATTGCGTGAAAGAAGCACTCGTCCGGACGCAACGCTTTGCAGTTCGATCGTGATATCGCCCGCGTTCGGACCAGGTAGAATGTCGAATATGAAGCTGGTGGCGTCGCTGGCGGGATCGTGCCTGTTGATGGTGTCGCGACCGATGAAGTCGATCGTATCGAAGCCGCTCAGGCCGGCGCGCAGCGAAGCGGCGACGCGGCTGGCGTCAGCACCGTCGGCCTTGATGTCAATGTAGACGAGCGGAAGGGCTTCTGCCATCGCAGATAATGCGATGTTGCTGGTCAGGCCGGCGGTCTCGAGTGTGGCCGGCATGTCACCGCCGGCCAGCAGCGCGCCGCTGCCTTGACGCAGGATCAGGACACCGAGCATGGCGATGACCAGCGCGATCGCCATCCAGAAGAACCTGAGGTGGCGCGTTACGGAAGACGACGGCGCGGCCGCCGGCGCCAGCAACGCAGCGGCCGCAATGGCTCCGTCGGCGGACTCGGATGGAGCCGCTGTCGCTTGCGTCTGTTCCGCGGGTTTGGCTGCTTCCGGCAAGCGGATCGCGTTGAGCTCGTAGGCCGGGACGTAGCCGCCGCGTGGAATGGCGATGCGGACAGGCTCGGCGATGCCTTCATTGGCGAAATACTGCTGCAGCAGCTCGCGCAGCCTGCCTGCCTGGACCCGTACCACGGCATCGGTCGACGGATCGAAATCGCCGTCCTTGCCGAAGACGTCCATGGCGATGGAAAAGCCCTTGAGCCTGTCGGCTTCGCCGGCTTGTTCGCGTTCGACGAGATAACGGATGAGTTTGCGCGCGCGCTCGGACCGTCCGAACGTTTCGCTGGCAAGCAGTCGCTCCAGTGTCTCGCGCACTGCGGGGGCGGCAGGCGTGGCATGCTGCAAGTGTCGATCCTCTCGAAGTCGGCACAGGTTGAGATGCGATCATATAGGGCTCGCACCACCAGACAAGTATACACCCACTATGCGATCGCGTACCTAACCGGATAATTTTCCGGTGGTTAATGGCGCGATCGATGTCGGCTACAGAATGAGCACGCCGCCGCCAGTGTCAGCCATTCGAGGCCAAGACCTTGTTTCGGCCTGAAAAAATGAATGGCGCGAGAGTTGTTCCGATCCCTCGCGCCAGTCGGCAAACGCTACCGCGCCTTGTGGCCGACGATGCGGTTGGCGGCCGAAGTCACCGCTTCCAGCGAGGCGGCGACGATGTTGGTGTTGATGCCGGCGCCGAACAGCTTGCCGCCGGGATATTCCATTTCGACATAGGAAATGGCCGAGGCATTGGAGCCGCGCTGCATCGAGTGCTCGGAATAATCGAGCACGGACATCTCGACACCGACATGGCGCGACAGCGCGTCGACGAAACCATCGATCGGGCCCGTGCCGGTGCCTGAGATGGTCACTTCCTTGCCGTTGTCGAGGATGATCGCCTCGACCACGCGCCGGCCCTTGACCACGGTATCGGGATAGGTGTGGTGGTCGAGGAATTTCAGGCGCGCGCCCGGCTGGTCGACATAGGTTTCGAGGAAGCGCTCATAGATGCGCTTGGCCGGCACTTCCTTGCCTTCGGCGTCGGTGATCGCCTGGATCGCCTGGCTGAACTCGATCTGCAGGTTGCGCGGCAAATTGAGGCCGTAATCGGCCTGCAGCACATAGGCAATGCCGCCCTTGCCGGACTGCGAGTTGATGCGGATGATCGCCTCGTAGCTGCGGCCGACGTCGGCCGGGTCGATCGGCAGGTAGGGCACTTCCCACAGGCCGGTGTTGGCCTTCTTCAGCGCCTTCATGCCCTTGTTGATGGCGTCCTGGTGCGAGCCGGAAAAGGCGGTGTAGACGAGCTCGCCGACATAGGGGTGGCGCTCGGGGATCTTCAGCTGGTTCGAGTACTCGTAGACATCCTTCATCCGGTTGATGTCGGAGCAATCGATGCCCGGATCGACGCCTTGCGTGTACATGTTGAGCGCCAGCGTGACGATGTCGACATTGCCGGTGCGCTCGCCATTGCCGAACAACGTGCCTTCGACACGGTCGGCGCCGGCCATCAGGCCGAGTTCGGTGGTGGCGATGCCGGTGCCGCGGTCATTGTGCGGATGCAGCGAGATGATCAGGTTTTCGCGGTTGTCGAGATTGCGGCACATCCACTCGATGCGGTCGGCATAGATGTTGGGCGTCGACATCTCGACCGTCGACGGCAGGTTGATGATCAGCTTGTTGTCCGAAGTCGGCCTGACGATCTCGGTGACGGCGTTGCAGATCTCCAGCGCGACTTCGAGTTCGGTGCCGGTGAAGCTCTCCGGCGAATATTCGAAGCGATAGCCGCCGCCGGCCTTGGCCGCCATGTCGGTGATCATCTTGGCCGCATCGGTGGCGATCCGCTTGATGCCGCCGACATCCTTCTCGAAGACGACGCGGCGCTGCAATTCACTGGTCGAGTTGTAGAAATGCACGATCGGGTTGGTGGCGCCCTTCAGCGCCTCGAAGGTGCGGGTGATCAGCTCGGGCCGGCATTGCACCAGCACCTGCAGCGACACGTCGGCGGGGACGTTGCCTTCCTCGATGCACCAGCGGGCGAAGTCGAAATCGGTCTGCGAGGCCGAGGGGAAGCCGATCTCGATCTCCTTGAAGCCCATATCGAGCAGCAGGCCGAACATGCGCGCCTTGCGCTCGTGGCCCATCGGGTCGATCAGCGCCTGGTTGCCGTCGCGCAGGTCGACCGAGCACCAGATCGGCGCCTTGTCGATGACCTTGTTGGGCCAGGTGCGGTCGGTGAGGCCGACGGTCGGATAAGGTTGGTATTTGCGGGCTGCCTCTCGCATGCCGCGGGCTGGTTCCGCGTCCTTGCCGGAGCCTCCGGCATCAGGGCGGATCTGTTCTCGTGCGTTCATCGTCTTGTTCTCCCGGCGGCCCCCGGATCCGTCTCGGACGGATTGCTGGCGAGTGGCGCCTTTACCAGATTTTCGTTCGCTTGATGTGACTGCCAATTTTGAGACTGGCCAAGGAGCATGCGCTTGCGCGGCGGTTCGACCGCCGGGCGCTCCTTCAGCGAACCCGGCGATCGCCGATAAGGCCGAGAAGAAGCAGGGTCGAGGCAAGCGCGCGCACGGTCTCGCCGGCAAAGCCGGTCTGACGGGAAGCGGTGATGGCGCGCGTGTTCATGCCGGTTCTCATACAGGAGCGGCCTGTGGGAGGCAAGCGGGTGCTGAATCCGTTGAACATTATCCCTGACGCGGAAGCTCTTCCCCGCGCGCCGCAAATGCGCCAGACTTGCGTGTCGGTGGAGCTGCGGTGCGCCGCCGCCATGAGGGGGTGTCGATGAATTTCGTGTTCTTCTCGCCGCATTTTCCGACCAACGGCGCCGATTTCTGCGACCGGCTGAAGAAGGCCGGCGCCACCGTGCTCGGCATTGGCGATGCGCCCTATGACGCGCTGAACAGCAAGCTGAAGAGTGCGCTTTCGGAATATTATCGCGTCGCCGACATGGAGGACTACGATCCGGTGTTCCGCGCGATGGGGCATTTCATCCACAAATGGGGCCGCATCGACCGCTTCGAATCGCTCAACGAGCACTGGCTGGAGCTGGAAGCCAACATCCGCACCGACTTCAACATCTACGGCACCAAGCTCGATTTCGTGAAGAATTTGAAGCGCAAGAGCCGCATGCGCGCCTTCTTCCGCAAGAGCGGCGTCGAGACGATCGCGCAGCGCAAATGCTCCGACCGCGCCGGCGCCATGACCTTCATCCGCCGCGTCGGTTACCCGGTGGTGGTGAAGCCCGACAGCGGCTCAGGCGCCTCCAACACCTTCAAGATCTCCAACACAGCGGAACTCGACCAGTTCTTCCGGGACAAGCCCGAGGACGTGACCTTCGTGATGGAGCAGTTCATCGAGGGGCTGGTGGTGACCTATGACGGGCTGGTCAACCGCGACGGCGAGGTGGTGCTGGCGGCCAGCCACCGCTACGACCAGAGCGTCATGGAGGTGGTCAACAAGGACCGCCATATGAGCTACACCTGCTTTCCCCATATCAGACCAGCGGTCGAGGAGGCCGGCCGCAAGATCCTGAAGGCGTTCGACGTGCGCGAGCGCTTCTTCCACATCGAACTGTTCGAGACCAGGGACGACCGGATCATCGCGCTGGAGGTCAACATGCGGCCGCCCGGCGCCTGGATGACCGACGCCATCAACTACACGTTCGACATCGACGTCTACGCGGCATGGGCCAATATGGTGGTCAAAGACGCCGCCGGCGGACCCTATGAGGGCAAGTATTTCACCGCCTATGCCAGCCGCAAGCGCCACCTCCACTATTTGCACAGCCATGAGGACGTGCTAGCGGCGCACCGCGACAAGATCGTCCACCATCAGCCGATAGAAGAGGTTTTCAGCCGCGCCATGGGAAATTACGCCTACCAGATGCGCTCGAAGGATCAGGCAGCTTTGCGCGAGGCGGTCGCCTATATCCACGCGGAAAAGGCCTGAGGCGATGGACATTTCCTATCACAAGCATTTCTCGGGCAAGCTCGGCCGCGACATGGAATACAAGCGCTACGGCTATGCCGGCCGGCCGGTGGTGGTGTTCCCGACCTCGCAGGGACGGTTCTACCAGTTCGAGGATTCCGGTGGCGTCGGCGCGCTCGCCGAATTCATCGACACCGGCCGTATCCAGCTGTTCACGGTGGACGGCATCGATTCGGAATCCTTCTTCGACAAGCACGCCGTTGCCGCGCATCGCATCGCTCGGCACGAGGCCTATTTCCGCTATGTGCGCGAGGAGGCACTGCCGGAAATCCTGTCCACCGCATCGGCCGCCAATGGCGGGCGCAAGCTGAAGCCGCTGTTTTCAGGCTGTTCGATGGGCGGCTACCATTCCTCGAATTTCGTCTTCCGTTTTCCCGAACTTGCCAGCGGCGTCATCTCGCTGTCGGGGGTCTATTCGGCCCGCGATTTCTTCGGCAAGGCGCTGGAGGGCGACATCTTCTACAACTCGCCGCTCGACTATCTGCCCGGCATCGTCGACCCGAAACTTTTGGCCCGGCTCAAGGCGCTGCGGCTGATCTTCTGCTGCGGGCAGGGCGCCTGGGAAGAGCGAATGCTGGTCGAAACGCGCCAGCTGGAACAGATCCTGCGCGACAAATCCATTCCGGCCTGGGTCGACTATTGGGGCGGCGACGTCAGCCATGACTGGCCGTGGTGGCACAAGCAACTGGTCTATTTCTTCGGCCGTTGGCTGGATGATGATTTGATGCACCGATTGGACTGATGACGACACCCGAGCCCATCCGCCGCTTCGTCGAGGCCACCAATGAAGGCGACACCGAGGCCTTCCTTGGTACCTTTACCGACGACGCGTTCTTGAGCGACTGGGGAAGGGACTTCCATGGCCGCGAGCAGATCGCGCGCTGGAACCAGTCGGACAATATCGGCGTGAAGTCGCATCTCAGCATCGTCAGCATCACGCCGGCGGAAGCCACTTATCGCGTCCGCATCGCCGTCGAGGGCAAGGGCTTCAACGGCGAGGGCGACATGACCTTCACGCTGGATGGCGACCGCATAGCGAGCCTCGTCATCACCTGACACCCGTAGCCTATCCTTCCTGGCATACCGGCAGAGAAACGGGCTCGCGTTCCGCCGCCGATCCGCGACGCAGGCCGAGGAAGACGACGAGGGCGGTGACGATGGTGATTGCCGCCAGAACGATCAGCAGCCTGTCGAACGCTGTCTCATAGGCCTGGACCAGAGCCGTGGCGCTGGCCGTCGGCAGATGCAGTGCCGTTTCACCGACATTGCCGGTCACCAGCAGCTGCGCCGCGGCGGCCGCATCCCTGGAAGACGCTCCTTGAGTGCCTAGCTGTGCCGCGGTGAAACCCGACAGGGTCGCCATGACGATGGCCACCGCCACGCCCTCGCAAGCAACGCGCGTGGTGTTGAAGATGCCGACCGCCATGCCGGCGCGCTCCCTGGGCACGACGCTGACGGCAAGCCCGTCCATCAGCCCCCAGGGCAAAGCGATGCCGACGCCGATCAGCACCAGCGGCGCCACCAGCGCGATGCCGATCGGCGGCGTCAGGCTCAGCCAGACGAGACCGGCGGCGGCGATGAGCAGGCCGGCGCCGCAGATCGTGGCCGGCGCGATCCAGCGCGCCAGCTGGCCGGCCAGCAGCGGCAGGATCAACAGCGGCCCCGAGAGGCAGATCATCAATTGCCCGGCCTTGATCTCGCTCATCCCTTCGATGCCGATGAAGCGGATCGGCAAGAGCACCAGCAGGACGACGAAGCCATAGGCGGGCGCCGCCGCCAGGAACTGGACGCCGACGAAGCGGGGGTAGCGAAACAGCGTGAGATCAAGCATCGGCCGCCGCACGCGCCGTTCGACGACAACGAAGGCGGCGAAGAAGAGGGCTGCCGCGGCGAGCAAAGCGATGACGACGGGATCGGCCCAACCGCTCTGAGGCGCCTGCAGGACACCATAGGTCAGCGAAGCCAGTGCTATGGTGAAAGTGCCGGCTCCCGCCCAATCGAGGCCGGTCGCGTCCGGGTCTCGCGATTCCCTGATGGTGCGCAGGCCCAGCACTGCCGAGGCGATCGCCAGCACTGCCACCAGGACAAAGATCGAGCGCCAGCCGAATGCGGAGATGAGCAGGCCCGAGGCGATCGGGCCGAAGGCGAGACCGATGCCGAAACTGGTGCCGAGGAAGGAGAAGGCGCGCAGCCGCAGCGGTCCCTCGAATTCCTGGGCAAGTGCGGAGGCGCCGCCGGCGAAGGCCAAGGCACTGCCGATGCCTTGCGCGGCCCTGAACATGTCGAACCAAACGATGCCGGGCGCCAGCATCGCGCCGAGCGACGCCAGGACATAGAGGCAGAGGCCGACGAGGAAGATGCGCTTGCGGCCCCGGTTGTCGGCCAGCGCACCAGCCGCCATCAGGCTGGCGCCGAAGGTCAGCATGAAGGCGTTCGTCACCCAGTTGAGCGCGATCGGGCTGCCGCCGAGATCGGCGGCGATGCGGGAGAGCGCGACGGCCGGGCCGGTGAAAGTCAGAGGCATCGTCATCGCGGCAAGGCATACCGACAAGAGCACGAGCCATCGCTCGGCCGGGCCGGATGGGGTCTTCGAGGTCATGGATTTTCCTATCTGAAGCAGCATCCGCCGGCATGCCACGTGGGTCGTGCGCCGGTCGTAGCGACAAGATAGGTCGACGGCCTTTCAGGAAAAATGGTATTATATCTCCTGATATACCGGACTAAAACGCTCGAATAGAGGACTGCGATGGATCGTCTCAGTGGCTTGTTGGCCTTCGCCCGCACCGCCGAACTCGGCAGTTTCATCGCTGCCGGCCGGGCGCTCGGCATTTCGGCCTCCGCGGTCGGCAAGAGCGTCGCGCGGCTCGAACAGGAGCTCGGCGTGCGGCTCCTGCAGCGCAGCACGCGGCGCATCGGCCTGACGGAGGAGGGCAGGTTGTTCAACGAGCGGGTGCGCCGCATCCTCGACGACATCGACGATGCTGAGGCGATGCTGTCGCGGACGCGGGAAACGCCGCACGGACGGCTGCGCGTCTCGACCCCGATCGTCACCTATCATCTGCTTTTGCCGGTGCTGTCGGAGTTCATGGCTCGCTATCCCGAGATCGAACTCGACATCGATTTCAACGACCGCATCGTCGACATCATCGAGGAAGGCATCGACGTTGCCATCCGCAGCGGCCAGTTGCCGGACTCACGATTGGTATCGAGACCCGTTGCGCCGTTTCGCATGCTTCTGTGCGCGGCGCCCTCCTATCTCGAGCGCCATGGCACACCCGGCGAGCCGGCCGATCTCATCAGGCATTTCGGCATAAACTTCCGCTTTCTCAACAGCGGCAGGCTGCTGGAGTGGCCATTCATCACCGGAAGCGCTGAACCGCAGATCCGCTCAATGCTGACCTGCAACAACATGGAAGCCCTGAAGGGCGCCACGCTCGCTGGACTGGGTATCGCCTGCATGCCGGATTTCCTGGTTTGCGAGGCGCTGCGCGACGGCAGGCTGCTCAGCGTGCTGGACGATCATGTCGACGGCCGTGGCCAGTTCCGGATGCTGTGGCCCTCCAATCGCCATCTCTCGCCAAAGGTGCGCGTTTTCGTCGATTTCCTTCCTGACCGGCTTGCGGCGCCGCGATAGCCGGCCAGACGGCACGGCCTTCGGCCGGCCTGAGGTCACGGCCTTCGGCCGGCCTGAGGTCACGGCCTTGTGATGTCCAGATATGAAGCTAAACTTTGAAGTTTACCTTCATATCTGCTACGAAGCAGCCATGAAAGATCAAGTGTCTCTGCAAGACGACCCGGAAACTGTGCGTGCGATGGCTTTAGCGGCCGAGCTTCGGGTTGTCGCCGGCCGGCTGATCCGGCGCCTGCGGGAGCAGGCAGGCGACGGCGATCTGACGTCGTCGCAGAAGTCGGTGGTGCTGCATCTGGATCGAGAGGGTCCGGCGACGGTCACGACGCTGGCGCGCGCTCAGCATATGCGTCCGCAATCGATGGGCGCCATTGTGTCGGCGCTGCAAGTGGCCGGACTGGTGGAAGGCGCGCCGGATCCGGCCGATGGCCGGCAGACCCTCCTGTCGCTCACGCCGGCCTGCCGGGACATGATCGCGACCGGGCGGGCGGCAAGGCAGGATTGGCTGTTCCGCGCCATCCAGTCGAAGCTTGACCACGACGAGCAGGAGCAACTCGCAGGCGCCGTCGAACTGCTCGGACGCCTTGCCGATTTCTGACCAGTCGTCCGGTGCGCCGCTGTTTCAATCATCAGAAGGAAAATAGGGATGGCAGTCACCACGCTTGACCGGAAAACGGCACTTATCGTCATCGACCTGCAGAAAGGCATCGTCGCCTTGCCCGCTGTCCATCCGATGGGCGACGTCGTGCAGCGGGCGTGCACGCTCGCCGATGCGTTTCGCGGCCGCGGCTTGCCGGTTGTGCTTGTCAACGTTGCCGGCGCGCCTCCGGGCCGGACGGAGCAGGCGCCTCGCATGCGGGAGTTTCCCAGCGGCTGGGCTGATCTTGTCCCCGAATTGCAACAGCGGCCGGCGGACCACATCGTGACCAAACGCACGGCGGGCGCCTTCGTCAACACTGATCTTGAAGCCTGGCTGAAGGGCGAGGGCGTCACCCAGGTGGTGATCGTCGGCGTTTCCACCAGCATGGGTGTCGAGGCGACAGCCCGCCATGCCCGCGATCTCGGGTTCAACGTCACGCTGGCGCTGGACGCGATGACCGACATGAGCCTCGATGCCCACGCCAACAGCATCGTGCATATTTTCCCGAGGTTGGGCGAAACCGGCACGACACGGGACATCCTTGATCTGCTCGCGAGGAGGAATGCCTGATATGCAATGGATCGACTGTGTGTCCTATTTCTTCGGTGGCGCCGTGCTGACGAATGCCGTGCCGCATTTCGTCAGTGGCGTGATGGGGCGGCCTTTTCAAAGCCCCTTCGCCACACCGCGCGGCCAGGGCCATTCCTCCTCGACCGTGAACGTGCTGTGGGGGTTCCTGAACCTGGCGATCGGTTATCTCCTGGTGGTCCGTGTTGGAGATTTCGACCTGCGATCCACGGCTGACGTCCTCGCGCTGGGGCTGGGCACCCTCCTCATGGGCGTGATGACGGCACGCATGTTCGGCCGCTTCAACGGCGGCAATTCCCCGGTCGACGGATGAGCGCCCCGGCAAAGGGCACGTTCCGGTCGCTGGCTAATTTCAACTACCGGATCTGGGCCGGCGGCGCGATCGTGTCCAATGTGGGAACTTGGATGCAGCGCACCGCCCAGGACTGGCTGGTGCTGACGCAACTGACCCACAACAACGCGACCGCCATGGGCGTGGTGATGGCGCTGCAGTTCGCACCGCAGATCCTGCTGTTGCCATGGACGGGCTTTGCCGCCGATCATCTCGACCGGCGCAAGCTGCTGCTCACCACGCAAGCCGCCATGGGCCTGCTCGCGCTCGGTCTTGGCCTGCTCACCGTCGCCGGGCTGGTTCAATTGTGGCATGTCTATGTATTCGCCTTCCTGCTCGGCTGCACGACGGCGTTCGACGCGCCGGCGCGCCAGACATTCGTATCCGATCTGGTTGGCGAGACAGACCTGTCGAATGCCGTGGCGCTCAACTCCACCTCGTTCAACGTGGCGCGGATGATCGGGCCCGCCGTCGCCGGAACCTTGATAGCTTCCGTCGGCTCCGGCTGGGTTTTTCTGATCAACGCGGCATCGTTTGCCGCCGTCCTCGCCTCGCTCGGCCTGCTGCGTCTCAGTGAGCTTCACCTGAAGGACAAGGCGCAGCGCAGCCGCGGCGGCCTTGCCCAGGGCTTTGCCTATGTGTGGAAGCGCCCTGACCTCAAAGCCATCCTTCTGATGCTTTTGCTGATCGGCACATTCGGGCTCAACTTTCCGATCTTCATCTCGACCATGTCAGTCTCCGTCTTTCACGCTGGAGCCGGCCAATACGGGCTGTTGACGTCGACCATGGCGATCGGATCGGTCTGCGGCGCATTACTGGCCGCGCGGCGCGAGCATCCCCGCCTGGTGCTTCTTCTGGCGGGTGCCGCTATTTTCGGCATTGGCTTCAGCCTGGCCGCGATCATGCCCAACTACTGGCTGTTCGGGCTCGCGCTCGTTGTCATCGGCGTCTCGGCGCAAACGATGACCACCTCGACGATCGGCCTGGTGCAGCTCTCGACCGACCCTGCCATGCGGGGGCGCGTGATGGCGATCCTGTTGGCCACAACGTTGGGCGGCACCGCTCTCGGCGCGCCCGTGGTCGGCTGGGTGGCCGATGATGTCGGTCCGCGCTGGGCGCTTGGCGTGGCCGCTGTAGCCGGCTTTGCGGCTGTGATCGTCGGGGTTCGCTATCTCGTGACGTATCGCCACCTGCGCGTGCTGATCGAGGCCAGACGTCTGCGCTTCGACCTCGATGACGGTAAAGCCGAGCCGACATAGGTGAATGAGCCTTCCCCGGCACTTCGATAAAAATATGATTACTTTGGTCAAGTTTTTTCTGGAAACCCTGGCGGTGCTGTGGCATGCCCGACGATGGCGACGAGGCCAGATCTTTCGGCGGCTTCGTTTGAACCGCTATCGAAGGATTTTCAGCGATGGACCAGTTGAGCGCGCAGGCCCGCATCAGCGACGAGGCAATCAGGTCGGCGATCGAGCGTCTGCGCGCCGAGCACGGCGAATACGAGATCGAAACCGGTGCTGCCGACCGCTGGGAGCTTCGCCTGTATTACGGGTCGTTGAGCGCCACGCTCGAGGATGACGCCATGCTGGTCCGTGTCGCAGCGATCGACGAGACCTGCCTCTCCTACATGAAGATGACGGTTGCCGGCCACGTCGCCCAGCATCTCGGCACCGCCAGCGGATTGCGCTGGCAAGGCGACGGCAGCGATGCCGGCACGCCGGTCTTCTTCCGCGAGATCACGGTGATGTCGTCGACACGGATCTCGCGGCACATGCAGCGCCTGCGCTTCGCCGGCACGAACCTCGGCCGCTTCACCCATGGCGGCCTGCACATGCGGCTGCTGTTGCCGCCGCGTGGCCGGCGGCCGGTCTGGCCCTCGGTAGGCCCTGGCGGTCTGCTTGTCTGGCCCGCGGGCGAGGATGCGCTCACCGTGCGGGTTTACACGATCCGGGCGATCGATGCGGCAACCGGCTGGCTCGATGTCGATTTCGTGCTGCACCCCGGCCAGGACACGCCGGCCGCCGCCTTCGCGCAGAACGCCCAGGCGGGAGACATAATCGGCATGATCGGGCCCGGCGGCGGCGAGGCGCCGGAGGGACGGACCCTGCTTCTCGTCGGCGATGACACCGCGCTGCCCGCCATCGGCAGGATCCTCGAGCACTTGCCGCCGTCAACGCGGGCCGAGGCGCTCATTGAGGTCGATGATCCCGACGATCGGATCACGCTGCCGCAAGGGGACAATATCGACATCACCTGGCTCTACCGGAACGGCCGCGAGGCTGGCACCGCCGGCCTGCTGCCGGCCGCCTTGCGGGAGCGCAGCCACGCGGCACTTGCCGACGGTCTCTTTGTGTGGGCCGGATGCGAATTCGCCGACTTCCGCGAGATCCGCAAGATCGTGCGCAAGGAATGGGGCCTGGCACGCGACCGGCATCTGGTCACCGCCTATTGGCGCCGCGGCGCGCAGGGCGAAAACGGGGACGGCGAAGACTAGTCCTCGCCGCTTCGCGTCATCTCAGAAGCGGTAGCGCAGGCTGGCGAACAGCGAGCGGCCTTCGTCGCGATAGCAATAGCCGGCCGAACAGATGGTCTTCTGGCTGTCGAACAGGTTCTTGGCGTTGACCTGCAGCTTGACGCCTTCGAGCTTCGGATTGCGAGTGCCGAAATCGTAGGACACCGACGCGTCGACGAAGGCGCGCGCGCTGTTTTTGAAAGTGTTGGTGTCGTCGCCATAGCTCGAGCCGGCGAAGCGTACGCCTGTGCCCAGCCCCAGTCCTTCCAGCGTGCCGTTCTCGAACTGGTAGTGGCCCCACAATGACAATATGTGGTTCGGCGTCGCCGACAGTTCCTTGCCGTCGGTTCCTTCGGCGCCGCGCTCAATCTTCACCTGCAGATAGGTATAGGAGGCGATGAAACTGAAGCCGTTGTCGACCGAAGCATTGGCTTCCAGCTCGACGCCTCGCGAGTTGAGGTCGAGCTGGCGCTGCTTGTTGATGCCGGTCGAGGCGTCGAAGACGACGCCGTCCTTCTGGTCGATGTCGAACAGCGCGGCGCTGATGGTCGCATTGTGATCGGGGATTTCGTATTTGATGCCGATCTCCTTTTGCATGGCGATGGTTGGACGGGCGACGCGGCCAACCGTGCTGGTGACGTCGTCATAGACGAAGCCGATGTTGGGCGAGAACGAGGTCGAGTAGTTGAGGTAGGGTATGATGCCCCACTCGGTCTGGTAGGACAGGCCGAGCCGGCCGGAAAAGGCGCTGTCCTTCTGTTTGGACTGGCTGAAGTCGGCGGCGGTGGAGGTGGTGTCGACCCAGTCGTAGCGGCCGCTGGTGAACAGGGTGAAATCGTTCCACTCCATCTGGTCGTGCAGATAGGCGCCGAGCTGGTTCATCTCTTGCCCGCCGGAGTGGGGAACCGGCATCGCCTTGATGTCGTCGACGGAGACATATGAGATACCGCTGGCGGCATCGTAATCCGACCAGGCATAGTCGATGCCGGCGACGGCGGTGTGCCTGACCGGTCCGGTGTCGAACTCGAACTGCGCCATGTTGTCGACGACGAAGTTCTTCATCGTCTCGGTGTAATGGCCCCAGTAGCGCTGCAGCGGCTGGCCGACGCCGGGCAAATAATGGCCGCTATACTCGATGTCGCTGTCGACTGCGTTGTAGCGCAGGTTCTGGCGCACCGTCAGCACATCGTTGAAACGGTGCTCGAACTCATAGCCGATGCGGCCCTGGGTCTGGTCGAAATCGTTCCAGGCCGGATCACCCTCATAGACGTTGGACAGCACGCCATAGCCTGAATTGTAGAAGGCGGCGGTGCCGCCGGTGGCGGACTTCGAATATTCGCCAAGGATGCTGAGCTTGGTGTCCTCGTCCGGCTTGAAGGTGACGGCCGGCGCCCGGTAGAGCTTGTCGTCGGGATAGCCAGGCAGATCGGTCTCGCTGAGACGGCCAAGGCTGGTGAAGCGATAGAGGATGCTGCCGTCGTCATTGATCGGTCCGGAAGCGTCGAGCGCGGCCTGGAACCGGTCGTGTTCACCGGCGAGCAATTCGATCTCGTGATACGGCTCGTCCTTGGGACGCTTGGTGACGACGTTGACGATGCCGCCCGGGCCGCTGACGCCGTAGAGCGAGGATGCCGGGCCTTTCAGGATGGTGACGCCCTCTATGCCGTAGGGCTCGGTCTTGAACCAGGCTGAGGGGCCGTTGTACTGGCGCAGCCCGTCGCGGAACATGCCGTTGTAGAAGGCCGGGAAGCCGCGCAGGAAGAAGGCGTCATAGCGGGTGTCGAAGCCGAAACTGTTGGGATTGGCGCTGGCCGTGTAGCCGAGCGATTCGTTGAGCGTGCGTGGCTTCTGGTCCTCGATCTGCTTCTGCGTCACCACCGAAATGGCCTGCGGGATTTTGGCGATCGGCGTGTCCGTCTTGGTGCCGATGCGGTCCTTGCTGGCGACATAGCCATCCTGCTTCAGGATCTCGTTGCTCTGCGCGGTCACCTCGATCTTGCCGAGGACAGGAGCCGCCCCATCGTCCTGTGCATAGGCTGCGCCGGGTTGGCAAAGCATCGCCGCGCCGCCCAGCAAGGATAGTCCCGGGCGCCATGTCGTCGGCCGTGTTCGCATCAACTCGTCTCCACTGTCTCATGCAGGATTGCGCACCCGCGCTCTCAAATATGAGTATGTGAGTCAAGTATTTTTTGCGACCGGCGCCCATGCAATCGAGGGGTGTCGCAGGGCGGCAACTCTGGTCGGGATCCAGCCGGTCAAATAATGCGATTGGAGGAGCGGTTTTGCCTATTCCCTGATGCTTCTGGCCACCAGCCGCGCAACGCTCGGGCCGACGAGCAGCACGATCAGGAAGCGGGCCGATTGCAGCGCCATGACGAAGGAGATGTCGACGTTCCGCGCCGCGGCGGCGATGATGGCGACGCTGTCCATGCCGCCGGGGCTGGTCGCCAGATAGGCGGTCAGCGGATCGATGCCGAGGAGATGGCTGATCAGGAAGGCGAGCCCGCCGCAGAAGCCGATCAGCGCCACGATCGAGGCGATGATCTGCGGCAGAGCGCGCGTCGCATGGCGCAGGATCGGCCTGGTGAAGTTCAGCCCGATCGACCAGCCGACCATGGCGTAGCTGACCGCCAGAAGCCAGGGCGGCAATTGCATCTCCACGCCAAGGCCGAGATGGATGATGGCGCCGAAGATGAAGGTGCCGAGGAAGAAGGGCGAGGGCAGCCGGCAAAGCTTGCCCGCCAGGCCGCCTATGACTGCGATGCCGATGGTCGCGGCGAAGGCCTGGGCATCGATCGGCGGGAACCAGATGATGGGTGGGATTTCGATACCCGACGTGTCGACCCACATCTTGGCGACGATGGCGGCCGTCATCGAAACGAAAATGACGCGCAGATACTGCATGAAGGCGACAAGCCGCTGGTCGGCGCCAAAAGCGCCGGCCATCAGCACCATGGCGGTGGCAGCACCCGGCGAGGAGCCCCAGACGGCGGTGGTGCCGGGCAGGATACGCCAGCGGCTGATCAGCCAGCCAAGCAGGCTGGAAGCCGCGACTGTGGTGATCACCACGCCAAGGAACAGCGGCCATTCCTGGTAGAAGACGGGAAAGATATCAGCCGAGATCGACGCGGCGACGAGACAGCCGACAATGGCCTGGGCGGAGCCGAACAGCAGGCGCGGCACCCGCACCGTGGCGCCATTGGTGCCGGCGACGATGGCCGCCAGCATCGGCCCGATCAGCAGCGCCGCCGGGAGAGCGGCAAGTTCGAGCGCGCCGGCAAAGAGGGCGGAGATGGTGAGCAGGACCAACCATTGCCAGGGCTTGCCGATCCGCGCCATGCGCTCGGTGGCGGGCTGGTCAGGGGGTGGCTGCTGGGCCGAGGAATCCATTCTTCGGTCTTAGACGCGAAGCAGGGCCATGCGAACCCCGCCTTGCCGAAAAACGAAGCGCGGTTCCAAGGTGCCTTGATCAGAACTTTCGGATAGGGCCAGGGTAGCGAGCCACAAGATCGTCCGTTGTCAGCAGGGTAATGCCTTCCGCGATTGCCTGGGCAACCAGGATTCGATCGAAGGGATCCTTATGTACCGCCGGAAGTCCGTCGACGGTGACGGCGTGTTCACTGGTGATCGGCAACTCAAGATAACCGTTGTCGAAGAGGCCTCGTCGCAGCAAACGCGGGTCGACCTGGAAATCATCGCGCCCAAGTCCACGCTTGATTGCGATCTCCCAAAGGCTGGCAGGACTGAACAGCAATTCGTTCTCTGGGTTCTCAATCTCGCCGAGGGCCGCAAGTGGTAGCCGCTCCGGTTCGCCAGCCGCCCACAGCAGCAAATGAGTGTCGAGCAACAGTTTCACGCCTTGGCACCGAACAGTTGCTCGATGTCATCGCTGCCCATGCGGTCGAAATCGTCAGGGACGGAAAGCTGGCCGGTCATAAAGCCCACCCGCCGCGCCTCCGAGGCCGGCTGATCGATAGGGACGACTTTGACCAACGGCTTGCCTGCCTTGGCGATGATGAACGGCTCGCCTTTGGCGGCTCGGTCAACGAGACGTGAAAGATTGGTCTTCGCATTGTGAATGTTTACGGTCTGCATCGCAGGTTGCTCCTGATAAACTTAGTCCATAGAACTTAGTTCATTCTCGGGGCATTGCAAGAACTGAAACTTAGGAACCTGAGGTTACGACCGTTTACCTTTCGATGTGACGAAGGACTGCGCTCCGGGTAGGCTTCGCGCCGTTCCGGGGTCAGCCCGTCTTGCCGTCAGCCAACCCAAAACCGCCGACGGGGTGGGTTTCCACCTGGAACTCGAAGCCGGCGATGAAGGGGCGCGCCTTGGCGATGGCCGCCTGGACTTCCGGAAGCTGCAGCGAGGCCTTGTGGCTTGCCTGATCCGTCCACACCTCGGTCACCCAGATCGCGTCGGCATCGGCCGGGTCGGTGGCGACGATATAGCTCAGGCAGCCGGGGAGGGCGCCGGTGCTGGCGCGCAGCACGTCCATGACCGCGTCGCGCTGGCCGCGCGCCGCCCGCATCTTGCCGATCAGTCCGTACATTCTGTTGTCTCCCCTTCAAAGTCTTCGACAAGAGTATGCGGACCGTCAGTATGCAGATAGCCGGTCACGGCATCAACTGGCCGCCATTCACCTCGATCACCTGGCCAGTGATGTAGCCGCTCAGGAGATCGGAAGAGAGGAACAGATAGGCGCCGACACAGTCTTCCGCCGTGCCGGCGCGCCCTTGCGGAATGGTGGCGACCATGCCCTTGATCTGTTCGGCGGTGGAATAGCGCTCGTGGAACGGGGTGAGAATAGTGCCCGGCGCCACGGCGTTGACGCGGATGCCGAAGCCGATCAGCTCCTTGGCCATGCCGCGCGTCACATTGGAGACGAAGGCCTTGGCCGAACCGTAGAGGCCGGCACCGCCGCCCGCGCCATTGCGCGCGGCGATGGACGAGGTGTTGACGATGAAGCCGCCCCGTTTCTTCAGCCATGGCATGGCCTTGCGCGAGGCGGTCAGCACCGAACGCGCGTTGAGGTCCATCACCGCGTCGTAGTGCGCTTCGGTCTGCTCGGCATAGGGCACGCGGCCGAGCATGCCGCCGGCATTGTTGACCAGCCCGTCGAGGCGGCCGAAATGTTGCGCGCTCTCC
The DNA here is from genome assembly GCA_002356515.1 of Mesorhizobium loti. Taxonomy (NCBI): domain Bacteria; kingdom Pseudomonadati; phylum Pseudomonadota; class Alphaproteobacteria; order Hyphomicrobiales; family Phyllobacteriaceae; genus Mesorhizobium; species Mesorhizobium loti. The sequence goes on along the minus strand of AP017605.1, from coordinate 2,502,258 downwards.
TCGACGACGCGTTCGACATCGGCGGCAACGGAAAAATCACCCTGGACGAGGAAGACCTCGCCGCCGTTGTCGGTGATCGTCCTGGCAAGCTTTTCGGCCGCTTCGCGGCTCGAATTGTAATGCAGCGCCACTTTGGATTTCTGCGCGGCGTAGGCCAGCGCGAGTGCCGCGCCTATGCCGGTAGAGGCGCCGGTGATCAGCACCGCCTTGCCGGCGAGATCGGGAATGGTAAGCGCGGTCGTGGGCACTGCTGGTCCTCCGGAGGGTTCAGCGAGACCAGCCGTTCCCGGCCCCGGAGTCAAGACTGTGCACTATGGCCTGATATAGGCATAGCCCTGGCTTTGCAGTTCCGCGAGCTTGACGACGCCGCCCTTGTCTGCGGCATGGAAGCCGTCGAGCAGGTCGGTGAGCGAAATGTCCATGCCCCGCATGGTGTTGCTGCAGGCCTGCGGCACGAGCCCCTGCTGCACCAGGCCGGCGAAGCGGCCGGAGACCGCGGCCGATATGCCCTTCGACTTGAAGGCGGCCAAGGCCGGGCCATGCACGACCAGCACGATGTCGACATTGCCGCCGGTGCCCTCATAGTGGTTCTTGATGTTACCCAGCACGAAGTTGACCTTGTCCACATCGCTCAGGTGATAGGCCACTTTCGGCCTGGCAGGCTCCGTGGCAGCGGCCTGCACCGCCCGCAGGCCAAGAAACGTTCCGGTCCCGGCAAGAACTGCGCGGAACATGTCGCGTCGGCGCATGGCATCCTCCCTGGATTCACCGCAACTTGCGTGGCTCCGGTCGCAATACTAGCATAAATTGACGTTACGTCCTGTCGGTGCGAGGAGAGGTCACATGACGTTCAGGGCAGGGGAATGGAAGACAGTTGCGGGCGCCGGATTTGCCGTTGCGCTGCTTGGTTTGCTGATCGGCACGGCTGTCGCCGACGACGCGCTTAAACTTAGGGAACTTAGCCCGAACGGGGCGGACGCCTGTTTCGGCCGGGTCTATGACGCGGCGCATCTCAAGGCGCATCCGAAACAGAAAGTGGCGCGGATCTTCTTCTACTACGGCCATGATCCGGTCAGCCGGCCGAACGAGGAACCCACGGCCAATGCCGACACATCCTACAACGGTTTTCTCACCACCACGGTGCGTGGCGCCAAGGCGCCGGAATGGGCTGGCGGCTGGTGCAATCACGAATCAGAGGACGGCACTTCAGGCCCGATCCGTTGCGGCATGGATTGCGACCGCACGCTGGCCTCGCTGAAGGTCGACGACAAGGGCCGCTTGCTCCTCTCCGACCTGTCTTCCGACATCTATCTCGATCCGGACTCTGAGGAGCAACTCGGCAAGGCGGAATACAACAGGCAAGCGCTCGGCTCGGAGGACGACAATTTCCGCCTCGATCCGATGCCGGCCGCGACCTGCAAGGCGGAATTCGCGCGCATCGATCCGATCGATCCGGCACTTGGGGCGCCGCTGCGCGAGCGGCTGAAGCCCGACCAGCCGTTCTGCTACGGCCGCGATTACGATGCGGCGCATATGATTTCGCATCCCGACCAGCTGACGCAGTCGATCCGGGTTTTTCGCGGGCCGGTCGAACTGGCGTCCTTCGCATCTGGCGGGGACGCCGCCAACTGGCCCGATGGTGCAGACATTGCCGTCTCGGTGACGACCAGAAAAAATGGGGCCAAGGTCACGCAGACCTATTCCTGCCAGGGCGAGGCCGACCAATGGCGTTGCGCGGCAAGCTCGAAGATGAGCGATTTTGCCTGCGACATCGCGCAGAAGGAAATCTTCCTCAAGCGCGGCGCCAACGGCATGATGATGCTGGCCAATCCCAACAGCAGCCTGGCAATCGTCGATCTCTGCTCGAAGGCCGCCGACGGCAAGACGAAGTCGGACGACAAGGTCTACCGGCTGGAGCCAATGCCGCAGTCGGCTTGTGCGCCTTGAGTTGAGGCGGGAGGAGCGCGAATGGATAAGGCGAAGGTTTTTAGGTCTGGCCGATCGCAAGCGGTACGCCTGCCGAAGAAATATCGTTTTGAAACCGGCGATGTTTCAATCCGCCGCGAGGGCCGAGCGGTCGTTCTCGAACCGCTTGCGCAGGATTAGGACTGGCTCGACCGTCTGACTGGACCGCTTGATGATGATTTTGTAGAGGCGGTCTTAGAGGGCCGTTAGGGACGAGTACCTCGGCGCAGAAGTTTTCGCGGTACGCCTGTCGCTTCGTCATCCTATGGTCTGCGCCGCGTCGCTGCGCTTCTTGCTTCGCCCCAGGATGACGAACTCGAGAGGTTTCCAAGGTCGCGGCGGCGAACCGCCTCACGCAAACGGCACCGCCGTCGTCCCCTTCGGCAGCTTCGCCTCATCATCGGGCTCGACGTGGATGGTGACGCGCACCGAGGGGATTTCGGCCCTCAGCGCGTCCTCGATGCGGTCGCAGATGACATGGCTGGCGCCGACCGACATGTCGGCGTCAACGACCAGATGGAACTCGATGAAGGTGGCGCGGCCGGCGATGCGGGTTTTGAGGTCATGCACCTCCAGCGCGCCCTTGCAATTGGCCGAGATGACGTCGCGGATGTGCATATGTTCGGTGGTGTCGACGGCGCGGTCCATCAGGCCGTTCATCGACGAGCCGATGACGTGCCAGCCCTGCCACAGGATGTTGAGCGCGACGAGGACGGCGAGCGCCGGATCGAGGATCTGCCAGCCGGTCAGGATTGCCCCGACCAGGCCGCCGAAGACCCCCACCGAGGTGACGACGTCGGTCATGATGTGGTTGCCGTCAGCGACCAGCGCCGGCGATTTCTCCGCGCGGCCGGCGCGAATCAGCATCCAGGCCCAGAAGGCATTGATGACGGTAGCGACGCCGTTGACGGCGAGGCCGTTCCAGGGCCTTTCCAGAGGCGCCGGCGCTTGCCAGGAGCGCCAGACCTCGTTGAGGATCAACAGCGCCGCGACGACGATCAGCACGCCTTCCAGCACCGCCGAGAAATATTCCGCCTTGTGATGGCCGAACGGATGATCCTGATCGGCCGGCTTGTAACTGACCTGGATCGCCCAGAAGGCGGCGACCGAGGCAATGACGTTGACGATCGATTCCAGAGCATCCGAATAAAGCGCGACGGAGCCGGTGACGTACCAGGCGGCGGCCTTCAGCGCGAGCACGACAAAGGCGACCACGATCGACCAGAAGGCAAGGTTGGCAACCTTGCGCTTCGCGGCCGCCTTGGCTGCGATCGCCATCGTGTTCTCGGCTTCGGCCATCGCGGTCAGGCTGCCTTTTCCTTGGCCTTGCGCGGCAAATGAGCGACGATGTTCTCGATGATGCGCATGCCGGCATTGTGGCCGAGCGTCATGATCGATTCCGGATGGAACTGCACGGCGGCGATCGGCTCCTTGCGGTGCTCGAAGGCCATGATGACGCCGTCCTCCGTCTCGGCCGTGACGATGAAGTCGTCGGGCAGCCGCACCGGATCGGCGAAGATCGAGTGGTAGCGGCCGACGGTCACTTCCTTGGGCAGACCGGAGAAGATGATGCCTGGCTTCGAGACGCGGATGCGCGATGGTTTGCCGTGCATGGGAATATGCAGCTGGCGCAACTCGCCGCCATAGGCCTCGGCCAGCGCCTGCAGGCCAAGGCAGACGCCGAAGATCGGCAGGTCGCGGGCGCGCGCCTTCTTTATGGTCGCCGCGCAATCGAAATCCTTCGGGGTGCCCGGTCCGGGCGACAGCACGACGAGATCGGGCTTGAGCCGCTCGAACACTTCCTCCGGCACCGGCGTGCGCACTGTCGAGACATTGGCGCCGGTCTGGCGGAAGTAATTGGCCAGCGTGTGGACGAAGGAGTCCTCGTGGTCGACGAGCAGGATGTTGACGCCGTCGCCGACGCGCGCGGTGGTGCGCTCGGTGCTGGCGGAATTGCCCGTCTTGGCGTCGCGGATAGCGGAGAGCATGGCGGATGCCTTCAGTTCGGTTTCGGCTTCTTCTTCCTCGGGAATGCTGTCGAAGAGCAATGTCGCGCCGGCGCGCACTTCGGCGATGCCGTCCTTGATGCGGATGGTGCGCAAGGTGAGGCCGGTGTTCATGTCACCGTCGAAGTTGACCATGCCGATAGCGCCGCCATACCAGGCGCGCGGGCTCTTCTCGTTCTGCTCGATGAAGCGCATGGCCCACAGTTTCGGCGCGCCGGTGACGGTGACCGCCCAGGCATGCGACAGGAAGGCGTCGAAAGCGTCCATGCCTTCGCGCAGCCGGCCCTCTATGTGGTCGACGGTGTGGATCAGGCGCGAATACATCTCGATCTGGCGGCGGCCGATAACGCGCACCGAGCCGGGCTCGCAGACCCGCGACTTGTCGTTGCGGTCGACGTCCGAGCACATTGTGAGTTCGGATTCGTCCTTCTTCGAGTTGAGCAGTTTCAGGATCTGTTCGCTATCGGAAATGGCGTCGTCGCCGCGCTTGATGGTGCCCGAGATCGGGCAGGTCTCGACGCGGCGCCCGTTGACGCGCACGAACATTTCGGGCGACGCGCCGATCAGATACTCGCCTTCACCGAGATTGATGAAGAACGAGTAGGGCGAGGGGTTGATCGACTTCAGCTTGCGGGAAATCTCGGATGGCTGCGTCTCGCAGCGCTCGTAGAACATCTGCCCGGGTACGACCTCGAACAGGTCACCGCGCTTGAAACTATCCATCGCCTTGCGCACAAGGTTGGCATATTCGCCCGGCTCATGGTCGCCGCGCGGCGGGATGCGGTCGGCGGTCTTGAACGGTTCGGCGATTTCGTCGCGCGGCAGGCCTTCGGTCGAAAAACCCTCGCCCGAATAGTCGTAGCGGTCGGTCCAGGCCTTGGCCGAATAATGGTCGACGACCAGGATCTCGTCGGGCAGGAACAGGACGAGGTCGCGCTGGCTGGGCTTGCGTTCGAGCTTGTAGTCGACCGGGTCGAACTGGAAGGCAAGGTCGTAGCCGAAGGCGCCATAGAGGCCGAGATTGGCATCTTCCTCGGTCTTGAACAGGGCCGTGATGGAGCGCAGCACGGTAAAGACCGAGGGAACGCGGCTACGTTCCTCTTCGGTGAAGACACGGCCGGGCTTGGCGACGTCGAGGCGGATCAGTGTCTTCGTCGTCTCGGCGATGGTGATGTCGGCAAGCCCGCCCAGCGTCTTGCCGATGACAGGCAACAGTACCTGGCCGCGGCCGTTGAGCGCTTCGATGCGCATCGCGCGGCCCCGCGCCGAGATCACCAGCGGAGGATCGATGATGGCAGTGTCCCAGCGTGTGTAGCGGCCGGGATATTCGTAGTTGGAGGAAAACACTGCGCCCCGGCGCGAATTCAAGCCATCGACATAGGTGTCGATCGCGCCTGCATAGGGCCGGTCGTGGCGCTCGCGGGTGATGGTGATGCCACCCGCGGTCACGAAGCTTTCAGCACCGTTTTCCAGAACCTTCATCGTCATTGCCGTCTCCATCAGCTTGTTGGGGCAACGGACCCGGGACTGGCTTTTAAAAAACAAATGGCCGCCCGGACTTTCCGTTGCGGCCACCCTCTCTTTTCACGCACGCGCGTTCGAACAGGCCGCTGTCAGCAGGCCCACCACCAAATGGTCTTGGTCGAACGCATGTTCATGGCGAAATCCATAGCGGCGAAAAACCGGATGCGCAACAGGTTTGAAAAGCCTGTCCGGTGGCCGCCGCTTCCCGGGCTCATGGCACATCGCCACAGCCGGTGGTCCCGGCTAGGCTGCTTCCAGCGATACCAAGACGGGAAAACACCAATGACCGACCAGGCCGAGTGCGCGCGGACCTTCCATTCCCTTCACGTCAAGGGCAACCCGGTCGTTCTCTACAATGCCTGGGATCCGGGCTCGGCCAAGATCGTCGAGAAGGCGGGCGCCAAGGCGATCGCCACCGGAAGCTGGCCGGTCGCGGCTGCCTTTGGCTATGCCGATGGTGAGAAGATTCCGCTGGAACTGGCGCTCGACAACATCAAGCGCATCGTCGCGGCGGTCGACCTGCCGGTGACCATGGACCTCGAAGGCGGTTATGGCGCCGAGCCGGAAGTCGTCGCCCAGACTGTGACACGCGCCTTGCAGGCTGGCGCTATCGGCTTCAATTTCGAGGACCAGATCGTCGGCGGCACCGGCCTGCACGATATCGCGGTGCAGGTGAAGCGGGTCGAAGCGGCCGCGGCCGCCGTCAAGGCCTCCGGCATCCCGGCCTTCCTCAACGCCCGCACCGACATCTTCCTCAAGGCCAAGCCCGATGCGCATGACAAGGCGCTGCTCGACCAGGCGATCGAGCGGGCGCATGCCTATGAAAAGGCCGGAGCAAGCGGCTTCTTTGCGCCGGGCCTTGGCGACGAGGGTCTCATCGAGGCGCTGTGCAAGGCAGTTGCGCTGCCGGTCAACATCATCGCGTTGGCGCATGTGCCGCCGCGCCAGCGGCTGGCCGAACTCGGCGTCGCCCGCATCAGCCACGGCCCTGTGCCATATCGGCAGATGGCGGAATGGCTGGAGGCGAAGGCGCGGCTGGCCATTTCCGGTTAGGTCAATCCTCCAGCGTCCCCGACCTGGCGTCGGCGCTCTTCCTGTCGCCGACCAGCTTTAAAAGATCCTCGCCGGCGCGGATAATGCGGCGCGAGCGGCGGGTCAGGATGATGCCGTCCTGCGGCGCGAACACTTCGGCGCGGCCGCCGGTCTCGCCCGGTGCGTGGACGATGGTGGCGAGGCGATCGCCCCTGGCGACACGGTCGCCGGGTTTTACGTCGTAGAGCACAGCGCCAGCCCGAGGGGCCGGCATCATGTCGATGTTTTCCAAGGGGGCGACGACACCTTTGAACGGGCCGGGCGCGGGCAGCGCGCTGTCGGTGATCGTGCCACGCGCCACCAGCAGCCTGTAGAGGCCTTCGGCATCAGCGCTAGCCAGCGCGCCATCGACATCGAGGATACCGCGATATTCGACCGTGGTGGCGACGCGGCGGTCGAACTTCGCCACGTCGGCGGGAACGTTCTGGTAGGGCATGATCGAGGCGCCCTCGAAGGTGCCATCTGTGTCCTCGCTCCACAGCACCACCGCATCGACCCCCATGGCGGCGGCGCAATCGGCCATGGCCGGCCAAAGGCTGGTGTGGACGTAGAGATAGGCGAGACCTTCGTCGTCGCAATGCAGGTCGAGCACGATGTCGTGGCCGAGCGACAGCTGCACCAGACGCGACTTCAGCCGCTGGTCGGCGCCGCCAAAGCTGGTGTCGGGCAAGAGCTTGGCGTCGGGCGCGGCGAGCAGCGGAAAGGCGCGGTTGAAATTGGTGCGGGTGCCCAGGTGAAAGCGGCCTTGATGCTCGCCGAAATGATATTGCGCGCGGCCGATCGGGTTGGCCCAGGGCACGATGGTGATGCTGCCGTTGATGCGGCCTTCGGCCTCGGCCTTGCTCAGCGCCGGCATCAGCGCGTCGATGGCGACGACGCCCGGCAGTTCGCCGGCATGGAGGGCCGCCTGCAGATAGGCCGAAGGCGCCGCCTTATCGCTGCCTGTGAAGCGGAACACCGGGAATTCGTAGGAAACGCCCTCGCTGTCACCGGCGATGCGTTCGATCGATTTCTGCATGACGTCCTCCCTAAACAGCCACGAGACATGCCCATTTGGGGCTATCGATGTCGATTGGTCCAGCCCGCCGCGCTATGGGCGCAAGAGTAGTCTTTTGCCGTGCTGCATGTCGTTGTCCCAAAACCGCTGCGCACCCTCGGGTCAAGCCCGTGGGCATGCTTTTGGGCGACAGGCAGCTACTCCGCAGCAGCCTGAAGCGGGACCGGCGCGCGCCGGTCCAAGGCTTGCGACAGCACCGCGACGGTGACAGCTAGCAAGGCGAGCACCGCGCCGACCAAGGGCAGGTGGGCGTAGGAAACTCCGGCGGAAAGTGCCACGCCGCCGATCCAGGCGCCGCTGGCATTGCCGACATTGAAGGCGCCCTGGTTCAGCGTGGCGGCGAGGTTCGGCCCTTCCGACGCTGCCTCGACGACACGGATCTGCAGTGGCGGCACGACGACGAAGATGAGCAGGCCCCAGAGGAAGACGATGCCGATGGCGACACTGGCAATCGCGCCGAACTGCATGAAGCCGACAAACAGCACCGCCATCAACAGCAGCGTGCCGATCACCGTCGGCATCAGCTTCCAGTCCGCCAGCCGCCCACCAATGATGTTGCCGATGGTCATGCCGGCGCCGAACAGCAGCAGCACCCAGGTAACGGCAGAGGTCGACAGGCCGGATACGTCGGTCAGATAGGGCTTGATGTAGGTGAAAACGGCAAACAGGCTGGCCGAGGCCAGCGAGGCGATGAGCATCGCCAGCCAGACCTGCAGCTTGCCCAGCACGCGCAGCTCGCCACGCAGGCCGCCGCCGCTTGGCTCAGTGACATCGGACGGCACCAGCCAGGCGATCGCCGCGACCGAGATCAGGCCGATGCCGACCACGGCCACGAAGGTGGCGCGCCAGCCGAAAGCTTCGCCAAGTGCCGTGCCGGCGGGAACGCCTAGAATGTTGGAAAGCGTCAGGCCGGCAAACATCAGCGCCATGGCGCTGGCGCGCTTGTTGCGCGGCACCAGGCTGGCGGCGACAACCGAACCGATGCCGAAGAAGGCGCCATGGCCAAAAGCGGTGAAGACGCGCGCGGCCATCAGCGTCCAATAATCAGGCGCGATGGCACAGAGCAGATTGCCGACAACGAACGACGCCGTCAGCCCGACCAGCACCGGCTTGCGCGGCAAATGCGCGGTGGCCATGGCGACGATCGGTGCGCCGAAGACGACGCCCAGCGCATAGCCGGTGACCAGCAGGCCGGCCGAAGGGATCGACACGCGAAGGTCGGCGGCGACCTCCGGCAGCAGGCCCATGATGACGAATTCGGTGGTGCCGATGCAGAAGGACGCAATGGCAAGCGCAAGGATCGGCAAAGGCATGGGGCGTCCAGACTGAATCGGTTCAATTTGGAGATTGAACGACGAGCCAAGCCATGCGCAATGCACATTGCTGCAATGCACCAATGCAGAAAGTCCAGAGCTCGAAATGTCTCAGACCAGCGGCCTCAGCTCCTGGGCAATGGTGGGCAGCAGTTCCGAGACAGTGGGGTGGATGTGCATCGCGCGCGCCAGCGTGTCGACGGGTGCCTTGGCATACATCAAATCGAGCACGCAGTGCACGGCCTCGTCGCCGCCGGGACCGAGCACGGAACAGCCGAGGATTTCCCTGGTGTCGGCATCGACGAGGATCTTCATGAAGCCTTGCGTCTCGCCCTTTTCGACGGCGCGGCCGACGCGCGTCATCGGCCGCTGGCCGACCAGCGCGCGGCGTCCGGATTTCTTCACCGCCGCCTCGGTCATACCGCAGCGGCCGAGCGGCGGGTCGATGTAGAGCGCATAGGCCTCGATGCGGTCACTGACCTTGCGCGGGTCGTTGTCGAGCAGATTGGCGGCGACGATCTCGTAGTCATTGTAGGAGGTGTGGGTGAAGGCGCCCTTGCCATTGCAGTCGCCCATCGCCCAGATGCCTGGGACGCTGGTACGCAGCTGGTCGTCCACGATAACGGCACCACGCTTGTCGACGGCGACGCCGGCTCTGTCGAGGCCGAGATCGTCGGTGTTGAGTGTTCGGCCGAGCGCCAGCAGCACATGTGAGCCGACCGCCGGTGGCTTGCCGGCCGAGAAGGTCACGGCGATATCGCTGCCCTGTTTGGCGAAGCCGATGTCATCAGCGCCGACATGGACCGTGATGCCTTCATTTTCGAGGATGGACAGGATGGTGGCCGAGACGTTCTCGTCCTCGCGTCCGGTCAGGCGCGGGCTCTTCTCGATGACGGTGACTTCGCTGCCGAAACGGCGGAACATCTGCGCGAATTCGAGCGAGATATAGCTGCCGCCGACGACGATCAGATGGCGCGGCAGGACCTCGAGATCCATCATCGAGGAATTGGTCAAATAGTCGATGTCGTGGATGCCGGGCAAATCAGGCACGGAAGCCCGACCGCCGGTGTTGAGGAAAATCTTGTCGGCGGTCAGAAGGTCGTCTCCGACGCGCACCGTGTTGGCGGATTCGAAGCGCGCATGGCCGCGATAGAGCGTGCATTTGTCCATGCCGGCGATCCAGCTTTCCAGCCCGGTGCGGGAGGCGCCCGAAACCTTGTCCTTGCGCGCCTTGATCGCCTTATAGTCGACGCCGACAGGGCCACTGAGCGTCACGCCATAATCGGCGGCGCGCCGCGCCAGATGCGCGGCATAGGCGCTCGCCACCATCGTCTTGGTCGGAATGCAACCGGTGTTGACGCAGGTGCCGCCGACCAGCTTGCGCTCGATCAGCGCCACGCTCATGCCGGCTGCGTTCAGCCTGCCGGCGAGCGGTGTGCCGGCCTGGCCGGCGCCAATGATGATGGCGTCGAAGGTTTTTGCCGTCATGCCACCGCCGCCACGATCAGCAGGCCGCCGATGATCGCCACCGCGTCCTCGATGAAGGCGGCGGGCGGATCCTTGCCGAAGGCGGCCGCCAGCCGGCCGCGCGCTTCGGCGCCGCCCAGCGTGCCGATGACCGCACCGATGGCGCCGGCAATCAGGCCGCCGATGGTGGCGCCACCGGTCGCGCCGATCACCGCGCCGGTGAAGGCACCCATGATGACGCGGGCGCCGAACTGTTGCGGCACCTTACGGCTGGGCGTCGACGGCAACTGATCGGTGACCAGCTCGACGATGGCGAGGATGGTGAAGATGCCGACGGCCGCCCAATGGCTCATAAAGCTTGCCCAGGTGCCGGCAACCGGCAGCCAGCCCAGATACGCGCCCCAGGCGACCGCGGCCGGCGCGGTCATGGCGCGCAGGCCGGCAATGACGCCGATCAGAAGTGCTAGAAGATAGAGCATGTTGATCCCCTCGATCACCCGGCCAGAACGGCCTTCAGATGGCAGGCTACCATAGGTCCGATATTTGACCAGTACTTGGATTGGCGCTTTTCTGCTGGACGCAACTATGCTTTGCAACGACGTCAATTGGAGACCCCGTCATGGCTGGAAGCGAGCGCGCGAAGATGGCGGCCGGCGAATGGTACACTTGCCTCGATGACGAGCTGGAAACGCTGCGCGTGACGGCGCGCGACGCGGTCTTCGAGCACAATTCGCTGGCGCCGCGGCAGCGCGGAAATCTCGGGCCGGGCCTGAAGGCATTGCTCGGCGGCGTGGGCGAGGGCGCCCGCATCGAGGCGCCGTTCCACTGTGCCTACGGCTTCAACATCTTTCTCGGCGACGGCGTCTTCCTCAATGCCGGCTGCACCATCCTCGACACGGCAAGCGTGCGCATCGGCAAGGGAACGCTGCTTGGCCCCAATGTGCAGATCTATTGCGCCGAGCATCACAAGGAGGCCGCAGGCCGGCAAGCGGGACTGGAGATCGCCAGGCCGGTCGAGATCGGAGCCCATGCCTGGATCGGCGGCAGCGCGGTCATCCTCGGCGGCGTCCGTATCGGCGAAGGCGCCATCGTCGGCGCCGGTGCGGTGGTGACGCGCGATGTGTCTGCCAACACCACGGTGGTCGGCAATCCGGCACGGGCGGTCAAGCGGGGTTGAATTCGCGTCGCAAAGCGATCAGGCCTGCGCCACCCGTTCGTCCCGATCTCCCCGCCTGGAAAATTCCCGTCGATACCGCGCCGGCGATGTCCTCAGCCTTGCGGCGAAATGCTGGCGCAGCGAGGTGGCGCTGCCGAAGCCGGCTTCGAAGGCGACGATGTCCATCGATTTTTCCGTCGCTTCCAGCAGGCGCTGCGCCAGTTCGATGCGCTGGCTGGTCAGCCAATCGCCAAAACTGGTGCCGATCGATTTCTGGAAGCGGCGGGTGAAGGTGCGTCGGGTCAGGCCGGCGGCTTCGGCGACGCTGTCGAGGCTGTGTGTCTCGCCGAGCGTGGCACGCACGGCGTCGAGGGCCTGGGTGAAGCGGTCGGCATCAGCGCTCTTTGCCACGGGGCGTTCGATGAACTGCGCCTGTCCGCCTTGGCGGTGGGGTGAGAGCACGATGTGGCGGGCGAGCCGCAGTGCCACTTCCGCGCCATAGCGGGCGCGCACGATATGCAGGCAGCAATCCAGCCCGGCAGCGACGCCGGCCGAGGTGACGATGTCGCCATCATCGACATAGAGCACGTCGGCATCGATCGAAATGTCGGGGTGCAGGGTGTGCAGCTGGTCCGTATAGGCCCAGTGCGTGGTCGCGTTGCGGCCCGAAAGCAGGCCGGCGGCGGCGATGGCAAAGGTGCCGAGGCAGAGGCCGACGATCAGCGCCCCGCGCCGGTGCGCGCGGCCGAGCGCTTCGTCGAGCGGCGCCGTGAGAGGGGCGCCGAGATCCTTCCAGCTTGGGATGATGACGATGTCGGCATCGTCGAGCGCGGACAGGCCGTGCGGGACAAGGATGCTCAGCCCGGCATCGGTTTGGATCATGCCTTGCTCGACCCCGCAGACACGAAAGTCGAAGCGCGGCAGGCCGAGCCTCGTGCGGTCGGCGCCGAACACCAGGCAAGGCACGGAGAGATGGAACGGGCTGATGCCGTCGAAGGCGAGGGCGGCAATGATCGGGGCGGTCATGGGCGTTTCCAGTAGGGAAAAACGAACTGTCCCAATTCTTTCGAATGATGTCAATCGGGCCACTTTTGATCAACCGCCGACCGGCCTATTTTCGATCCATCGCATTCAAGCCGGAAAGGAAAACACCATGTCTACCAACACCACGCCGCACCGCGCGCTGATCGTCGTCGATGTCCAGAACGACTATGATGGCGGCAACCTCGCCATCCAGCATCCGCCGTTCCGCGACAGCGTCGTCAATGTGGCACGCGCCATGGATGCGGCTGCCGCCGCCGGCATCAAGGTGGTTGTCGTCAAGCAGATGGCGCCTGAGACCTCGCTGATCTTCGCCCGGGGCAGCCATGGCGGCGAATTGCATCCGGAAATCGCCAGGCGTGGCCGCGACCATTATGTCGAGAAGATGCTGCCCTCAGCCTTCACCGGCACCGACCTCGAGGCGTGGCTGCGCGCCAACGCCATCGATACGCTCACGGTGGTCGGCTACATGACGCATAATTGCGATCTGTCGACCATCATCCATGCCTTGCACGCTGGCTTTGCCGTCGAGTTCCTGTCGGATGCGACCGGCTCGGTGCCCTATGCTAACAGCGCCGGCTATGCCTCGGCCGAGGAGATCCACCGCGTGGTGACTGTTATCCTGCAGTCGCGTTTCGCCGCGGTGCTCAAGACCACCGAATGGGTCGAGTGCCTGAAGACCGGCGCCTTGCCGGAGCGCGACACGATCTACGCGTCCAACCAGCGGGCACTGGCGCGCAGCGCGGCTTAGGACCACTCCGCAAACAGAAAGGGCGCCGCATCGCCGCGGCGCCCTTTTGTCGTCCGGTATTTGAAGGTTTCTAGAACAGGCCTTCGATCTGGCCGGCCTCGTTGAGGAAGATCTTTTCCGAGGACGGTGCCTTGGGCAGGCCGGGCATGGTCATGACCTCGCCGCAGATGATGACGACGAAGCCGGCACCGGCCGAAAGCCTGACCTCGCGCACCGGCACGGTGTGGCCGGTCGGCGCGCCGCGCAGGTTCGGGTCGGTCGAGAAGGAGTACTGGGTCTTGGCCATGCAGACCGGCAGATGGCCGTAGCCGGCCTGCTCCCAGGCGTGCAACTGATCGCGCACCGACTTGTCGGCGATCGCTTCCGAGCCGCGATAGATACGCTGGACGATGGTGTTGATCTTCTCGAACAGCGGCATGGCGTCGGGGTAGAGCGGCGCGAATTGCGAGGCGCCGGATTCGGCCAGCGCAACCACCTTGTTGGCAAGCTCCTCGATGCCGGCCGAGCCCTTGGCCCAGTGCTTGCACAGGATCGCCTCTTCGCCCATCGAGGCGACATAGTCCTTCATCGCCTGGATTTCGGCGTCGGTGTCGGAATAGAAGTGGTTGATGGCAACCACCGCCGGTACGCCGAACTGGCGGATGTTTTCGATGTGGCGGCCGAGATTGGCGCAGCCCTTCTTCACCGCCTCGATGTTCTCCTTGCCGAGGTCTTCCTTTTTGACGCCGCCATTCATCTTCATGGCGCGCACGGTGGCGACGATGACGGCGGCTGCCGGCTTGAGGCCCGCCTTGCGGCACTTGATGTCGAAGAACTTTTCAGCACCGAGGTCGGCGCCGAAGCCGGCTTCGGTGACGACATAGTCGGCGAGCTTCAACGCCGTGGTGGTGGCGACGACCGAGTTACAGCCATGGGCGATGTTGGCGAACGGGCCGCCATGGACGAAGGCCGGGTTGTTCTCCAGCGTCTGCACCAGGTTGGGCTGCATGGCATCCTTGAGCAGGACAGCCATGGCGCCGTCGGCCTTGAGGTCGCGGGCGTAGACCGGCGACTTGTCGCGGCGGTAGGCGACGATAATGTCGCCGAGGCGCTTCTCCAGATCCTTCAGGTCGGTGGACAGGCACAGGATGGCCATGACTTCCGAGGCGACGGTGATGTCGAAGCCGGCCTCGCGTGGAAAACCGTTGGCGACGCCACCGAGCGAGCAGATGATTTCGCGCAGCGCCCGGTCGTTCATGTCCATGACGCGGCGCCACACCACGCGGCGGGTGTCGATGCCGAGCTCATTGCCCCAGTAGATGTGGTTGTCGATCAGCGCCGAAAGCAGATTGTGCGCGGTGGTGATGGCGTGGAAGTCGCCGGTGAAGTGGAGGTTCATGTCCTCCATCGGCACGACCTGTGCATAGCCGCCGCCGGCGGCACCGCCCTTGACGCCGAAGTTCGGGCCGAGCGAAGCCTCGCGGATACAGACGATCGCCTTCTTGCCGATGCGGTTGAGGCCATCGCCAAGGCCGACGGTGGTGGTGGTCTTGCCTTCGCCGGCAGGCGTCGGGTTGATGGCGGTGACCAGGATCAGCCTGCCGTCCTTGTTGCCCTTCACCGATTTGATGAATTCGGCTGAGATCTTGGCCTTGTCGTGGCCATAGGGCAGCAGGTGCTCGGTCGGGATGCCAATCTTCTGGCCGATCTCCTGGATCTGCTTTTTCTTGGCGGCGCGCGCGATCTCGATGTCGGACTTCACTTCGGCCATGACGGCTTTCCTCTGGATTGGACGGTGGAGGGGACGGGGTTGATCTCTATCGCAAGCAGGTTGGAACCGGGCGCGCGGGCATGTTCTAACCCTGTCGCTGCCGTGGCGTCAACTTCCATGCAACTATGTTTCCTATAGAGAAAATTCTTCTGCGGCCGGCCGACCTGTCCTCGGTTCTTTCTGGCTCCGCTTGCCGCGCCGTATAGAAGCCAGAGCAGGGGCGCTTCCGCCGTCTCAAAACAGCCGCACAATGCACGGAATGCGACAGAGGCGACGCCGCAAATTCGCCATCGGCCGGCTAAAGCGCATCGCGCTTTAGCCTTTTGTTCTTATGCATGTCGTTCTCCCAAAACCGGGACCACTTTTGGGCGACATGCATTGCCGGGTAAGCAGCCCTACTGCGTCAGCACGTTGCTGATTTCGACCATGTTGGAGCGCACGCGCAGGATGTAAAAGCCCATCGTCGTCAGATGCGTCGGCAGCAGCCAGCCATCCTCGCGGCCGTTGGCGATGATGAAGGGCTGGATGCGCAGCGCCGAAACGAATTGCGCGTCCATCGTGTCCCACAAGCTCTGCAGGTGCTTTTCCTTGATGACGTCCTCGAAATCGGCCTGGGCACCCTTCATCAGGCCGTAATAGGCATAGAGCTGGCCGTAGGCGAACCAGTAGCGGTCGTCGGCGCGGGTGTCGAACCAGCCATTGTTGTGGTTTTCGGCGCGCTCCTTGAGGATGGCGGAAGTCGAGCCGATGTCGGACGCGATGCGGTCGATATACTGCTTCAGATTGTCGGCGCGGGCGTCGAAAGTGGCTTGGCAGGTGGCAAGCCGGGCGTTGAACGAGCGCAGCTTGCGCACGGCGTCGCGATAATAGCTTGGCGTCGGCGTCTTCGGGCCGAACGGGCTGACGCCGAAATACCAGGTGTATTCGTCGAACTGCAGATTTCCGCGGGCATCCTGCAGATCGGCATCGATCTGCGAGGTCGTGCGCACGCGGCCGAGATTGTCGGCGAGCTCGGTTGCGGTGCGTCGCACCGCCTGGTTGATGCCGCGCTGGAAAGAGGCCTTGTTGTCCATCCACGGCGTGTTGTCCCAGTCGATGCCGAACAGGCCGAGCTTGTAGAGGATCATCGACGAGATCCAGGCGTTCTGGTTGACGTTGAAGTCGGTCAGGTCGGCGGCGATCTGGGCAATGCCGGAGTTGCCGCAGGTTTTCGCGGTGTCGGTGCCCGTTCCGGCGGCCACCTGCTCGCCGGCGGAAACATTGCGCTTCTCGAACGTGTAGGTGTCCGGATAGTTCGGATTGAAATTGTTCCACCACTGGGTGGCGTAGAAGAAGTTGGCATAGAGGCCGATCAGCACCAGCAGGGCGAGGCCGACCACGGCCTTGAGGATCCAGCCACGCTGCGTGTACCAGCGGCCCGCCCACAGGAACGGCCACAGGATGACGCCGATCAGAAGGCCGATGCCGCGGCCGATCCATTGGAAAATCCGGGTGAAGAAGTTCACGATCGGATCGAGCATGGCTGTGTCATCCCCTCAAAGCATGATGCCAAAAAGTTGCAGACTTTTTGGATAAAATCATGCGCCAAACAATAAGTTAGAACGAAATGACGGTTCATCTCGTTCTAGTCAGTCAGGCCGTAGAGGCGTGTGCGAAACGCCACCTTGTCCTTCAAATATGTGGTTTTCAGAACGTCCACAACATGCGATCTCCAGGCGTCGCTGAAGCCGTCATAGTCCTTGTAGAAGCCCTGCTTGTTGAAGATGTAGCGCGAGACGAAGTCGCTCGGCACGAAATCCGAGATCAGCCGGTTGGTCAGCCAGGCGTCGGGGTGGTCGGGCTTGGCGCGGATCACCAGGAAACGCTGCTGCGGGAAGACATCGTCGATCTTGAGATGGCCAAGCTGGGCGATCTCGCGCTTGGCGGCGTTGAGGAAAGGAAAATTGCCATCCTTGGTGATCAGGTCGGCATGGCTCTGGATCCAGGTCTGCAGCCAGACCTTGTCGACATCGGTCAGATTGCGGTTCGGCTCGGCGTCGCGGATCAACGCGCGCACCACCATCTCGGCCCGGTGCTCGAGATAGCCTGATGTCTCGATCCAGGAGGCGCGCGGCAGTTCGATGCGGCCGGTGCTGGCCAGGAACTTGAAGACCTTGTCGGCGTCGTTGATCGAGAGATAGCTGACCTGCCACGGCCGCGAACGGCGAAAGCCCGGGGCGGCTGGATCGCTGATCACCGTCGTCATGCCGGGGTCGACGAACACGTAGAGGCCGCCGAAATGGCTGGTCCAGTAGGCATTGTGGCGGAAGATCACCTGGTCCGGCACCAGCGCGTTCTCGCGGATGTCGCCGCAGATCTTCGCCAGCTCCACCATGCGGGTCAGCATGGCATTGTCACGCCAGGCATCTGGCTCCTGCTTCAGCCGGTCGACCAACTTGCCGAGTTCGGCGGCCTTGCCCAGCACGTCCTCGGCCGACAGCACCTTGAACTCGACCTGGTTGATCGATAGCAAGTCCTCGATGTCGTTGACCTTGGGAACGGAATCCTCGATCTCGCCGTAGATGACGTCCTTGATGGTCAGTGCGTCGATGGCGCGCTGGTTCTTGGACATGAACTCGAACATCAGCTGCGAGGTGTTGGAGAAGGCGGTGTGCACCACCGGCAGGTCGATCTGCGACGGCGTCAGGATGATGAAGCGGCGATTGACTTCGTTGGGATCGAGATAGTCGGGGTCGCCGCATTCATCTGCGATCTCTGGCGAGAAACCGGTGCGGTCGATCTGGAAGCTTTTCAGCTTGCTCGGAGGCAGGCCGAACGCGGCCAGCGCCTTGTTGTAACGCTGGATGAGATGCGGCTCGTCGACGGTGAGCAACCGGCCGTAGATGAGTTCGTTGTCGCGCAGAAGATCGGGTTTTTTGGCGGGATGGCTCATCTTGCCTTCTCCCTGTTCACGGGGAGAAGGTGCCCGAAGGGCGGATGAGGGGCGCGAGCCTTCCTTCTCCCCTTGTGGGAGAAGGTGGATCGGCGCGACAGCGCCGAGACGGATGAGGGGTGTTCCAGCGGAGTGAGACGCTGGCGTTCCCTGGAACACCCCTCATCCGTCGCCTTCGGCGACACCTTCTCCCACAAGGGGAGAAGGGAAGGCGGGCTCACCTCACGCATTCCAATTGCCCTTCTTCTTCATCTCCTCCATCTCGCGCGCCGCCCGCTCACGCAGCCGCGCGTCGCGCAAAAGCTTCTCCACCGCGGCGGCGTCGGACTTGTCGGAATAGCGGAACTCCGAGTCGGCGTAGCGGTTGATCTCCTGCATCACCATGTCCATCGAGAACGGGCCGCGCAGGTCCTCGATCATGGCTTTCTTCTCGTCATAGGTCTTGTGCATGAAGGCTTCCGGCTTCTCGAACCAGTCGTCGGGAAGCTCGATGTCCATGGCGCGCATCTTGATGGCGTCGGTGACGTTCTTGATGGCGCGGCCGGTGAAGCGCGGCTCGGCATCCTTGATCAGGTGCAGGTAGGTGCCGATGTCGGCCATGGTCTTGGGCGCGCCATTCTCCTTCATGTAGCGCTCATACACCTTCATCAGGCCGTCTTCCTGCGGCTTTTCGTGCTCCTCGTAGGCCTCCTCGACGGCGCGCTGGATTTCCTGCGCGGCGTAGAGCTCGTGCTTGCCCAGAGGGATCTCGTGGTTCTTGCCGGCCAGCAGCACGAAGATGTCGATATAGTCGTCGCGGGTCTGCGGGCCGTCGACCAGCCAGCGGGCGCCGGCGCGCTGACGCAGCGCGTCGTCGACATTTTCGGGATAGTTGGAAAACATGCCGAAGGAGCAATTGCCGCGCACCACGGTTGAGGCGCCGGCAAAGGCATCCATCAGGACGCCGGTGATTTCCTGCTGGCCGGCCGAGGCGCGATCGTCGGAGCGGCGCGCCGCCACCTGGTCGATGTCGTCGATTGTGCCGAAGCCGATGACGCGCGGGTTCAAGACATTGTTGATGAACTGGCGGCAGTTCTGGCCGGATTTGCCCTGATAGGACGAGATCTGGTCGACGCCGAAATTCTCATAGGAGAAGGGATAGCCGGCGACCTGGCAATAGCCGTTGACGAGGCCGGCAATCATCTGGATCAGCGTCGTCTTGCCGGTGCCGGGCGCGCCGTCGCCGATGAAGGTGAACAGGAAGCCGCCGAGTTCGACGAACGGGTTCAGCTCGCGCTCGAAATCATAGGCCATCAGCATCTTGGCGAGCTTGACCGACTGGTATTTGGCGATGTGGTTGCCGACGACCTCTTCGGGCTTCTTGAAGGTCATCACCAGCGGCTTGGAGCGCTTGCCCGGCGCGACGTCGAAACCGTCGAGGGTGAAATCGTCGGCATCGATGCGGATATGAGCGTTCTCGAACGGACCGATGCCGTCGAAACGGCCTTTTCTGGCCAGCAGCCCGTCGATGGCAACGCGGGCGAAGGCGCGCGCCCGGGTCGTCAGGTCGGCATCGTCCTTCGAGCCCGCTATCGCCTTGTCGAGGCCGGCAAGGATCGACTTCACCGCATCCTGCGGCGTGTCGAACAGGAAGTCGGGCTCGGGGATGTCGTTGGGTGCCTCGCCGTCGCTGTCGATCAGCTGGGACAGATAGGACGCCAGGCTGAAGGCCGAGATGTAGGCCGAGGCGGACAGGAGCTTCTTGAAGGCCGATGCCTCGTCGCCCTCGAGCGGGGCGCGGGTGTTTTTCGCTTGCAGGCTTTCAAGGTCGGAACCTTCGGCGAAAACATCCGATACGGCGAGCGCGATCGCCGTGCCGCGCCGGGCGCGAAACAAAAGCGTGTGCTGCGGGATGGTCAGCAACTGGTCGTCGGGATGGACAGCGCCGACGGTCTTCGTGAGCTCGACCTCGCGCGTGCGGCGCACCGAGCCGACCGAGACGGTGGAGACGAAGCGCCGGTTGGTGCCGGCCAGTGCCGTGCCGGATTCGCGTGAGGGATCCTCCAGCACGACGATGCGGGTGATGAAGCTTTGCGCCATGGCGCGGTGCTTCTCGATCGACGCTTCCGGGATGGTGGTCAGGCCGGTGTCCATGAAGTGTGCTCCGTGGTGTTACGGTCAGACGTCTGAGATGACCTGTCCGTTTGACAGGATGTGGACCTTGTAGCCGCCAAAGATCTTCTGTGCTTCGCCGGCGGCGTAGAGCGCCTGGTAGGCCTCGTGCGGGATCAGTGCGTGGTTTTCGTAGCTCGACACGCCCTGGCGCGCGGCTTCCAGGTCGTCGGTGTTGATGAAGAATTCCTGCGTCGTCTTCTCACTGGAAAACAGCCCCTTGCGGCCGGGCTTCTCGCCCTTGGAATAGACCTCCTGGATGGTCCAGGTCAGCAGCCAGGCGTTTTCGGGCTTGCGCACCTTGGCCAGCACTTCCGTCACCGTCGAATTGTTGTCGGTAATCCCTGCCGAATAAAAGGGGCCAAGCACGACGCGGCGCAATTGCTTGGGGTGCAGCGGCTCGAAATCCTTGTCGAGATTGACCGCAATGGTCGCCGGCGAGAGCGTGTAGGCGGAGTTCTTCTCGGTGAAATCGTCGAAACGATGGGCAAGCTCGGGATTGAGCAGGCCGTCGACCGGCAATGGAATGTCGACCTTGTCGTTGAGCTTGCCGTTCCGGTCGACGAGCTGGCTGACCATATTTTCGGAGGAATCCTCCACCGTCACCATGTAGACCAAAGGCAGGTTGGCGCTGCCGTCGAAGGTTGCCCAATGGACGAGATAGTAGGGCAATGCCGTCTTCGGATTGACCGAGACCTTGGCGGTCTGCGCCAGCGTGAACGACCCAAAGGTCTGCTCGCTCTTGACGTCCTCAAGATAGAGCCGCTCGGCCATCGACTTCTGCAGCGCCTCGGGGAATTCCTTGTGGCGCAGGATGAAGTCGGCCATCTCCTCGCGCAGCTCGCCGGCGAGCGGGATGTTGGCGAGCCGCGCATCCGCCTGGCGGCGATCGTTTTCCAGTTCGAGCAGGTTCTGGAAGACAGGAAAACCGCTTTCGGCGCGCGAAATGCGGAACGTGTCCATGAAGCCCAGCCGGTTGCGCCAGCAGGAGAAGGACTTGTCGAGCCGGGCGATGTATTCGGCAACGATCTTGGCGACGATGCCGTGCCGGTAAAGCGGCGAGCGGTCGTCGCGCATGAACACTTCAAGGCCGTTGAGCGCGGCCGTGATTGCCGAGAAATACCGCGCCGCCGCGTCGTTTTCGGGGGTCATGCTGTCAGCCCTGGGATTGTCGCACCGGTGCGCGCGGCAATTATGACTGCACGTAGTTGGCCGAATTGTGCTTCTTCAGCACTTCGTCGAAGCGGCGGGCGAAGGCATCGTCGGCGAGCTTCTTGCGGCGCTGGATGTCGGCGCTGGCGACCATGTTCTTCTCGTGCATCTCAAGCAGGTCGCCAATGTGCTTCTGCGAGGCGGCGCCGATGCCGGCCATGGTTTCTTCCGCCGTGTTGTCGACCTGGCTGCCCAGCGTGTTGATCTTGTGGGCGACGTCCTGCTGGGCGGCGGTCTTCAAGGAATCTTCCAGCGCCTTGTAGAGCACGATGCGCTGCTCGGTATCGATGGTCAGCTTGTTGATCAGTGTCGACTGCGCGGCGATCTGGTTGTTGAGCGAATCGACGAAGGTCTGGAACATCGAGGTGTAACGCTCCAGCGTCTGGCTTTCGGCCAGCAGTTCCTGCTCCTTGGCCTGCTTCTCGTTGTATTCGGTGGCGAGCTTGGAGCGCTCGCCCTCGAGCTGCGTGCGGTCCTTCTGGCTGGTCGAGGCGGCGATCTTGTTTTCGATGTCGAGCAGCATCGGGTTGAGCTCCTCGATCCGCTTCTGCACGGCTTCGAGGTTGGTCATGGTGACCTTGCGGCGCTCGATCACCTGCGACAGGCTGGCCTCGGAGGTTTTGTAGCGCTGGTCGAGGACCTCCTTCTGCGCCTTGAGGATGCCGACGATGGTGTCGGACTTGGCCAGCAGTTCCTGCAGATTGCCGGCCAGCGACATGTTGCGGACGCGGTCGGTGCGCAGGCGTTGCTTGCGCTGCGCCGAGAAGACGCCAACGAAGTTTTCCCAGCCAGTGTAGTTCTTCATGCTCTCGAACTCGGCGCCGAAGACGTTGGTGGCGTCCTCAAGGCCGATGATCAGGTCGGCAATGTTGCCTTCCATCACCTTCTGCTGCTTCAGCACATCCTCGATGCGGGCGTTCTCGATGTCGAAATTGGCGTCGCCGATCTTCTTGTCAGCGGTAGCGAACGTGTCGAGCACGGTACCGGACTGCTCGATCTTGGTGCGCATGTCCTGGACGACCTGCTTGGTCTTGGCAATTTCGGCATCGAAATTCTGCAATGTCGCCATAGGGGCCTCCCGCTTCGGCTTCCGGTCGCTGGTTGCGAACAGCGGCGAATATATGTGGGGCATCCGGGGATTGAAAGACGTGAAGACAAGGGCGGCGTGAAAACAAAAGAATCCGCCAAGACCTTGAAAGACAATGAAGGTGGGGTCATAGCGTGATTAGCCGGTAAGCCGGAACTAGTTCAATTACCATTGAACTTTCATGCCGGCAAAGCAACCGGTCTTCGCCGACGCGGAGATGCTGAATTCGGCAAGGGATTGAACCGGTTGCAGGCAAACATATCGATGCGGCCGTGCCGCACCGGCGCTCGCTCAGGGCTTCGGATCGGCCTTCAGATAGGCGATGACATTGGCGATGTCGTCATCATTGGTCAGGCCGCCAAACGCCATTTTGTTGCCAGGAACCTTGAGCTTGGGGGCCCGGAGATACTCAGCAAGATTTGCCTCGTCCCAGACAAGACCGGCGGCGCCCGCGCCCTTCATTGCCTCGGAATAATGGCCAAGGAAGCTTTCCGCGGTGCCAGCGGTGCGTCCGACCACACCCTTGAGATGCGGGCCGACCTTGTCGCGGTCGCTGGCCGCCTCATGGCAGGCGATGCAGCGGTTGAAAACGTGCTTGCCTTGCACGGGGTCGCCGCCGGCATGGGCGGCAATCGAGGTGGCAATGAGAAGAAGGCTGGCTGAGGAAACGGCTCGAAGCATGGCTGACCCCGGAGAGCTCTGGCTGACGGCCTTATAGGACCGAGGCCTTAACAAACGCTGCATCGTGGCGGATTGGCAAGGGCGGACCTTCGCCCAATTGTCTGTGGCCGGACGATGATCTCAGGTCTGCTGCGCGAGGTCGCGGCGCAGGAAATCATACAGCCGATCGACCGCCGGCGTCGTCGACAGCGGGTTGCGCAGGATGCCGACTTCGAGATCCGGCAGTGCGGGAAGCCCTTCATTGGCACCGATAATGCGCAGCGACTGGGGCACGCTGCGCTGGGCGAGGCCAGCGACGGCGAGCCCTGCCTGCACGACCGCGATCAGACCAAGCAGGGAGGCGCTGGAATAGGTGCAACGGTAGGATCGGTCGGCTTCGCCGAGCGCCTGCAGGACGCTCATCCTGGCGGCGCAGCCGGGCTCGAACAGCGCGACGGGTAAGGGATCGGCCTGCCAGGCGACATGGTTTGGCGAGGCGACCCAGACGAAACGTTCCAGCCGGATGACGTCGAGCGGCTGGTCCGGCAAACGAGTGACGATCGCCAGGTCGAGCCGCCCTTCCGCCAGGGTTTTCACCAGCGCGGTCGATTGTTCGCAGATCAGCTCCACCGTTACCAGCGGGTGATCCTCGGCAAAGCGCGACAGGACAGGCGGCAGAAGGAAGGCGGCATAGTCGTCCGGCACGCCAAGACGGACGCTGCCCGTCTCCTTCGGCCGCGTGACGCTCGCCCAGGCCTCGTCCGACAGCTTCAGCAGCCGGCGCGCATAGATGAGAAAGTCCTCGCCGATGGCGTTGGGCGTCACGGATCGGGGGCCGCGCACCAGAAGCTGGTTGCCCACCATCTCCTCCAGCCGCTGCATCTGCATTGAGACCGCCGACTGGCTGCGGCCGACTCGAGGTGCCGCATTGGACAGGCTGCCGCTCTCGACGACGGCGACGAAGGTTTTCAGGAGGGTGAGGTCAAGCGGAGTAGCCATGGTGGTATCAGCATATCGAATAGCTATGTCCAAATCTATTCGCTTGTTTGAAAGCTATCCTGCTGGCCTGATGGGTTTCGCCCGTTTGAGGAGCCTTCGATGAAGGACCTGCCAACTTCCCGTTTTCCGGCCGCGAGCCTGGCCTTTGCAATGACGATCGCCGGCACGGTTGGCGCCTTCGTCACGGAAGCGGGGCTTCATCCCGTGACGATCGTGTTCTGGCGCTGCGTGTTTGGCGCCATGTTCCTCGGCGCCTGGTGCCTGCAGCGCGGCTATTTGCCGGACAGGACGCTGTCGCCGTCCCGCCTCGCGCTGGCGGCACTTGCCGGTGCCTGCATGGTGCTGAGCTGGACCGCCTTCTTCGCCGGCTTCGCCATGACGTCGATCGCCACGACGACGATCGTCTATCACGTGCAGCCCTTCTTCGTGGTCGTCATCGGCGTGATCTTTCTCAAGGAGCGCATCGCGCTCGACCAGATCCTGTGGATGTTTGGCGCGTTCCTTGGCGTCGTGCTGGCCAGCGGGCTGGTGGTTTCGCATGCGCAAGCCAGTGCGGCATGGGTGCTGGGCATCGTGCTGACGCTGGTTGCCGCGCTGCTCTATGCGGTGGCGACGATCCTCGCCAAGGGGCTAGGCCAGCAGCGCGCGGAAGTCACCGTGCTCTGCCAGACGATCGTCGGAATCGTCATGCTCGCGCCTTTCGCCGGGATCGGCGAGCCTATTCCAGCGCATTCATGGGGCTGGCTGGTCAGCATCGGCGTGCTGCACACCGGCATTGCCTATGTGCTGATGAACTCGGCCTTTCCACGCCTGACGACGCCGGTGATCGGCATCATCACCTTCATCTATCCGGTCGTTGCCATCATCATCGACTGGGCGATCTACGGGCATCCGCTCGGGCCGGCACAGGCCGCCGGCATGGTGCTGATCGCCGTGGCGACGCTGGGTGTCCGGCTGGGATGGCGGTTTCCGCTATCGCGTGTCTCGGCGGCCTGAGGCGGATCGCACGGAAGCGTGATCAGGATTTCATGAAGCCGATGAAATCGTCGGGCGCGGCGCGGCCCATTTCTTCTTCCCAGTGGCGGCGGCAGAGCGAGACATAGACATCCTTGCCGATCGCCACCTGTTCGCCCTGGCGGGCCACCTTGCCGTCGGCGCCGAGGCGCACCACCATCGTCGCCTTGCGGCCGCAGCGGCAGATGGTGCGCACCTCGCGCAGATCGTCGGCGATGGCCAGCAGCGCGCGCGAGCCGGAAAACAGCTTGCCCTGGAAATCGGTGCGCAGGCCGTAGCACATCACCGGGATGTTCAGCCGGTCGGCGATGCGGGCCAATTGCCAGACCTGCTCCTCCTCGAGGAATTGGGCCTCGTCGACGAAGACGCAATGCACCGTCGTATGATCGTGATGCTCGGCGACGCGGGCGAACAAATCGTCGCCGTCGCGGAACATCTCGGCCTCGGTCTCCAGCCCGATGCGCGACGAGATCAAGCCGCTGTCGCCCTTGCGGTAGTGGCCGGCGACGAACAGCATCGTCGTCATGCCGCGCTCGCGATAATTGTACGAGGCCTGCAAGAGCATCGTCGTCTTGCCGGCATTCATCGTCGCGTAGTGGAAATAGAGCTTGGCCATGCGATCTTTTTAAGCTGACTTGCCTCCGCGCGGGGAGGGGCCGCCAACGCATTCCCCCGAAAAAGCAGCCTTGCCCGTGAAAAAGATGCTTGGCGCGACAAAAGCGTCAACCGTGTCGCTGATTGGCCAGTCCGCGCCGTTGATCGTGATTGCCTTAACGCTTGAATCCACACCAGAATGGTGTTTGGCTGACGAAACAAGGCGGGCAGAGAAACCGTAACTACGCTTCGCCAAAGAATCACAATGGGAGACTAACTATGTCGCGTATGAATTCCTTCGCCGCCGGCCTCGGCCTGGCGGCTTTGTTGTCGACGAGCGCCGCCTTCGCCGGCGACGCCGCAAGCTGCAAGACCGTGCGTCTTTCCGATGTCGGCTGGACCGACATCCAGGCGACCACCGGGGTTGCCTCGGTGCTGCTCACCGCGCTCGGCTACGAGCCGAAGGTGATCCAGCTGTCGGTGCCGGTGACCATGGCTTCGCTGAAGAACAAGGACCTCGATGTCTTCCTCGGCAACTGGATGCCGTCGATGACCAACGACATCAAGGATTACACCGCCGATGGCTCGGTCGAGACCATCAGCACGAACCTGACCGGCGCCGGCTATGGCATCGTCGTGCCGACCTATGTCGCGGATGCCGGCGTCAAGTCGCTGACCGACCTTGGCAAGTTCAAGGACAAGTTCAACGGCAAGATCTACGGCATCGAAGCCGGCAATGACGGCAACCGCATCATCCTCGACATGATCAAGAACCCGAAGGACAATCTCGACGGCTTCGAGCTGGTCGAATCCTCGGAGGCCGGCATGCTGACCCAGGCCGAGCAGTCGATGAAGAACAATGAGTGGATCGCCTTCCTCGGCTGGACGCCGCATCCGGTGATGGGCGCCATGAAGATCACCTATCTCGACGGCATGGGCGACAGCGGCTTCGGCGCCGCCACCGTGTTCACCAATGTGCGCAAGGGCTACACCACCGAGTGCCCGAACGCCGGCAAGTTCATCGCCAATTTGAAGTTCAATCTGGACATGGAAGGCCAGATGATGGACGCGATCCTTAAGGGTGGCGACGCCGCCACGGTGGCGACCGACTGGCTTAAGAAGAACCCGGACGCGGTCAAGCCATGGCTCGCCGGCGTGACCACCTTCGACGGTGGCGATGCCGCGGCAGCGGTCAAGACCGCGCTCGGAAGCTGAGCCGACTGAATTCGGCAAGGCCGAACCAGGAAGGGCAGCCATCTTAGAAAAGGCTGCCCTTTTTCATATCCTGTGACAAGATGACGTTGCGCGAGCCGAGAGCAGGGCGGCTCCTGGACGAAGAGGGGTGAGATGGATCCGATTTCGCAATTCATGATCGATCACAAGATCCCGATAGGCGCCTGGGGCAAGGCGTTCTTCGGCTTCCTTACCGACAATTTCGATACCATCTTCAGGGCCTTCTCCAATGGCCTCAACTTCATCCTCGACGGGCTGGTCAACGTCCTGCTGCTGGTGCCGCCGGTGCTGCTGGCACTGGTCATCGCGATCATTGCATGGCTGCTGCAGCGCTCGCGGCCGCTCGCCATCGGCGTCTTCCTCGGCCTGATCTTCATCATCAACCAGAACCTGTGGAAGCAGACGGTGCAGACGCTGGTGCTGGTCGTCGCCGCCGCCGCCATGGCCATGGCCATCGGCGTGCCGCTCGGCATCTGGGCGGCGCACAAGCCGAAGGTCTATCGCATCATGCTGCCGGTGCTCGACCTGATGCAGACGCTGCCGACCTTCGTCTACCTGATCCCGGTGCTGACGCTGTTCGGCCTCGGCAACGCGCCCGGCCTCATCGTCACCATCATCTTCGTCATCCCGACCGCGGTCAGGCTCACCCATCTCGGTGTCGTCTCGGTGCCGAAGTCGATCATCGAGGCCGGTGAGGCGTTCGGCGCCACCAAAAGCCAGCTTCTGTGGAAGGTGGAACTGCCTTCGGCGCTGCCGACCATCATGGCGGGCCTGACGCAGTCGATCATGCTGTCGCTGTCGATGGTGGTGTTCGCGGCCCTCATCGGCGCCGGTGGGCTGGGTACCGAAATCAACCGCGCGCTCGGCTCTCGCCGCATCGATCTCGGGCTTGAAGCCGGCCTCGCCATCGTCGTGCTTGCCATCGTGCTCGACCGAATGACCCGCATTGGCGTTGGAGGCAAGAAATGACCGTCGCCGTCGATTTCAAGAACGTCGATATCGTCTTCGGCGCCGATCAGGCAGGCTCGCTGGCCATGATCGACAAGGGAGCCACGCGCGCCGAGATCCTCGAGAAGACCGGCAATGTGCTGGGCTGTGCCGGCGCCAGCCTGACCGTGCATGAGGGTGAGATCTCGGTGCTGATGGGCCTGTCGGGCTCCGGCAAGTCGACGCTGCTTCGGGCCGTCAACCGGCTCAACGTGGTGTCGCGCGGCCAGGTACTGGTCAAGGACGGCGACAAGATTGTCGACGTGGTCACTTGCGACGAGCCGACCTTGCGGCGCCTGCGCCAGAAGCAGGTGGCGATGGTGTTCCAGCAGTTCGGCCTGCTGCCATGGCGCACGGTCGAGGAAAATGTCGGCCTCGGCCTCGAACTTGCCGGCGTGCCGGACGCCGAACGCAAGGAGCGCGTGCACAAGCAGCTCAAACTGGTCAATCTCGACCAGTGGTCGAAGAAATACGCCCACGAGCTGTCGGGCGGCATGCAGCAGCGTGTCGGCCTGGCGCGGGCCTTCGCCACCGAGGCGCCGATCCTGCTGATGGACGAGCCGTTCTCGGCGCTCGACCCGTTGATCCGCACCAAGCTGCAGGACGAATTGCTGCAGCTGCAGGCGGAGCTGAAGAAGACCATCATCTTCGTCAGCCACGACCTGGAAGAGGCGCTGAAGATCGGCAGCCACATCACCATCATGGAGGGCGGGCGCATCGTCCAGACCGGCGCGCCGGAAGACATCGTGCTGCGCCCCGCCAACGACTATGTCCGCGACTT
Organism: Mesorhizobium loti; assembly: GCA_002356515.1. Classification (NCBI taxonomy): domain Bacteria; kingdom Pseudomonadati; phylum Pseudomonadota; class Alphaproteobacteria; order Hyphomicrobiales; family Phyllobacteriaceae; genus Mesorhizobium; species Mesorhizobium loti. Next base: position 2,473,486 of record AP017605.1, on the reverse strand, counting down.
CATCGCCAATGTGAACCCGCTGTCGGTGCTCACCGCCTGGAACGTCATGCGCGACAGCCGCGACCTCGACCACGGCGACAATGGCTGGGTGTGGCTCGACCGCCGCAAGACGACGCGCTTCAAGATCGATGAGCACGGGCTGGTGGCGGCGGCGGAACGCGACGGCAAGCCGGCGGTGTGGGTGTCCTGCGCCGATGTCGAGGCTCAGTCCGAGGAAGCGGCGCAGGTGTTCTGGGCCAATCCCGGCACGTCGCTGAAAACCGTGATGCTGGCCATGCACCGTTCGCAGACGGCACCCGTGGCGCTGTTCGACGACCAGTCCCGCTTCGTCGGCGCCATCGGTATCAGGGATGTGCTGAGCGCGGTGTTGCGGCGGTAAGCGTCTCGCTATCCTTGTTTTGACGTCATTGCTGCGTCAGGCCGCCAGCGGCAGGCGCAGCTCCGTCAGCAATCCGCCGTCCGGGTGGTTGGACAGGCGGATTTCGCCGCCGGCGGCGCGCGCGATGTTGCGGGCGATGGTGAGGCCGAGGCCAAGGCCGCCGGTCTGGCGGTTGCGCGACTGTTCGAGGCGCACGAAGGAGCCGAACACGGCATCGATCTGGGCCTGCGGTATGCCTGGGCCTTCGTCGCGGATGGTGAGCGTGATCGTGCCGTCCGAGCGGTGCAGGCTGAGATGCGCCTTCTTGCCGTAGGTGATGGCGTTCTGTACCAGATTGGTAACGCAGCGCCTGAGTGCCACCGGCCGCGCGATGCAGATCAGGCCACGCGAACGGGCATCGTCATTGTCGAACGAGACCTCCGGGTAGGGGTCGGCGATCGATTCCACGAACGACCAGAAGTCGATGCGCTCGGTCTTTTCCTCGTTGACCTCGAAAGTGGCGAAGTCGATCACGGAACTGGCGATGCTCTCGACGTCGGCGAGATCATGCGCCAGCGCCTCGCGAACCGCCGATTTGCGCAAGAGTTCGAGGCGCAGCCGCATCCGCGTCATCGGTGTGCGCAGATCATGCGCGAGTGCGGCGGCCAGATGTTCGCGGTCCTCGACATATTCGCGCAGCCTCTTCTGCATGGCGTTGATTGCCCTGGCTGCAGCCTGCACCTCGCGGCTGCCCGACTCGGCGATCGGTGGGCTCTTCAAATCCTTGCCGATCCGGTTCACGGCGGTTTCCATCATCCGGTAAGGCGCGGTCAGCCGGCGCAGCGACCAGATCGACATGACCACCACCAGGCCGGCGATCAGCGAATAGAGCGGCAGGCTGTCGAAGCTCAGGATCGGGCCGACCGGCGTGATCGGCTCGGTGAAGTTCAGCCACTGGCCGTCGGCGAAGCGCAAAGAGGCCGTCAGCTTGTCGCTCTGGGCGAAATCGGCGGCCAGCACCAGAAGGTCGCGCTCGACCTGGCCGATATCGGGGCCGGATACGGTGCTGGCGTCGTCGGCCTCGCGCGTCGCCGGGTCGCGCCGCACGCGCGCGTCGGTGACGCCGAACTTCGACAGCCGGCCGACCAGGATGTCTTCGAGTTCAGCCAGTTCGTCGTCGCCGGCGATCGAGGAGGTGACGGCGGGCGTGTCCGAGACGGTCAGCGCATAAGTCGAGTTGAACAGTCCCGCCGCGGTGGCCTTGCGCTCCTCGGGCGTGGCGCTGCTCATCAGCTGCACCAGCGAGAAGGCGCGGTCGTTGAGGCGGTAGAGGTCGACCACGTCATTGGCGACGGCGCGGTCGCGCGCCACGATGTAGAGGGTCGCGACCTGGCTGATCAAAAGCCCGGCAATGACGATCAGCAGCACCCAGGCAGGCAAGGTCTGCGGCAGGAGACGTCTCATTCGGAGGTCGTCTCGGGCAGGAACTGGTAGCCGCCGCTGCGCACCGTCAGGATCAGCTTGGGCGTCTTGGGGTCATCTTCCATCTTGCGCCGCAGCCGGCTGACCAGGATGTCTATGCTGCGGTCGAAGGAATAGTCGCTGTCGCCGCCGGAGAGTTCGATGAGCTGGTCGCGGGTCAGCACCCGCTGGGCGCTCTTGACGAAGGTCTGCAGCAGGTTGAATTCGGCCATGGTCAGCTCGACCCTGACATCGTCGGGCGCCGTCAGCCGGCGCCGCGAACAGTCCATTGTCCAGCCGGCAAAACGGTAAATCTGCTTGGTGGTGGCGCGTTTCGGCTCGGTGGTGCCGTTGCGCCGAAGCACGGCGCGGATGCGGGCCAGGAGCTCGCGCGGGTCGAAGGGTTTGGGCACATAGTCGTCAGCGCCCATCTCCAGGCCGACCACGCGGTCGGTGGTCTCGGTGACGGCGGTCAGCATGATGATCGGCGTCGTATACTGGGCGCGCAGGTCACGGCACAGTTCCAGCCCGCTCTTGCCGGGCAACATCACGTCGAGCACGATGAGGTCCACCTGCGCACGGCGCAGGATGGCCTCCATCTCGGTGCCGTCGGCGGCTACCGAAGTGTGCAGCCCCCGCTTCTGGAAGAACTCCTGAAGCAGGTCGCGGATGCCCTTGTCGTCGTCGACGATCAGTATGTGTGCGTCGGATTTCACGAGGTGCCCTGTCTCGATTGCCAGCCAAGTCATTCCTGGCAGGTGAGCCACACGATAGAATTCGGGCCATATGTTGGCCAGTGCCTTGGATTTCAAGGGAGAACGAATTCCGCCTTCTCCACATGCAAAGCGATGGCCGTGCTGAAGCTCTTATTTCCACGCGTGTCGTTCTGCCAAAACCGGGACCACTTTCGGCCGACACGCGTCAGCCGGGCCGGCCAGACACAATCCAGAAACAAAATTCTACAATCGGGAAAAACTCCTGAAAAGGTAGGTCGGCATAACGGTGCCGTGGCGGTCAGGTTAACGGCTGCGACGCTAATCTCCGGGTTACGGAAAAACCAATGCCAAGGTTGTCGATCAGTTTGTTGGGTGCGTTGCTGGGCCTTGGCCTGGTCACTGCCGCTGTCGGCCAATCGGACGCAAAGGCGCCGCTCACCCGGAGCGAACGGTGCGCCAATCTCAGCCACCAATTTGATGAAGCCCTCGAAACCCATGCCACGGCAACGCAGGTCACCGCGGCAAAGGCACTTCAGAGAAAGGGCAACCGGTATTGTGCCGCCAAGAAACAGGCACAGGGGATCCGGATGCTCGCCAACGCTTTGAAGCTGCTTGGAGTGACACCGAACGACCCGGTCCAGTGACGCTCGAAATCGACCCGCATAAAAAGGAAAATGAAGCCATGAAAAAGTCCCTTCTGTCGGCCCTCGGCCTCGCCGTTGCTCTCGCCTTCTCGATGCCGGCTCTCGGCAACGCTGCCGCCACCACGACCGCTGCCCCGGCTGCTGCCGCCACGACCACTGCTCCGGCCACCACCGCTCCGGCTGCCACCGCTCCGGCCAAGGCTGCTCCGAAGAAGGTCGTCAAGAAGACCGTCTGCAAGCCGACCAAGAAGCACAAGTGCCCGGTCAAGAAGGCAGCCCCCAAGACCGCCCCGATGGCTGCTCCGAAGGCTGCTCCGAAGAAGAAGCCCTGATCGGCTCTGACGCCAGTTTCTATCAAGGCCGTTCCAGCCGCACTGGCTGGGGCGGCCTTCTGCCAAGTGCATGGTCGATGAGCTGAATGCCGGCGGCTCACAGCCAGCCACCTCGATCGCATTTAACCCGTTTTCAACGCCGGCCATGTAGGACAATCCGCATGAAGAAGCGGCTTTCGTCCATTTTGCGTTCGATGGTGATTGGTGGCCTGGTTGCCACCGGTGTCGCCAGGGTCCTGATTCTGCTTACCGCCAGCCCCGTGCCCGACCCCGCCAGTGGCCGCACCGAGCCCTCGCTGTTCGCGCCGATAATTTCCAGCAACTGGGACTACATCACGCCCGTCCAGGCCTGGCTGCTGATCGTGCTTCTCGCCGTGACGCTGATCTGCGTTGCCGGATGGCCGATCGCGGCATGGCTGGAACGCCGGGCCAATCCCGGCGGCAATCGGCTACGCCCCAATCTGGACCGCTGAACCGCGGTCAGCGATTGCCCACATGATTGTGAAGCGCCGCGCTCGACCCAGCTTGCGCGACAATCAAAAATGGACGATCGGTTTGACGTCTGGCAAAATGCATCGCGCCGCCGTCGATCGCGAAACTGCCGGTTCCGATGCCAGAAATCACCACAAAACCGCGTACCAAGGTCAAGCCACAGACCGAGCGGCCCAAGCTCTACAAGGTCATCCTCATCAATGACGATTTCACGCCACGCGAATTCGTCGTCACGGTGCTGAAGGGCGAGTTCAAGCTCAGCGAGGACCAGGCGCACCGCATCATGATCACCGCGCACCGGCGCGGCGTCTGCGTGGTCGCGGTGTTCACCAGGGATGTCGCCGAGACCAAGGCGACACGGGCCACCGATGCCGGCAAGGCCAAGGGCTACCCGCTGCTGTTCACGACCGAGCCGGAAGAGTGAGGAGGGTGCTTTTCCCTTCTCCCCTTGTGGGAGAAGGTGGCCTCGCGAAGCGAGGTCGGATGAGGGGTGTTCCAGGGAACGCCAGCGTCTCACTCCGCTGGAACACCCCTCAACCGTCTCGGCGCTGCGCGCCGATCCACCTTCTCCCACAAGGGGCCTGTTGCGTAATTGGCTGGTTGTGATTCTCTGAGACATAAGCTCGGAGGACGAACCGATGGCGGTGAAGCGGACAGGTCAGTTGAGTCTGGTGGAGGGATTTCTGGGCGACAAGCTGTCTGGTGGCTCCTCGCCGCTCGACCGGTTGTCTGGCCTTGTGAAGTGGTACCGCTTCGAGAAGCTGCTTAACCCTCTGCGCGATGGCGGACCGGGTCGGGCGGCTTGGCCGCCGCTGGTGCTGTTCAAGGCACTGCTGCTGCAATCGCTTTATGGGCTGTCGGATCGCGAACTTGAGGAGGCGCTCGGCGACCGGCTGTCGTTCCGGCGTTTTGCCGGGCTTGGGCTGGGAGAGAGCATTCCCGACCACACGGTGCTCTCGCGCTTTCGCAATCTGCTTGTCGGTGAAGGGCTGCTGGAGAAGCTGTTTGGCGAACTCGACCGGCAGCTGGAGAAGGCCGGCGTGATCCTGAAGCGCGGCACGATGCTGGATGCAACGCTGATCGATGCAGTCTCAGCGCCGCCGACAGCTGAGCGGCCTTCGAAAGATGCGGACGCCCGTGTCACCACGCGGCAGGGCAAGGGCGGTTTCACTTTTGGCTACAAGGCCCATGTCGGCGTGGATGAGGGCTCTGGCATCATCCGCACGGTGATCACCACACCGGCCAACGTCAACGACACGGTGATGGCCGATGACTTGATCCGCAGCGACGAGAAGACGGTGTGGGCCGATGCCGCCTACGACACGCACGCCCGGCGTGCCCGGCTCAAGGCCGAGGGCAAGAAGGTGCGCATCGCGCGCCGCCCCAACAAGCATCATCCGGAGCTGCCGTTGCGGCTCAAACGCTACAATCGCCTCATCGCCAGGCGTCGGGCGGCGGTGGAGACCACCTTCGCCACGCTCAAGAACCGCATGAAGCTGACCGCGATCCGCTATGTCGGACTGGCCAAGGCGTCCGCCCAAGTGACGATGGCGGCGATCGCCTTCAACATGCGCCGATGGGCCGCCATCACGGGATAGGTGCGCCTGCAGTCCGGCCGTACGGGCCGAACCGCCACCTCAACCCCTCAAAACCAGACTCCAATCCACAAGCGCAAGCAACAACCCGCTGCATTCCACTCCCGTCCGCGCACTCCCGAAACTGCGCAACAGGCCCACAAGGGGAGAAGGAAGAGGCGTTGCGCTACCGTCCCTCGCGGTACCACATCGAGCCCATCGCCAGGAGCAGCAGGCCGAGGCCGAGGAAGCCGCCGAACAGCGGCACGCGCGAGACGGCCTTGAGCACGCTGTCGTCGGTGGTGCGCAGGCCGATCCAGTCGCTGCCCGACGCTTCGCCGGCCGAGCGCACCGGTACGATGGAGGGCAGCGTCACGTCGCTGCCAAGGGCAGAGGACGAGGCCAGCCGGCGCACGCTGCCGCCGGTGGCTTCCGTCGGTGCCCTCAGCAGGTTTTCGGTGGAGACGACGTCGGCGAATTCCGGCGCGTTGACCGGGCCGACATGGGCGAGCGCGGTGAGATCGCCATTGGCGACCTGGAACAGGCCGATCTCATTGGTCTGGACGCTGCCGAGGAAGACACCGGGCTCGGATTTGTCGAGCTTGACGGTCACCGTCTTGCCGGAGGGCGTGATGATCTGTGCCGGGCCTGGATCGTCGGCCATGGTCTGGCGGCGGATCTCCAGCACCATGCCGCGTCCCTCGGCGGTCAGCCGCTCTTCCTCGAGCTCGGGTTCCTTCATCAGCCAGTGGGCGATGCGCCTATAGAGCTGGACATGCGGGCCGCCGCCCTCGAAGCCGCGCGCCCACAGCCAGCCCTGGTCGGACAGGAGCATGCCGACACGGCCTTCGCCCTTGCGGTCGAGCAGGAGCAGGGGCCGGTTGTCGGCACCCTTCATCACCACTTCGCCTTGCGGATTCTGCACGCCGATGGTGCGGAACCAGCGGCTCCAGTGCGGTGGCTCGGTGGCCGAACCGTCGAGGCCGCGCGTCACCGGATGACGCTGGCCGAGGTCGGTCAGCCGCGGATAGAAGGCCTTTTCGACCACCTCGCCGGTCGGCATCGCCGGCAGGGCCGACATCAGCGGCGTGCGCGCGATCGAAGCCTCGCCGGCATATTCGGGGCCGGCGGCGATCAGCAGCGCGCCGCCCTTTTCGACATATTCGGAGATGTAGTCGTAATAGAGGATCGGCAGCACGTCGCGGTGCTGGTAGCGGTCGAAGATGATGAGGTCGAAATCCTTGATCTTCTCGACGAACAACTCGCGGGTCGGGAAGGCGATGAGCGACAGTTCGTTGATCGGCGTGCCGTCCTGTTTCTCCGGCGGCCGCAGAATGGTGAAGTGAACGAGATCGACCGAGGCGTCGGATTTCAAGAGATTGCGCCAGGTGCGCTCGCCCGCATGCGGTTCGCCCGATACGAGCAGGACGCGCAGATTCTCGCGGATGCCGTCGACCAGCGCGATGGCGCGGTTGTTGGTGTCGGTGAGTTCGCCCGGTTCGCGGTCGATGGCGAGTTCGATGATGTTGCGGCCAGCGCCAGGGATGGTCACCTGCAGCGGCATCGCCTGGCCGACGGTGGCATGCTCGACCGAGACCTGCTCGCCATTGACCGAGACGCGCACATCGACCGGGCCGGTCTCGTTCTCCGTCGAAATGACGCGGTAAGTCATGTCGAGCGGCTTGCCGACGATGCCGAAACGCGGCGCGTTCTCGAAGCGGATGCGACGATCCTTTTCGTGGTCATTGCCGGTGATCAAAGCGTGCAGCGGCGCGTTGAAGTCGGGCGCGCCGGGAGGCGCGTCATGCACCTCGCCATCGGTGATCATGATGGCGCCGCCGATGCGCGACGGCGGCACGTCGCGGAAGGCGCCTTCCAGCGCGCCGAACAGCCGCGTTTCCGTACGCTCCTCGGCGGCGTCGGACTTGCCGGCCTCGACGACGCGGACGTCGAACTGCTTGAAGCGGCCAAGACGCTGCTGCAGCCCGGCCACCGCCTCGTCGGTCTGCCTGGTGCGTTCGCCAATGTCCTGGCTCTGGCTGCGGTCGACGATCAGCGCAACGACGCTCTTCAGCGGCTCGCGCTCCTCATTGAGGAACACCGGGTTGAACAGAGCGGCGGCGAGCGCCAGCAGGGCGACGAAGCGCAGCACACCGCCGCGCTGGCGAAACCACAGGCCGACAAGCGCCAGCAGCAAAAGCGGCACCAGCACCACGGCCAACAAGGGCCAGGAGATCAGCGGTTCGAAGGAGATCGACCAGTTCATGGCTTACCCCGGTCGATCCGCGGAGATGCAATAAAGAACCTCATCTTATTGCCCCAGCCGTTCGAGCAATATGGGCACATGCACCTGGTCGGATTTGTAGTTGCCGGTCAGCATGTACATCATGATGTTGACGCCGGCGCGCAGCGCATAGACGCGCTGCATCGGGTCGGCCGGCACGGTCGGCAGCAGCGGGTCGCCATTCTCATCGACCGCCCAGGCGCCGGCGAAATCATTGGCGGTGATCATGATCGGCGAGACGCCGTCGCCGGTGCGCACCGGCCGGTTGTCGGCATTGCTGGCGTCGAGCGAGGCCTCGACCCAGAGCGGGCTGCCGGCGAAGCGGCCGGGGAATTCCGGCAGGATGAAGAAGGACTTGGTCAGCACGTGGTCCGACGGCACCGGCTCCAGCGGCGGCACGTTGAGGTTGCCGAGGATGTCGCGCAGCCGCTCGGTCGCCGGGCTGGTGGAATCGGCGCCGATGCCGTTGGCGAACTGGTCGCGTGTGTCGAACAGCACCGTGCCGCCCTGTTGCATATAGGCGTCGATGCGGGCGATCGCCGCCTGGCTCGGCATGGGCGCCGCCGGATCGATCGGCCAGTAAATCAAGGGATAGAAGGACAGTTCGTCCTTCGCAATGTCGACGCCGGCCGGCGCGCCGGGTTCCAGCGCGGTCTTCTCGATCAGGAAGCGGGTCAGGCCCTCGAGCCCGGCGCGGCTGATCGAATCGTCGCCCGGCACGCCGGTCAGCACATAGGCGATGCGGGTCTTCGAAATCGCCGTGATGGCCGCCTCGTCGCCCGGCTTGGCATCGTCGGCGCGGGCGAAATCGGCATGGCCGAACAACGCGCCAAGCGCGATCAGGACCGCCGCGGTGGTGGCCGCCGCGCCGGCGCGGCGCGGCCGGCGCGAAAACAGGCCGCCCATCCAGAACACCGCCAGCGTGTCGAGCAGCATCAACACCAGGGCGGCGGTGACCAGCGAACCTTTCAGATTGCGCGATTCATCGAAGGCATATTGGATCGTGGTGACCGGCACGGCGATCTGCGGGCGCGCCAGAGGCGCGAACGTGCTAGCGGCATCGAGCAGGTTGTGGGCGAAGACGCCGGTCTCGGAGCCGTACAGGCCGGGCGGGTTCTCGAAGGTTACCGGCAGTGCGCCGGCGCCCGGCACCAGCGGCCGCGCATCCGGTGTCGGCGGCACCAGCGAGCCGTCGGCCGCGATCATGCGGTAGGGCGCCAGCGACGTGGCGGCGGCTTCGGCATTGGCGATCGCCGCGCCCTGGTTGCGTGACAGCTGGACGATACGGCGCAGCATCTCGACGAAGCTGCCCGAGATCGGCAGGTTCGACCAGGTCGCCTCGGGCGTGACGTGGAACAGCACCAGCGTGCCCTTGCCTTTCTTCAGCCCGGTGACCAGCGGCGTGCCGTCGGCGAGAGCGGCCCAGGTGCGCTCGACGATATCGGGTGTCGGCTCGGCCAGCACCTGCCTGCTCACGGTCACCTCGGTGGGCGGTGCGAGATCGGCGAAGGGACCGGCCTTGGGAAATTCGGTGACCGGCTGCGGCGAAGTCCATGACAGCGCGCCGCCCAGCGAACGTTCGCCGGTGCGCAGGCGAACCGGCAGCAAATCGTCGTCATTGCCGGCGGCGGCCAGCCGCGAGCCGGCGAAACGCACCAGCGTGCCGCCGTTGTCGACCCAGTCGACCAGCCTTTGCCGGACCTGCGCCGGAATGGTGCCGATATCGGCCATGATAATCATCGCCGGTTTCTGGTCGAGAATCTGCGGGATGGCGTCGGCGAGATCGGCGCTGGAGGGCTCGACCAGATCGGCGAAAGGCTGCAGCGCGCGCCTGATGTAGTAGAGCGGCGACAGAAGCGGCTGCGCCTGGTCGGCCTCGGCCTGCGACAGCAATCCGACGCGGCGGCGCTTGGAGCTTTCGTCGAGCACGCGCACCGCACCCGCCTGGCGCTCGCCGTCGAGGGCGATCGAGGCGAAGTCGTTGCGCAGCTCGAACGGCACCGCCATCGTGCCGGTGGCGGTGGCTTCGCCGGGCGCGAAGGTCAGCGTCGCATCGGCGATGCGGCGGCCCTTGTCGTCGAAGGCGCCGGCGGTGACCTGCGCCGGCGCCGGATCGCCTGGCGCGCGGATGGCGGTGAGCGCAAAACCATCGACCTGGTTCTCGGCGGCGGTGAGGCCGGTCAGCGAAAGCCGGTCGGCGGTTGCCCAGACGACGCGAGAGGCATTCTTCGACAAAAGCGTGTTGAAGGCGGCCTCGTCGCCCCTGGCCGCGAGGCCGTCAGCCAGCACGGCAACGCTGGCGCCGGGCAAGGTCTCCAGCACACCGGCGACGCGGGCATAGACGGCGGGCCGGTCGGTCGGGATCGGCCGCGGCTTGGCGGCGCGCAGCCGGTCGAGTGCGGCGGCGGCATCGAAGGGGCCGATCTCCGCATTGGCCTTTTCGGCGGTGAAGGCGATGATGACCGGCACGCCATTCGAGCCGGCATCCTTGATCAGCCGCTCGGCGGTGGCGACGCGCTTGTTCCAGTCGGCCGCACTTGCCCAGTCATTGTCGATGACCAGCGCAAGGGCCGCACCTTCGGCCGGCAGTTTTTCGCGCGGATTGAAGACCGGTTCGGCCAATGCGGTGACGATGAGGCCCGCCATCAGCAGCCTGAGCAGCGTCAGCCACCAGGGGCTTTGATGCGGCGTCTCCTCGCGCTTCAAGACGCGCGCCAGGATCTTCAGCGGTGGGAAGATCTCGGTCTGCGGCTTGGGTGGCGTCAGCCTTAGCAGCCACCAGATCACCGGCAGCGCCAGCAGGCCCCACAGCACCATGGGAGCGCCAAAGGAGAGCGGCAGCCAGCTCATGCGACGGCCACCTTTCCGGCGCGACCGCTAGCGGCATAAGAGCCATCGGCGGTCATGGCCATGTGCAGGCGCACCAGCGCGTCGGACGCCAGCCGATCGGTGTGGTTGACGGTAAAGCTCCAGCCGAGCCGCTTACACCAGCCGGCCAGCTCCTGGCGGCGGGCGGTGTAGAGCAGGCGATATTCGTCGCCGAGCATCTCGGCACGTCCGGCGGTCAGCTTATCGCCGGTCTCGGGGTCGGTGAACTCGGTGCGGCCGGCATAGGGGAAGGTTTCCTCGGCCGGGTCGGCGACCTCGATCAGGTGGGCGCGCACGCCGTGGCGGGCGAGCACGTCGAGCCATTCCATCGTCTCCTCGACCGGATCGAGGAAATCGCTGGCGATGACGATGTCGCAGAAGCGCCTGATGTCCGTGAGGTCAGGCTTTGCCGGCAAGTCGCTGGCATGCATCAGCTGGGCAGCGATGCGTTCGGCGCCGTTGCGGGCGGTGAACGGATCGGTCAGGCCCGGCCAGGCGATGCGCTCGCCACTGCGCGACAGCAGTTCGGCCATGGCCAGCGCCAGCACCAGCGCGCGCGATTGCTTGGAAACGCCGGCACCGGTCGATTTGTAGAGCATGGACGGCGAGGGGTCGGCCCACAGCCACACCGTATGGGCGGCTTCCCACTCGCGGTCGCGCACATAGGTATGGTCGTCGCGGGCCGAACGGCGCCAGTCGATGCGCGAGGAGTCGCCTTCGACATAGGGCCGGAACTGCCAGAAATTCTCGCCGATGCCGCGCTTGCGGCGGCCATGCCAGCCGGCGATCACGGTGTTGACGATGCGGCGCGCCTCGACCAGCAGGTCGGGCACAAGCGAAGCCCGCAACCGGCCACGGGCGAGCGCGTCGCGCGTCGCTGCCGGAGCCTGGACCTCGCCGATGCGCGCCATTAGGGTCTGGACCCGCTAATATGGTCGAAATGGTGTGAGGCCATCTGTTCGGATACGCGGAGCGAAGGCGCAGGAAGCCATTCGGCTTTCAAGTCCTCCGCGACAAAGTAGTCGGGCAGATGGACCACATCCTCCGGACGCCGAAATGGCTGCAAGCTGCGTCGTCGAAGCGCTTGGCCGGGGGAAAGACCCCGACCTTCGCGATTCTCCTCGCATCTTTTTGCCATTTCAGGCGCCATTTCGATCATATTAGCGGGTCCAGACCCTAAATCCCTTTCACGAGCTTCGCCACCACGTCGCGTACACTGGTGCCCTCGGCGCGGGCGGCGAAGGTCAGCGCCATGCGGTGCTGCAGCACCGGCTCGGCCAGCGCCCGCACATCATCGATCGAAGGTGCCAGCCGGCCGTCATAGAGCGCGCGGGCACGCGTGCACAGCATCAGCGCCTGGCTGGCACGCGGGCCGGGACCCCAGGCGACATGTTTGTCTGTCTCGGCATTGCCCTGGCCCGGACGCGCCGAGCGAACCAGGGTCAGGATCGCCTCGACGACGCTTTCGGGTACCGGCATGCGGCGGATCAGCGTCTGGATCTCCTTCAGCCGTGCCGGCTGCAGCACGTTCTGGGCTTTGGCGTCCTCGATGCCGGTGGTTTCCAGCAGGATGCGGCGCTCGGCCTCGATTTCGGGATAGAGGATGTCGACCTGCATCAGGAAGCGGTCGAGCTGGGCTTCGGGCAGCGGATAGGTGCCTTCCTGCTCCAGCGGATTCTGCGTTGCCAGCACATGGAAGGGCGCCGGCAGGTCATAACGGGCGCCTGCAATGGTGACATGATATTCCTGCATCGCCTGCAGCAGCGCCGACTGGGTGCGCGGCGAGGCGCGGTTGATCTCGTCGGCCATCAGCAATTGGGCGAAGATCGGCCCGGAGATGAAGCGGAAGGAGCGCTTGCCGATCTCGTCCTGCTCCATCACCTCGGAGCCGAGGATGTCGGACGGCATCAGATCGGGCGTGAACTGGATGCGGCGCGAATCAAGGCCGAGCACGACGCCAAGTGTTTCGACCAGCTTGGTCTTGGCAAGGCCCGGAACGCCGACCAGCAGTGCATGGCCGCCGGCCAGCAGCGCCACCAGCGTGCGCTCGACGACGGCCTCCTGGCCGAAGATCACCCGGCCGACCCCGTCGCGGATCCTGGAAATGTCAGCCAGCGCCTTTTCGGCCTCGGCGATCATGTCCGTTTCGCTGATCGGACTTTCCTTGACCATCACGCTCATTCGGCTCGATCCCTTTGGTTGGAAATACCAGCCCGCACCATATCATAGGTTGCCGCGATTCGGCCTCGCGTAGCGCCTATGGTCGAACTTAAATCACAGACTTAGGCTGACAAGCGGAACAACAGTGACTATTTCGTGACGATGGCGGAACACGACGAACATCGCGAACAAAGCCTTGCGGAGGCAACCGAGGCGCGCGCCCTGGAGGCGCTGATCTCGCGCGCAGCGCGGGCCGGCAAAGGCGCGGCGCCCGTCGAGCGCTGGAATCCGGACTTTTGCGGCGATCTCGACATGGAGATCAAGGCCGACGGCACCTGGTTCTATCTCGGCACCCCGATCGGCCGCATGCCGCTGGTGCAGCTTTTCTCCTCCGTGCTGCGCAAGGACGCCGATGGCAGAACCTATCTGGTGACGCCTGTGGAAAAGGTCGGCATCCGTGTCGCCGATGCGCCGTTCATCGCCGTCGAGATGGATGTTTCGGGCAGCGGCGACGAGCAGATCATCACCTTCCGCACCAATGTCGGCGACGTGGTCGAAGCCGGGCCGGAACGGCCGCTGCGCTTTGTCGACGAGCACGAGACCGGCGGCCTGAAGCCTTATGTGCTGGTGCGCGGCCGGCTGGAGGCGCTGGTGGGGCGGCCTGTCATGTACGAACTGGTCGGGCATGGCGAGGAGGTCGAGATCGGCGGCGAGACGATGTTCGCGGTGCGCTCGAAGGGTGCTGTGTTCCCGATCATGCCGGCGGACCAGTTGAAACGGCTGAGCGCATGATGGACCAGCTGTCACGGTTGCCGTTTTCATCGGCCGATTTTCGCGCGCGCTTCGCCGCGCAGCCGGACGCGCATGCCGGCGACGACTATGGCGACCATCGTTTCAATCCCGGCCATCCGCGGCTCAACCAGGGCAAGCCGCTGCGCAATGCGGCGGTGCTGATCCCGGTCGTCGATCATGGCGGCGAGGCGACAGTTCTGCTGACCAAACGGGCCGAAAGGCTGCGCAACCATTCGGGGCAAGTGGCCTTTCCCGGCGGCACTATCGATTCCACCGACGCCAGCCCGGAGGCGGCGGCACTGCGCGAAACCTTCGAGGAAATAGGGCTTGGCGGCGATCGCATCGAGATCATCGGCCGCATGCCCGACTATGTCGCCGGCAGCGGCTACCGCATCGCGCCGGTGCTGGGCATCGTACAACCCGGTTTCCAACTGACCTTGAACGCCGACGAAGTCGATGCCGCCTTTGAAGTGCCGCTGCGCTTCCTGATGGATCCGGTGAACCACAAGCGCGACAGCCGCATGTGGAACGATCTCGAATGGTTCTTCTACGACATGCCCTATGGCGACCGGCGTATCTGGGGCGTCACCGCCGGCATCATCCGCACGCTCTATGAAAGGCTCTATGCGTGAGTGTTTCGATCGCTGGCAGGGCCAACTGGCTTGCCGACAAGCATTTGCAGCGCCTGCTTTCCGCCCTTTCGCAAGGCGGTGAAGAGGCGCGTATCGCCGGCGGCGCGGTGCGCAACACGCTGATGGGCCAGCCGGTCGCCGATGTCGACATCGCCACCACCTGTTTGCCCGACGAAACCATCCGCCGCGCCGAGGCGGAAGGTTTCAAGCCGGTCCCGACCGGCATCGAGCACGGCACGATTACCGTGGTCGCCGGCGGCAAGCCCTATGAAATCACCACCTTGCGCGCCGATGTCGAGACCGATGGCCGCCGCGCCAAAGTGTCGTTCGGACGCGATTGGAAGCTGGATGCCGAGCGGCGCGACTTCACCATCAACGCGCTCTATGCGGACGCGGATGGCGCCGTCGTCGACCTTGTCGGCGGCATTGCCGACATCGAGGCGCGGCGGCTGCGCTTCATCGGCGATGCGGAAGCGCGTATCCGTGAGGATTATCTGCGCATCCTGCGCTTTTTCCGCTTCTTCGCCTGGTATGGCGAGGGCCGGCCGGACGCCGAGGGCCTGAAGGCCTGCGCCCGGCTGAAGGAGGGCCTGGCCCAACTCTCGGCGGAGCGCGTCTGGTCCGAGCTGAAGAAGCTTCTGTCGGCGCCCGACCCGTCGCGGGCGCTGTTGTGGATGCGGCAGGCCGGTGTGCTGACCGCCGCGCTGCCGGAAAGCGAGAAATGGGGCATCGACGCCATCCATGGGCTGGCCAAGGCCGAGAAGGATCTGGGCTGGGCAGCGGATTCGATGCTGCGGCTGGAAGCGATCGTGCCGCCGGATGCCGCGCGCATGAAGACGCTTGCCGAGCGGCTCAAATTTTCGACTGTGGAATCAGACCGCTTGCGCCACTGGGCACTTTCAACGGCCGTCGAACCGAAGACGACCGAAGGCGAATTGGCGAAAAGGCTCTATCGCGGCGACCGGCAAGGGTTTGTCGATCGGCTGCGGCTCTCGCTCGCTGCCGCGCGGGTGCGTGCTGTCGAGGACAATGCCGCGATGCTCGAAGCCGGCGGCTTTTCGCGTCTGCTGGCCTTCGCCCTCAAATGGGAAAAACCGGTGTTTCCGCTGAAGGGCGCCGATCTGACGGCCCTTGGCGCGACGCCGGGGCCGAAGCTCGGCGAAATCCTCAAGAACCTCGAGACGGAATGGATCGAAGCGGGATTTGCGCCGGATCGCGGCGCGCTGCTCGACCGCGCGGCAAAGGCGCTGGAGACCTAGATCAGTTCACCGTTTCACGGAAACGGCGAACTGCTCTAACCCTTTGTTTTTACGCAATTCCGGACGGAAAACCGTTTCACACTTTTCCTGGAATTGCTCTGGAACGCGTCGCGCTCTAACGGATACAGGCGACGCGCTCGTCGAGCGAAACGCGACCCGCTACCTGATTGCCACCGGAGCCAAGGCGCGTGAAAGGCTCGCCTCGCCCTTGCCGTAGACGGAGGGGTTGTAGTTGACCAGCGTATCGGTACGAGCGGTATTGAGCAGATCGTTGGTGATCTGGGTCGGCGTCGCGCTGGTGAATTTGCTGCCGATGATCGCCGCATACCCTGAAATGATCGGCGCGGCGAAGGACGTGCCATAAAGGCCGGTCTTGTCGCCGGTGACACCGACGACGAGGAAATGGCTCTGCACAGCCGTGTTCGAGCCGGCGTAGTTGGAGTACCAGGCAAGCTGGGCCTTGTTGGACGTCGTGCCGTTGGTCGACAGCGCACCGACGAAGATCGCCGAGGCTTTGCCGACCAGGGCCAGGTCGAGATAATCCTGCTGGCCGCCGGTGACGCCGCCCACGGCAACCGAGTCGTTGCCAGCTGCCTTCGAGACAATTGCCGACCCTTTGGCGGCGTAGGAAATGATCGAAGCTTCCTCCGGTGCCCAGCCGATCTGGTTTAAGCTGTAGCCCGCCTTGGCGTACATGCCGTAGCTCAGATTGAGCACGTTCAGACCGCTCGCCAGCGGGACGTATGAACCGGTGGTGAAGTCTTTCGACCTGATCGTCGCCAAGGGCGCAACCATGCTGGCTTCCTCGCGGGTCCATTCACCGTGCCGCTGGGTTTGAACCCCGAGGCCGAAATTGCCGGAAAAGCGCGACGTGCTGCTGAAGTCGTCGACCATGGTAATGGTGACGCCCTTGCCCTTGTACCCGGCGGCCCATGCGGCGCCGACGTCGGGGCTCATCCAGTTCTGTACCGTCTGCGCCGCCGGCGCGGCCGGGATCGTCGCGCTCACACATATGGACCCGCCACCGTGGCAGAGCGCGGCCGTCTCATCGGCGTTGAGGGCCTCCTGCGCCGACGCGAATGGCGCCGAAAGGATGACAAGGGCGGCGGCGAGGCCGAACTTCATGCAAGTACCCGACATGTTCCTACTCCAGTCAGACAACAACCAGGATGAGTGATCGCTTTCGGGGCGATGAATTCCTCATTCGCAGCCTCGCGGCGATCAGAAAGTAACACGGTAGTTCAGCCAGAGATGCTGGCTCTCAGGTTTAGCGTTAACCAGATATTTCAAGGTTTCCTCAGGCGCCATCTGGCTGGCCGCGAGCCGGCAATTGACGCTGTAGGTACCGAAGTCGCCATAGTCGGCTTCGCAGGACTTTTCGGTGAGCTTGCCGCCAAAGGTCGTGGTGAGCGACAGGGAAAGCGTGCTGTTCGGGCTCGGATGCATCTGCGTGAGGAAACCAAGCTTGAGGCTGGGCGCGATCCGATACTTCTCGCCCTCTTCTCCGGTCCCGAAACCCCAAAGGATGCCGGTATCCTCGGTGATCTGGGTCAAAAGGTCGACATGCATGTCGACCCAGCTCGCGCGGTACCATTGGTTGAACGAGACAAAGGTCCCGTTCTGAAGTTCGTAACCGCCATTGCCCAGGCCTCTCGCGCGATCGCTGAGCGGCGAGCCTTGATGGATGTCGACCAACGATGTCGTCATTTCCTGCGCGATGGCCGGGGACGCACCGACCAGCGCCCACAGCAGGAGCGCCGCCGTGCGGAAACCCACTCGATTGCCGGACTTTTCGCGCATGCGCGAAACACCTCGCCCCACCGTTCCGGATCAGTGCCTGGTGGCGACGGGCTTCTCTGGCAGCCCACTGTAGCCGGATTATCCGCGCGACATTGGCATGGGTTCGGTTACCGCAGGGTTTACTTTAGCGGAGGCAAATATAATTTTGACTTGAAAAGGCCTGGCCGGCGCCGCGCCCGCGATGGCGTCGAACGCGAGTCGCGGGCGTCACGGCCGGAGGCTGTTTTTACCCGCTGCACCCAATGGTGAGCGCCGGCGCGGTTCGCTTGCCGCCGCCCACGAAGCAAAGCCGGGCAAAACCTACGCGGCGTCGCGAACCTTCTCGATGCGCGAACGGATCGCCTCGATCATCGTCTCGCGGATAACAGCCTCGCCATGCGTCTCGCGCATATGCTCGACGGCACGGCGCATCACTTCGGCTTCCTCGTCGGCACGGGTATGCCACTCACAGCCGGGCACGAGCGACCCGCAGTGGAATGCCTTCATCGGATTTCTCCTTTTCCTCCGGGGAGCCGATCGAGGCTCCGCCACTTTTTTTGGCTCACGGTGTATTCGGGCTGAATTCCCGGACGTGAGCGGGGCGAAGACTATAACACGGGAAGGCCGGTCTGGTTGCATCAAAGCATCGTGCGCCGCCCGCTCTGTCAACTCCAGACGGAACTGGCTGATGTTACGGCCAGCGAACCTCCGGCGGCAGGCTGGACAGGATCGACGCGACATTGCCGCCGGTCTTCAGGCCAAAGATGGTGCCGCGATCGTGCAGCAGGTTGAATTCGACGTAGCGGCCACGGCGGATGAGCTGTTCGTCGCGGTCGCCGTCGGTCCAGTTCTCGTTGAAGTTGGCGCGCACGAGGTGGCCGTAGACGACGAGGAAGGAGCGTCCGACATCCTGAACGAAGTTGAAGTCGGCATTCCAGCCGCCTTTGTCCTCGCCCGAATGCAGCCAGTCGAAGAAGATGCCGCCAGTGCCGCGCGGCTCGTTGCGGTGCGACAGATAGAAGTACTCGTCGCACCAGGCCTTGAATTTCGGGTGGTCGGCGACGTCGGCATTCTTCTCGCAAGCGAATTGCATGGCGCGATGGAAAGCGACGGTGTCAGGATCGTCCTGGGTGCGGCGGCGGTCGAGCACCGGCGTCAGGTCGGCGCCGCCGCCGAACCATTGCCTGGAGGTGACCACCATGCGCGTGTTCATGTGCACGGCCGGAACGTTGGGGTTCCAGGGATGCGCGATCAGCGAGATACCGGAGGCCCAGAAGCGCGGGTCTTCCTCGGCGCCGGGCATCTGCTTCCTGAATTCGGGCGAGAACTCGCCAAAGACGGTCGAGGTGTGGACGCCGACCTTCTCGAAGACGCGGCCATGCATCATCGACATGGTGCCGCCGCCACCCTTGCCCTGGTCACGCTCCCACGGCGTCTTTTCGAACCGGCCCGGCGACCACGAGGCCAGGGGCCCCTGGAGATCTTGCTCGATCTGCTCGAAGGCACTGCAGATGCGTTCGCGCAGCGCCTCGAACCACAGACGCGCCTTCATCTTCTTCTCTTCGATGTCGGCGGGCAGGCCAGCCGGTATTTCAGGTCGTTCCAAGTGCCGTCTCCGGTTGCGGGGCGGCCCGCCCCTACAAATGACTCGTCTTTTGCCGGCGCGATCCCTAATCTCTTAGGGAACAGGGTCAAGTCACTTTGCTTTCGCGCATGATCCTTTCCGAAACTCGGGTTCCGGGTTTCGGGTCATGTGCCAGGTGCAAGGAGTTGTTTCGTGCGCACCCCGGCAAGACCGCCGCTGGATGGCCTGAAAAAAAGGCTCGACCAGAGCCGGGCTGAACGCGCGCGCATGCCGCGCGACGGCTTCCTGCGCGAAACCTTCGTGCTGCCGCGCTCCGATGCGCGCCTCAAGGCCAAGGAATGGTTCGAGCGCTTTCCCAAACAGGCCTACTGGACCGAGATCGAAAGCTGGTTCGAGCGGCCGGGCGACCTGATCGAGTTCACCATAAGGCGGCTGCCGGCGGCAGATTAGGATTCTACCAACAGTCGCCTCGCTCCCGTACCCTCCCTGGCCAGCCGGTCGCCCTTGTTCCTGAGCGGGCATTTGTCGATCGACATGCAGCCGCAACCGATGCAGTCGGTCAGCCCGTCGCGCAGTTTCTTCAGCTGGGCGATCTTGTGGTCGAGCCCGTCGCGCCAGGCGGTCGACAGCAGGTTCCAGTCGTCGCGGGTCGGCGTGCGGCCTTCGGGCAGGGATGCCAATGCCTGGCCGATTTCCGCGAGCGAGATGCCGACCTCCTGGGCGACCTTGATGATCGCCACCCGCCGCAGCACGTCGCGGCCGTAGCGGCGCTGGTTACCTGACGTGCGGTGGCTGCGGATCAACCCGCGCGCCTCATAGAAATGCAGTGCCGACACCGCGACGCCGCTGCGCATGGCCACTTGGCCGACTGTCAATTCCGTTACTGGAGCCATTTCCCATTTTTTCCGCTTGACCTCAAGTTAAGTTGAGCTTGTAGCGAAGAAATGTTGGTAGGGCAAATGACAGGAGATGGCGATGTGCGCCTGGGTGAGAATGGCTGGAGAAACCACTGCCGTCAGCAATGGCAAGGGTGGCGTTGCCGACGGCCGGCGGATTCTATCCGAGCTGCCGGATGGCTTCACCCGCCACCATGGCGACGGAGAGCGCGACATTGATGCTGCGCGCCGCACCTTGCATCGGGATGGTCAGCCGCGCATCCGCCGCCTGATGGACCGCATCCGGCACGCCTGCGGATTCGCGGCCGAACAGCAGGATGTCGCCGTCCGCGAAACTGAAGCTGGTGTAGGGGGTTGTCGCCTTGGTCGACAGAAGCACCTGCCGGCGCCCGTCTTTCTTGCGCCAGTCCTCGAAGGCGTTCCAGTCAATGTGCCGGGTCAGGGCGGCCATTTCGAGGTAGTCCATGCCGGCGCGCTTGAGCGCCTTGTCGGAAAGCGGAAAGCCGGCCGGTTCGATGATATCGACGCCAAGGCCGAGGCAAGCGGCGAAGCGCAGGATTGTCCCGGTATTGCCGGCAATGTCCGGCTGGTAGAGCGCGATGCGGAGACGACAGTTCATTTCCGCGTCCTTCTAATAAGTGGCAGATCGGCCACAGGGGCTTCCCGGTTTTGGAAATTCCTGGACCTGCGGGTGGCCATTTTTTGCGAAGTCGGGTATACGGCCAGCATTGTCAACCCGAACCGATGGAGGGGAAACTCATGATGACCATGCACATCCAGCGCCCCTCTCGTGGGCTTACCTGCCTGCCGGCGGTTTCGGTACGACAATTCTCCTGACTCTCTAAGACTTGATCGCACCGATTCCCGCCGAAACACCTTTTCGGCTCTCGAAGGAATCCTGCGATGTTTTTCAAAAAGTCAAAAGGGCTGAACGCCCGAACTGAGCATGCCTGGACTGACGCTCGCCGTGTCCAGACAGACGCAATCCGCGCCTCCGGCCGAATGCCGGCGGACGACGTTGCTTCGCCTTTCCATCTCTATTTTCATACGGAGGACGGACCGATGTTCGATCCCTACAGAATACCTGGCTCGAGGAGCCTGCATATCCACCGGCTGCCGACCTGGGCGCTGCTGATCGGCGACACCTATTCGTCGGCGGTCCATGCCGAAGTCCGTCGCCGCCCGCATCGCGGCATGCTGCCGGATGTCGATTTTTCGCGCGCGGTGCCCGATCCGAGCCGGCCTTCGCTGGTGCGCCGGATCATCCGGCTGATCCGGCCGGGTGCGAAAATCCGGCTTGTCGACACCGCGCCGTCAGGATCGGCAAGCGAGCCTGTCGGCGAAAAGCCCGCGAACCCCTATATTGCGCGAAGCAGGGCCGACGGTCCGGATGATTCCGGACCGTCGGCCCTCGGCGCCACACGGCCCGGGGACTTCGGACGTCGCCAAGCCGCGTAAGCGGAAAACAGATTCAATGAGCATGACCCATGTTGTTGTTTAACTGGTTTGAAAGAAGGCTCGATCCGTTCCCGGCAGCGGAACCGGTAGAGCCGCCCAAGACGCTGATCGCCTTCTGCCTGCATTATACGCGCGGCGCCTGGCCCTATATCCTTGTCGATGCGGTGCTGGTGACGGCCATCGCCATCGCGGAAGTGTGGATGTTCGGCTTCCTTGGCCGCATCGTCGACTGGCTGTCGGCACAGAACCGCGAGACCTTCCTGCAGACGGAAGGCTGGAAGCTCGCCGCGATGGCCTTCATCGTGCTGTTCGCGCTGCCGGGCACGGTGTGGCTGCATTCGCTGCTCAACCAGCAGACGCTGATGGGCAACTATCCCATGCGCATCCGCTGGCAGGTGCACCGCTACCTGCTCAAGCAGTCGATGAGCTTCTACCAGGACGAGTTCGCCGGCCGCATCGCTACCAAGCTGATGCAGACCGCACTCGCCGTGCGCGAATGCGTCATCAAGGTGATCGACGTGCTCAACTACGTCATCGTCTATTTCCTCGGCATGCTGTGGATCGTCGGCTCCGCCGACTGGCGGCTCGCGGCGCCGCTCGGCGGCTGGCTGGTCGGCTATATCCTGCTGCTGCGCTACTTCATCCCGCGCCTGGGCAAGGTCGGCGAGGAACAGGCCAATGCACGCTCGGTCATGACCGGCCGCGTCGTCGACAGCTATTCCAACATCCAGACGGTCAAGCTGTTCAGTCATGCCAAGCGCGAGGCCACCTTCGCCAGGGAAGGCATGATGGGCTTTCTCGACACTGTCTACCGGTCGATGCGGCTGGTGACGGTGCTTTTCGGCACGCTCTACATTCTGAACGCACTGCTGCTGTTCTCGGTCACCGCCATTTCGCTGTGGCTGTGGATGGGGCAAGTGGTGACGATCGGCGCGGTCGCCGTGGTCATCGGCCTGGTGCTCAGAATGTGGGGCATGTCGCAGTGGATCATGTGGGAAATGTCGGGCCTGTTCGAGAACATCGGCACGGTGCAGGACGGCATCGCCTCGATCTCGCTGCCGCGCCTGGTCGAAGACAGGCCGGATGCGAAGGAGATCAGCGTTGCCAGGGGTGAGATCCGCTTTGAGGACATCCGCTTCCACTACGGCAAGCAGAAAGGCGTGATCGAAAGCCTGTCGCTGGCGGTGAAGCCGGGCGAGAAGGTCGGCATTGTCGGCCGCTCGGGCGCCGGCAAGTCGACACTGGTCAATCTGCTCCTGCGCTTCTATGACCTGGAAGGCGGCCGGATCCTGATCGACGGACAGGAGATCGCCGGCGTGAAGCAGGATTCTCTGCGGGCCCAGATCGGCATGGTCACGCAGGACACCTCGCTGCTGCATCGTTCGGTGCGCGAGAACATCCTCTACGGCCGGCCCGATGCATCAGAAGAGATGCTCATCGAGGCGGCGCGGCGGGCCGAGGCGCTGGACTTCATTGGCGGCCTCGCGGACCACAAAGGCCGCAAGGGGTTCGACGCTTATGTCGGTGACCGCGGCGTCAAATTGTCCGGCGGCCAGCGGCAACGCATCGCCATTGCTCGCGTAATGTTGAAGGATGCACCGATACTTATCCTTGACGAGGCGACGTCGGCGCTGGATTCCGAAGCCGAAGCGGCCATCCAGGAGAATCTCTACAAGCTCATGCAGGGCAAGACCGTCATCGCCATTGCCCACCGGCTGTCGACCATCGCGGCGATGGACAGGCTTGTGGTGATGGACCAGGGTCGGGTCATCGAGGAAGGTTCGCACGACGAACTGGTCGCCAAGGGCGGGCTCTACGCGCAGCTCTGGCAGCGCCAGTCGGGCGGGTTCCTGTTCGAGGACATCCCGGCCGATATCGCCAACGACGTGATCGCGAAGGGGCAAGCCGCAGAATGATGGCCGCCGCATGATGACAGCCGTCTATCGCTGGTTCGAGAACTGGGTCTTTCCGTTCAGGGAGCCGGCGAATCTTCGGCCACCGTCCAGCGTTGGCGGGTTTCTCTGGCACTATGTCGGCCAGGCGAAGTTCGCCTTCTTCGCCATGCTTGTCATCGGCGGCATCGCGCCACTGGTCGAAGCAGGCCTGTTCTACTTCGTCGGGCGGCTGGTCGACATCCTCGACCAGCTTCCCGGCGAACGCAGCTGGCATGCGCTGTGGACCGCCGCCGGCCCGGAGCTGGTGTTCATGATCGCGGTGGTGCTGGTTATTCGCACCGTCGTCGTCGGCCTCTCGGCGCTGGTCGACGAACAAACGATCACGCCAGGCTTCTACAATCTGGTGCGCTGGCAGGCGCACCGGCACGTGTCGCGCCAATCCTACGCCTTCTTCCAGAACGATTTCGCCGGCCGCATCGCGACCAAGGTCTGGCAGGCGGGGCAAGCGACCGGCGACCTGATGGAAAGCTTCATCGAGGTCGTCTGGTTCATGATCGTCTATACGGTGACGACGCTGGCGCTGGTCGCCGGGCTCGATCTCAGACTGGCGGCGCTGGTGGTGGTCTGGATCGTGGCTTTTGGCGGGCTGGCCAGGCTCTATGTGCCGGCGATCCGAAAGCACGCCGAAGCGACGGCCGAGGCGGGCTCGATGATCAATGGCCGCATCGTCGATTCCTATTCCAATGTGCAGACGTTGAAACTGTTCTCGGCGGACGGCGACGACCGCTACATCAGGAACGGCTTCGACATCTATCTCGACGCGCTACGCCCCTTCACCCGCCAGCTCACCGGCGTGCGCATGGCGCTGACGACGCTGTCGGGTATCATGATCACGGCGATCGGCTGTTTTGCCGTCTATCTCTGGGTCGAGGGCTCGATCACCGTCGGCGCGGTCGCCTTCACCCTGTCGCTGGTGTTGCGGCTCAACATGCTGCTCGGCCGGCTGATGATGCAGCTCAACGGCATTTTGCGAAATCTCGGCGTGCTGGAAAACTCCAAGGCGCTGATCTCGCAGCCGCTCGGCCTCACCGACGCGCCCGACGCCAGGGAGCTTGTCGTTGCCGGCGGGCGCATCGACGTGAAGGGCGTCGAGTTCCACTACGGTAAGGGGTTCGGCGTGCTGAACGGCATCGACCTCGTCGTCAAGCCGGGCGAGAAGGTCGGGTTGGTCGGACCATCGGGCGCGGGCAAGACGACGCTCGCCAATCTGATCCTGCGGCTCTACGACCTGGAAGGCGGGTCGATCACCATCGATGGCCAGAGCGTTGCCCAGGTCACGCAGAATTCGCTGCGCGCCAATATCGGCGTCGTCAGCCAGGACACCGCCCTGTTCCACCGGTCGCTGCGCGACAACATCAAGCTCGGCATGCCCGATGCGACCGACGCCGAGGTGACCGTGGCGGCCAAGAAGGCCGAGGCGCACGACTTCATCCTGGGCCTGCGCGACAACAGGGATCGTGCCGGCTACGAGGCGTTTGTCGGCGAGCGCGGCGTGAAACTGTCGGGCGGCCAGCGCCAGCGCGTGGCGATCGCCCGTGTCTTCCTCAAGGACGCGCCGATCCTGATCCTCGACGAGGCGACCTCGGCACTCGATTCCGACATCGAGGCAGCGATCCAGGAGAATCTGACGCGGCTGATGGAGAACAAGACGGTGATCGCCATCGCCCACCGGCTGTCGACGATCGCCGCGCTCGACCGCCTGGTGGTGCTGGACGGCGGGCGAATCGTCGAGCAAGGCACGCATGACGAGCTGGTGGCGCTCGACGGGCTCTATGCGCGGCTGTGGAAGCGGCAGTCGGGCGGCTTCCTGTATCACGAGGAAAGCGTGCTCGAAGAGACGCGGCCGGCGGAGTAGGCGCATGGGTGAGATGCCAGAAGTCGGCTATGTGCTCAAGCGGCTCCGGCCAACCACGCCGGCCTTCGACAGGCTGAAGGATGAGAGCCGGCTGGAAGGCTACTGGATGCTGGTGCGCCTGGCGGACGGCTGGGCGAGCGGCCGCAACAAGTTCCTGAAACGGGGCGAGGCGTTGTTCGGGGCATGGCATGGCCGCGAGCTCGCCGGTGTGTGCGGGCTGAACATCGATCCTTATGCCGAGGGCAGGGACCAGGGCCGGGTGCGGCACCTGTTCGTCGGCGCGCCTCACCGCCGCGCCGGCCTTGGCCGCATGCTGGTCGAGACCGTCATCGATCGCGCACGCCGCTATTTCACCGTGTTGAACACCCGTGCGCCGCCGGAAGCCTTCGTTTTCTACGAACGGCTTGGCTTTCAGCCGGTGTTGGGTGAAGAATTCGTCACGCATCGCATGTCGTTCGAAAAAGGGGGCTGAAATGTCCTTGCGTCCGCCATCTCATCTTGCCGGCTCTTCGGCGGCCGAAGCGGCCTTCGACGCGCTTGGCCACGAGATCCTGGCCGAGAAGGCGGCGGCCCTCGGCCGCGCCGGACAGCGCGTGGAAGAAACGCTGGCCAGGTTGCGCGCCAATGGCGACGAGCAGTTGCGTCCCAAGCTTCTCAAGGAAGCCGCCGAGGCGGTGCACGGCTATTTCATCCAGCGCGAGTTGTGTGGCTTGCGCAAGCACGATGGCGTCATCCGCGAGTACGACATCCCAAGGGCCGTGCTGGTCAGGCTTGGCGCCAAATAGGGATTACTCCAGCCACTTTGTGATGAACGTGCCGTTCTCGTGAATGTCGGTCGTTTCCAGCGGACCCGGGCCGAGATTGGTGAATTTGTGCGGCGTGTGGGGCGGGACGATGACGATCTGGCCGGCGGAAGCCTCGATTTCCTTGTCGCCGACGGTGAACAGGCCGGTGCCCTGGCGGATGATGAAGATCTCCGCGTAGGGGTGGGCGTGCAGCCGCGGGCCGCCGCCTTCATCAGGCAGGTAGTTGAAGATCAGGCAGGAGTTGGAACCGTAGGCGCCGCATTGCAGTTCGCCCTTCCAGTGGTCGGAGCGAACAGCCCATTCCTCACGATCGATGACGTGTGCCATGCCTGGAAAGATAGATCACACCGGCGCCCTCTGTCGAGGCAGGCCGGGGCCTTGGATTTGCGGTTGTTTCCCGGTTGTTTAGCCGCCTTTTGCGGCGGTTCGCCGTCCCGCCGGGCAATAGGGGATTTTGTCCCCGCGACAATCTGCCCTTGTGCCTTGACCCGTCTGGACAAAAACGGGCTTCACGCATAAACCGAAGTCCAAATGCCGGAGGAATTCGCTAGCCTGTTCGCCATGCGCTGTCGGGTTGGCGTGATTGAGCGGGGAACAAGGCTCGGCCACCGGCGCGGAAGAGGCGAAAGGATCAGGCACCCGTGAGCGCAACCGACATCCACGATCCCAATCGTCGAGATTTTCTTTATGTCGCCACGGGCATGGCCGCCGTGGTCGGCGCCGGTGCCGTCGCCTGGCCGTTCATCGACCAGATGCGCCCCGATGCCTCGACGCTGGCGCTCGCCTCGGTCGAAGTCGATGTCGCCTCGCTGACGCCGGGCATGTCGCTGATCGTCAAGTGGCGCGGCAAGCCGGTCGTGGTGCGCAACCGCACCGAAAAGGAAATGAAGGACGGCGAGGCCGTCAACCTTTCCGATCTCAAGGATCCGATCGCCCGCAATGCCAATCTGCCGTCCGACGCGCCGGCGACCGACGCCAACCGCACCACGCCCGGCAAGGAAGCCTGGATGGTGATGGTTCAGGTCTGCACGCATCTGGGCTGCATTCCGCTCGGCCAGGAAGGCGATTTCGGTGGCTGGTTCTGCCCGTGCCACGGTTCGCAATACGACACCGCCGGCCGCATCCGCAAAGGCCCGGCGCCCGAGAACATGGCTGTGCCGGTATTCAAATTCATTTCCGATACCAAGATCCTTATCGGTTGAGGCAGGGGGATATTTCGATGAGCGAGGGACACTCGACCTATACGCCCAAAACCGGTATCGAACGCTGGTTCGACGCCCGCATGCCGCTGCCCAGGCTGGTCTATGACAGCTTCGTCGCCTATCCGGTGCCGCGCAACCTCAACTACATGTGGACGTTCGGCGGCATCTTGGCGATCATGCTGGTTTCGCAGATCCTGACCGGCATCGTGCTGGCCATGCACTATACGGCCGACACCAATCTCGCCTTCGGTTCGGTCGAGAAGATCATGCGCGACGTGAATTCCGGCTGGCTGTTGCGCTACATGCATGCCAACGGCGCGTCGTTCTTCTTCATCGCCGTCTATCTCCATATCTTCCGTGGCCTCTATTACGGCTCCTACAAGGCGCCGCGCGAGCTGCTGTGGATCCTCGGCTGCATCATCTACCTCTTGATGATGGCGACCGGCTTCATGGGCTACGTGCTGCCATGGGGACAGATGAGCTTCTGGGGCGCCACCGTCATCACCGGCTTCTTCAGCGCCATTCCGCTGGTCGGCGAGTGGATCCAGCAGCTGCTGCTAGGTGGTTTTGCCGTCGACAACCCGACGCTGAACCGCTTCTTTTCGCTGCACTATCTCCTGCCGTTCATGATTGCCGGCGTCGTCGTGCTGCACGTCTGGGCGCTGCACGTGACCGGCCAGAGCAACCCGACCGGCATCGAGGTCAAGTCGAAGACCGACACCGTCGCCTTCACCCCTTACGCGACCATCAAGGACGCGTTCGGCATGATCGTGTTCCTGTTCATCTTCGCCTATTTCATCTTCTTCCTGCCGAACTATCTCGGCCATGCCGACAATTACATCGTCGCCAATCCGTTGAAGACTCCGGCCCACATCGTGCCGGAATGGTACTTCCTTCCGTTCTACGCGATCCTGCGCGCCATCACCTTCAACATCGGGCCGATCAACTCCAAGCTCGGCGGCGTGCTGTGCATGTTCGGCGCCATCGTCATGCTGTTCCTGGTGCCGTGGCTCGACACCTCCAAGGTGCGCTCGGCGGTCTACCGGCCCTGGTACAAGCTGTTCTTCTGGCTGTTCGTGGCCGACGCCATCCTGCTCGGCTGGCTGGGCTCGCAGCCGGCGGAAGGCAGCTATGTGTTCATGGCGCAGATGGCGACGTTGTTCTACTTCGCCTTTTTCCTGGTAGCGCTGCCGGTGCTTGGCCTGATCGAGACGCCGCGCAGGCTGCCGAATTCGATCACCGAGGCGGTGCTCGAAAAGAACAAGGGTGGCAGCGGGCATCCGGCGGGCGCCGCGGCCGCGCCAGAGACCAAGGGCTGAGCGGTAGAGAATCTAAGGGGATTTGGCATGAAAAAGATTCTCACCTCGCTGGCGCTGGTCGGCCTTGTGGCCGCCGGCACCGCCGCCTTCGCGGCCGAAGAGGCGCACAACGCGGCAGCGCCGACGCATTTCCCGATCAACGAGCCGAAGGAGATGAGCTGGAGCTTCACCGGCCCGTTCGGCACCTATGACAAGGGCCAGCTGCAGCGCGGCCTGAAGGTCTACAAAGAAGTCTGCTCGGCCTGCCATTCGATGAATATGGTGGCGTTCCGCACGCTCGAGGGGCCAACGGGCCTTGGCTATTCGGATGCGCAGATCAAGTCGCTGGCGGCCACCTACACCATCCATGACGGCCCCAACGATGCCGGCGAGATGTTCGACCGTCCCGGCAAGCCATCGGACTATTTCCCGGCGCCATTCGCCAATGTAGAGGCCGCTGCGGCCGCCAATGGCGGCGCGGCACCGCCGGACATGTCGCTGCTGGCCAAGGCGCGCGGCGTCGAGCGCGGCTTTCCGCAATTCGTCTTCGACATCTTCACCCAGTATGATGCCGGCGGTCCCGACTATATCCATTCGCTGCTGACCGGCTACGACCAGACGCCGCCGGCCGGCATGGTCATCCCCGAGGGCACACACTACAACCCGTACTTCATGTCCGGCGTGTCGCTGAAAATGCCCAAGCCGCTCTCCGACGGCCAGGTGACCTATGATGACGGCGCGCCGCAGACGGTCGACCAGTATTCCCGCGACGTGGCTGCCTTCCTGATGTGGGCGGCCGAGCCGCACATGGAGGCCCGCAAGCATACCGGCGTCAACGTGCTGTTTTTCCTCCTGGTGTTCGGTGCGCTGGTCTACCTCGTGAAGCGCAAGGTGTGGGAAGGCGTGGCGCACTAACCGCGCCGAGGGCTGCACAGGATTACGAAAGGGCGCCTCAAGGCGCCCTTTTCGCATTTCCGGAGGCGGTGATGTCACATGGCCGTCACGGCAGGCGGCGATCCTGCGTCATTCCCAACGAAGGATCGCACCCATGAGGAAATACGCATCGCTGGCGGCTGGTCTGCTGCTGCTGGTCATCGGCTCGGCCGCCCAGGCCGAAGACGCAAAACCCTTCGTGACCAACAAGGATATCGACCTGACGATGATCCTGCCGCCGCCGCCGGCCAACGATTCGGCGCAGACCAAGGCCGAACTCGGCGAGGTGCTGGCGCTGCAGGTGACGCGCACGCCCGAGATGGTGGCCAGCGCCGTTGCCGATTCCGAGGAGAATGTCTGGCGCTTCGCCAATGTGATGGGTCCGAATTTCACCAAGGAGAGGCTGCCGAAGTTCAGCGCCTTCTTCGATCGCGTGGTCGAGACCGAAGGCGCTGTCGTCGATCCGGCCAAGGATGTCTGGAAGCGCCCGCGTCCGCACCAGCTCAGTGATCTCGTCAAGCCCGCGGTCAAGCTGTCGAGTTCCGGCTCCTGGCCGTCGGGTCATGCCACTGTCGGCACCATGATGGGCATCATCCTGGCCGACATGGTTCCGGAGAAGCGCGCCGAGATCATGGCGCGCGCGGCCGAATACGCCCACAACCGCGAGGTTGGCGGCATCCACTATGCGTCCGACGTGGAGATGGGCAAGATTTCCGGCAGCGTCATTGCCGCTGTCCTGCTCAACCGGGACGACTTCAAGGCCGAGTACGAAGTCGCCAGGGCCGAGCTTCGTTCCGACCTCGGCATGTAAGTCCTAAAGCGCGTCGCGTCGAAGTGGATTCACGCGACGCGCTTTGGGTGCTCGCTGCGCGCCAGCCGGGACGTCGGTTTGTCTTCGTTCTCGCGCAGCCGGCTCCAGGAGACTGAAGCCGGCAACAGCTCATTGCGTCGACACTTGCACCGATATTGGAAAGGCAAAGTACAGGTTGCAGGCAAGAAGCCCGATACCTCGTTTACCCCTGCGAGCGAGAGGCTCAGGCGCTTCAACGCCAACAGTTGCGCTGCCTTTGCCCTTCGTCTGCAGTGCGACGAGAGCATCATAGACTGCGCGACGCTCGCGGACGGATGCCTGCTTCGGATTTTCAGGGTAATAAACGGGGATCGTCAAAATCAGATAGTCCATCCGACAGCGCGGCGCCGAAATCGCGATTGCCTTCTTGCGCAGAGCGATCTCGAACGCGCCGGACCGTTCGTCGAATCCAGTCATCCATTGTCGACGCGTATGCAATTGTCCAAGCGCGTCGCCGACCACGAAATCTGCCGGGCGCAGCACGACCGTCCAACTGGCCCGCTCGGCAGCGGAGACGGCTACCGGCGCCCAGCTCAAGAGCGAGGTTGCCATGATGACGGTCGGCATTTTCCGCAGAAGATGGGTCATGCAGCGACCATGGTTCGACCGGAAGGGATGCTTCAGGCGCCCCTTTTTACCCCTATGCGAGCGTTCGGCAACCCGTCCTTTGGCATAGCGCGGCGCTCAAACAGATGCGGATCGAGATCGGACGGGTTATGAAGCTCATTGGGCTGCAATTCGATCGGACAAGTGCCGCATGCCAATCTCCGGTGCAGGGAGGCGAACGGAAGGAGCGGATCATGGCGAACGGAATGGGTACGGACGAGGACATGATACGGGCCATCATCGACCGGCAGTTTGCCAGCCTTAGCTGGGATGAGACTATCGCCCCAGGGTGGGATGATTTCGCGGGCGATTTCCTGGACGGCGCCAGCCTCTATCCGGCAGCCCGCCCGGCAAGGCGCACCAGCGTCGCCGATTTCGTCGAGCGGATGCGCGGCCTGTCCGACACCTCACTGCGGTCGCTTCAGGAGACCGTGCTCGGCACCGACATCTGCGTCTTCGGAAACATCGCGATCGCGGCGGTCACGGCGGAGATGATCGAGAACAGTGCCGAGACCAGCCGGTCCATGGAAATGCTGTTGCTGGTGAAAAGTGAAGGGCAGTGGAAGATCGTCGCGCAGGCATGGGACAAAGCGAGCGAGGCCAATCCTTTGCCGGATGCGCTTGTCTCGGGCGTCACATCGCGCTAGCCGTTGTCGGTCGCGTCGGGTTTGGTCCCTGCGCCGTTCGCATTTGCCCAGCTGGATCATCCGGAGCCGCCTTATGAAACCTTCGCTCGAAGACACGCTGCTGGCGGCGATCCGTACCATTCCGGACTATCCGAAGCCCGGCATCCTGTTTCGCGACATCACCACGCTGCTCGGCAATGCGCGCGCCTTCCGCCGCGCCATCGACGAGCTGGTGCATCCCTATGCCGGGCAGAAGGTCGACAAGATCGCCGGCATCGAGGCGCGCGGGTTCATCCTTGGCGGCGCCGTCGCTCATCAGCTCTCGGCCGGTTTCGTGCCGATCCGCAAGAAGGGCAAACTGCCCTACGAGACGGTGCGCGTCGCCTACAGCCTGGAATACGGGCTGGACGAGATGGAGATGCACAAGGACGGCGTTGCCCCCGGTGAAAAGGTGATCCTGGTCGACGATCTGATCGCCACCGGCGGCACGGCGGAAGCGGCGGTCAGGCTGCTACGCCAGATCGGCGCCGATATCCTTGCCGCCTGCTTCGTCATCGACCTGCCGGATCTGGGTGGGCGTGCCAGGCTGGAGGCGCTTGGCGTGCCGGTCAGGACGCTGATCGGGTTTGAGGGGCATTGAGGGGCGCTTGATCACAACCGCCCGGCCGGGTCCCCGCTGCTTCGCAGCGTCCCGGCGTTCGTCGGCCTTTCATCGTGCCACTGGCACGATGAATTCGGTTACGCGAACCGGCTACTCACTCCACCTTCACCAGCACGGCGCTGTCGAACTCCAGCACCTTGTCGCCGGCCGAATCGAAAGCTTCGGCGCGCAGCGACAGCATTCGCCAGCCGGGGCGCGAGGCGATGGGGCGGTGGGACAGCGCGGTGCGGCTGAAGGTTACAGTCTCGCCGGCCAAGACCGGCTTCAGCCACTTCAGATTCTTGAAACCAGGCGAGGGGCCGAATTCCGGGACCGGGCCGGGGCCGTTCCAGTTGGCGCCCTCGGCATCCATGCTCGCTTCGAGGTTGAGCTTCATCCAGGTGGCGGCGGTGTGCCAGCCGGAGGCGCAGAGCCCGCCGAGCACGCTCTTCTTCGCGGCTTCCTCGTCGATATGGAAGATCTGCGGGTCGTATTTGCGCGCGAACGCCTTGATCGCCTCGGCTTCGAATGTGTGCGAGCCCAGCGTCATCGTGATGCCGATGCGGAAGAATTCATCCAGGGTCATGCGGCATTCCCCGCGGCATCACGCGTCAGGAACATGACGGAATTCTCGAGCTCGAAAACGCTTTCGCCACGCTGGTTGACCAGCTCGCTGCGCATGGTGACGAAGCCGAGTTGCGGCTTCGATTTCGAGAGGCGTTTGGCCAGGACAACCAGCTTGCCTCTGAGCGTATCGCCGGCCAGGACCGGTTTCTTCCACCTGACCTGATCGACGCCGGGCGCGCCTTGGCAGGTGGAGTCCAAAAGGAAGGCATCGCACAGCATGCGCATGAACATGGCGCAGGTGTGCCAGCCCGAGGCCGACAGGCCGCCCAGAATGCTGGCCTTGCCGGCTTCCTCGTCGAGATGCATCGGCTGGGCATCGAATTCGCTGGCGAATTCGATGATCTCGGCCGCGCTTACCTGTTTGGTGCCGAGGTCGAACGAGGCACCCTCGACGAAATCCTCATAGGCCCATGTTTTTCCGGTCATGTCGGCAATCCGGTTAAATCCCCAGAGATCGGGCAACCCGGATGCAGGCCGGCAGCGTTTTGGTCAAGTCCTTTCTGGTGAGCCAGCCTGAGGCAGCAGGCGGGGCGGCTGCGCTCAGAGCCAGCCGCGGCGGCGGAAATACCAGAAGGGCAGGATCGCCGACAGGATCATCAGGCCGATGGCGAAGGGATAGCCGAGCTGCCATTTCAGCTCGGGAATGACGTCGAAATTCATGCCGTAGATCGAGGCGACCAGCGTCGGCGGCAGGAAGATGACGGCGGCGACCGAGAAGATCTTGATGATGGCGTTCTGCTCGATCGAGATCATGCCCAGCGTGGCGTCGAGCAGGAAGGAGATCTTCTGCGACAGGAAGGTGGCGTGGTCGGCAAGCGACAGCACATCGCGCGACAAGGTCTTGATGCGGGCGCGGACGTCCTTGCTCATCTTGGTCTGGGTCGCGACATGGGCGAGGAAGCCGGCAAGGCGCTGCAGGGAGATCAGGCTGTCGCGGATCGAGGAGGCGATGTCCTCCTTGCGGCCGATGGCTTTCAGGAGTTCCTGGAAGTCGCGGTTGCGCTTCGACACTTTGGTCGAACGTGCTTCGAAGATATCGCGCGAGATCCCCTCGATGTCGCGGCCGGCGCGTTCGAGTATGTCGGCAAGGCGGTCGACGATCGCTTCCAGGAGGCCGATCAGGATGGTGTCGCCGCTGGTGCAGCCTGTCGCCACCTTCTCGGCGCGCAGCGGGAAGGTCTTGAAGGCCTTCGGTTCATGATAGCGAATGGTGATCAGCCTGTTGCCGGCAAGAGCGAAGGTGACCGGCGACATCAGGGGGTCGTCGACCTCGGTCTGGGCCGGCAAAGTGGCGGTCATGAAGTAGGCGCCGTCCTCGATATAGAGGCGGCTGGAAATCTCGATCTCCTCCATCTCCTCGCGGGTCGGGATGGCGACGCCGAGCCAGCTTTCGATGGTGGCCTCTTCCTCCTTGGTCGGACTGATGAGGTCGGCCCAGACGACCCGATCGCCATCCGCCAGCAGGTCGTCGACGACACGCAGGCGATCATTGTCCACGACAAATGCCTTGATCATCGCCAGATCTCCCCTGCGAAGGTGCGTACGGATTGCGCGTCGTGTCGGATTGCACGGCTCTTCGTCGTGTGCGCGACCGTGTGCCAGCCGCTTAGACCTGTGCCATGACAAAATCAAGACAAGTGACGGCCCGACGGATGGCTCCCAGTTGCTCAGAAAAACTCGTCGAGAGGCTGGTATCGGTGCTGCAGCAGGACGTGGTCTATCCCGTCCGAGATCGGCGTGATACAGCCAACTCAAAGTCTCGTTGTGAACAAATTCCTAGGGTATATTTTATAGTGACGTTTACAATGTCTATGCCACTCTTCCATCAACACGGAAGGTGAAGTGATGGCCGAAACATCAATCGAATGGACAGATGCGACCTGGAACCCGGTCGCCGGCTGCACAATTCTCACTGCTGGATGCACAAATTGTTACGCAATGAGGATGGCCGCGCGGCTGGAAGCCATGGGAGTCGACAAGTATGTGGGGGTGACACGCAAAAGCGGTGGCAAAGCGAAATGGACGGGCAAGATCAAGCTCGACCACGCATCGCTTTCTGTTCCGCAAGAATGGAAGAAGCCCAAGCGTGTCTTCGTGAACTCAATGTCTGATCTCTTCCATTCGGAAGTGCCAACCGCCTTCATCGCTGAGATATGGCAGGTCATGGCTGCTACGCCCCGCCACACGTATCAAATTCTGACAAAGCGGCCCGATAGGATGTCGGAGGTACTTTCCACCCCCGAGTTCAATGTGCTTCCGAACGTCTGGCTCGGAACCAGTGTCGAAGATAGTCGGGTGCTGTACAGGCTGGATGAACTCCGTGCGGTTCCTGCGGCCGTGAGATTCGTTTCATTCGAACCCCTAATCGGCTCTGTCGCCGGCGCCAATCTTAAAAGCATTCACTGGGCAATCGTCGGAGGCGAAAGCGGACCACAGGCTAGGCCGCTAGATACGCGATGGGTGGACGAGATTTTCGACCAGTGCACCGATACAGACACAGCGTTCTTCTTCAAACAATGGGGCGGCAAGAACAAGAAGGTAACAGGTCGCACCTATCGCGATCGGCTTTGGGACAATCTTCCCGATTTGAGAATATGAGAGGCCATCTTTGTCGCTAGTGCGACTGCGGCCGGGCTAGTGTTTGACACGGCGAAAAAGAGTGAAGCAAGTGGTGCGCCGCCTTTGTGATGAAGGCGGACTGGGTCCAAGACAGCCCCTTTGAACACTGTTCGCAGGCGCTCCTTCACGTATGATTCAATCGCGTTCACATCCGCTCTGCGTACTGCTTGCCCGTTCGTTTCGAACAGGTCTTGGCGAGTACTTTCGTGATTGTACCAACGCTCGCGCCAATCGGTGGCTCCTAGAACGCGATACAGGCTTGCTTGCTTACTCGGATCGAGCTTTGCTGGGTCATGAGGAGCATTTCGGTAGAGACCTGATAACGGAAAGAAATACCAACAGTCCAAGGCCTCTGTTGCTGCAATGGCCTTTACCGTGTCCCAGGAAACCTCCATGCCATAGGGATCGAGGAAGACAACGCCACGAATTCCACGACCGACTGTCTCCGGCCCACGCCAATTTGTGCGCTTGCAAAGGCGTTGGACAAGATCGTTAGCCTCTCCGTTCCGAGCAATTATCTTGCGATTGGGATACTCAGAGATCAACTCGTTGAGCTGCGCAAAACGGGAGCTATCCTGTTCGATCAGCACGATAGAATGCATCGGTGGGTCGACTTCGATTGCAATCCTAGCAGACCCCTGTGTCGTTACCTCTTCCGGTTCTGCCATTTCTGAACCGAAGAGGGGAAGACCGGGGCGGACTTCTGTACGCGTCCCAGAGCCTGCAAAAGCGTCGATGTAAACGCAAGCGAATTCCTGATCGCGCAAAGCGATAGCAAAGGCTCGAAGATATTCCTGTAAGCAACGAAGCTTCTTAGGGGTGTCTGGGCCCCCAAAAACGTGTGTTACCATCGTCGTCACCCTCCACCCCGGTACATCGATACGCAGAATGAGTGGAGTGTCTAGGAGAAACTATGCCATGGCGATGTATTTATCGCGCAATTGAGGCTGAGTGATTTTCGTCTACCCAAGATATCGATCGCCGTAGCAGTACGCTTTACAGTATCGAGGCCGCCATTAGGCAATCTCGCCATAGGCGGGGTGCTTCAAGATGTCATGTATTGAACTTGAACAGCATGATGTCGCCGTCCTGGACGACATATTCCTTGCCTTCGTCGCGCGCCTTGCCGGCTTCCTTGGCCGCCACTTCGCCGCCCAGCGTGACGAAGTCGTTGTAGGCGATGGTCTGGGCGCGGATGAAGCCGCGTTCGAAATCGGTGTGGATGACGCCGGCGGCCTGAGGTGCCTTGTCGCCCTTGTGGATGGTCCAGGCGCGCGTCTCCTTCGGCCCGACGGTGAAATAGGTGATGAGATGCAAAAGCTCGTAGCCGGCGCGGATGACCTTGTTCAGGCCCGGCTCGTCGAGGCCGAGCGAGGACAGGAATTCCATCTCTTCCTCGTCGGAGAGCTGGGCGACTTCGGCCTCGATCGCGGCCGAGATCACCACCGTGCCGGCACCTTGCGCGGCGGCCATCTTTTCCACGGCCCTGGTGTGCTCGTTGCCGGTGGCGGCATCGGCCTCCGCGACATTGCAGACATAGAGCACGGGGTGCGAGGTCAGAAGATTCAAGCCCTGCAGGATGCGCAAATCTTCGGCAGAAATACCTTTGAGCAATACACGGGTCGGCTTGCCGGCCTGCAGCAGTTCGAGCGCGGCCTCCATCATCGGCAGCACGGTGGTGGCTTCCTTGTCCTTGCTGCCGGCACGCTTGCGGATCTGGACGATGCGGCGCTCGAGGCTGTCGAGGTCGGCGAGCATCAGCTCGGTCTCGACCGTCTCGGCGTCGGCGACGGGGTCGATGCGACCTTCGACATGGGTGATGTCGTCATCCTCGAAGCAACGCAGCACATGCACGATGGCGTCGACCTCGCGGATGTTGGCGAGGAACTGGTTGCCCAGCCCTTCGCCCTTCGAGGCGCCACGCACCAGGCCGGCAATGTCGACGAAGGAGATGCGGGTCGGGATGATCTCCTTGGACTTGCCGATGGCCGCGATCTTCTGCAGGCGCGGGTCGGGCACCGCGACTTCGCCGGTGTTCGGTTCGATGGTGCAGAACGGATAGTTGGCGGCCTGCGCCGCCGCCGTCCTGGTCAGCGCGTTGAAGAGCGTCGACTTGCCGACGTTGGGCAAGCCAACGATGCCGCATTTGAAACCCATTGTGTCCAGTCCTATCGGGAAAAGCGAAATTTGATGAGGGCTATGGGCGATAGGGGTGATCAACGTCAAGCCCCCAGCGGGATGGGTGGCCCGGCGAAGGCAAACCTATGGCCGGCGTTCAGCCTGCCAATTCTCGCAGTCTGGCGAGCCGGCGGGGTTCCCGGCTGACAAAGGCGGGATCGTCCCCGAGAACGGCGAGGGCGCGTAGAGCGCTCGAGCGCGCGCGGTTCATGTCGCCTAGTCCGGCATGGCACTCGGCCAGTTCCTCATGAATGTAAGGCGCCTGATCGCCAGCGGTTCGTGCCGCGTCGGCCGTCTCCTCGGCAAGCCGCCGGGCCTCATCGAGGCGACCAAGCGCGCGCAGCGTCCTGACGACCGCGTAGCGGGCGATGCGCAGCTCCCGGGCCTGGCCGCGCGACTGCCGCACCTCCACCGCCTGCTCGAAGACAGGCAATGCATCGTCGAACCGGCCGGCATCGAAATAGGACCAGCCGAGATTGTTCAGTAGGGGGCCGCGCCATGGCTCTGCTTGCGGATGTTCGCCGACATAGGCAAGGCCAATCGCGGTCCATTCGACGGCGTCGTCGAGTGTTCCGACGATGGCGATCATGTGGGCCGCATCGGCCGCCAGCACATGCGCCCGTGCCTCTCGTGCCAGCCGCCATGCCTCCTCAAACAGCGGCCGCGCCAGATCCCGCTGTCCGGCGGAATTGTACAGCCGGCCGCGCTCAATGGTGCATGCCGCCCGCCTGGTGGGGTCCTCGCCGGCAAGAACCGTGGCCCGGTCGATCAGCCGATGGGCCGCACCGAAATCGCCCGCCAGGCCCAGTTGCCTGGCCTCCCCGGTCAGATCCGAAACATCATCCGCCATGCCGGTCTCACTGCCACCGATCTTGCCAGTACGCGCCAGTGCTAGCGTGGGACGTCGCCTGCCGGCAAGGCGGGCCGGGGCCGGCCGCCGATCACGCGTTCGTCAATACGGCGTGATGCCGGCGCGGGCTAATTTAGCGATGTCGCGTGACGACAGCTTCACCATAGAGGGAGTTCTGAACGGCAGATGAACAAGGCGCTGAATGATCTCCAGGCCGTGCTCAACCAGCTTTAGGCGGCCTTGCCGGACAAGGGCGGTCATCGCGTCAAGGCGATCGCGCTGGTGAAGGATGCCATCGATGAGACGACCAAGGGCATGGCCGTCGGCGCGATGTAGCTCTGCGGGTCGGCGCTGCCTGTATGTCAGGCGGCGCCGGTCGCTTCAGTCTTTTCCGAACAGCTTCTTCAGCATCGCCGCCATCGGCCCGGTCTCAGGCAGTTTGGCGGGCGCCTGCTGCGGGCGTGCCTGGCGGATGTGGCTCTGCTGCTTGGGCGCCTGCTTCTGCGCCGGCTTTTCCAACTCGGCTATCGCCTTGCCCTGAACGGCAAGGGCTGCCTTGTTCATGAAGCCGGATTCGTCGCCCTTGACGATCATGGCGGCGTTGTCGGCGATCGCGTCGAGCAAGGGATCGAGCCATTCGCGGTCGGCCTTGTCGAAATCGCCGAGCACATGGTGCTGGACCATTTCCTTGACGCCGGGATGGCCGACGCCGATGCGCACACGGCGATAGGCGTTGCCGACATGGCCGTCGATCGAGCGGATGCCGTTGTGGCCGCCGGCGCCGCCGCCGGTCTTGATGCGCAGCTTGCCTTCGGCAAGGTCGATCTCGTCATAGAAGACGGTGAGGGCGGAAAGCTCGAGCTTGTAGAAGCGCAGCGCTTCGCCGACCGACTGGCCGG
This sequence comes from Mesorhizobium loti, assembly GCA_002356515.1. Taxonomy (NCBI): domain Bacteria; kingdom Pseudomonadati; phylum Pseudomonadota; class Alphaproteobacteria; order Hyphomicrobiales; family Phyllobacteriaceae; genus Mesorhizobium; species Mesorhizobium loti. Next base: position 2,434,252 of record AP017605.1, on the reverse strand, counting down.
AGAGGTTCATGAAGGTCTGTGGCTTGATCAGGACGATCTTCTCGCCGCCGAGCGTGCCTTCTGAAATCAGGCCCTGGAATTTCTTCGACCAGGGCGAAAAGGAATGGCGGCGGGCGATAGCGTCCGCCGCCATGAAACCGACATTGTGCCGGTTGCCAGCGTATTTCGCGCCCGGATTGCCGAGGCCTGCAAAGACAAGCATCGTCTGCTCCGGGCGGGAAAGAGTTACTTCTCTTCGGCGGCAGGAGCCGCTTCAGGTGCAGCCGCTTCGACCGTCTCTTCGGCCTCCGGCTTCATCGCCGACGAACCGGCAATGGTCGCGATGGTGAAGTCGCGATCGGAGATGACCGGCTTGACGCCGGCCGGCAGCTTGACCGCCGAGATGTGGATCGAATCGCCGATGTTGGTGCCGGTGAGATCGATGGTGATGAATTCCGGGATCGCATTGGCCGGGCAGTGGAACTCGACTTCGTGACGCACGATGTTGAGCACGCCGCCGCGCTTGATGCCGGGCGACTTGTCCTCATTGATGAAGTGGACAGGCACGTCGACATTGACTTCGGTGTCCTTGCCGATGCGCAGGAAGTCGACATGGACAGGGAAATCCTTGACCGGGTCGAGTTGGAAGTCCTTCGGCAGGACCTGGATCTTCTTGCCGTCGACATCGATCGTGGCGATCGTGGTCAGGAACCCGCCGCCGTGGATCTTGTAGTAGATGTCCTTGTAGGTGAGAGCGATCGCCAGGGGAGGCTGCTTGTCACCATAGATTACTGCAGGCACTTTACCGTTGCGGCGAACTGCACGGGCGGACCCCTTACCGACCTGTTCGCGCGCTTCGGCCTTGAGCTCGTAAGTATCGTGGCTCATGGCTTTTCCTTTCGCGTGTTATGGAGCGTTTGCGGCAGGCAATGTGCCCAAGCCGTAAACGTCGAAAGCCGCCAGACCTGGATGTCCGAATAAGGGCACCCGCTTTGAGACGGAGCTTTGTTCGGGATCACAAGGGAAGGCAGCCTTCCGCCGCGTTGCCTCCAAGGGTGTCTACGCGGGTGGCGGCTCTATAGCGGAAGGCGACCGGAGGTGCAAGCCGGAGGCTGGAGGCGCCTGCGGGCACCTCGTGCGGCTCAGCATTCCCGGCTGGCCGGTCGGCTTGGGGTTGCAACATTTCAAACGAGCCGGTCGCCGAAGCGGTTGAACTTCATACCGCCCCGGGACCAACCTCGCTAGCTGAGCTGCCCAGCGGCTTCCGATATGAGCTGGGTGATCTCACGCGGGTGAGAGATCAGCGACAAATGACTTGCCTTCACCTCGATGGTCTTGGCGTTCATGCGTTTGGCCATGAAGCGCTCGAGATCCGGGTTGATGGTGCGGTCCTCGGTCGAGACGGCATACCAGCTCGGCTTTGAGCGCCAGGCCGCCTGGGTTGTCTTTCCGGAGAAAAGCTGATCCGAGATCGGCCCCTGGACGGCATAGAGGATGCGCGCCTTCTCGCGAGGAATACCACCGGCGAAGTCCCGCAGGAAAGCCTCCTCGCTGAGCTTGCCATAGCCCGCCGACCAGACAAGGCCCGCCGAGGCGGGTGGCGGCGCGAAAGTCTTGGCGAGCGCCGTGTAGTCTTCGCCGGCATCGGGCGCGCGCGCCGCGACATAGACGAGCGACGACACTTTTGGATCCGCCCCTGCCTCGCTGACGATCATGCCGGCAAAGGAGTGGCCGACAAGTATCGTCGGTCCATCCTGGAGAGCGATCGCACGGCGCGTTGCCTCGACGCCTGCCTCCAGCGTGGTCAGCGGGTGCTGGACGACGGTTGCATTGACGCCGGCCTGCTGCAGCAGGCCAACCACCTCCGACCAGCACGAGCCATCGGCATAAGCGCCATGGACGAGGACGACGTTGCGGACCCTGGGGCGGACCTCGGGGCGAATCTTGGAGCTCGTCTGGGCTCGGGCCTTGGCGGAGCCGGCCAGTATGCTCGTCGCCACCCCGGCGACGAGCGCGGTGGAAAAAGTACGCCTATTCAACATGATCGTGGATTCCTTGAGAGGTTGGCAGATCGCGCCGGGATTTCGGCCGGGACGCGCCGCAAGTGCTTTACCCGACGCCTATGTCCAGTCTTCGCAAGCTACCGAGCGTGCGTTACAGCCGTCACCGCTTCGTGATCGCATGCCTTCGGCCGGGCTGGCGTCTGTCGCGGCCGGTCGATGGCTCCAGGCGCCTTCTCAGAGCGCTTTCCAGGCGTCTGGGGGTTTCGGGAGAAAAGCTAGTTACGGCTGGATCGAAATGGCTAGCGGTCGCCACCCAGCGCATCCCGCAGCGCCTGGATTTGCCGGTTCAGCGCATCAAGTTGCGCCAGCGTCATGCCGGAGCGTTCGATCAAGGTCTCGTTCAGGCAATTGCACTGGACAAGCAGCTCGCGCCCGGCGACTGTGAGGTCGACCTGCACCTGGCGCTCGTCGGTATGGCTGCGGTGGCGGGTCACAAGGCCGGCCTGTTCCATGCGCTTGACCAGTGGCGTGATCGTGCTCGATTCCAAAGCGAGCCGGTGGGCGATCGAGCCAACCGACATGCCGTCGGCCTCGGCAAGCGCGTTGAGCACGAGATATTGCGGATAGGTGATCCCCATCTCGTCCAGCATCGGCTTATAGGTGCGATTGATCGCCATTGAGGTGGCGTAGAGCGTGAAACAGAGCTGGTTGTCCAACGGGAGAGGCACGACGCGTTCCTTTTGCCGACGTAGGAAATTCAGTACCACGAAAAATGATATCGCGATACATATTTTTTGTAGACAAGGGTTCAGGGCTGCGCTAGCAATATCGATATCGCGATATTGTTTACCGCGACAACAATCAAAGGAGATTGAGATGGCTTCGCAGACGAAATCCGGTTCCGGCAGCGGCACGATCACCACCAAGGACGGCACGCAGATTTTCTACAAGGACTGGGGAACCGGTCAGCCCATCGTCTTCCATCATGGCTGGCCGTTGAGCAGCGACGACTGGGATGCCCAGATGCTGTTCTTCCTGGCACAGGGCTACCGCGTCATCGCCCATGATCGGCGCGGCCATGGCCGCTCGACCCAGACGGATATCGGCAATGAGATGGACACCTATGCGGCCGATGTGGCTGAACTGGCGGCGTATCTCGACCTCAAGAATGCCATCCATGTTGGCCATTCGACCGGCGGCGGCGAGGTGGCGCGCTATGTCGCCAAGTACGGCTCGGGCGGCCGTGTCGCCAAGGCGGTGCTGATTGGTGCTGTGCCGCCGATCATGCTCAAGACGGCTGCCAATCCCGGCGGCCTGCCGATCGAGGTCTTCGATGGTTTTCGCGCTGCCCAGGCAGCCAACCGCGCCCAGTTCTTCCGCGACGTTCCGGCCGGGCCTTTCTACGGCTTCAACCGTCCGGGCGCCGAAGTCTCGCAAGGGGTCATCGACAATTGGTGGCGCCAGGGCATGATGGGGGGCACCAAGGCGCATTATGATTGCATCAAGGCCTTCTCGGAAACCGACTTCACCGAGGATCTGAAGGCAATCGACGTGCCGGTGCTGGTCATGCATGGCGACGACGACCAGATCGTCCCGATCGCCGACTCGGCGCTCTTGTCGATCAAGCTGCTCAAGAAGGGCGAGCTCAAGGTCTACAAGGGCTTCCCGCATGGCATGGCGACAACTCATGCCGACGTCATCAACGCCGACCTTCTGGCCTTCTTCAAGGCCTAGAACCTTCCGCAGGATAGACAAAGCACCCGCCCATCCGGGCGGGTGTTTTTTCGGTATGAATTCCGATCCGCCGGGTTTAGGCCGCGGCCTGGGCCTTCCTCGCTTCCTTCATGTTGGGCAGGAACACCGTCAGCAGCCCGAGCAGCGGCAGATACGAACAGACCTGGAAGACGAAATCGATGCCCTTCATGTCGGCGACGACGCCGAGCACGGCGGCTGCGATACCGCCCATGCCGAAGGCGAAGCCGAAGAAGATGCCGGCGATCATGCCGACGCGGCCGGGTACCAGTTCCTGCGCGAAGACGACGATATTGGAGAAGGCCGATGACAGGATCAGCCCGATCAGCACCGTCAGCACCATCGTCCATTCCAAATTGGCGTAGGGCAGCGCCAGCGTGAAGGGCAGCACGCCGACGATTGAAAACCAGATCATCGCCTTCTGTCCGTAGCGGTCGCCGAACGGACCGCCGAGCAGGATGCCCAGCGCCGAGGCGCCGAGGAACAGGAACAGCATCACCTGGCTCATCTGCACCGAAACCCCGAACTTATGGATGGAGTAGAAGGTGTAGTAGCTGGCGAGACTGGCGATGTAGGCGTTCTTGCTCAACACCAGCAGGGTCAGCACGATCAATGCGTTCATCACCTTGCGGCGCGGGAAGGGCGAGACGAAGCTTGCCGCCTTACGGGTGCCTTGCGCGGCGCGCAAGCGGCTGTACCAGCCACCGACCTGCCACAGAACGACGATGCCGATCAGCGAGCCGACGGCGAACCAGGCGATGCTGGTCTGGCCGAAGGGCACGACGATGAAGGCGGCCAGCAGCGGCCCCATCGACTGGCCGAAATTGCCGCCAACCTGGAACAGCGACTGCGCCAGGCCAAACCGGCCGCCCGAGGCGAAGCGGGCAATGCGCGAGGATTCGGGATGGAAGATCGCCGAGCCGATGCCGATCAGCGAGGCGCCGATCAAAAGCAGATAGTAGTGCCCGGCATAGGCCAGCACGATCAGGCCGATCAGCGACGAGGCCATGCCATAGGGCAGCGAATAGGGCATCGGCCGCTTGTCGGTGATCATGCCGATCACCGGCTGCAGCAGCGACGCCGTCACCTGGAAGGTGAAGGTCAACAGGCCGATCTGCCAGAAATCGAGGCCGTAATTCTGTTTCAGCAAGGGATAGATGGCCGATAGCAGCGACTGCATGATGTCGTTGATGCAATGGCAGAAACTCACCGCCAGGATGACGGTGAAGGCCGTCGCCTGAGCGGAAGTGTGACTGGCGCTCGCGGGTGGCGCGACTCTGGCGGCTGTCGTATCGGTCAAGGCAGGCTCCGTGGTCTTTTTGGCGGGCACGCCCGCGGGCAATCTGACGGACGCTCCTGCGGCCGCCTTAGGGACGGTTGCCTTATAGGCCGCTTGCCGCGCGACTTCTTTCGTGGTTTGGTCCAATAGTTTCGCAAGTGGGCCATAGCCGATGCCACATGGCAGGGAAATCTTCCGCGCCGGCAATGCCGATCTCGGCCAATTGCACCAGAGCCGCTGGCAATGGCTGGAGGAGGTTGCCGGGCCGGCGGTGGCGTTACCGACCGAATATCCCGACGGTTACCACGTGCCGCAACACCGCCACAGCCGCAGCCAGTTGCTGCACGCGCTGGTCGGCGTCGTGCTGGTGACGACGCGGCACGGGCGCTGGATGGTGCCGCCAGACCACGCGATGTGGATTCCGGCCGGCATCGAGCATTCGGTCGAGATGCTGGGCGATGTCTCGATGCGCTCGGTCTATGTCATGCCAGGCGCGATTCCCGGCCTGCCGGAAGGCTTGCGCGTCGTCGGCGTTACCGAGCTGATGCACAGCCTGATCGTGGAATCGGAGAAACTGCCGCAAGGCGGCGAGCTGGAAGGGCGCGGCGGGTTGATCATGAAGCTGTTGCTGCATGAGATCCCGACCTTGCCGGAACGGCCGCTCGGCCTGCCATTCCCGTCCGATCCAAGGCTGGCGATGCTGTGCCGGCGCTTCGTCGCGGCACCTTCGCCGCATGCGACGATCGACGAATGGGCTGACGCCGCCGGCATGAGCCGGCGCTCCTTCACGCGCGCCTTCCAGCGCCAGACCGGCCTGTCGCTGTCGACATGGCGCCAGCAGGCCTGCCTGTTCGCGGCGCTGCCGCGGCTCGCCGATGGCGAGCCGATCACCCGGGTGGCGCTCGACTTGGGCTATGACAGTGTGCCGGCCTTCATCACCATGTTCAAGCGCATGCTGGGCTCCTCGCCGCGCGGCTATATGCGCGGCGCGCGCGACAATGGCGAAAGTGTTCGTCGGCCAAACGTGCCGGCGCGGCTGGAAGGTCCTGTAGCCTAGACTAATCGAACAGGCTCGACACCGATTCCTCGGTCGCCGTGCGCGAAATCGCTTCGCCCATCAGGTCGGCGATCGAGATGACGCGGATGTTCGGCGCGTCGAGCACGCCTTGCGTCGGCTGGATGGAATCGGTGATCACCAGTTCCTGCAGCTTCGAGCCACTGATGCGGGCCACAGCGCCGCCCGACAGCACGCCATGGGTGATATAGGCGGTGACGCTGGTGGCGCCGTTGGCCAAGAGCGCATCGGCGGCGTTGCACAGCGTGCCGCCGGAATCGACGATGTCGTCGATCAGCAGGCAATCCTTGCCGGCGACCGCGCCGATGATGTTCATGACTTCCGATTCGCCCGGGCGCTCGCGGCGCTTGTCAACGATGGCGAGTTGCGCGTCGAAGCGCTTGGCCAGCGCACGCGCGCGCACCACGCCACCAATATCGGGCGACACGACGACGACATTGCCGAGCTGCTTGTATTTGGCCTTCACGTCGCGAGCCATTACCGGCACGGAAAACAGATTGTCGGTCGGGATGTCAAAGAAGCCCTGGATCTGGCCGGCATGCAGGTCGAGCGTCAAAACGCGGTCGACGCCGGCGCGGGTGATCATGTTGGCGACCAGCTTGGCCGAGATCGGCGTGCGGCCCGATGCCCGGCGATCCTGCCTGGCATAACCGAAATAGGGAATCACCGCCGTGATGCGCTTGGCCGAGGAGCGCATGAAGGCGTCGATCATGATGAGCAGTTCCATCAGGTGATCGTTGGTCGGGAATGAGGTCGACTGGAGGATGAAGACATCCTCGCCGCGCACGTTTTCCTGGATTTCGACAAAGATTTCCTGGTCGGCGAAGCGCCTGACGCTGGCCTTGCCCAGCGGGATGTTGAGATAGCGGGCGACCGCTTCGGCCAGCACCCTGTTGGAATTGCCCGCGAAGAGTTTCATGCACCGTTCCTGGTGGGGGATGGGAAGGCCTGACAGACTCTCCCGTACCTTTTAACCGGGCTTTTAGCGGCCCGCGCTGGTATTGCAAGCGCCGAGATCGGGAATCCGCCGGCTAAACTCAAGAAAGGTTCGTGCCATCGCCGAGAGGCAACACTCGAGCATGCCTTGCTAGCCGGCCTTGCCGCCCAGAAATGCCGCGAACTGGTCGATGGTCTGGTCGGCGATCGCCTGCATGGTGGCCGGCGAGACCGCCTTCCAGCTGTCGGCGCCCGCGCCGGCGCCGGAATTGACCGATGGCGCCTTCATCTGGCCGTTGATGCGGTGCAGGCGGTTACCCGAGGGATCGTAGACGTCCCAGACATAGATGACGGTGGTGTCCTTGCCCTCCGAAATCGCCGAGAAATAGCCCTTCAGCACATGGGTCGCGGTCTGGTCGGCGCTGCCGGCAAGTGTAATTCCACGCTGCTTGGCGCGCGTCTGCAGTTCCGCAGTCAGCGGAGTGGCGGCTTCCACCGAAGCGCCGACGATCGGTGCGATCTGCAGCCGGGTCTTCGACAGGATAGCAGCGCTTTGGGCCGAGGTGAGCGGTGCGGTGGTGGTTGCGGCTCCGGCCGTTGTGGTGGCGGGCGCAGCTGTTGAGGGGGTGGGAGCCGTGGCCGCCGTACTGCCCGGCGCTACCGGCGCGGGCTGTGCGGAGGCCGCCGGCGGGGTGATGGCGGAAGGTTCGAGAACGTCCTTTGCGTTGGTGCAGGCAGCCAGAGCCAATGCCACAAGCAATGACACGGTCGTCACATGCGATCGTCTCATTTGCCTTCTAACTCCTTGGCGAAGAACGCCTCCCATTATGGATTCACTGTACGATCAAGTCGAGATCATGGCGGGAAAGCGGCTTCGGCTGGGATTCGGTGGTGAGGTAGGTGCGGCCAAGCGTCATTGCCGTCTCGGTCTCGGAATCCATGATGATCATGTGGGCGAACAGCGTCATGTGCGGCGCGATCGGCTCGGGGTTGCCCTGGTAGAACATCGGCATGTCCATCCAGGACGGCGTGAAACGGGCGCCGACGGAGTAGCCGCAGGCATTCAGCCGGTGCTTGGTCAAGCCGTGCGCCTCCATGGTGCGGGCGTGCGCGTCGAACACGTCGCCGAATGTATTGCCCGGCGTCATCGCCTTTTCCACCGCCAGAAGGGCGGCGCGCGCGGCGTCGAACAGTTCCTGATGGCGCTTCGACACCTTGCCGGTCAGCACAGTGCGCATCATCGGCGCATGGTAGTGATGGAAGACGCCGGCCCATTCAAGCGTCAGCTGGTCGTTCTTGGTGAGCTTGCGGCGGCCGGCCTTGTAGCGGCACAGCAGCGCATCGACGCCGGAGCCGATGATGAACTCGTTGGCCGGATAGTCGCCGCCGCCGGCAAAGACCGCGCCCTGCATGGCGGCCAGGATCAGCGCCTCGTCGCCGCCCTGCTTGATCAGCGGCAGTGCTGCGTCCAGCGCGTCGTCGGAGAGATTGGCGGCCTTCTCGGCCTTGGTGATCTCGGCCGGGCTCTTGAACAGGCGCAGCCGGCCGACAATGCCGGAGGCATCGGCAATCTGGCCGAAGGTCTGCAACTGCTCGTCCAGCCGGCGGCCATTATAGGCGGTCAGGCCATGGGTGTCGTATTCGACGCCGATGCGGGCGCCAAGCAGGTCGAGGTCGTTAAGCAGATTGCGCAGGTCGACCGCCGGGTTGGCGCCGTTGCGGTCGGTCCACAGCACGATGTTGTCGATGATCGAGGTGTGACGCGCCTGGCGCAGGTCGGCCGAACGGGTCAAAAGCACCATCGAGCCGTCGGCCTTCACCACCAGGCACTGGAAGAAGCAGAAGCCGAACGTGTCGTAGCCGGTCAGCCAGTACATGCTTTCCTGCGCGAACAGCAGGATCGCGTCGAGCTTCTTCTCGGCCATCTCGATCATCAGCCGGTCTCGCCGCGCGTCAAATTCCGATCGTTCAAAATGCAGCGCCATTATTCATTCTCCAAAACGATGGCCGAAACCTGCCGGCCGTAATCGGCTTCCTTGCGGTGCGTGGTGCGCCGGTAGGAGTAAAACAAATCTTCCTCGGCATAGGTGCAGCGGCCGAGGCCCTCGGCGATCACGCCAGCCCTGGCAAGCCGATCGACCGTGTAGCGGTTGAGGTCGAACATGGCATGGCCTGATGTGACGGAGGGCGCGAAGTAGCCGATGTTTTCGGCGTCGGCCTCGACGAAGCGGGCGACGAATTCCGGCCCGACCTCGTAATTGTCGGGGCCGATCGAGGGGCCGAGCACGGCGACGATGTTTTCGCGCCGGGCGCCCAGGCTCTCCATGGTGGCGATGGTGTTTTCCAGCACGCCGGTAAAGGCGCCTTTCCAGCCGGCATGCGCCGCGCCGATGATGCGCGCCCCGGCATCGGCAAACAGCACCGGGCCGCAGTCGGCGGTCGAGGCGCCGATGGCGATGCCCGGCCGGTCGGTGACGATGGCATCGGCCTTGGGGCGTTCGCCGGCAAAGGGTTCCCGGGCGACGACGACGTCGGGGGAATGGATCTGCCAGGCGGTCAACAGATGGCTCGTCGGCACGCCCATCCAGGCAGCGACGCGGGCGCGGTTTTCGGCCACCAGCGCCTTGTCGTCGTCCGACCCGGTGCCGATGTTGAGGCCCTGGTAGATACCGGTCGAGACACCGCCTCTACGGGTGAAATAGCCGTGGCGGATGCCTTGTGCCTGCGCCTTGTCCAGCAGCGGCGACCGAACGGGATCCGGTTTGGTCTGAGTGAGCATGCGGGCGTTGTTGTCCGTGTGGGCGGTTTCGTCAAGAAAAAGTCCGGAAGCAAGCGGCCGGCGGCTCGACCGCTCTTTTACCGGACGGGAGATTGGGAGGGGCAGCGGTGAAAAGTCAATCCGCCGTGGCAAACGGCCGAATGGTCACACCGCGCGGCAGCACGGCAAGCACCTTGAACAGCTCGCCCATGGCCTGCGGTCCGGCAATACGCTCGACATCGCCGGTGATCTTGTCGCGGGCTGCCTGGCCGGCATCGGCGCCAAGCCGGCCGGCGCGCTCGAGAATGCCCATGCCGAGCAGGAAATTGCCTTGCGTCGACAGATGGACGTCGAGACCATATGCGCGCGCGACCGCGGCCAGGGCGGCGAAATCGACATGCGAGGTGAGGTCGGCTTCGCCGGGATTGGCCAGCACATCTTCGTGATTGTGCTTGCGCAAGGCCTGCAGCGTGTCGCCGACACCCGGCCGGAGATGGCCATAGTCGAGAAACAGCCCGGCGCCACTGTTTCGGGCTATGCGCTCGGCAATGGCCGCCATCAGGGCGGTGCGGGCCGGCGCCACCTCGACGATCGCGCCTTGCGGCGCTTCAGCCGCATCGACGGGCAGCAGCGTCGGGTCGACCGAGCCGGCGCCGGCGAAGAAGCAAAGGACATTCTGGTCGTCGAGGCCGACCATGCGCTCGCGCCAGCTGGCGCCGGCGCGGACGAACTGACGAATCGGCACGGCGTCGAACAATTCGTTGCCGACGATGAGCAACGGCTGATCGGGCAGCGCGTCGATGGTTTCGTGCCAATGAACCGCGAAGGGCGTCGCGCCGAGCGTCTGTTTCTGGATCCCGGCCAGGCGCGGGCTGGTCTCGATCATGGCGAATGCAGCGCCATTGGCCAGATCAGGATCGAGCCGCGACAGGGTGCGCAGCATGTCCTTCATCAGCGTGCCGCGACCGGGGCCGATCTCGGCGATAGTGACAGGCATCGGCCGGCCAATCGCTGCCCAAGCCTGGTAAAGCCAGACGGCGACGAGTTCGCCGAACATCTGGCTGATCTCCGGCGCGGTCACGAAGTCGCCGGCGGCGCCGAACGGCTCGCGCGTCGTGTAGTAGCCGTCCGCGGGGTCGAACAGGCACAGCGCCATGTACTCGTTGACGGGAAGGGGGCCGAGCGCCTCGATCAGGTCGACGATGCGGGTCTTGAGCCGCGTCATGTCGCCTGCGGCTGTCCTTGCGTCACCGGCTTGGCTGTAGCCATCGCCCAGATGCCGGCCAGCACCATCGGCGTCGACAGGATCATGCCCATGGTCAGCCAGTTGGTGCCGAGGAGATAGCCGAGCTGCTGGTCGGGTTCGCGGAAGAACTCGACGAAGATGCGCGACAGGCCATAGCCGCAGATGAAGGCGCCGCCGACGAAGCGCGGCGTCTTCAGCTTGAGGCGCGAATGGGTGAGGATGCGCAGGACCAGGAACAACACCAGGCCCTCGAGCAGGGCTTCGTAGAGCTGGCTCGGATGGCGGGTAAAGGGGCCGCCATTGGGGAATTCTATTGCCCAGGGCACGTCGGTCGGCCGGCCCCAAAGCTCGGAATTGATGAAGTTGGCGACGCGCACCAGGCCGAGCCCAACCGGCACGCCGGCGGCCACGACATCGAACAGCGACCAGGTGCGGACGCCGCGCTTGATGGAAAACAGCGTCATGGCGAGGATGACACCGAGCAGGCCGCCATGAAACGACATGCCGCCTTGCCAGACCGCGAAGATGTCGAGTGGATGCGCTATGTAGCGCGCCAGGTCGTAGAACAGCACGTAGCCCGTACGGCCGCCAAGCACGACGCCGATCGCTGCCCAGACGATGAAATCGTCGAGGTCTTCCGGCTTCATCGGCAGGATGCCGTCGGGCCATAGTTTCGGGTTGGCGGCTAGCCGCTTGGCGTACCACCAGGCAAACAGGATGCCGACGATGTAGCCGATGCCGTACCAATGCACCGCCAGAGGCCCGATCTGGATGAGGATCGGGTTGATGTTGGGGAAGGGCAGCGAGGCCAGCGGCAGCAGGAAATATTCGTTCAACGGGGAGCTCTCGGTTGCGGTCGCATTCGGGCGCGGACCATGCGGTAGGGTTTTGGCAGGGTCAAGGCAAGCCGGTCGCCGTCAAGTGTCGCGACCGATCACCATTGCGAGCCATCGCGCCTTGGGTGGCGAACTCAGCCCTTGGCGGCCACAAACTGCCGCAACGCGTCGTTGATCCTGTCCTGCCAGCCGGGGCCGTCTTCCTGGAAATGATCGAGCACGGCTTGGTCGATCCGGATCGAGACAAGCTCGCGGACATTCGGGGCGGATGAGGGTTCGCGAATGGGCGCTGCCGGTTTCTTGACCGGCTTGAAGGCCGCTTCGGCGGCTTCGAACGGATTTGTCGGTCGGCGCGGGGGCGTTGCCATTGGGTGACCCTGACTGGAGCGTGCTGAAGCACTATTTGATGACGACACAGTAGGCGATTTGGCGTCCTTAAGTACAGCTTGGGGCCATTTGAAGGCTTCGCATAGGCATGGTACCGCCATGCGCCATAGCAACGCAGAGGCCGCACCAGCCCTCAACGTTCTTGCATTCGGCGCTCAGCGCCACTACGTCATTTCAAGCAAGCGAGGATTTGCCATGTCGACCGGACCGAACCGCATTCTCGATGAATTCGCCAAGCTGATGACCGATGCCGCGGGTGCCGCGCAGGGCGTCCGGCGTGAGGTGGAGACTGCCTTCAAGGGGCAGGCGGAGCGCATCCTCAATTCGATGGATGTGGTGCAGCGCGAGGAATTCGAGGCCGCGCGCGAGATGGCCGCCAAGGCCCGTGACGAGAACAGCAGGCTTGCCGCCCGCATCGAGGCGCTCGAAGCGAAGCTTGCAGAACTCGCCGGTGAGGCCGCACCAGCGGCGGCGGCGAAGCCTCGCGCAAAAAAATAATCGTTAAACTTTTCCACATAGTGCGATCTTGAAAAGCGCTTTGCCGTGAATCGCTTAACGGCATTGCATGAATCTTTGTGACAGCGCCTTTCCACATGCGAATGACGCAGTGCGAAAAATTGGGCTGTTCACGCGACTCCCGATCAATAGACTGAATTTGTTGCATGATTCGAAGCAGGGTCATGCGGCCGGGCGGTGGGGTCCGGTCTGGGGTCTTTGCGTCGAGAAGTCCTGGCCGTCCGAGTTCTAGATCAGATTGTTCGTCGTGTGTGCCCCGCGGAGCGTGAGGCGCTCCCCCTGAACACAGGAAGCATTCCATGGAACTTCTCGAACTCGAATACTCCCGCGAAATCCATCCGGTGGATGTTATCGAGCAGGTGGCCCACAACAACGACTGGTCCTTCGAACGGGCCGGCGATGATGAAATCTCGATCTCGGTCGCCGGCAGCTGGACCGACTATCACGTCTCCTTCTCCTGGATGGAGGATTTCGAGGCGCTGCATCTGGCCTGCGCCTTCGACATCAAGGTGCCGGAAACCCGCGCGCTGGAAGTGATGCGGCTGCTATCGCTGATCAACGAACAGATGCTGTTCGGCCATTTCGACCTCTGGGAGCAGGAGGGCGCGATCATGTTCCGCCAGTCGCTGCTTCTGGCCGGCGGGGTCGAGCCGTCCAGCCAGCAGGTCGAGGTGCTCTTGTCCTCGGCGCTGGAAGCCTGCGAATGTTATTTCCAGGCTTTCCAGTTCGTCGTCTGGTCGGGAACCTCGGCCAAGGACGCGCTGGCCGGCGTGCTGTTCGAGACCTACGGCAACGCCTAGAGCCGTACGCGAATGAGTTCGAGCAGCGAGCGCAAGCCGCAGATCAGTTTTGCCGATTTCGATCGTGTCGACATCCGCGCCGGCACGATCGTCGAGGCCGAACCGTTTCCGGAAGCGCGCAAGCCTGCCTTCAAGCTGAAGATCGATTTCGGACCCGACATCGGGGTGAAGAAATCATCGGCGCAGATCACCAAATACTATACGCCCGAAAGCTTGATTGGCCGGCAGGTGTTCGCCGTGGTCAATTTCCCGCCACGCCAGATCGGGCCGTTCATGTCGGAAGTGCTGACGCTCGGTTTTCCCGACGAGGAGGGCGCGGTGGTGCTCGGAGCGATCGAGCGCAGGGTGCCGGATGGCGGGCGGCTGTTCTAGGATTCATCGCTGATAGTTGCGGTCGTCGCACGTTACACGCTTTCGTCATCCACGGGCGGAGCGGGCGCTAAGCGCCCGCGCAGACCCGAGGATCCATGCCGCGACAGTGGCCGAAAAGCGGGGCGGTCCAGAATGATGCTTCTGGCTCTGGGCTGGTCGAGCACACGCAGTTTCGCCGTTATCCTTAATCCTTCACCGCTGCGGACGCTTCCAGCTCACGGAATGGATCCTCGGGTCTGCGCGCCGGCTTCGCCAACGCTCCGCCCGTGGATGACGAAGGAGAGGGTCAGGCGGCAAGCCTCCGCGGCATCCCCAGTGCTTCCTCGACCGTGTCGAGGAACATTTCCGCACAAGCCTTCCAGCTGTAGCGCATGGCGCGTTCTCTGGCCTCGGCGCGGTTGACCTTGAGGGCGGCAAGTGACGCCTCGCGCAGATCGTTGGAGACCGCGCCGCCAAAGCCATCGCCGACAATGTCGATCGGCCCGGTCACCGGATAGGCGGCGACCGGCGTGCCGCTGGCCAGCGCCTCGATGATGACGTTGCCGAACGTGTCCGTGCGGCTGGGGAAGACGAAGACATCGGCCGAGGCGTAGATCTCGGCCAGTTCGTCATTGGGGCGGTGACCGAGGAAATGCGCCTTGGGATATTTTGCCCTGAGCTTGGCAAGCTCAGGGCCTTCGCCGACGATCACCTTGCTGCCGGGCAGGTCGAGGTCGAGGAAGGCGGAGAGGTTTTTCTCGATGGCGACGCGGCCGACGCAGAGGAAGACCGGGCCGGGGAAGCCGAGGTCTTTCCTCTTGTCCGGCCGGAAATGGTCGGTGTCGACGCCGCGCGTCCACGGCCGCAGCTTGTTGAAGCCGCGCGCCGAAAGGTCGTCGGCGAGCGACTGGGTGGCGACCAATGTGCCCTGGCCGGAATTGTGGAAATCGCGCAACCAGCGATAGGCCCAGCTTTCCGGCACCGGCAGGCGGGCGCTGAGATATTCAGGAAAGCGTGTGTGATAGCTGGTGGTGAACGGCCGGCCGGCGTTGCGGCAATAGCGCCGCGCCATGATACCGAGCGGCCCTTCGGTGACGATGTGGATGTGATCCGCCTTGTAGGCATCGATCAGGCGCGCGACATGGCCTGGCGTGGTCAGCGCCAGCCGGATGTCAGGGTAGGTCGGCAGGGGCAGCGTGCGAAAGATGTTGGGTGTCAGGAAATCCACCGCGACGTCGAAGGATTTCAGCGTTTCGGTGAGCCGCTCCAGCGTGTGGACGACGCCGTTGACCTGCGGGCGCCAGGCGTCGGTGACCATCAATATGCGCATGGCGGCCCTTTGCTGGAAAGGTCGACGGTTGCCTTGAGGCGATGCCGGAACGGCGACCAGCCGGCCGCCCTCGCTTCGCTCCAGCGCACCCGGGCGGGTACGGCGTCGAAGTGAGGCGGCCGGGCCGAATCAACTGCAGTCGCGCGTTTCATGCGCGCTCTTCACCATGATTTCATGACGAGCGGATGAAGCCTGATATCTGGCTTGATACTTGAGCTGCCTAAAGCACGTCGCGTTGAAACGGATTCATGCGACGCGCTTTAGGTTTTTTGTTTTTATGCATGTCGTTCTCCCAAAACCGAGGTCACTTTTGGGCGACATGCATCAGGCCGGAACCTTGATCACCGCGCGCAGGCCGCCGAGCGGACTGTCGTCGAGGGTGATGTCACCGCCATGGCTGCGGGCGATGTCGCGGGCAATCGACAGGCCGAGCCCGGTGCCGCTGGCATCGAGGTTGCGGGCCTCGTCGAGCCGCACGAAGGGCTTGAACACGTCCTCGCGCCTGTCGACAGGAATGCCGGGGCCGTTGTCGTCGACGGTGACCACCAGCGAGCCGCGGCCGTGATTGGCACTGACCTCCACCGTCTTGGCATAGCGGAAAGCATTGCCGATGACGTTGGACAACAGCCGGGCGAAGGCATTCGGCCTGACATGCACGGTCGGATCGCCGGAAAGCGTCGTCGACAGCTTGCATTTGCGCAAGGCGGCTTCGTCGCTGAGCTTTTGGAAATAGGCTTCGAGATCGAAACGTCCCGGATCCTCCGAGGCCTCGCCACGGGCAAAGGCGAGATAACCCTCCAACATCGACTGCATGTCGTCGATGTCCTGGTTGAGCGCCGCCTTGGTCTCGGTCTTGCCGCCGGCCAGTGCCAACTGCAGCTTGAAGCGGGTGAGGATGGTTCTCAGATCATGGCTGACGCCAGTCAGCATGGCGGTGCGCTGGTCGATCTGGCGCTCGATGCGCTCGCGCATCTGGATGAAGGCAAAGCCGGCGCGGCGAACCTCCTCGGCGCCGCGCGGGCGAAAATCGCGCGGCATCGGCCGGCCCTTGCCGAAGCTTTCGGCGGCCTCGGCGAGCGTCAGGATCGGCCGGATCTGGTTGCGCAGGAAGGGGATGGCGATCATCAGCAGCACCAGCGAGGTGCCGACCATCCAGATCAGGAAGATGTGGGTGTTGGAGGCATAGGCCTGGCTGCGGCGCACGAAGACGCGCAGCACCTTGTTCTCGAGCTGGACGCGCACCTCGACGATGTTGGAATTGCCGACCGTGTCGATCCAGAACGGCCGGTTGATCTGGCGCGTGATCTCTGAGGAGAGAACGTCGTCGAGGATAGAGAAGAACGGTTTTGGACCGGGCGGAGGCAAGGGATCCGGCGGCAGCAGATCGACCTTCAGCTGCATGCGGTCCTGGGCGATGCGGATGATGTTGGCGTAGTCGGCGTCGTGCGGATAGGTCTCGATCAGGTCGATGATGGCGGCGATGTCGCGCACGGTGGCCTGCGACAGGCGCTGCGTCACCGTTGCCCAGTGGCGCTCCATGAAGACGAAGGCGACCACCGATTGCAAAAGGATCATCGGCGCGATGACGATGATCAGCGAGCGCGCATAAAGGCGCTTGGGCATGTAAAGCGAAACGAGGCGCCAGAACCGGTTCCAGATGCGCGGCACCGCCTTGAGCGTTCGCGTGGCGCGTGCGCTCAAGCCGTCAGATCCCGGCCCTTCCAGTTCCGTCGTCGCCATCGGCTCTTTTTCATTTCGCCTGCGGCACTCGATCAGGATGACGTTCGGTTGGATCGTCTTCCTGATCTAACTCTTTGTTGGAGCATGATCTTTTCCGAAAACCGGTTCCCACTTTTCGGGATCATGCCCCAGCGCCGCGGCCGGTATTCTATTCCACGCTGAGCCGATACCCAATACCGCGCACGGTCTGCAGCCAGACCGGGTTGGACGGATCGCGCTCGATCTTGCGGCGCAGCCGGTTGATCTGCACGTCGATGGTGCGCTCGCCGACTTCCGAATCGTCACCTACCAGTTCGTGGCGCGGGATGGTTTCGCCGGCGCGTGCGGCAAAGATCGCCAGGATCTCCTGCTCGCGGTCGGTCAGCTTCAGCGCCTCGCCGCCGCGCTTCAGCTCGCGCCTGGCGATCTGGAAGGTGTAGGGGCCGAAGACCAGCTGTTCGACCTTGGGCGTCGTCGCCGGGCCGCCGCGGCGCAGGATGTTGTTGATGCGCAGGATCAGCTCGCGGGGGTCGAAGGGTTTGGGCAGGTAGTCATCCGCGCCGGCTTCGAGCCCTAAGATGCGGCTGTCGGTTTCCGACAGTGCGGTCAGCATCAGGATCGGGACGTTCTTTTCGGCCCGCAGCGATTTGGTAAGGTCGACGCCGCTTTCGCCGGGCATCATGACATCGAGCACAAGCAGGTCGAAGTCGAGGCCGGTGAGTTTACGCCTGGCTTCGCCGGCATTGCCGGCGACGGTCACGCGGAAGCCGTTTTCGGTCAGATACTGTTTGAGAAGATTGCGGATGCGGGTGTCGTCGTCGACCACAAGCAGATGCGGCGCGTCGTCGTCCGGTGCGGCCGCCTGATCGACCCTCTCAGTGCTCTCCATGGTTTTTCCCTGACATTTTTGCGGACCCAACGTCGATCTGAGCTCTCAGTTCCGGATTGACCATCGCTTCGAGGAAGCGTTCCACCAAGGTCCGTTCGGTGGCGCCGGAATCTTCCAATGCAGCACGGATGCGGCGCGACTGTGGCCGTGCCAGGGCCAAGGCCAGCGCACGGCCCTTCGCCGTCGGATAAAGTTCGCGCTGCCGGCGGTCGCGCGGGCCTTGCAACTGCACGACATGGTCGGTGTCGATCAGTTGTTTGAGAACGCGCGCCAGGCTCTGCTTGGTGATCTTCAGCACGTCGAGCAGTTCGGCAACCGTCAGGCCCGGCCGGCGGTTGACGAAATGCAGCACCCGGTGATGCGCGCGGCCGAAACCATAGTCGGCCAGGATCTGATCGGGATCGGAGGTGAAGTCGCGGTAGGCGAAGAAAAACAGTTCGATGATGGCGAAGTCGATGCCGTCCTCGACTGACATCGCGGTCCTGATCGGTTTTCCGGCGGCTGCGCTTCGATCCGTCATCATTTCTCCATGGGAACGGGAGATTATGTCAGTACTATTGACGTAATTTCCCTGCAATGGTAATTTTTGACAAGCTTTTGGGCGGATTGCGAACGAAAAGGCAAGGCAGGCCGGTTTTTCCGGAACTTCCTGAGTTTGCCAGAGCGCGATTATCCGCTTACGCTTCGCAACATCGGCCGGCGTGTCCAATCACGGCCTAAAAGAACACGCAACGACACTAAGGATATGCGGGCCGTGGCCCGCGGGAGGTTACCATGGCATCCGTTCCCTTCGATCAACTGGACGGCTTCATCTGGATGAATGGCGAATTCGTTCCGTGGGGCGAGGCCAAGATCCATGTGCTGACGCACGGTCTGCACTACGCCAGCGCGGTCTTCGAGGGCGAGCGCGCCTATGGCGGCGAGATCTTCAAGCTCAACGAGCACACCGAGCGCCTGCATGAATCGGCGCGCCTGCTCGGCTTCAAGATTCCCTATTCGGTGGCCGAACTCAACGATGCCTCGACCACGCTGTTGAAGAAGCAGGGCTTCCAGGACGCTTATGTCAGGCCGATCGCCTGGCGGGGCAGCGAGCAGATGGGTGTTTCGGCGCAGAACAACCGCATCAACGTCGCCATCGCCATCTGGCAGTGGCCGAGCTATTTCGATCCGGCGCAGAAGCTGAAGGGCATTCGCCTCGATGTCGCGGAATGGCGCCGGCCCGACCCGCGCACGGCGCCGTCGAAGTCGAAGGCGGCCGGCCTCTACATGATCTGCACCATGTCCAAGCATGCCGCCGAAGCGAAAGGCTATGCCGACGCCATGATGCTCGATTGGCGCGGCCAGGCCGCCGAAGCAACCGGCGCCAACATCTTCTTCGTCAAGGACGGCAAGATCCATACGCCGAAGCCCGACTGTTTCCTCGACGGCATCACCCGCCGCACGGTGATTGGGCTGGCCAGGGATCGCGGCCTGGACGTGATCGAACGCGCCATCCTGCCGGAAGAACTGGAAGGCTTCGAGCAATGCTTCCTGACCGGGACGGCTGCGGAAGTAACGCCGGTGTCGGAAATCGGCCCTTACCGATTCGAGGTCGGCGAGATCGCCAAGAACCTTATGAACGACTATTCTGCAGCGGTTCAGCCGAAGCACGCGATCGCCGCAGAATAACGATAGTCACAGCTTTTCGCGCAAGCAGGGGCGGTTTTCGAGCCGCCCCTTTTATTTCAGCGTTTCTGCATTTGACTTTCAGTCAATTCGGCGTCTCATGATGGTGTCGGCCCGGGAGGCTGGCAGCTATGGAGGGACTAATCATATGGACATGAACACGCTTCTTCCGATCATTGTACAGGTGATTACGGGTATCATCGGTGGTCAGGCGGTCGGTGTTGCGCTCAAGAACGCGGCTATGGGCCAGCTTCCCAAGATCCTGGGTGGCGCCATTGGCGGCGTCGGCGGCGCGGCAATCCTCGGCAGCCTGCTTGGCGGCGGCGCGGTCGATCCGGCAGCGGCCGCGGCGGCGACGAGCGGTCTCGGCAGTGCGCTCAACCTCAACAACATCATCGGCGGCGCCGGCGGCGGCGCGATCCTGACCGGCATCATCGGTGCGGTCATGGGCGCCATGAAGAAGTAAGCCTGACGCTTTCAGGCTTGTTCAAATGGGCGGCTTCGGCCGCCCATTTCCGTTTCCGGGACGACTGACTGTTCGTCTTTCGAGGGGTGGACGCCTTTCGCCCGCGCCTCTACATCACCGCGTGAACATCGAAAGGACGATCATGGGTCAGCTCAACGCCGGCATCGTACCGGTCACACCGTTTCAGCAGAACTGCACCATCCTGTTCGACATGGACGACAAGCACGGCGTCGTCGTCGATCCGGGCGGCGACATCGACAAGGTGCTCGCGGTGCTGAAGGACAATGCGATCACGGCCGAAGCGATCTGGATCACGCATGGCCATATCGACCATGCCGGCGGCGCCATGGAGCTGAAAGAGGCGCTTGGCATCGACATCATCGGCCCGCATGCAGCCGACAAATCCCTGCTCGACAATCTGGAGAACCAGGGCAGGCGTTACGGCATAGAAGGCGCGCGCAACTGCGTGCCCGACCGGTTCCTCATCGAAGGCGAGACCGTGTCGTTCGGCGGCCATGTGTTCGAGGTGCTGCATTGCCCGGGCCACGCGCCCGGCCACGTCGTCTACTACAACCGCGCGGCCAAGTTTGCCCATGTCGGCGATGTGCTGTTCCGTGGCTCTGTCGGCCGCACCGACCTGCCGGGAGGTGACCACGCGACGCTCATCGCCTCGATCAAGGAGAAGCTCTTGCCGCTCGGCGACGATATCGGCTTCATCTGCGGCCACGGCCCCGGCGGCCGTTTTGGCGAGGAGCGGCGGACCAACCCCTTCCTGGTCTGAGATCGGCGCCTCCACTTGAGGTCGTAGAGTCAAAGCAAAAGAGCGCCGGCCTTGCGGTCAGCGCTCTTTTTTGTTGGAGCAGGGAAGCCCTAAGCGCTTTCGCGCTTCAGGATTTTGTTTGGTGCAAGTCGTTGTCCCAAAACCGCTGCGCACTTTTGGGCGACATGCACTCAGTTTGCCGTGCAGAAATGCTGCTCGCCGTCATTGCCGGTGAAGGTGCCGGTGCGGGAGTTGAAGGTACGGTAGCGGTCCGAGCAGTACTCGTACCAGTCGCGCGTCCACGGTTCGGCATAACGGTCGGCGTAAACCACCCGCGGCTCCACATAGTAGCGGCGGACCGGAGCCGGGCGAACCCGCACCTCACGATCGTAGTAACCGTCATTGTAGTAACCGTCATCGTAGTAGCGGTTAGCGTCAGGCGGTGGCCGGTCATTGGCCAGCGCGCCACCGATCAGGGCGCCGGCGGCGAGGCCAAGCACGCCGGCGGCGATGGCATCGCCGTTGCCGTGGTGGCGGTGATGGCGCCATTCATCGGCGTTGGCCGCGGGCAGGGCCACAAGCATGGTGGCCGCCATGGCGGCGGACAGCACGGCTGTCTTGAAAATTCTGTTCATCTTGGTCTCCTTCGTACCGGGCCGTGCAGTTTTGCAGGGGATGCGGTCCGGCTTTACCCAAGACTAATATTCGACCGTGGCTGAACGGAGGCTGAACGGATTTCGACCTGCCGATCCGAGAGAGGCGACAAAACCAAGCTCGAAATGAGCCGGGCTGGCCTGCTGGAGCCGACAGTCTGAAGCCGGCTCAGCCGACAGACAGGTTGACGGCCTTGGGTCCCTTGCCGCGCTTGTCCGGCTCGGTGTCGAACGTTACTTTCTGCCCATCTTCGAGACCGGGAAGACCTGACGCCTGCACGGCCGAAATATGGACGAAGACATCCTTCGCGCCATCGTCCGGCGTGATGAAGCCGAAGCCTTTGGCATGGTTGAAGAATTTGACGGTGCCGGTCTGCGGCATGGGAAGCTCCTTTGATCCCATAAACTCCAGTCTCGGGCCGGCAAATGCCCGAGAGGAAATTTGTCCTTTATTTTAGCGTCATCGGCAAGAGAAAGTTTTGCGGGCGCCTAAAGCGCGTCAAGCCCTTGTTATGATGCACGTCGTCGACCCAAAACCGGATCCACTTTGGGCGACATGCATTTCTGCTTTGCCGAGGACATGAAAAAGGCGCGACGAAAATCGCCGCGCCTTTCAAAACCTGTCTGCGTGCCCAGAGGCTGGGGCAAGCGCCGGACCCGCGTTCGCCCGCGGTCAAGGACGCGCGGCGCGCCGATGGTTCAGGCAGCGCGGAGGTTGACCGCCTTCGGGCCCTTGCCCATGCGGTCCGGCTCGACGTCGAAGGTGACCTTCTGGCCGTCGACGAGCGTGCGCAGGCCCGATGCCTCGATCGCGGAAATGTGGACGAACACGTCCTTGGCGCCGCCGTCGGGCGTGATGAAACCGAAGCCTTTGGTAGCGTTGAAGAATTTAACGGTGCCGGTCTGGGCCATTGGGGAAACTCCTTCACCCGTTCAGTCTTTGGTGGTCCTGCCCGCCACCTGGCGTCGAGGGCAGTTCCCGGTGGTTGCTTCGGCAGTCATGCATTGGCGCATGGTCAAACCCCCCGCCGAAAACGGGGCCGTCAGAGATTCACAGTATCGGGGAAAGGTCGTCCAAAACGTTCCGCTCTCCGGGTCGCAAATGCCCGAACACGGAATTTATCGCACGGAAACGTGAAGGTTGCAAGATAGCGCCGCGGGCCGCCACACTGGGCGCATCCCGACGCAAGAATCGACCGATCTGAGCGTCGACCGGGCGCAGATAGGCTTGGTTGCGGATCGGGTCATCGGCCCACAGCCACGGTCACGCATGGGCCAGAGGCGGCTAACGACAGCTGTTGCCGATCGCCCCGGTTTCAGACGCCGCTTCGGTGTGAGGCTGCAAACAGGGGTTGCATTCGACAAGGGAATGGCGAGGATCGGAATGGATCGCGATCGGGGGAGAGATCAGCATGAAATTCCTGGCGTCAATTTTCTCGCGGCAAGGGGTTGCCGTGCTGTTCCTGTCGACGCTTCTGGCCGCATGCACCGTCGTCGTCGATGACGGGCCCGGACCACGCCCGCGTCCGCCGCGTCCCGAACCGGAATTCTGCACCAGGCAATATGAGCCGGTCTGCGCCCGGCGCGGCGGCGACCGCCAGACCTTCGCCAATGCCTGCCTTGCCGACCGTGCCGGCTACCGCATCGTGCGCGACGGCCCGTGCCGCGGCGACGGTGATGGCAGTGGCGGTGGCGGTGAAGAGCAGACGTTCTGCACCCGCGAATACGCGCCCGTCTGCGCCCGCAGGCACGGCGAGGAGCGCACTTTCCCCAATGCCTGCGAAGCCCGCGCCGCGGATTACCGCATCGTTGGCGACGGGCCGTGCTGAGGTTTTTCCTTCTCCTCTCGTGAGGCGCTTGGGAGGGGTTGCCTAGGCCGGATACGCCCCATCGGCAGGCCCGGCGTAAAGCTCGCTGCCGTGCTCGTCGCAGATGCGCAGGCGGTCGGGGATTTGCGGCATGGCCAGGCTGTGGAACAGGGCGGTCGCGCCTTGCAGGGCGTCGCGCAGTGTCGGCGCTTCCAGCGACACCTTGTCGAGTGTTGCTTCCTCGGCGTCGCGCGACCGGTAGAACTCGATGACGAAGTTCAAGCAAGCCTCCGTGGCAGGACTTGGCATGGCCCTGTCGTCAGTTCATCGCCTGCCCAAAGCAGGGGATGGGGCGCATGCGAGGCGCCCCAAGGCTGTCAGCCCTTTGACTTCGGCTTCAGGCCGCTCTCCGCCTGCTTGACCGACGAGCCGAACGGAGAGGCGGGCTTGGCCACGACCTTATCCTTCTTCGGCTTGCGCGCTTCGCGATTGCTTCGCTGTTGACCCTTGGACATGGACTGCTCCTCTTGTGCGTGTTGGCTGGCTGTTCAGGGATCTCAGGCCGCCGGATTGTTGGCGACAGCCGGATTGTCGACCGGTTCGAGATTGTCTTCCGTGGTGACCCGTTCGTAGGTCTCCTGCTCGCTGCGGATACGGTATTGCGGCGAGCCGTCCTTGACCGGCAGCCTGCTCTTGATCTCGAACAGCTCCGCCGTCTTCTGGACGAGGCCGGTGCGGCTCTTCATGCGCACCGTCTGGCCAATGGCGAAAAGGTGCGAGGGCGTGTCGGTGCGCGGGCGCGTATTCTGCTGGAAACGGATCATGCTGCATTCTCCCGGTCGCGCTTCAGCGCGGTTTCGAGTTCGAGGTGGTCGATGGCGACAAGCTGGCTGGTGGTCGGGCTCTTCACCGCCCTCGCCGGCAGGTGAATGAAGGTGGCGACGCGGCGCCAGGCAATGTGTGACATGCCTTCGATCAGCTCTTCGTCATGATCGATGTCGTAGTCGCCGGCCGGCAATTGCCCCTCCAGCCCGCCGAGCGCGAAAGCCGCGGTGAAGTGGGCAATGGAATGGGTGGTGCGGTCCGGCATCGTCTGACTTTCGGTTGGTTCACGGCTTTATTGGCTCACACCTTGGGGCGTCATGTAAAACAGCGGCCCCAAAGCAAAAAAGCGGGGACGAGCCCCGCTTTCCTATTTCCGGCAATCGCTGGAAATAAGCCGCCTTCGAGAGCTGCCAGTACATCCGTGGTCAGCGTTCATCGAATTCGGCCGGATCAGATCAGTTGCAGATTGGCGGCCGACTCGCGGCCCTTGCCGTCACGTTCCAGTTCGAACTGCAGCTTCTGGCCTTCCGCGAGGCCGGGGAAGCCGGCACGCTCCAGCGCGCTGACATGAACGAAAACGTCCTTGCCGCCATCGGCCGGCTGAATGAAGCCAAAACCCTTCTGGCCATTGTAGAACTTCACGGTTCCGGTGGTCATATCTGTCTTTCGCGGATTGAAAAATCGTCGCACAGCGAATGTGCCGTGCGTCCGGCATCGACGATTTGGAATGAGATTGGCGGGTCGAGAACCTCTGACGCCGCGAGATGCCAATTCTGGCCAAAACGATCTTCCTTATGTAGATCGATCGGGCTGCCTATTCAAGATGATTCAGAAAATAAATGCGCTATGGCCGGAAAATAGATCGCTATAGATCTTCCAATAATTCTGCTATGGGTCGGCATATCTCTAAAAATTCTTGAAAATTCGCTGGGGCACTTTCTCAGCTCGATATTTTTTATTTACTCCGGAATGAGGACAAAACCATGGTTTCCACAAGAGGCTCAAGGGGGAAGACCGTCGCGGTCAATCCGGTCATCAAGCCGATCGCCATACATGCCATTGCCGTTGGCCCGACCGGCCAGCCGATGATCGTCAAGTCGGCACGGTTGACCATCAGAAGCGATGAGGCGGCCAGGCGCACGATCTCCGATACCGATGGCACGGTGAGGCGGGCCAGGCAGGTTGCCGAGACCAACCGCCTGATCTGATAGCGTTCACGGCGATGGGAAGGCCGCAGAACCCGCGGAGACTTGAACCTGCCGCGCCAATGGCCTAGATCGCGGCAGGCGGATAAACACGGCAGGTTTCCCATTAACAGAGATCAGAGACGAGCGATGGGTGCGGGAGCGAGGTCTGGTGCGGGCGGACAGCCGCCGCTGGGCCTCGACCAATATGTGCAGCAGGCGCTGCAACTGCATCAGGCCGGGCGCCGGCAAGAAGCCGAAACAATCTACCGGCAAGTCCTGGCGCGTCAGCCCAAACACGCGGCGGCTGCGCATTTCCTGGGGCTGCTGCTGCACCAGACCGGGCGCAGCGAAGAGGGGCTGGAACTCCTCGAACAATCGGTGAGCCTGCAGCCGACGAATGCCGACTTCCTCAACAATTTCGGCACGGTGATGCGTGATCTCGGCCGTGTCGACGCGGCAATCGACTTCTTCCGTGGCGCGGTGGATCTGCGGCCGGAGCAGCTTGCTGCGCGCGACAATCTCGGCTCGTCGCTGAAGCAGCTCGGCCGGTTCGAGGAAGCCGAAGAGATCTATCGCGGCACGGTCGCACGCAATCCCTTCCATGTGCGCGCCCGCATCGGACTTGCCGAAACCCTGCAGGAAGCCGGACGCCTGGACGAGGCGCTGGCGGTTTTTCGCGAAGCGCTGACCATCCGCCCCAAGGATGCCGAGCTGCTGCACGGGCTCGGCGTCGGGATGATGGAAAAGGGCAAGCTCGACGAGGCCGCCGACCTGTTCCGGCAGGCGCTGGCGATCAACCCCGGCATGGCCACCGCCTGGCTGATGCTGACGCAGGTCAAGCGCCAGAAGGAGCGCGATGCCGAATTGGCCGGGATGGAGGCCCAGCATGCCAAGGCGCCGCCGGACAGCCTGGCACGCATGCAGCTGTCCTTCGGCCTCGGCAAGGCCAATGACGATTTGAAGGACTACAACAAGGCCTTCGACTACTTTGCCGAAGGCAATGCCATTCGCCGCAAGGGGATCAACTATGATCCCGTCAGGACACGCGCCGAATTCGAGGCGATGAAGACGGTGTTCGATGCCGGCTTCTTCGAAAGACACAGGCAGAGCCCGATCACCGATGACGCGCCGATCTTCGTCGTCGGCATGCCGCGTTCGGGCACGACGCTGGTCGAGCAGATCATCGCCAGCCATCCCAAGGTCTATGGCGCCGGCGAGCTCAGCATCCTGAAGAAGGCGGTCGGCAAGCAGTTCCCGGCCAACATGCCGGGCGGCTTTCCCTGGGGCGTATCGGATACGGACGATGCGGATTTCGCCGAGGCAGGCCAGGCCTATCTCGACATGCTGCATGCCCGCTATCCGCATATCAGCCACGTCACCGACAAGATGCCGGGCAACTTCCTGCTTATCGGCTTCATCCACATGATGATGCCGAAGGCCAGGATCATCCACTGTGCCCGCGATGCGGTGGCAACCTGCCTGTCGATCTACAAGGTGCATTTCCGCGGCGATAGCCACCGCTATGGCTACGACCTCGGCGAGCTCGCCGACTTCCACAATCTCTACACCGACATCATGGCGCATTGGCACAAGGTGCTGCCCGGCGTCGTGCACGATGTGCGCTACGAGGATTTCGTCGCCGATCAGGAAGCGCAAAGCCGGGCGCTCATCGACTATCTCGGCCTGCCATGGGACGATGCCGTGCTGTCGTTCCATCAGACCGACCGGCCGGTGCGCACGGCGTCCGCCGCGCAGGTGCGCCAGCCGATGTATCAAGGCTCGGTCGATTTGTGGAAGCGTTATGGAGACCGGCTGAAGCCGCTGCTCGACAAACTGGACTGAAGAGCCAGGCAGATGTGCCGCGATTAATCAGGACGATGTTTGGTTGAAATCGTTGTCCTGATCTCTTTGGGCAACATGCATTAGCCGGCCTGCGGCTTCTGCTCATAGCGCAGGAAGATGTTGCCGTTGCCGAAGGCTTGCGACCGGGCCAGCTTCACGTTGAGCCGATTGCCGATGCCTTCGAACATCGTCCTGCCGGCGCCAAGCATGATCGGCACGATGACAAACTGGTATTCGTCGATCAAATTCTCCTCGGCCAATTGAGCGACGAGATTGCCGCTTCCCAGGATTGTCATGTGGTTGCCCGGGTGCTGCTTCAGCTCCCGAAGCTTCGCGGCCGGCCCGCTTTTGACCAACTCGGTGTTGTTCCAACTCGCCGTGTCGAGCGTGCGGGAAAACACGATCTTCGGCATGGCGTTCATGCGTTCGGCCACCACCGGTGCGATTTGGGCCGCCATCGGCGTCGGCCAGAACTGGATCATCAGGTCGTAGGTAACGCGGCCCAGCACCAGCATGCCACCGCCCTTGGCATTGTCGGCGACGAACGCGTTCCATTCCGGATCCTGGCTGTGCGCCCAGTCCATGGCGCCGTGCCCGTCGGTAAAATAGCCGTCGAGCGAGATGCTGTTGAATACGATCAGCTTGCGCATAAGTCGGTCCTGCCTTGAGAAATGAAGACGAGTTTCGGGTCCCGCCGTTGGCGTCGGCACGCGGCAGCGGGCGATCGGTCTGGATGTTGGGTCTACAGCTCTATGAAGGGTTTGAAGCCGCCGAAGATCATGCGCTTCATATCGAAGGGCATGGGCCCCAAATCTGGTGTCAAACGCGGGTCGGCTATCACCTTGGCCATCACCGTGTCGCGGCTTTGCCTGGATTCATAGACCGCCCAGGCGAAGACGACGATCTCGTCGTCAGTTGCCTGAACGGCACGCGGAAACGAGGTCAGCTCGCCATAGGGCACGTCGTCGCCGATACATTCGACATAGGCGAGCGCGCCGTGTTCCATCCATATCGGGCCTGCGAGGTTGGCCAGCTTCTTGTAGTCGTCGAGTTTGGCCTTTGGCACGGCAAGCACGAAACCATCGACATAGGACATGGTGAACTCCTTTGCTGAAACGAGCGCCGGGTCGGCGGGGATACGACCCGGCGCGGTGAGCGCGTCAGCCGTGGCGGGCGACGCCTGCTCGCCAGGGAATCTACTTCACCGGCGCGTTCATCGCCCAGGCGACGCCGAACGGATCGTTCAACTGGCCCCAGCGGTCGCCCCAGAACATCACCTGCAACGGCGTGACCACTTCGCAGCCGGCATCGACGGCGCGCTGCCACCAGCTGTCGATGTCGCCATCGTCGAGATGGAGCTGCAGCGTGTAGCCTTGCGCCGGCTTATGCGGATGGCCGTGCTCGGGATAGGCATCGCCCAGCATCAGCGTCGAGCCGTTGACGTGGAGATGGATATGCATGGTGCGGCCTTTTTCGTCCGCCGGATAGGCAAAGACCTGGTCGGCGCCGAAGGCCTTCTTGTAGAAATCGGCAGCCTTGAAGGCGCCGTCCACCTGCAGATAGGGGGTCAATCCGCCGAGCACTTCTGCCCTGGGCTGAACGGGGGTCTGGTCAGTCATGTCTTGCTCCTCTTTGCGTCTGGTTTGGGCGTTTGCTTGGCCTTGCGAGCCACAGGACGCACGAGGTGCCGGCAATCCTACATGGCCCGCGAAATTTTTTGGGCGGGCCGGCTCCGGACAGGCCGTGCAAGCGGCGGTTTGAACGGAAGGCGTGAAACGAACTTGCGTCGGCGGCCGTCAATCAGAGCGCAATTCTCGCAGCCCGCAGGCTAGAACGGGTGGATCACGCGCCGCTTGCTCAACTCCTGGGACGACAATGATCCTCTATTACCAGACGCACTCACCTTTCGCCCGCAAGGCGCTCGTCTTCGCGCATGAGGCCGGCATTGCCGATCGGCTCGAGGTCATTCATCACGAGACCAGTCCGACCTTGCGCAACGCTCGCGTCTACGCCGAAAACCCGCTCGGCAAAGTGCCGGTGCTGCTGCGGCTGGGCGCATCGGCGCTCTTCGATTCCGACGTGATCTGTGCCTATCTCGACACGCTGCATGACGGCCGCAAGCTTTTGCCGCAAGACGGCGAGGCGCGCTGGCAGGCATTGCGGCTGCAGTCGGTCGCCCAAGGCTTGGCGCAGACGGGCATCGCCTTGCGCTGGGAGACCGAAAGGAGGCCCGAACCACTGCGCTACGGCGCTCTTGCGCAGGGATACCGGGACAAGATCGAGGCGAGCTACGACTGGATCGAAAGCACGATGGACGACGCGCCGCTGCATGTCGGCCATGTTGCGCTTGCCACCACGCTGTCCTGGATGGCGTTCCGCCAGCTTCCGTCGTTTCGCACGCGGGCGCGGCTGACGGGCTGGTTCGAAGCTTTCGAAAGGCGCGCGTCGATGCGGGCGACGCCGCTTTCGGGCGAGACGCATGATTGAGCAAGGGTCAGGGCGCCCTGCGGATCCGCGGACCGTTTTGCGCGTCGATGACGATTTCCGGCCAGCCGATATCCTTGCGCAGTTCGATCGGCAGGGACAGCAGCTCGCGCTCGCTGCGGTGGCGGGCGCGCGTCTGTGCGTAGCGGCTAGCGACGCGACCCAGGGATGACAGAATGGACATGATGCGTTCTCCTCAGATGAAGCCGGCATCATCGTGTCGGCATCCCAAGGACGCCGCAGGTTCAGGCGATCCGACAGAGCGACGAAAATATTTCAGAGGACCGAGGCGGCCAGCGCGGTGTCGTAATACTCCACCATCTCGATGACCTTACCGTCGCGGATCGTCCAGAAATCGGCGGTACGCATGACCAGCTCCCGGCCGGTGGTTCTGCGCGTCAGATGGATTTCGACCTGCGCCGCGATCTTGTCGCCGCCGTCGACGATATCCACCGGGACGAAGCGGCGGTATTCGAAATCACGGTCCAGCGCTACGAGGCGGGCAAGGAACTCGTGTTTGCCGTTGCCTGTACCGATATAGGGTGCCTCCGGTTCGGCGACCCAGCGGAAGACGACATCGTCGGAGCAGTGGGCCATCGCGCCCACGATGTCGCGTTTTGCATAGGCATCATAAACGTTCTTGACGACGTCCACCCCGTGCATGACCGGTTTTCCTCCCTCGGTGTGCGAAATCTCAGGATGCGCCTTTTCCGATTGGGGGGAAAGTGCGGGCAACTGGGGCTGCTTACCTTAAGCAGCGGCCATGCGCTCGATCGTTTCAAGGTCGGCTTTCTTGGCCTCTCCCTCCACGGCAAGGTCGTAGCTCGCCTGCATGTTCATCCAGAATTGCGGCGTGGTTCCGAAAAACTTGGCAAGGCGCAGTGCGGTGTCGGGCGTCACCGGTGTCGCCTCGCTGGCCAGGCGCTCGATGCGCGTGCGCGGCACGTGCAGCTTTTTGGCCAGTGTGTAGGGCTTCAACCCAAGCGGGATGAGATACTCTTCACGGAGAATTTCTCCGGGATGGATAGGGGGGGTGATGTTCAGCATTTGACACCTGTCCTTCAATGGTAGTCGGTGATTTCGACATCCTCGGCTTGCCCATCTGCCCAACGAAAGCACACGCGAAACTGGTCGTTGATGCGGATCGAATGCTGGCCGGCGCGGTTGCCTTTCAGAGGCTCAAGCCTGTTGCCTGGAGGCGTCTTCAGGTCCGACAGCTCGGTCGCGTTGTCGATCATGAACAGTTTCCGTTGGGCCGCTCGGACAAGGTCCGAGGGAAATCCCTTCGGAGCCTTGCCGTTCGAAACTGCCTCACTGGTCTTGTCCTTGAACGAGCGTATCATCCGCCGAATCCAATGGACGTACCATGACATGATACGTTTCGGAAGTCAACGGAGACGTCTCATGAAATGATACGAAACTCCAACCTGCCGACGGCAAGCTGGAATTCTGTTTCGTTGCCTAACTGGTGCCTTCAGCCACTTCGCGGAAAAAGTCCTCGGGGTCTTCGACCTCGGTCAAGCGCCGCTTCTCGATCAGCCAGAAGCGGTTGCCGATGGCGCGGATGAAGGAGCGGTCGTGCGAGGCGAGGACGCAGCTTGCCTGGTGCTTGAGCAATTCTTCCTCCAGCGCTTCCTGGCCATCGATATCGAGATGGTTGGTCGGCTCGTCGAGCAGATAGAAGTTGGGGTTGGCGAGCCTCAGCGCCAGCATCATCAGCCGCGCCTTCTGCCCGCCGGACAGCACGCCGATCTTTTTCTCCTGCATCTCGATGACCACACCGGCGCCGGCAAGCAGCGAGCGGGCGCGCTGTTCGCCGACATCGTAGCGGCGCGATACCATCGCCAGCGGTGTGTCGTCACCGCCGATGCCGGACAGCGCCTGATCGCTGTAGCCGAGCACCGTCGACGGCGTCACCTTCACATTCGCGACCGTGTCGGGCTCGACCACGGCGTTGCGGATCAGGCTGACGAAGCGCGACTTGCCGACGCCGTTGCGGCCGAGCAGAACGATGCGGTCGCCCTGGCAGATGTGGCGCTTGCCGGTCCTGAACAGCAGCGTGCCGTCCGGCGTTTGGACGGCTGCGTCGTCGAGCGTGATCAGCACCTTGGCGTGGATGCCGCGATTGGCCAGTTTTATTGCGCCGGCCGATTTCTCGCGATGCGCTGATACCGCCGCCTCTTCCAGCTTTTCCGCCCGTTCCTTGAGCTGCCTGGTTTTCACCGTCAACAGGTCGCTGCCGGAATTGATGCCGATGTTGTTGAGCTTGGCGGCTTGCTTTCGCAACTGCTGGGCGACCTTCATGTCGCGCTCGAATTTGCGCGCCGTCGAGGCGTCGACCTCGTCGAGCGCCTGCCTGGCGCGGGAGTAGGGCAGCGCAAACACCGGCGATTGTTCCGGGCGCAGGAACAGAGTCCGGTTGGTGGTGGCGTCGAGGAAGGCGCGATCGTGGCTGGCGATGATAACAGGCACTTCGCGCGGCAGGGCGCTCAGCCAGCTTTCCAACTGGCTGATGCGGGCAAGGTCGAGATGGTTGGTCGGCTCGTCAAGCAGCAGCACGTCGGGATCGGTGACCCAGACGCGGGCGATCAGCGCCAGCCTCTGCCAGCCGCCGCTCAGCGCCCGCATTTCCCGGCCGCGCATCGGCTCGGGCACGTCGAGCGAATCCAGCACCACGTCGACGCGCCACATCTCGCTGTCGGCCTGATCCGGCGGCAAGGCATCGGCAACCACCTGATGGAAGGTGCGGCCAAGCAGGGCAGGGGGAACGGCCTGCTCGACATGGCCGACGCGCAGGCCGCGCGTGCGGGTGATGTCGCCGGAGGTCGGTTCCATCTCGCCGGTCAGGCATTTCAGCAAGGTCGACTTGCCACGGCCATTGGCGGCGACGATGCCGAGCCGGTCGCCAGTGCCGATGGTGAGGTCGAGGTGCGCGAAAAGCGGCGCACTCATGGTGACGCCGAGGGATTTGAGGCTGATCAGGGCCATTTTGGATTTCTCTGGTCTTGCCGGAACAATTCCGGATGCACTTTGACGGTGCGCGTGCCGGCCATCAGGCTCGGCGTTGCGGCACCACGAAGGGCAGACCAAAAAATCGAGGCGGGAAAAACCCGGACCGTCCCTGGTCAGCCCTGCAAGCTAGCTCGCAGGGCAGAAATCGGGCCACGCTGACGATGGTGGCGATGAAACGCAAACACGTGAGCCCTCCTTTCGAGACAAGACGTTGAGTGTGCGGGAGCGATTACACCAAAGGTGGGGGTGGAGGCAAGTGGAGCGCAGTTTCCTTCTCCCCCTGTGGGAGAAGGTGGCCTCGCGAAGCGAGGTCGGATGAGGGGTGCTCCAGGGAACGCCAGCGTCTCACTCCGCTGGAACACCCCTCAACCGTCTCGGCGCTACGCGCCGATCCACCTTCTCCCACAAGGGGAGAAGGAAAAGGTTGCTACTTCCCCGGCCGTCCCGTCTTGCCCGGCCTGCGCTTCTCGCGGCGGGCATCGCCTGGGTCTTCGTAAGAGCCGATGCCGGCGCGCTGGCGAACGATTGGCTTGAGGGAATCGTCGCGTTCCTTCGCGCCCCCCTCTGTCCTGCCGGACATCTC
Source organism: Mesorhizobium loti (assembly GCA_002356515.1). Taxonomy (NCBI): domain Bacteria; kingdom Pseudomonadati; phylum Pseudomonadota; class Alphaproteobacteria; order Hyphomicrobiales; family Phyllobacteriaceae; genus Mesorhizobium; species Mesorhizobium loti. The sequence continues at coordinate 2,401,111 of AP017605.1, read as the reverse complement.
CCCCGCGAGGGGGGAGGTCGGCTGGGGCTTCGCCGGCACTTTTCCTTCTACCGGCTTTTCCGTTCGCCGCACCGTCATCTCGTCCAGCGAATTCTTCTTGAACAGCGGTTTGACGGGCTCGCCGGGAATGCCGAAGTCGGAGCCATGCGCCTCTTCGGCCGACTGTTTCTTGAACAGCGAGCGTGACACGGCGCCTGCCGGCGTCGGCATGTCGGTGCCGGGGCCCATGTCGTCAATTGAAGGTTTGGCGAATAGCGGCTTCTTCAACGGCACGGCGCCGTCGGCGCCCATCTCGTCAAGCGCCGGCTTGCGGAAGAGGTTGGTCCGGGCAGCCCTGGCCGCCTCTTCGGCGGCACGGGCTTCGTCGAGCTTGCGGAAACGCTCCTGTTCTTCTGCCGTACGGTGTTTGGCCACGCCCTTGTTGTGCTTGCCCTTCTCGCGGCCCGAGACCGGGCTTTCCATGTCGGCATATTTGGCCAGCGGGTCTTCGGAGATGGACAGTTCCATCTCGCGCAGGCGCCTGATCTCGTCGCGGATGCGGGCTGCCTTCTCGAAGTCGAGATTGGCGGCGGCGTCGCGCATCTGCTTCTCCATGGCGTCCAGATGGGCCTTGAGGTTGTTGCCCATCATGGCGCCGGCGCTGTCGGTGAACTGCGAGATGTCGGCGCGGACGTGGTCCTTCTCGTAGACCGAATCGAGAATGTCGGAGATGCGCGACTTGACCGATTCCGGCGTGATGCCGTTGGCGGCGTTCCACTCCATCTGCTTCTCGCGGCGGCGGTTGGTCTCGGCCATCGCCCGTTCCATCGAGCCGGTGACCTGGTCGGCATAGAGGATGACCTTGCCGTCGACGTTGCGGGCGGCGCGGCCGATGGTCTGGATCAGCGAGGTCTCCGAACGCAGGAATCCTTCCTTGTCGGCGTCGAGAATGGCGACGAAGCCGCATTCGGGGATGTCGAGGCCCTCGCGCAGAAGGTTGATGCCGACCAGCACGTCGAAGGCGCCGAGGCGCAAATCGCGCAGGATCTCGATGCGCTCGAGCGTGTCGATGTCGGAGTGCATGTAGCGCACGCGCACGCCCTGCTCGTGCAGGTACTCCGTCAAATCCTCG